>CAZDVW010000006.1:0-74487 GCA_964509205.1 uncultured Sutterella sp. | reverse complement strand
CCTAAAGTCCTTCGTTAGGGATCAGTTATCCGGGAGTTAGGGATTAAGGAAAAACCCGGCAGATGCCGGGTTTTTGATGAGCAAATCCCAAAATCAAGTCAGTTTTCTTGTCGACGGACTGATATACAGCGGATGGCAGGAAGACTCCACCACAAGGTTTTCCGAATCGTTTGCAAGCCTACTCCGCTCTCCGTGACTCGCACAGAAAAGGCAGAACTTCACGCAACAGAAAGTCAGCGCTGTGAGCGAACGTCGCCGTAAAGACCTTCGATCTCGTCGGCGTACTTGGCGCGAATATTGCGGCGTTTGAGTTTCAAGGTCGGCGTGAGCATACCGTTTTCAATGGTCCACGGATCGCGCAGAATGCACACGTTTCGCGGAATCCCGTAATTGGGAAAGTTCGCGGTGGCCGCTTTCACGCGGCGCAAAACGGCATTTCGTAAATCGCGATTGACGTAGGTTGCTTCACTGTCCGGATCGAGACCAAAGGAGTCGGCAAACGGCTTCCACTGCTCGGGATTGACGACGACGAGAGCCGATACGTAGGGGCGGTTGTCTCCGACGATCATCGCCTGGGAGAAAAGCGGATCGGACTGAATGGCATTTTCCAGATCCACAGGCGGCACCTTTTCGCCCGTGCTTGTGACGATGATTTCCTTGATGCGCCCTTTGAGTTTGATATCGCCGTCATCGTAAATATCGGCCTGATCACCGGTTTTAAGCCAGCCGTCTTTCGTAAACATTTTGGCTGTTTCTTCCGGGCGATTCCAGTAGCCTTTCATCACACAGGGACCCGAGACCTGCAGCTCGTCGTTTTCGCCGATGCGCACCTGCATGTTCTTAAGGACGACGCCGACGGTGGAGGGGTGGTTTTTTCCGAATGGATTCACGGAGACGATCGGACTTGTTTCCGTCATGCCGTAGCCCTGATGGATGTTGATGCCGAGTCCTAAGAAGAACCGCGCGACCGAGGGACTTAAGGCCGCTCCTCCGGCAATAAACAGATGCGGACGTCCGCCGAAGATGTTTCGAACGGTCTGGGCAACGAAGCGATCGAGGAAAGAAGCGACGACAGGATCCAAGAGTTCCGACATCACAAACGGGGACGGCAAACCGTTTTCTCGGCAGAATTTTCTGTAGCCGACGCTCACAGCCCAACGCATCAGGAAGCGAACAAAGGGCGATTTGAGCGTCAGACGATCCTGAACTTTGGCGTAAACCTTTTCATAGATGCGCGGAACGCTCATCATGACGGTCGGACGAATGAGCCGCATGTCATCCTGCAAGAGACCGATGTTGCGGTTAAAGGCCACGAGGTTGCCGAGTCCGAGCGCCGTGTAGTAGGTCGTCGTGCGTTCAAACGTGTGCGAAAGCGGCAAAAAGGAGAGCCACACATCGCCCGGTTCCGGCCAGAGTACCGACAAAACGCCCGTGATGTTGGCAAGAATCGCTCTGTGCGTGAGCATTACGCCCTTGGGGTTGCCGGTGGTTCCGGAGGTGTAGACGATGGCCGCCAAATCTTCGGGCTCAGGCCCCTTCGGAAGCGTTGAACCGATTCCGGCAGCGAGCCAAGCATCAATGTTGGTGAGTTGAACCGATTTGTCCGTGTGCGGTTCGGTGGCCTCATCCGTGATGATGACGTGTTTGAGATCGGGCAGATCGCCGGTTTCGCGAATGCCTTTCCACTTTAAAAGCCGATTGGTAAAAAGGACGCGTGCTCCCGAGTCTTTCAGAATGTAAGCCGATGAGCCCGGGGTGTCGATTGCGTGAAGCGGGACAGGAACAAGAGCACAGGCCAAGGCGGCTTGGTCAAAGAGAATGGCGTCCATGCAATTGGGCAAAAGCATGGCGACGCGATCGCCTCGTTTGAGTCCCATGGCGGCAAAAGCGTGCTTCCACTGCTCAACCTTTTTTACGACTTCGCGCACGGTCAGGACGACCCATTCCTTGATCATATTGTCGTAGTACTTATAGATCGGGGCGTCCGGGCGCACATCCAGATGGTGTGTTAACAGTTCCGGCAAAACACGTAGGACCGAGAGTTCTGCAATGCGGCTTTGTGCGGTGTCTTTCACGTTTCGGGCGGAATCGGTCATTCTGTCATCTCCGATGGGTATGTCAACAGGGAATGTGTTCTGTTGCAAATTGCTATGAGCGAATTTTAGTAGTTTGTCGTTTAAGAGGGCTGAATTTCGTGATTTTCGGCTTTACGGATGAGATAGGGGCTTGGATTCTTCGCCGAGCAACAAGGCATTACAATGCGCAAAAAAGAGGCTTTATGCGAATCATTCCCTTAAATTCAACCGACAACGCTCATTACAAACGCTGGAAAAAGATCAGCGAAACGCCGCGTTCGATCAAAAAACTCGGCGTGACGCTTGCCGAAGGCGCCCATTTAATGGAGACTGCCCTTGAAAAGAAGGCGGCGATTCGTAGCGTTGTTTTGCGCGAAAAAGAGGTGAGCGCTGAGGCTGTAAGCCTTTTTGAACAGTGCCGCCTGCGGGGAAATATTCCTCTTTACACGTTGCCGGCGTCGTTATTTGAATCGGTGTCGCCGGTTGAGCACGGCGTCGGAATTTTTGCGGAATTAGCGATTCCGAGCACAGAGCTTCCGACTGAGCCGATTGCCGCCGATGCGGTCTATTTGGACGGCGTTCAGGATGCGGGCAATGTCGGCACGATCATGCGCACGGCACTTGCCAGCGGCATTCGGACGATGGCCTTTTCGCCGAAAACCGCTCTTGTTTGGTCTCCGAAGGTTTTAAGAGCGGCCATGGGGGCGCATTTTTCGCTGACTCTGTTTGAAAATGTCGATGCGCCGTCTCTCGTGAAGCTCTTTGCCGGCAGACGATTGGCCGCCGATGCCAGAGGGGGAAACGATCTTTTTCGGTCCCTAAATTGGGAACAATCGTCGACCGTGTGGATCTTTGGTTCCGAAGGACAGGGGATTTCCGACGATGTTCTTCGCGCGGCCGATGAGCGGTTCTTGATTCCGATTGAGGCCAGTTGCGAATCGCTTAATGTGGCCGCCGCTGCTGCCGTTTGCTTGTTCGAGCAAAGACGCCGACGTCGCGCGTAAGCCGACAGCGGCCTCGTCTCTTCATTTCAACCCCATAAGCCGAACGGATCGTCGGTCGCGTGAAGTGCCCGAGACGTTCGCCTATCCCCGTTTTACGGCGCACGAGAGACATTGATTTGAAAAACTAAGTAAAAGTACCTATATTGTGCCGTAAGGAGGTTTTAAATACCGAATGCGTCAGAGTAGGACGTCATTCGTTTCATTTGAAAAATTGACAGACCGATCAGGCAGGTTTGCCGGTCGGGAAAACGGCAACGAAAGGGATGTTCGTCGGTTGTTTCAAGATTAAATGCAGTTGGGTCGTTTTGGTATCCATCTCTTTGATAAGGAGGCAACATGAAAAAAACACACATCGTTCTTTTGGCTACAACAGCCGGATTGCTCGCTACAACAGTCTGGGCCGGATACCCCATCGGAAAAATGAATCCTAAGCTCATCATTGCCCATCGCGGCGCAAGCGCCTATTTGCCCGAACACACGCTCGAATCCAAGGCATTGGCCTTTGCCATGGGAGCCGACTATCTCGAGCAAGATTTGGCGATGACAAAGGACGATAAGCTCGTCGTCATTCACGACCATTTCTTAGACGGCTTAACCGACGTTGCGGAGAAGTTCCCGGGGCGCGCTCGCGCTGACGGCCGCTACTATGTGATGGACTTCACATACGATGAACTTAAAACGCTCAACATGACGGAAAATTTCAAGACCGTTGACGGCAAGCAGCAAGCCGTCTATCCGAATCGTTTCCCGCTTTGGAAGAGCCACTTTACGATTCACACGTTTGAAGACGAGATTGAGTTTATTCAGGGGCTTGAGAAGAGCACGGGGCAAAAGGTGGGCATTTATCCGGAAATTAAAGCGCCGTGGCTGCATCATCAGGCCGGAAAAGACATTGCTTACGAAACGCTCAAGGTCTTAAAGAAGTATGGCTATACGGATAAAACATCGCGCGTGTATTTCCAGACATTTGACTACAACGAGTTAAAACGCGTCAAAACGGAACTCATGCCGATGCTCGGCATGGATCTGAAACTGGTGCAGTTGATTGCCTATACGAGCTGGCACGAGACCGAAGAACAGGATGCGTACGGCCGCTGGATCAATTACAGCTATGACTGGATGTTTAAGCCCGGAGCCATGAAGGAAATTGCCAAGTACGCCGACGGCGTGGGACCGGGCTGGTACATGTTGCTCGATGAGAAAGCCTCTAAACCGGGAAAACTCGTGATGACGCCGCTTGGAAAGGAAATTGCGGCCGCCAAGCTTGAAAACCATCCCTACACAATTCGCAAAGATGCCTTGCCGACGTGTTGCAAGACGGTTGACGAACTGTATGCGGCAATGTTTAAGAAAGGCTATGCCACGGGCCTTTTTACGGACTTCCCTGACTTGGGCGTTCGGTACGTTCAAAAACACTATAAGAATGTTAAGAAATAACTCAGTTTCTCATATATAACAATCGATAGGTCGTCCTCTCAAAACTCTCGATTGCTTCGGCCGTCGGGAGTTTTTTTGCGGGTTTTTTATGAAGCGGCAGACATGTCTCGAGGCAGGAGCGCAAAGGCAGGTGATGGGATTTCAGTAAAATGCCTCTTTCCGAGAAAAGCGAAATCCATGTGCCTTTGGCGTTAAGTGAGGCTTATGCAAACCGTCCTCTTACACAGTTGCTGTGCGCCGTGTTCGGCTGCCATTCTCGAGTGGATGCTCGCTCGAGACATTGAGCCGATCCTTTACTTTTTTAATCCCAATATTTTTCCCCGTGACGAATACGAAAAGCGAAAAGGGGAACTGGTGCGGCACGCCAAGCGCCTTGGCGTGGCGATCATGGACGGCGACTATGACCATGCCGAGTGGCTTGCGGCCGTCGCAGGACTTGAAAACGAACCCGAAAGAGGGCGCCGCTGCGCCGTGTGCTTTCGGATTCGCCTTACGGCAGCGGCACAAAAGTGTGCTCAGCTCGGGCTTGAAACGTTTACGACGTCGCTTGCATCGAGCCGCTGGAAGTCGCTGGATCAAGTCAATGCGGCTGGCTTTGCCGCAGCCGCTCGCTACCAGGTTCGATTTTGGGACAAAAACTGGCGCAAGGACGGACTTCAGGATCGACGCAACGCGCTTTTAAAGGAATACGGTTTTTACAACCAAACCTGGTGCGGCTGCGAGTTCTCTAAGCGCGATGCGGACGCCTGGCGTGAACAAAAAGCCCTGAAGTCATCTTCCTCTTAAATGACGCTTCGCTTTCTTAGTGCATGGCCTGCGGCAAAATCAAAGACTTCACATCCACGCGAATCTTGGTTCGCATTAAGCCATTTTCAATGAGAAAGCGCTTATCCTCTTCCATGCCTTCAATGTCTTTTTCCGTCAGAACATCGTAAAAGGACGACCAGTCGTAGAGTTTTTCTGCCACTTTCATGGAAACGCCTTGCGCTTTGGCGCCCATGGCAAGAGCTTCGTCGCGATTCTCGTTGATCCATTTCAGAGCCTCGCGATGTACTTTGACAATCCGAGCAAGGGTTTTGGGGTTTTCTTCGGCGTAGGCGCGTCTTGCCACCATCACAAGATTCGGTTTCACAAGGCCTTCGGCCGTGGTTAGCGTTTTCATGCCCGCATCATTAGCCTTGACGATGAGACCGGCGGCTAAGAGAGCCGCATCAACGGATCCTCCCATTAAGGCCGCATAGGCTTTGGGCGGATCCATACTGACAAAGCGAACGTCTGCCATCGTGAGATTTTCTTTTTTAAGCGCTGCCACGAGCATCTGATGCAACACGGTGCCTCGGGGACCGGCGATCGTCTTTCCCTTTAAATCCCGAACAGACTTGACTCCGTCTTTTTGACCGACCAGTGCAAACACGTTGTTCGGGTGAGCAACGCCCGTGGCGATTACAAGATCATTTCCGACGCCGGCGGCCAGTAAGAGCGAAGCCGTGTTCATGACGGCCGAAACATCCAACGAGCCGGAAGCCATCGCTTGGGTCTGTTTTGATCCTGACGTAATCGAGTGCCAGCGAACGGCAATGTTGTCGTTTGCAAATTCTTTCTCAAGCATGCCCCTTTCTTTCATGACAATGTTTTGCAGATTAAAGGGCGACTTCACGTAACAGATGTTGATCTCATTGGATGCGGCGCCGGCTACGCTCGAAAACGCCACCGAGGCGGCCAACAGTAAACGTAAAAAAGCTTTTTTCATGACGTACTCCCTATAAAAGCTGATTGCATCGCCTACGAGAAAGCATTCCCGAGGATGCGTGAATAAATGGCAGAAGATAAAGACACAATTTCCGGGGCTGATTCGCAGCGGGGCCGCTTTTGCTCAACGCACCAGGCCGCTTGGATTTTCCCTGCCTCCAAGAGCACGATGCGGTCGGCAAGCATCAGTGCCTCTGAAACGTCGTGCGTGACGAGAAAGACAGAGGTTTTGGCCGATTGAAGAATGCCGGACAATTCGCGCTGCATCAGACGCCGCGTTAAGGCATCCAAGGCGCCGAAGGGTTCATCTAACAAAAGAACGTCCGGACGCGTTACCAACGCTCGGGCCAGTGCCACGCGCTGAGCCATCCCTCCGGATAAATCCGAGGGGTACGAGTCGGCTGATTCGCTCATGCGGGTTAAACGTAAGACGTCGTCGACGGCGCCTGCGACGGCTTTTGTATCGGCCTCGTGAATGAGAGCCAACTCGATGTTTTCTCGCACGCTCTTCCAGGGCAAAAGACGAGGTTCCTGAAACATGAGCCCCAGCTGCAGACCGGATTTCATGCCAATGGTGCCGGCATCCGGCGTGTCAAGGCCGGCAAGGAGCCGCAAGAGCGTCGTTTTTCCGCAGCCGCTTTGGCCGAGCACGGCCAAGACTTCGCCTTTGGAAATCGTCAAGTCCAGTCCGTGAATCGGTCGGATGCGTTCTCCCTTGCGCTCAAAGGACTTGACGAGACCGCGCAGTTCGATGAGGGTATCTACTTGAGCCATAGCATCGTCTTTCCTTGTAAAACGTTCGCCCAGGGGGAAATTTTTGACGCCATGTACACAAAGGCAATGTCAGCGAGGATCCCCAAGAGGGCAATGGAGAAAATGCCGACCATCATCACGTCCGTTCGACCGAGTTCGCTCGCGTCCTGAATGAGCCATCCGAGGCCGGAAGCGGCCGCAATCAGTTCGGCGCCGATTAAGGCGCGCCAGGCAAAACCGAATCCGAGCCGCATGCAGGTCATCACCGACGGCAGCGTCTGGGGAAGAAGAATGTGCTTGAAGGTTTCTTGCGGCGTTAATTTAAGACACTTGGCCAGCTCAAGAAATTTCGGATCCACGTGCCGAAAGGCAGAAAAGCTCGTGAGATACACGGAAAAGAAACTCGCGAGCATGACGATGGCAATCTTCGGGGCTTCGCCGATTCCGAGCCACAGGATTAAAAGCGGAATGAGCGAAAGCGGCGGAACGATTCGAATGAATTCAAGCGGGTAGTGCATGAACTTTTCTAAGAGCGCATGGCGTGCGCACATCCAAGAAAGAAAAAGGGCAAGCGAGGCGCTGACGATGTAACCGCCGATGACGCGTGAGAAACTCGCTACCATGTGCGTGAAAAGAGAGCCGTCTTGAAGCATCTCGAAGGCTGCCTGCAACACTGCACCCGGGCTCGGCAAAAGAAGGGCATTGACCCAGCCGAAGGCACTTGCCGTGCCCCAAAAAAGGAGGATCAGCACCGGGATGGCTGAAGACACAAAAAGAGGCTTCAAAAGAATCTCCGCTTAAAAAAAGTTCACAGGGAGAATCTTAGGGAGATTTTCCCGACAATGCTTGAGGGTTATTCTGGAGGCCGCCATCCGTGCGTTTAAAATACAGAAGTTTTTCTGCTGTCGGAATGTGAAGATGAATATCACGGTATATCTTGGTGCGAGCGTCGGAAACGATCTCTCCTACAAAAAGGCTGTTCAAAAACTCGGAGCTTGGATCGGACAAAACGGGCATACGCTTGTTTACGGAGGATCGAAAGTCGGTCTCATGGGAGCGATTGCGCAAAGTGCTCTTGCCGCAGGAGGACCGGTAATTGGGGTGGAACCGCAGTTTTTCATTGATAGAGAAGTGCAACTGGTCGGTCTGACTGAACTCATTGTCACCAAGGACATGGCCGAACGCAAAAAGGAGATGATTCGCCTCGGCGAGGCTTTCATCGTTTTCCCGGGCGGTACGGGAACGCTCGAGGAATTCTCAGAAATTCTCTCGATGATTGCCTTAAAGCACCTCGATGCTCCCTGCATCTTTTATAACCTCAATGGGTATTACGAATACATTCGGTTGTTTCTTGATCAAATGATTCAAACCGGATTTTCGACGCCGGAAAAAATGACCGGCGTGTATTTTTCGGACAATCTCGACGAGATTACGGCGATTTTGCAAACGCCTCGCGGAAAATAAATCGATAAGGATTTCCGCTTAAGACGCCGTCGGAGTCGGGCAGTTGTCGCTGCCCGTAGGGATTGAAGTGATTTTTCTCGAGGCTCAGAAGGATCGTGAGGGTGCCTTTGCCTATTTCGTTTTCGAACGCAACAGGAAGACAAACGCCAGACACAGGCAGGCGATCCCACATTCCGTGATGAAGATGGCGTTGTAATTCCAATGGTGTGCCAGAAAGCCGAAAAACGGCGGACAGGCGAGAAGCCCGACGTAACCCATAAAGGAAACGGTTGCGACGGCAACCTTCGGGTCTTGTCCGGGAATTCTTCCGGCAAAACTGAAAACAATCGGCACAAGCGGACCGAGACCGAATCCGGCAACGGCAAATCCGATGAGGGAAACCGCCCAACTTGTCGAGAGTACGATTGTGGTCGCACCGACAATAAAAATCAGCGCCGAGACCAGTGCGAATCGGAAGTCTCCGAACCGTTCGCGCAGTTTGTCGGCGATAAAGCGGCTCAAAAAGCACGATCCGGCCGTTGTCGCATACGCTAAGGCGGCCGAGGACTCCGGGGCTCCTTTTTCATGAACGAGCATTAGACTGCCCCAATCGCCGCAAATGCCTTCGGCCGCGTAGGTGATAAACGCAAAGACGCCGCAGCCGAGAAGAAGAAGCGGAAATGTTCTCTTTTTTTGATTTGTCGATTCGTTTTCCTGTGTCGGTGCCGAGTCAATGAGAAATTTTCTCGCCACAAGGCTCAGGAAAAGAAGCGTCAAAGAGGGGAGGAGAAAGTTGGCCTCCAAACTGAACTGAAACTGGGCAAAAAGACTCCCTAAAAGTGAGCCCGTCACGCCTCCGAGACTGTAGCTTGCGTGCAGGATGCCGAGCGTCGGTTTTGCAAACTCTTGCTCAATGGCAATCCCTTGCATATTCATGGTGACGTCTAAAGCGCCCATGCCTAAGCCAACAAGAACCAACAGACAAATGAGGCTAAAGACGGATTGAGCAAAGGCGGCCAATCCGAGAGCCGCACACATCAGAAAGAGCCCCATCGGAAGAATGCTTTTCACCCGAATCCACTTCACAATAACCGGGGTGAGGGCAAGACTTACGGCTGCGGCCAGGCCGAAAGAAAAGAGGATGAGACCGACGTCGGTTTCCGTTGCCCCCGTTTGTTGCTTCAGAATCGGAAGACGCGATGAAAAAAGTCCGTAAATGATGCCAGGGGCTGCAAAAAAGAGAGCCGTTGCAAGACTCGTTTGACGATAGGTAACTGTTTTCATAGAACCGATTTCCAGAATCACGCAATTCAAGAAAAACTGTCAAAAAAACAATAAACAAAGAGAAAGGGGGCGCAGTATACGGAAATCGGGAATTCGTTTCAACCGCATTCTTGAAAGGCAGAAAAACGGGTTCTTGCGGCGATAAACGCAGGGCGAACCGATGCCGTTGGCGTTAGGGAAAAAAGCGTCATGCGGCGCTCGGCAGAAAAAAACTTCCGTTTAGCGTTTACTTCCGCTTCAGAGTATGTCAAAATCCGAACCCTGATTTTTCAGTCCGTTTGGTCATGGGTATGGCCGAACGGTTTTTACGTAAACCAACCACAAAGGATCAGGTGTTTATCAATGCCCACCATTCGCGTTAAGGAAAACGAGCCGTTTGAAGTCGCAATGCGCCGCTTTAAGCGCACGATCGAAAAGTCCGGCCTTCTCACGGAGCTGCGTGCCCGTGAATTCTATGAAAAGCCGACAGCCGAGCGTAAGCGCAAGAAGGCAGCCGCCATCAAGCGTCATTACAAGCGTCTGCGCAGCATGATGTTGCCGAAGAAGCTGTACTGATTTTCCGGTTCGGTTTTAACGCACAAGCGGCCCTCGCAGAGTTCTGAGGAGGCCGCTTTTTTGCATGAGGTCGAAGATGACTTTAAAAGAACAAATCATGAACGATATGAAGGCCGCCATGAAAGCGCATGACGCAGCGCGCCTTTCCTGCATCCGTCTTCTTTTAGCGGCCGTTAAGCAACGCGAGGTCGATGAAAAACTCGCTCCGACCGATGAGCTTGTCATCGGCGTTGCCTCCAAACTCATCAAACAGCGTCGGGATTCCGTCGAACAATACAAGGCGGCCGGCCGCACGGATCTTGCGGACAAGGAATCGGCTGAAATTGCGGTCCTTTCAAGTTACATGCCGGCGATGATGACCGAGGCTGAAATCCGTCAGGTCATTGAGGCTGTTGCCGCCGAACTCGGCGTTTCTGGCCTTTCTGCCATGGGTAAAGTCATGGGCGTTGCCAAGCAAAAACTGGCCGGCAAAGCCGAAATGGGAACCGTAAGCGCTGTTGTCAAGAGCGTTCTTGCGGGATAATTGAGTTTTTCCCGTGATCCCGCAAAGCTTTATCCAGGAACTCTTAAGCCGCCTTGATATTGTCGAGGTGATCGGTCGGCATGTGTCGCTTAAAAAGACGGGCAAGAACTACATTGCCTGCTGTCCTTTCCACAAGGAAAAGACGCCCTCGTTTACGGTGACGCCGTCGAAACAAATCTACAAGTGTTTCGGGTGCGGTGCCTTCGGCGATGCGATTCGCTTTACGATGACCTATGAGGGACTGAATTACCCGGAGGCAATCCGCGCCTTAGCCGAGCGGCTCGGCATGGTGGTGCCGGAGGATGAAGCCGGCCGTCGAAAAAGCGCTCGATCCAAAACGCTTTTTGATCACATGCTCGAGGCGGCCGATTTTTACCGTGCGCAGTTAGGACGCTCGGAACGAGCTAAAACGTATCTAAAAAATCGCGGGATTACGGCTGAAACGGCCGCACGGTTTTGTCTCGGGTTTTCTCCGGAATCGTGGAATTCTTTAAAAGAGGTTTTCAAAGAACACTACGAGAGTAAGGAACTTGAGGACAAGGAAGGGTGCGGCCTTGTCATTCGCAACGAGAACGGCCGTCGTTACGATCGGTTTCGCGGCCGCCTGATGTTTCCCATTCGAAATCCCCGAGGGCAGGTCATTGGATTCGGCGCCCGAACGATGAACGGCGACGAACACCCGAAGTACATCAATAGTTCTGAGACGCCGATCTATCACAAGGGAACGGAAATTTACGGTCTGTATGAAGCGGCCGATACCATTCGAGCCAAGCATCGCGCCGTGATCTGCGAGGGCTATATGGATGTGATCCAACTCTCGCAGGCTGGCTTCAAAGAAGCCGTGGCCGCACTCGGAACGGCGGTGACGAGCGATCACGTCAAGAAACTGCTGAAGTTAACCGATGCTTTGTATTTTTCCTTTGACGGTGATGCAGCCGGCCAGCATGCCCTAAGACGCGGACTTGAGGCGGCCTTGCCCGTTTTAAGCGACACGCAATCGGTGCGTTTTATTGTGCTTCCCCCCGAGCACGATCCCGATAGTCTCATTAAGGCCGAAGGGCCTCAAGCCTTTGAGAAGGCTCTGGAGACGAGTCTTTCCCTGAGTGATTTTTTTGTCAAGGTTGTTTCCGAAGGCAAGGACCTCTTAACGCCGGAAGGGCGAAGTGCCTTTTTGTCTGAAGCCAAGCCCTTGGTCGTCTCGATGCGCTCGGCTCCGTTTTTGCGGAAACAGCTTGTGGCATTTCTCGCTATGAAAGCGAGAATGAGTCCGGATGACCTCGAAATCGCTTTCGGAATTGCCGCGCCGCGCCCGGCTGTGAAGCCGGAATCAACAGGCAACAAAAAGCCGGACTGGATTCGATCGAGTTCAGGCTTTACTCGCCGCGCGGGAGCAAACCTTATGCCGCTGCCGAGCATCGGAATCTACTCGGAGCGGATTCTTTCCAATTTTTTAAGTTTTCCTGCTCTTTGCGCCGAGTTTTCCGAAGACGTCGAGGACTTTTTTATCGGACGCAGCGATGCGCTTTCGCGTCAGATTCTGGAAGTGTGGCGTGCCGCACTCGGCGGCGAAAATCCGATAACACAAACGCAGGTTCTCTTGGAGATGCTTTCAAAAAGCGGTTATGTTGAGGCGTATCGCGCTGCCGTTGCCAAGGAAATCGAACTGCAGACGCCTCTTGAGCGGGCTCGGCTCGAAACGCGCTCGGCTTTTTTGCGGCTTGAGCGTGAGCGTCTTCGTGAGAGGGCTCGCGAAGTTGCGTCAGAAGAACCCTTTGACGCGGTGCTTTACGGGCAATTGCGCAGTCAAGAAAGCGAGCTGGCAAAGACAATTTCCGAGACCGAGCAACTCGTCAATGTCTTAGCGGATCATTAATTGAGAGAAATTGTCCTTTTTTGGCGAGATTCTTGTCGAAACACTAACAGTTTCGCCTCTTTCAATAGTAAAATCGCCCCCGACGAAGGAGGATTCAAGCCTTTTTTCCGGAGAAGGCAACGCTCAGGAGACACCGTGTCGGTAGCGGAATTTTCTTTCGACCCCGAATGCGAACCGGCCCAATGGAAAAAGACCAAGCGAAGCGTCTTTTCGGATCAATGGAAAATTCAATGGTGACGCAAGGGGACTGATGTTGCGGCGAAGAGAGGTGTTTCTTTCGCCCGTATTTTTGTGCATCCGGTTTGGCGTTTTTGTTTTCCTTGGCAGGAGAAACGGGAACAGGCGTTCCGATGCGCGTCTTTTCAATTCAAGTTTGAAAAATCGCTGCGTCTCTTTTAGACGATTCCCTGTTGCGGAGCAAAGCATTTTTGTCCGGATTCGATTTTGACAGAGTAAGCACAGTTATGACAGAAAATAAGAAACCCACGCTCGAGGAGATGCTCGGCTGGCTCAAGAAGAACAAGCGCATTCAAATCGAAAGCGACGGCGGCTTCGAAGTGTCGGCGAATGCTCGTCCGCTTGAGACGCTTGAGGAGCCAGACGACAACGATGTTGTCGAGATCGACGAAAACGAAGATTTGGAAAAACTGGCCGATCAGATTGAGGCGGCTGAGGATGAAGCCGCTCAGGGGCAAAAGTCGGGCGGCTACAGCGCTCTTGTGAAACTCGGCCGCCAGCGCGGTTGGGTCACGATTGCAGAAATTAACGACTATCTGCCTGAAAATGCAGTTCGCACCGAAGAAGCCCTGACGGAAATCACCGAACAGCTCAATCGCATGAGCGTGCAGGTCTTTGAAACGGCGCCGACTCAGGACGACATCATTATTCCTGAACCGATTCCCGATGATGAGGAAATCAGTGAAGACGAAGCCGCCGCACTTCTTACGCCCGAGGAAAGCGCAGGCCTTTCGAAGGATCCGTTGCGTGCCTATTTGCGCGGCGTCGGTGCGCATAAGCTGTTGACGCGCGCCGGAGAAATTGCCGTTGCCAAGTCCATTGAGCAGTTCACGGCCAAGTTGCTGAGCGCCATTATTCAGCACCCGATGGCCGTCGAGGAGCTGGTTCGCATGACAGACGGCTTAAAGAGCGGCGATATTCCGATCGATCAAGTCATCGACGGATTCACCGATCTTGAAGCGCTTGCGCAGGTCGATGATGCCGAAGTGATGCAGAAAAACGAGGTGGCAACCGACATCGGCGCTGCCGCCATGACGACCGAACAGCTCGATGAAATGAAAGAGCGTGCGCTTTCCTTGATCGAGGAATGCCGCGGGTGTCTAAAGACGATTCGGGAAACCTTCGGTGTGGCCGGTCGCGAAAAAGAATACGCCGACGCACGCGCCAAGATCGCAAAGACGCTCCTTCCCGTGCGTTTTGCCGTGAAGGCTGTCACACAGTTTGCCGACCACATCGGCGAACACATGGACAAATTAAATAGCATCACTCACAAGATGCGCGACGTGATGGTGGATCGCTGCGGAATGCCGATTGATGACTTTATCGAAGGCATGAAAACGCGGGCAACCGACAAGACATGGATGAAGGAACTTTCAGAAAACGGCAAGCGCTGGGGCGAAATGATCGGCCACAACACGGCGCTCTTGACGCACCTGCAGGATCAGATATTTGAGTGCGAAGAGATGGCCTCCCTGAGTCTGAACGATCAGCGCGACTTGGCTCGACAGGTCAAGTTGGCACAAACAAATTTGGCCAATGCCAAGGCCAAAATGATCGAAGCGAACCTGCGTCTTGTGATCTCGATTGCCAAGGGCTATGTGAACCGCGGATTGGCCATGACCGACCTCATTCAAGAGGGCAACCTCGGGCTGATGAAGGCCGTTGATAAGTTTGAGTACCGCCGCGGCTACAAGTTCTCAACCTATGCAACCTGGTGGGTGCGCCAGTCTGTGACGCGAGCCGTCGCCGATTACGGCAACACGATTCGTATCCCCGTGCATATGACCGAGTCGTACAACAAGATCCGTCGCGTGCGCCAGAAGTTCTTGCAGGAAACCGGAAAAAATCCGACCGACCAAGAATTGTCAAAACTTTCTGGCGTCCCGTTGCCGAAAGTGCAGCTTTTGACGCAGGCCATGCGCGGCGTCGAGTCGATTGATGCGCCGATTGGAGACGACGAGGATGCAACGCGTCTTGATTTTGTCAAGGGGGACGATGAGGACGATCCGCAGAAGCGCTACCTCAGAACGGCTCTGGAAGAAGAAATCAAGAAGAGCCTGGGAGAATTGATGCCCCGAGAAGCGCAGGTATTGCGTCTTCGCTATGGAATCGGCACGAACCATGACCATACGCTTGAAGAGGTCGGACAGGCCATGGGGCTGACGCGTGAACGCGTTCGCCAGATTGAATCGGCGGCGATCCGCAAGTTAAGAAGTCCGGAATTCCAGGAACGCTTGCGTGATTACCTCGCTGTGGCGAATCAGCTTGATTAAGTCGCGTTGTTTTTTAGAGTTTTCGAGCCGTCTCGGATTGTCTGAAGGCGGCTCGATTGTTTTTGATGGTAAAAAAATATGAAAATGGGCGAAAACGGGTTGAAAACGCAATAAACTGCGCTCTAAGTTTTCTTGGCTATTTTCGTTGGATTTTTCACGCCTTATGCAACACAGTCTTCCGTTGATTTCGACGCTTGCGATCGCATTCGGTCTCGCGCTGGTTTTCGGCTTCTTAGCCGAGCGCATCAAAGTGCCGGCATTGGTCGGCTATCTCTTAGCCGGAATTATGTGCAGCGCACAGACGCCCGGTCCCGTGGCTGACATGGAACTGGCCAGTCAGCTCTCGGAAATCGGCGTCATGCTTTTGATGTTCGGCGTCGGACTGCACTTTTCCTTGGCCGATCTTTTGCGCGTGAAAAGCATTGCCATTCCGGGCGCCGTTTTGCAGATGACGATTGCAACGATTCTGGGGGCCCTTTTTGCCATTGAAGTCTGGAATTGGACGTTCGGACAAGCGCTTGTGTTCGGACTTTGCTTGTCGTGTGCCTCAACGGTTGTTTTGCTCAAAGCCTTGGAACTGCACGGACACTTAAAGACCGTTGACGGTCAGATTTCCGTCGGCTGGCTCGTCGTGGAAGATCTGGCGACGGTTGTGATTCTCGTTCTTTTGCCGCCGGTGGCTCAAATCCTTGCCGGAGGCGAGGGCGGCGTTTCGATGAGCACGACAGAAACGCTCTGGATTGTGGCTTCGACCATTTTGCGCGTTGTGGCCTTTGTGGCATTGATGCTCATTGTCGGACAAAAATTCATTCCTTGGGCGCTCCTGCAAATTGCTAAAACCGGATCGCGAGAACTGTTTACGCTCTCGATTCTTGCCTGCGCCATCGGCGTGGCCTTTGGCGCTGCGCTTGTCTTTGACGTCAGTTTCGCTCTGGGGGCGTTCTTTGCCGGCATGGTCATGCAGGAAAGTAAGTTTGCGCACCGTGCGGCCAAGGATTCCATGCCGCTGCAAGATGCCTTCTCCGTGCTCTTTTTCGTCGGCGTCGGCATGATGCTCGATTGGCACGTGCTTTTGACGGATCCCGTCGCGATTCTTTGCATGTTGGGAATTATTATCTTCGGCAAAGGTATTACGGCTTTTTGTTTGGTGCATGCCTTGAAGTTTCCTTTGCACACGTCGCTGACTGTTTCAGCTGCTCTCGCTCAGATCGGTGAGTTTTCTTATATCCTTGCCGCGCAAGGCATTGCCTTGAAAATGGTCGATACGCATCTGATGAGCATGATTGTTGCCGCATCGATTTTCTCGATTGCCCTCAACCCGTTTGTCTTTAAGGCCATCCCTGTGGTTCGCAAGTATCTGTTGCGGTACTTTGCCTGGGCACGCGCGGCTGCCATGATCACGGACCGGTACTCGGAGCTGCCTCAGGAAACCGATCGGCGCTTTCTTTCCGGACAGACGGTGCTCATCGGTACCTGCGCCGTCAATGAGTCGCTCTCGAAGACGCTCGCGGAAAACCATGTTCCCTTTGTGAGCATTGTTGAAAATGCTGAGCAGGCCGAAGCCATGCGAAAGAATAAGTTTGCCGTTATCACGGGAGACGCTTCCGATCCGATGGTGTTGGTTCAGGCGCATATCTTTACGGCCTCATTGCTTGTGATTTCCGGAGTCGATCCTGTTTCCGCGTTAAAAATCGCGGAAAGTGCAAAACAACTGAATTCCTCGCTTAAAATCGTGATCAGAGCCGAACAAAGTGCTTTCACGGAACACCTTGCCGAACAGAAGGTCGGAGAGATTGTCTACGACACCGAAGCTGTAAGCGATTCGCTGTATCGCAAGATTTTGGCGCATTATGTGAGTGAGTCCGGCGAAGACGAGGATTCGGATGAAGAGGCACCCGAGCCGCGGCATGCATAGCGATTTCAAAACGGCTTGAAACGGAGGAAGCGGATATGGATTGGAGCGTAACGACATGGTGGCTGATTGCAGCAACGTTGCTCGGTCTTTCAGAGCTTCTGGTCGGCACGTTTTATCTGCTTTTGCTTAGCCTCGGAGCACTCTGTGCGGCCACGGCAAGTTACCTGGGCGTTGCGCTCGAAATGCAGTGTCTTCTTTTTTCCGTCGTCATCCTTGTCGGCGGTATTGCTTTGGCACGTTTTCATGCGAGAAGAAAGAAGGCGAGAGCGGTCGATCCCGCCGACGATCTTGACGTCGGTCAATGCGTAACGGTGAAGAATTGGAAAGCAGACGAAACGGCTGAGGTCAGTTACCGAGGCGCTCTTTGGCAGGCCGTGGCCGCTCAGGGAACCGAGCGCATTCCGGGTGTTTTTAAGATTGAAAAAGTGGATGGTCCGCGTCTGGTTCTGACGGATCGCGGTATGAATCGAAACCGAAATTAACGGGAGGTTGTGAAATGAGCGGCACGCTGATTGTTTCATTGGTTTTGTTGGTTGCGGCGGTTGTTTTTGCCTTTCAGGCAGTGGCCGTTGTTCCGCAACAGACGGCGTGGGTTGTGGAGCGCCTTGGCAAGTTTCACGGTGTTTTAAATCCCGGACTGAATTTCATTATTCCTTTTATTGACCGAATTGCTTACAAGCACAGTCTGAAGGAAGTTCCCTTGGATACGCCGAGCCAAGTGTGCATCACAAAGGACAACACGCAGTTAACGGTCGACGGCGTACTTTATTTTCAGGTGACCGATCCGCAGCGGGCCAGCTACGGAACGAGCAACTACATCGTTGCAATCACGCAATTGGCTCAGACAACGCTTCGCAGCGTCGTCGGACGCATGGAGTTGGATAAGACGTTTGAAGAGCGAGACCTCATCAACAGAGACGTTGTCTCTGCGATTGATGAGGCGGCCCTTAATTGGGGCGTTAAGGTGCTTCGTTATGAGATTAAGGATCTGACGCCGCCTGCGGTGATTCTGCAGGCCATGCAGCGCCAGATTACGGCCGAGCGTGAAAAGCGTGCCGTCGTTGCGGCTTCCGAAGGTCGCAAGATCGAACAAATCAATTTGGCAACGGGTGCGCGTGAAGCAGCGATTGCAAAATCCGAAGGTGAGAAGCAGGCGCAAATTAATCAGGCCGAAGGTCAGGCTGCGGCAACGCTTTCGATTGCCACGGCAACGGCCGAAGCACTGCGCCGCGTGGCCGACGCCACGAATGCCCCGGGCGGGATGAATGCCGTCAACCTTCAGGTGGCTGAGAAATACGTTGAAGCGTTTGCCAACATGGCCAAGCAGGGCAACACGCTTGTGGTTCCGGCCAATTTGGGTGATTTGGCAACATTGATCTCTTCGGCGATGGGCATCGTCAAGGGAAACAATGCTTCGACAAAAACGATTTCAAAGTCGTGAGCCGGTTATGACGCAAGAAACCTCCTTAAAGCACGATCTTTCGGATGCTCGGGTTGTTTACCAGTTGTGTTTTGAATTTTTGGAGCACCAGATTGACATCGCCGAGCGAATTGCCCGCGGAACCATGAAGGAAGACGAAGCGCAAAGGCTTGTTGCGGATACCCTTCAGTGGACGGCGTGGACGCTCGGCGGCGAGAATCCGGATTTTTTGCCGGCTCCCGGTTGGAGCGGAGCGCCTTTGGGGCGGCATTTGCGCTGTGTTTTTGCCAAAAATTTAATCACTCTTTCCGACAAAGATCAGGAGACGTTTCAGGATGATGCCTCAATCATCGTCTTTGCGATGTGTCGATTCTCCTGCGAAGTCCAAGAACTGTTGTGCTCGCTTCAGTCGCATGCGATGGAAATGACGCAAAGCGATGCCAGGGCTTGTCATGACCTGTGCGTACGCTGGACGCAGATTCTCACGAACAAACCGTTTCAGACGCCTTTGCAGGGATAATCATGCCGTGCCCTGCATCGAATTCGCGTTGCGGCTGCGACTTCTCCACTCGGGCAGAACAAAAACCGAATCTGACTTCGATTGAGGTGGTTTCGGACATTTTCTTTCAAGCCTCGCAAAAGAGTGCGCAACGTGTCGCTGCTCTTGAAAAAGGGGAGATGAGTCCCGAGGAATACGCCTTGGCTGAACAAAAGTTAACCGATTGGATCGGAGCCACGTTTGCAGGCGCCAATTCCCATTACGAATCTTCAGAAGGTTGGAATCCGTCAGGACTGGCGCAGCATGCACTTTTGCATCTTTCTTCTGAATTGCAGGAGTTTTTGCTCGGCGATACGGATAACGCTTCGGATGTGGTGTTTGCACTGGCTCGGCTTTACAGGCGAGATCTTAATGCCGCCTTTGAGCGTCACGTGACTTCGGGAGCTCGAATCGAATCCTTTGCGTTAAGCGAGAGCTCTTTGCGGTTGATTCATTGGTGGTCGCGCTTGATGACGGGAGCTCCGACAGAATTCCTTTTGCATCGGTAAAATTTTTGAGTCAAGGGCCTTTTTTGGGGATATGAAATGGAATTTTTTACATACAGAAATACGACAGAATTGATTTTCGGCCGCGGGGCAGAGACACATCTTGCGAAAGTGCTTGCCGAAAAGTGCGGCGCCAAGAAAGCCCTTCTTCTTTACGGGCAGGGATCGGCAGTGCGCTCGGGACTGGTTGACCGCGTCAAGGCGGAGGCTGAGAAAGCAGCGCTTCAAACCGTCGTTAAAGGCGGCGTTCAGCCGAATCCCACGATCGAATTTGTCCGAGAGGCTCTGGAACTGGCTCGTCAGGAAGGCGTCGACTCGGTGATTGCCGTCGGCGGCGGCAGCGTGATTGATACGGCCAAGACCGTTGCGGCAGCGTTTCGTTATGAGGGCGATCCGTGGGATTTCTTTACCGGAAAGGTTGAACCGAAAGACGTTTTGACGCTCGGCGTCGTGCTGACGATACCGGCTGCCGGATCCGAGCAGTCTAAACGTGCCGTCATTACAAACGGCAACGAGAAACGCGGCATGGGAAACGATGCCTTGCGTCCGAGAGTGTCTGCCGTGAATCCGGAACTCTTTTTTACGCTTTCTCCGACGCAGACGGCGGCCGGTGTTTTTGACATCATGAGTCACATCATGGAGCGTTATTTCACGAAGACGCAGAATGTCGAATTCACGAGCGTTGAGGCCGAAGGGGCTTTGCGCGTCATCATGGAAAATGCTCTGAAGTTAAAAGATGACCCGAAAAATTACGCGGCCTGGTGTGAAGTGGCTTTGGCCGGATCGTTTGCGCACTGCGGATTTTTTGGTCTCGGACACGAGGAAGACTGGGCCTGTCACGGCATGGAACATGCGCTTTCCGGTTGGGTGCCGTCGATTACGCACGGAGCCGGACTTGCCATTCTCACGCCGGCCTGGATGCGCTATGTTTGGTCAGAATACCCGGAACGTTTCGTGCGGTTTGCCGTTCATGTGATGGGCATCGAGCCGCTTGAATCGGACGAGGCCACCATTAAGCTTGCCATCGCTAAGCTTTGCGGGTTTATTCAGCAGATGGGATTGCCGACAAGCATTCATGAGGTCACTTCGGAAAAGCCCGATTTGGAGTTGCTTGCCAAACTGTCGTTCGGCAAGGGCAAACTCGGCGGATTGAAGAAACTCACCCACGAGGATGCGAAGAACATCTTTGAGAGCGTGATTTAATCGGACAGGCACATGCCGCAGGTCACGACGCTTACGTTTACGGATTCGACGCTTCAGACTCTGTCGCAAGCGTCCGTGATGCGCGGCATTGGCCTGAAGCGCCTAGCCCAAAAAGACGAGGTTTTGAAGGCTTTTCTGACGGCAGCTCTCTTTTTTGTGAGCGAAGCTGGAAAAACAACGCATTTTTCTCAATCCGAGTTTTTAGCAGCACTGGAGATTTTTCTTTACAACGAGGCTTCTTGGCTTCAGGCGACGTCCGAGGAGCTTCTTGACGAACTCTCTGAAACCGGATGTGTTGCCTGTGACGCAGATGCCGTTCATTTTTCACTGGACATTGCCGTCGGTTGGGATTGCGAAACAGCACGACAATTCTTAAAACAGAAAGAAATCGAAAAAACAGTGCAAAGAGAACGGATTCGCGCTCGGCTTCAAGAGAAAAACCGCACCGTGAATGCAGCGTATGCGGCTCAGATGGATCCGTCTTTGGATTGCCGGATGATGCAAACGGCTCTTGCGGAGGCAAAGAGAGCGCTCAAGGCAGGCGAAGTTCCCGTCGGTGCCGTTTTGGTTCTTGACGGCGAGATTTTGGCGCAAGCGGGAAACAGCGTTATCGGAACGCATGACCCGACGGCACACGCAGAAATTTCTGTCATTCGCGCGGCCTGCCAAAAGCGTCGATCCGAGCGTCTCACGGGCGCGACGCTGTACGTTACGCTCGAGCCCTGTCCGATGTGTGCCGCAGCCCTCGCTTTGGCACGCATAAGACGCGTTGTATGGGGAGCGGATGACCCAAAAGCCGGCGCCTTGAGCGGAGCGTTCGTGCTGCAGGATTTTGCCGATCTTAATCACAAAGTCTCTTTTACCGGCGGCGTTTTAAAAGAAGAATGCGCTTCGCTTCTCACCGATTTTTTTACCGCAAGACGACGGGATAGGGAGCCAGGACCATGATTCAGAAACCGATGCCGGCCTTAACGCTCGTGAGTCCTTCCCGCAGTTTGGTTCAGCCGGACAATACGGATGCCTTTGATTTCGAACGCTTCAATCGCGCTGAAAACCGTTTGACGGATCTTGGCTGGCGTGTTTCTGAGGCAAGCAACATCCGAAGCAACGTGAAGCGATTCGCCGGAAGCGATCAGGAGCGAACGGATGCGCTGGAAGCGGCATTGCTCGATGAGAAGACGGACTTGGTTTT
Source organism: uncultured Sutterella sp. (assembly GCA_964509205.1). Lineage (GTDB taxonomy): Bacteria > Pseudomonadota > Gammaproteobacteria > Burkholderiales > Burkholderiaceae_F > Duodenibacillus. The sequence goes on along the minus strand of CAZDVW010000006.1, from coordinate 52,507 downwards.
GGCTTTGCGAGGCGGGTATGGCGCAGGGCGACTTCTTTCACTTTTAAATTGGGAAAGACTAAGAAAGGCACGGGCCCCTTTGATGGGATTGTCGGACATTACGGCACTTCACTTGGCGTTTTTATCGAAGATCCAAAAGCCGAGTTGGCAAGGACCGTGTGCGGCGGCTTTTGCCCTTGAGAGTGCGTTTCGCGATCAATCGTTTCTTACGGCTTTTCAGTCCGACCGGTACGAGTTGCGATTTCAAGGGGCGCTTTTAGAGAAGGGGGCGTCTTTCCAGACCGAGGGGATGCTTTGGGGCGGCAATCTCTCCGTACTGGTCAGTCTCCTTTCAACGGAGTATTTCCCGAGAGTTTCCGGCGGAATCCTTTTCTTAGAAGATGTGGCAGAGCCCGCCTACCGCATTGAAAGGATGCTGTTGCAATTGGGTGAGGCAGGCGTTTTAGAAAAACAGAATGTTGTTTTGCTCGGCTCTTTTACGGGAGCCGATCGGGCTGCCGGCGTCGGGCGAGGTCGCTACACGCTATCGGACGCTTTCGACTATATCGGCCGTCGTTACTCCGTTGCGATGATTTCAGGGCTTCCGTTCGGACACATCACGGACTGTGTGACGATTCCTGTGGGCGTTGCGGCGCAATTGACGCTTTCGGAGGCAACCGTGCATCTTTCGGCCGATGTGGGTTCGGTGCTTCCGCTTCATGCACCAGGGAGGTAAGTGTGCGGATTCCTCTTTCGATTAAACGTTTGGTTGGCTGGACGCCTGTTCGGTATGCCTCGCGCGTGCTTGTCGCACAGATTTCCCAGTCTCTTCGCCTGCAGGCGGTGAGTCTTTTCAGTCAGGCGCTCGGGGTTTTTACCCTTGTGTCGTATTTTCGGGCGACGCTGAACGCAGATCTTGTTTTCGGCTGGGCCGTGGCGGCTCTGCTGGCCATTTGGGCAGGAGCGGCATTTCGGCGGCGGTTTCGCAACGATTGCTTTCGAGAGCGGCATGTCCGGCGCTGGCTGCGGGTTTGGATGCTCTTAGCCGTTGTTCCCGGACTCGTTTGGGGATTTGCCGGTTCGGTCTTTCTGTCTCCGACGCAGTCGATGGACGAGGTGGTTGTCGTTGCCGTGATTGTTGCGATTGTGTTTGCCTCGTGGCCCGTGTTTTCGTGTTGGCTTCCGAGCTTAACCGTATTTACGCTCCTAGCCTTAACGCCCATGTTTTTCGGAATTGCCTCTGCGCATGGCGTCGGTCAGGTCATCACGTGCATCATCCTGATTGTCATCACCTCGTTTGTTCTTTACTCAGGAAGGCGACTCAATGAAATTGTTGTCCTTTCCGTCATTCGAAATGCACAAAACGAGCGGCTGGTTACCCGTCTTAAAGCGGAAAAGACGCTTGCCGACAGCGCCAGGAAGGCGACGGCAGCCGCTTCGGAATTGCGAACGCAGTTTTTTGCCGGTGCCAACCACGATCTTCGGCAACCCCTGCAGGCATTGGGAATCTATTTACAGATTTTGAAGGGAAGTCTGAAGGGGACAGACAGAGAGGCTCTTGAGCAGATCGAGGCCTGTGCGACGAACATTTCAACCTTGGTCGAGCAAATCTTGGAAGTAAGCCGCATTGAGTCCGGTCAAATTACGGTCAATATCGAGCGCATTTCCATCCCGGAACTCTTTTCGGAACTTGAAACCGAGTTCTCTGCGGTTTGCGCAGATCGGGGACTCAAGTTTTCCTCACAGCCCGCTACAGTTTGCATCGATTGCGACAGAACGCTTTTGGAGCGGATTTTGAGAAATCTGCTTACCAATGCCATGCGTTATACGAATTCGACGGTCAAACTTGAGGCCAAAGCAGCCGGAGAGGGACGCGTTGAAATCCTTGTTGCCGATGACGGACCGGGCATTGCTCCGGAGGAAAAAAGCCGAATTTTTGATGCGTTTTTCCGCGGCCAGCGTGCTAAGGCAAAGACGCAGGGGTACGGTTTGGGGCTTTCCATTGTGAAGGGATTGACCGGACGCCTTTCCGTTCCGATTACGGTTGAGAGCGAACTCGGAAGCGGCACGGTGTTCGGATTGACATTTTTGGCTGAACCGTTGAAAGAAGGCGTTGCCGCTAAACCGCAAAAGCGCCAGATCGTTGAGACCACGATCGAGGGAACGGTAGCGCTTTTGGAAGACAACGATATCGTACGCGAAGCGCTAGAAGCCATTTTGAAAAGCCTCGGTGCGAATGTTCTCTCATCGGCGGCACCGGATTCTGTGTTTGTTGAGCGCGTGATTCGGGAAGCTCAGGCAGGGACGCTTGTCGCTTTTGTCAGTGACTTTAACCTCGGCGACGGTTTTCCGAACGGACTTGAGACGATGTTCTTGGTGACGACGACGGCCAATAAGCCTGTGCCGGGAATTCTTCTGACGGCCGTTTCCAAAGAGATACTTTTGGGGGCGTACGAAAAACTGGATAAGAAATCGCTTTCTCAGCCCTTTCCGATGCCGCTTTTGCTGCAAAAGCCAGTGGCTGCCGAGACGCTTTCTAATGCCCTTAACACGGTCATCTCGCAGTCGAAGGCGGATAAAGCGTAATTTCGCCGACGGCTTTCTTAACGGCAGACGGAAGAAACGGCTATTTGGCTTCAAACGCGCTTTGTTAAACTCGGACAAAGTCTCCATGAGGTCGTCATCACATTTTGTCAACACAGAGGCAATGCCATGAGTTCCGTGCTGTTTCCCATTGACCAACCGCTTGATGCAGCCGTTATGACGGCTCGTTTGCAGCGATATGCTCACGAGATTCACGCGGTTCATGTTTGGCGCGAACCGAGTGTCGATGCCCGTTTCCGAATTCTGGCAAAGGCCAATATCGGTACACAGGGGATGCCGACGCATGCCGGTTCAAAGGCGTTGCAAGAGCTGCATTTTCCCGATGCGCATTGCGTGCGTTTGTTGCGCGAGGCTGATTGCGATGTTTTCGGCAAAACGACAATGACGGAATTGGCCGGTTTTGTGACAACCGCCAAATCCGATCTCGGTTATTCGCATCTCGGCGGTTTCCCTCAGAATCCGCACGGCAATTTTCCGCCGCAAGGCTCAAGTAGCGGCTCGGCCGTGGCGGTTGCGGCCGGGCTTTGCGATGCGGCGCTCGGAACGGAAACTCGAGGAAGTCTGATGATGCCGGGGCTGGCTTGCGCAGTAGTGGCGTATAAGCCATCGCGCGGACTGATTTCAAGAAGTCGCATCATCCCGATTTCACATCATTTTGATACGCCCGGAGTGATCGCCAGAAACGTGTCTGATGCCCAATGCATTGCAGAGATGATGACGGGTTTAGACCCGGAAGACCCGATAACGCAATTTTGTCGGCAAAGACAAGTAAACCAGAGAAAGCGCCAAGCTAAGAGCGGACGGCTTCGGCTGGCCTTTTTAGGAAGCCAAGACATGATTTCGACGTTGCCTTCCTGGTTTTGTCAGGCATTTGATGTTGTCCAGGCATCGGCAAAAGAAACAGATTTCGACTATAAGCTCATCACATCGCTCGATATCAGAAATGATATGGATGATCTTCTGGGGCGTTACGCAGCGCCGCCAACGCCGAGCTCATTTGCTCAACTCTATGCGTTTTATAGAGCGCATCCCGATACGCACCCCTTTGGCATGAATCGACTCGATGACGCAGCGCATTTCGAGATGTTGCCTTGCGACGAGATTGACGCTATAGCCGAGAAAAACATCTTGCGGGCCCGAGCCCTGATCGCAGATTTAATCGAGGACTCAGAGACGGATGCGGTTGTAACGACGTCATTTGTGGATTGGTGGTCCATCTCAGGAGCACCCTCAATAACGGTACCCATTGGAAACGAGATCTCCAACAAACCGATAGGACTGATGGTCGGTACCGCTTTTGGAGAAGATGCGATGCTCATTGACGTGGCAAAGACAATTGAAAGTCATCGACGTGAAAATAATCCTCTTTAGGGCGAAAGGATTGGTTTCGTCAGTCGGTGAAGCCGCTGCCTGTTTTGCCGGATTGTCGTCAGGAGAAGACTGGCTAATTCATGTTTTTGACCAAGGTTGTTTGCGAAACTCTGGTGTCTCTGCGCAGATTGAATAGAGAATACTCAGTTTCAAGTTCTTCCGTGAGCTCCTTGATTTTCTTTTGGGACTCAGGAGATTCTTTTGCAATCAGTTCTTCTAAGGTGCTCATTGTTTATTCCTTAGCTGTTCGATGTAATCTTCGTACTCTTTCTCCGCGACGGGGATCATTGTTCAATCAAGAGTTTTTGATCGGCGTGATGCCAAATCCTGAGCAGGTATCTGGGGATTTGGGGAGAAATTCAAAAAGCGTTTCTGTATATGTTAAATACGTGATTCAGCAGAACGGTCCAAAACGAGCTGTGCAATATATCCAGAACGAGAGTTTCCCGATGCGCGTGCCAAATCGTCGAGACGCTTGAGAATGTTCTTCGGCATAGAAACATTGATGCGTTCTGTTTTTCTGTCGAGTAGTTCCGCAGGAATGTCGATATAACCGAAAATCCAACCGGAATATTCTGGATTGGATGCGTATTTCTCAATGCTTGAAGGCTCTGGAATTTCGTGGCCGACATCGATCTCGCATTCGATCCAGCCAACCGCTGCTTCAAGGGCGTTGGAAAACGCTTTGTCGAGCGTATCCCCCGCAGAGAAGCATCCTTCAAGGTCCGGGACAATGACACCGTAAGAATTTGATTCTTTGCTTTTTTCAATAACGATTGGATAGCGCATTTTTTCCTCGTTAAGAGAATGACGGAATGCTTGACCGACATTCCTCATGCAACTTACTTGAGTTTGACTTTTGTCTGCCTTTCGATTGCCCTCAATGTCCCAACCGGGATGTCTTTTACAGGAGGGGTAAACGCACGTAGTTCGACAGAATCCAGCCTTTCGAAAGTACCAGTGGGCGCCATTTACTCAAACTAGCGTCCAACCATCAGCCTCAAGCTTGTTGATGACTTCGGAACGATTCATTTGATACACACCGGTTATACACATCTTTTACACACGCTTCAACTTTAGGTGTTTTTCAATCTTTGGAGAGCAGCATGATCCGAGAATTTTTTTTTAGCTTCATCCCGATAAAAACAGAAAGGGTTGCCCTGCTCATCGGAGCTGGATTTGGATGAGCAGGGAGCCGCATTCGGTAAGTGAGCTAAAGCGTGATTTCGTAACCGGCTTTCTTCGCCGCAATGAGCGCTTGCGTTCGATTGTTGGCATGAAACGTCTTGTAAATGGCGGTCACATGCGTTTTAACCGTTCCTTCCGAGAGGTTGAGTTCTCGGCAGATGCTCTTGACGGGCAGACCCCGAGCCAGGCACAACAGCACGTCTTTTTGCCGCTCCGTCAGATGAAACCCTGAGGCATTGTCTTTCAATGTTGCGTTTGAATTAAACCATTTGTTTTGAGCGGAAGACAAGAGTTTGGTCGGGACATACACGCCTCCTTTTAAGACAATGTCGACCGCTCTCGTCAGTGTGTCAGTTTCGAGGCTCTTCGGCACAAAGCCGGCCGCTCCGAGTTTTAAAACACGGGTAATTTCTTCTGTGTCGGAAAAACCGGAGAGAACGAGGATTTTGAGCGTTGGGTTTCTTGCCACGATCTCTTCTAAGAGTTCGGTGGGTTTCTCAACGCCAGGCAGTGCCAAGTCGAGTATGAGCAAATCGGTCATGGCTCCGTAAAGTTCGACCAAACGACGCGCCTCATCGGCACTTGATCCCGTGTGAATGGTTGCGTTGGGAAATTTACTGCGCAGCAGAAAACCCAACCCTTGCAGGATAAGGGCATGGTCGTCAACGACAAGAAAGTGCATGGCCGTCATAAATGACTCCGATCAAGAATGGATTCACATACTCCCGGAGCGATTGTAAACTCTTACGCTGTTTTATTAGAATGAGCAAACACGCGATTCATCGAGTGGAGAATCAAAAGGAGCGGCTCTTTACCCATGAGTTGGATTACACGCATTCTTCCGAAATTTTCATCAGCTGAGACCACGACAAAACGGCGCAGCCCGATCCCGAGCGGCGTTTGGACGAAGTGTCCGCATTGTGATCAGGTTCTTTATAACGAGGATTTGGTCGAATCGCTGATGGTTTGTCCGAAGTGCGGCGAACACATGCGCATGGGCGCAAGAGATCGCTTAAAGAGTTTTCTTGACCGCAAGGGGCCGCATGAAGAGATCGGCAATGAGGTGCTTCCGTGTGATCCGCTCGGATTTGTTGATTCGAAGCCTTATACGGAGCGTCTGGCTTCCTATCAGGAAAAGACGAAAGAAACGGATGCCATTATCGTCATGCGGGGGACGCTCAGCAATGAGCCGGTTGTTGCTGCCGCCTTTGACTTCGGATTCATGGGCGGCTCAATGGGAAGCGTTGTCGGTGAGCGCTTTGTGCGCGGCGTGGAGCGCAGTCTCAAAGAACGCATTCCGTTTATTGTGTTTTGCGCCAGCGGCGGAGCCCGCATGCAAGAGGGGCTCATCAGCCTGATGCAAATGGCCAAGACCAATTCAGCTGTTGCCGCTCTTTCTCGGGAAAAGATTCCCTTTATCAGCGTTCTGACGGATCCGACGATGGGCGGCGTTTCTGCCTCATTTGCGTTCTTAGGCGACGTCGTTATTGCCGAACCCGGGGCTCTCGTCGGATTTGCCGGTCCCCGCGTGATCGAACAAACCGTTCGGGAAAAACTGCCCGAAGAGTTTCAGAGGTCGGAAAAACTGCTCGAGCTCGGTGCCGTTGATATGATCGTTGACCGACGCAACATGAGAAGCGTCATTTTTCAAATCCTCGAGATCTTAGGCAAAGCCGCCAGAGCATGAGCGGTTTATTAATTTTGAAAGAAAGGGTTTCACGTCAATCGCCGGCGCTTGTTTTTGCTAGACTGCGCGGATGGTTGGACGGGGTGTTTCGAATTCAAGGCTTTCACGCCGAAAGCAACGTCTCATATTCTATTGACAGGAATAAAGTAACTTCTATGGCTAATCGTACTTTCCGGTTTACTGTATTAGCGTGCGCCGTCTCTGCGCTCGTTGGGTGTTCTCAGCTCGAGAAAATCGGCATTCACATGCCTTCGCAACGTGCCGAATATGAGTCGAGTACTTCACGCGCACCGCTTGACGTTCCGCCGGATCTTGACGGTATTGAACGCACGGATCGCTTCACCTTGCCGAATCGTCCGCAGATTGTGAGCGCCAATGCGGAAAATGAACGCAATCAGGCCATTTCTGAGCGACTCGGAGAACGCGCCGGATCCGTGTTGCCACAGACGGTTTCGGCCAAGGTTGTTCGCGACGGACAGATTCGCTATGTGCACGTGACGGCCGCCGCCGATCGCGTTTGGCCGGTTTTGCAAGATTTCTGGCCTTCCGTCGGTTTGGAAATTAAGTCGCAGGATGCCAAGACCGGCGTGATGCAAACCGAGTGGGCAGAAAATAAAGCCAATCTTCCGAAAGACATTATTCGCTCCACTCTCGGAAAAATCATGGACTTTGTCTATGACACGGGATTGCGCGATCAGTACCGAGCCCGGATGGAACGCTGCGAGGATGGCTCGACGGATATTTACATCTCGCACAAGCAGATGGTTGAGGTTGTCACGGGGCGTGACGGCGACTCGACGGTTTGGCAGCCCGGTCCCTCGGATCCTCAGTTGGAAGCCGAGATGCTTTCGCGCCTGGCTCTGAAGCTTGAAACCGAATTCAATCCCGATCTTAAGCCCGAGCAGCAAAGAAAACTCGAGGCTCAAGCCGAAATCAAATACGAGCCGATTTCTGAGCCCGTTAAAAATGAGGCCGGAGAACTTGAAGCGCTTCTCATTAAGGAGCCGTTTGACCGCGCTTGGCGTCGAACGGGACTGGCCTTGGATCGCTCGGGCTTTAATCTTTCCGACCGTGACCGCAGCAAGGGTCTCTTTATCGTGAAGTATCTGGACGGAGACTACGAAGCGAAGAAGAAGGCAGAACGCGGTTTCTTTACGAATATGTTCAATAGAGACCAGCCCGTTGAGGCTCCGGAGTATCAGATTCGACTGGTGCCCGATGGCGATGTCACACGGCTTACGGTGACTGGGGCTGACGGCCGACAGGATGTGACGGGAGCGGCTCCGAAGATTCTTTCCGTGATTGCCGAACAGATTCGCTAAGAGGACAATCGGATCGATCTCAATGATGGAACCACAGGCGAAGACGATGATTGTTTCCAAAGATACGCTTGTTCGGATTGCCGCTGAGATGCATGACCTGCAGGGGCATCTTTTGGATCAGACGCCGGCTGACGGAATTTGGTATCTGCACGGGCGAGGGGATGTGTTTCCTGCTTTTGAAGCGAAACTCGAAGGGCTGAGTTGCGGCAAAAGCGTTTCTTTTACGCTCGAACCGGAAGAGGCTTTCGGAGAATTTGATGAAGAGCTGGTTACCTTGGTTCCGGTCTCCGAATTAGGAGACCCTGCCGATATTCGAGTCGGTCTTCAGTTCGAAGCGGTTCCGGGAGCCAAAACAAGTGAACATCCTTATCGTATCACGGATATCGCCGAAGGCGTGGCGGTTCTTGATGCCAATCATCCTTTGGCCGGATGGACGCTTCGTTTTGACGTCAAAATACTTGAAATTGCCGAGGCAAACTCAGAGGGTTCGCTCTCGGATGTGCTTGTTCCGGATTTCTTGAGCGTTAAGTGATTTTCGTATAATCATCATGCGACTTGTTTTGAGAAATTTTGCCGATATAACAGACATTTTGGAGAATCGCTTGTGAAACGCATCTATCCACATCCGTTCTTTGCTCGAGAGGGCTGGCCGTTTATGGCTGGTGCCTTTGTCCTTGCCTTTATTGTGGACTGTTTTTTTGACGGTTTCTTGAGTTTTCTCTTTTGGCTCGTGTTTCTTTCTGTGGCGAATTTCTTCCGTGACCCGGCTCGTGAAATGTCCGAGGACCCCAAGGTTGTCGTCAGCCCTGTTGACGGCCGTGTTGTGAAGGTCGAAGACGTTTTATGTCCCTACACCGGGAAAAAGATGCGCATGGTTTCGATCTTTATGAATGTTTTTAATGTGCACAGCCAGAAGGCACCGGTGGCCGGAACCGTTCAGAAGGTCGAGTACTTCAAAGGAAAGTTTTTCAACGCTTCGCTAGACAAAGCAAGTACAGAGAATGAACGTAATGCAGTCGTTGTAAAGACAAATGCCGGTGAAACGGTTTGTTTTGTTCAAATTGCCGGTCTTGTCGCGCGCCGCGTTCTCTGTTATACGCATGCCGGAGCCGAGCTCTCAAGAGGAGAGCGTTACGGTTTTATTCGATTCGGCAGCCGCGTGGATGTTTATTTGCCCCTTACTTCCGAGGTTGAAGTTGTGATCGGAGAAAAAGTGACGGGTGTTTCGAGTGTGATTGCGCGGCTGAAGAAGGAGACGCTCTGAAAGAGCGATTTGTTCGAGATTTTGGAGTTTTAAGATGGTTCAACGCACACGACGTCGTTCGGCTCGAGTCCGTATGGTCGAGGAAAGCCGAAAAAAGATCCACATCGTTCGCACACGCGGTATCTATGTGTTGCCGAATCTGTTTACAACAGCCTCTTTGGTCTGTGCCTTCCTGTCGATTATTCGCTCAATGGACGGCGCTTTTGCCGCAGCGGCTGTTTTGATCTGTCTTTCCATGCTCTTTGACGGGATGGACGGACGCGTGGCGCGATTAACGCACACGCAAAGCGATTTTGGCGTGCAGTTCGATTCCATTGCGGATATGACGGCTTTCGGTGTGGCGCCGGCTGTTGCGATTTATAAGTTTCTCTTAGTCGGAATGGGATCGCTCGGCTGTGTGGCCTCATTCGTTTTTTGCCTTTGTGCCGGCATTCGTTTGGCTCGATTCAACTGCAACGTCGGCGTGGTTGATAAACGCTTCTTCCAAGGTCTCCCGAGCCCGGCGGCGGCCGCTCTCATTGCCGGCTTTATTTGGTTGGCCGCCGAAGGCATGCTTCCGGATTTCGTCGCACAGAATCCAGAGCCGTATGCATTTGTTCTGACGATTTATGCCGGACTCACAATGGTTTGCAATGCACCGTTTTTCTCGGGAAAATCGGCAGCCTGCGTCAGAACGCGTCCCTTCTGGTTTGCGCTTGTCGTGAGCATCGTTTTCATCGCGGTGTCGCGTCATCCTGCTCTTGCCGTGTTTATTCTTTTCTGCATTTATGCCGTCAGCGGCTACGTGTATCAGGCTTGGCTCTTTTTCCGCGATCGACCCAATCCGGTTATCCCGAACAGTGCCCAAGAGCATCCCCAGCCCTCAGACACGGAATCGAAAGCGTAACGCGGCTTTTCAGAGGACATTTCTCCGTTTGAGATTTGTGCGTCTATGTTTGTTTTCTCTCCCGGTGTTCAGGCTGCGGTTGCCGTGAGCGGCGACAGGAATGCGTATTTGCCTGTGCGTAGAATTCGCTTGAATGCGGCAGGCGACTTGAGCGTACTTACTCCGGTTCTCTTTCAATCGCTTCCGGAAAAGACGTCGGCTCGGGCGTTTCGGCGTCCAGAGGATCGCCTTTTTCTCCTCCTTGCGGCACTTTTTTCCGATTCGTCTGCTGTTCCCTTTGGCTATGTCACGGGCATTGCTCTCTCTCACCGTTCTGTTTGGTGTGAGCACACCCTTTATGTTTCACAAGCACGATTGGCTACACAAACCATTAATCCGGAGGATTCGATTGCTTGGGCCTACGACGGAGAAAAGCCGCTTCTTCAGGAAAGAGCGGATCAGGTCATGGGAAGTCTTTGTAAGACCATAGAAACAGCACGAAAGACACCCTCCGGGATTCTTCCCGGTGACATGGTTGCCGTCGGCGCCGAGTTGGAGATTCGTGCCGTACCTGCTCGAGATTTCTGCGCCGGTGTCAACGGAATCGGATCGGTGAGGCTCACATGGCATTAAATACCAATCAAGCGACGGCCGTCGGACTCTTAGCGCCCGTTCTTTGGGGTATGAGCGTCGGTTTGGTGCGAACCGTTACGGTCGAAGCGGGGATTGCCGGAGGCGTCGGTCTTTTGAATCTGACGGCGGCATTTCTGTTGATGCTGGTTTTCGGCGTTCCGAAACTGTCTGACTTCCCGAAGAAATTTCTGGTTTTCGGGCTCACATGTGCGCTCTTGTGTGAACTGTGTTTTCCGATTTCCATGGGATTGTGCAACAACGCCAAAGAGACCATTGAGGTCGGAATGGTGAACTATGCTTGGCCGTGCCTCACGGTGCTGTTTGCCATTCTCTTTAACGGGCAAACCAGCCGTTGGTGGGTTGTCATCGGGCTGGTTGTTGCCTTTACCGGTATGGCTATGGTGCTGTCCGGAGAGGGCGGACTGGATGTAGCCGGGATCATCGATAACGTCGGCAAGAACCCGCTTCCGTATCTGTTGGCGTTTTTAGGCGCCTTGGCCTGGGCGTCGTATTGCTCAATTACACGAGCGATCGGTATTCGGAAAAATCCGGTTGTTTTGATTTTTCTTTTAAACGCGCTCGTTTACTTTTGCCTGTATTTGTTTGGATTCGGCGCCCGTTTTGTGCTGACGGCCGATGCCGTAAAGGCAATTGTCATCGCCGGCGTCGTGATGGCAAGCGGCTACGCTGTTTGGAACGTCGGCATTATTTCCGGACGCATGACGATTTTGGCCATTGCCAGTTATTTCACGCCGGTTCTCTCGTGTCTGTTTGCCTCGTTTTACCTCAATCAGCCGCTCACTCTTTCTTTTTTTAAGGGCGTGGCACTGGTTGTTGCCGGTTCGCTTGTTTGTTGGTGTGCCACAAGGCGCGGCAAAGCCGTTTAACGAACCGCTTCGATTTGTTCTGAGAGCTCCAGCCAGCGGCCTTCGATTTTTTCAATCTCTGAGGCCAGCTCCCCGCGGGTTTTCAGGGCATCGGAAACGTCGCTCGGCGCCGCATTGGCGTACCAGTCGGAGTCGGCAATTTTTTGGTCGAGCGTTTTGAGTTGTTCCGTCAACTCTGAGAGGGCCTTTTCTGCCTGTGCCAGTTTGGCAAGAAGCGGTTTTTTTAAGGCACTGATGCGGGCGCGTTCTTGTGCTTCGCGACGACGTTGGTCGCGGCGATTCTCAGCGCTCGATTCGGTTTTTGTCGTTTCCTCGTCTCCGGCAAGCGTGGCGCGTCGATGCTCCAAAACGAGTTTGGCATAGTCATCGAGATCGCCCTCGTACTCGGACACTTTGGCGTCGTGCACAAGAATGAGTCGGTCGCAGCACGTTCTGAGAAGGTGCCTGTCGTGGCTGACTAGCAGGAGTGTGCCTTCGAATGTCGACAACGCCATCGTCAGAGCCTCGCGCGTGGCCATATCCAGATGATTCGTCGGTTCGTCCAATACCAACAGGTTGGGTTTATCCCAGGCAAGAAGAGCCAGGGCAAGGCGTGCTTTTTCTCCGCCGGACATCGGAGCGATCTTTTCATCGCACCGTTCTCCGGAGAAACGGAAACGACCGAGAAAATCGCGGATTTCTTGTTCGCGAACATCCGGCGCTTTGTGCCGCAGCGTTTCAAAGGGCGTCATGTCCGGATCGAGTTGTTCGAGCTGATGCTGGGCAAAGTACCCGATGACGGTTCCCTGTCCGAGCCGTCTTTCGCCCGAAAGAAGTTTTAAGCAACCGTCAATCGATTTAACGAGGGTGGATTTGCCGGCACCGTTGACGCCGAGAACGCCGATTCGCTCGCCGGACCGAATTGAAAGAGTGATGTCGCTGACGATAACGCAATCGCCGTAGCCGATTGACGCACGATCCAGATCCACAAGATGTTCTGGGCAACGCTCGGGTTTTAAAAACTCAAAGCGCCAGCTTCGTTTGGCGCGAACCGGTTCAACGGTTTCGAGCTTTTCAAGCATCTTAAGCCGACTTTGTGCTTGGCGAGCTTTTGTGGCTTTGTAGCGAAAACGTTCGATAAAGGCAGAGAGGTGTCCGGCTTTGCGTTCATAGGACTTGGCGGCTGCATCCTGCAGACGATCGGCCTCGGCTTTTTGTTTTTCGTAAGCCGAGTAGTTTCCGCTGTAACGTTTGATTGTTTCGTCTTCAACAGCCCAGGTTGTTGCGGTGGCACGGTCAAGAAATTCTCGGTCGTGACTGATCAGAAGTACGGTTGCCGTGATTTTTTTAAGCCATGCTTCCAACCAAATCAGGCTGTCGATATCGAGGTGGTTGGTCGGCTCATCCAAAAGCAACAAGTCAGACGGGCACATCAGGGCTCGAGCCAAAGCCAGTCTGTTTCGCCAGCCGCCCGAGAATTCCCGAACGGGTCTTTCAGCATCGTCTGGTGAGAAACCGAGTCCTGCCATAATGCATTGCGCTTCGGAACGAACGGCTCCCTCATTGAGGTCGGCAAGAGCGGCATGCGCCGAGGCAAGCTGCATCGGGTCGCCGGATTGCTCGGCATGAAGAAGGTCTTGCTTGGCTTGCATCAGGGGAGTGTGTCCGGCCAGAACATAGTCAAGAGCCTGACCGGAGACGGCATCGATATTTTGAGCGACATAGGCAATACGGGCGCGCTCCGGAGCGTCGATTGTGCCGTTTTCAAGCGGCATCTCTCCTAAAATGGCGCGAAAGAGCGTTGTTTTGCCTGAGCCGTTGTCGCCGACAAGGCCGATACGCTCGCCGTCATTGGCGAGCAGATTCACTTGTGAGTAAAGCACGCGCGAACCAAATGCGAGCGCAAGATTGTTTAACCGAAGCATGAATTCAATTCGTTTCTGTTGCTGTTTCAGAACCCTGCGGCTTTGATGTCTTGTGCCGTAATCCGCAGTACGAGTGCACTGCCGCCGCTCGTTTCGATCCAGGTCACAGGCAGATTCGGCCAAATGGCTTCGAAAGCCTCTTTGCCGTCGCCGATTTCGATAAAGGCTTGCCCCTTGTCGGTCAGGTGTTTGGAAAGTTCCGGGATGAATCGGCGCATGAAATCCATGCCGTCGGCACCCGAAGCCAGTGCAATTTCCGGTTCGTGCTGATACTCGGCCGGAAGGTGCGACATCGCATCATCGGTCACGTAGGGCGGGTTGCATAAGATGAGATCAAAACGACGCCCGGAAAGCGAGGAAAACTGATCCGATTCAATGAGTTCAATCTCACCGGCAAGTCCCCGCTCTTCGAGATTTTCTTCTGCTGTTTCCAGTGCCGCTTGGGAAATGTCAGCGCCCGTTACAAGGGCATTTCCAAAGGCTTTCTGGGCCAAAATGGCCAGACAGCCGCTTCCCGTGCACATGTCAAGAATCGTTGAAACACTGTCCGGATCCTCGATCCAGGGGCTTAACTGTTCTTCGAGCAGTTCTGCAATGAAACTTCGCGGAATCAGAACGTTTTCATTGACTAAGAACCGTTCCCCCATGAGCCAAGCCTCGCCGAGGATGTAGGCGGCAGGAATTTTGTCAACTGCACGAGCCCGAATGCGTTTTAAAAGGAGAGTTTTCTCTTCTTCCGTGAGCGAGGCATCCCAAAAACTCTCGAGGCGATCAAAGGGCAGCGACAGGGATCGCAACACAAGAAACGTCGCTTCTTGCCAAAGGTCTTCCGAGCCATGCCCGAGCGAGACGCCGCACTGCTCGAATTCAGTCATGGCAAAGCGCGTGAAATCGCGGATTGTTCGAAGATTTGTCGTCATGGTTTGAAAGCGCCTCAGAGGATTATTTGCTTTGCATTGTGTTTTCGTTTTCTCTGAAAAAGAGGTCGAAAACAGGCTAAATTTAGTATTATAGAGTGCTTTGGTATTGTCCCTGCGAGCGCGGTTGGCACAAAAGAAACCCCTTCGGATTCTTCTGTCAGGCGCTTGGCGGGTTCGTTCGATTTTTCTGCACAAAGTAAAGAATGCGACTTCGTCAACTCAAAATCAGCGGTTTTAAAAGTTTTGCAGACACGACTCTTATTGAATTTCCGGGTAATTTAGCCGGCATCGTCGGACCGAACGGGTGCGGCAAGTCGAATGTGATCGATGCCATTCGCTGGGTGCTCGGCGAGGGACGAATCTCTGAGTTGCGCGGCTCGACGTCAATGAGCGAACTGATTTTCTCGGGGTCTTCCAATCGTCCCGCATCGTCGCGGGCCTCGGTTGAGATGGTTCTTGACAATTCGGACGGAACCGTCACGGGACCCTGGGGAGCGTATGCGGAAATTTCCGTTAAACGTGTTGTGACGCGAGACGGGTCGAATGCCTATCTGATTAATAACCAGCAGGTCAGACGGCGCGATGTGCAGGATGTCTTCATGGGAACCGGCTTGGGGCCTCGTTCCTATGCCATTATCAGCCAGGGGATGATCAGCAACTTCATTAAGGCCAAGCCCGAGGAGTTGCGAATTTATCTCGAGGAGGCAGCCGGCGTCAGCAAGTACAAGGAGCGTCGCAAGGAAACCGAGACGGCGCTTAACAGCACGCGGGACAATCTTCAAAAAGTTTCCTACCTGCAGGAGACGAAACGCACGGAAATTGAACGCCTCACACAGGAAGCCAAGATTGCACAAGAGTGGAAAGAGCTTGAGAAAGAGCGGGCAGAGGCGGATCTTCTGAGCCACTTCATGCAGGAGTCTGAAGCCCGAGAGAATGCCGATAAGATCAGTGCGCGTATTGCGAAAAAAGAAACTGAAATGATCGCCGCCCAAGGCGAAACGCAAAGACTGGTCGTTGAAATTGAGCAGTTAAGGGAAGCCGTGCGCATTACGCGCGAAGCGACGGATGCGGCTCGTCAAACCAAGTTTGAAGCCGAGCGGAGCGTGGCCGAGGTTCAGGGCAATATTCGTCACGTCGTCGAGCGCAAAGACGCCGTCAATCGCCAAATTGGCGTGGATGAAGAGATGCTGCGTTCGCGAAAAACGGCGCTTGCTTCCTCCAAGGAACGCGAAGCCTCGCTTCTGGCTCAGGCTGAAAGCCTCGAAGAGAAAGCAGCGGCGATCAATGAGGAGGTCGAGAGCCTTCTTGAAGAATCCGAACAAGCCCAGTCGCACTACGAGGATGCACGGCGCACCTACGAGTCAGCGCGTCAGTGTTCGACGGAAGCGGAAAATAAAATTGCCGTGATCCAAGTCGAGATGCAGGCGTTTGAGCGCGAGATGACGGAAGCAGAGAACCGACTCGAGACATTGCGCGAGGAAGGCAGGAAGTCAACAGCCCCTGACATGGAACGGTTTGAAAGTCTCGATGCGCAGATTGAAGAGACTCAAGCACGCCTTGAAGCCATCCGAGATGCCTGCGAGCAATCGCAGGAAGCCAAGAAGCAAAAAGAGGAAGAACTGCGAGCCGCAACGGACAAAAAGAACAGTACGGCTTCGGAACTGGCGCGGACGAGTTCGCGGCTTCAGACACTAGAAGGGATTCAGGAAAGGGTCGGTCAGGAAGGAAAACTCGGCAACTGGTTAACGCAGATGGGATTTTCCGGCGCCAAGCGTCTGTTTGAACGCATTGAGGTCGATCCTCTTTGGGCTAAGGCGCTTGAAGCCGTTCTTTCGGTGCGAGCCGGAGCTTTAGAGTTAAGAAATATTGATTCAGCGGCATCGCTCGAGATGACGGCACCGCCCGCTCCTTTGGTTTTTTACGGCGAGACCGATAAAGCGCCCGTCTTCTCATCTGAGTCGACCCTTGAGCCGCTTCTTTCGTTTGTCAAGACGACGGATTCGCTAAGCGAGAACGCTCTTAAACGGTGGCTTGCCGGCGTTTACGTGGCTCAGGATCTGAAAGAGGCTTTGTCAGCACGATCCGTGCTTCAATCGGTCGAGTGCATCGTGACTCGCAGCGGACACATCGCGGATGCCTTTTCCGTGACCTTCTGGTCCGAGGAAAATGAGGCCTCTGGCGTTCTTTCCAGAGCGTCGGAAATTAAGACCTTAAAGGCAAAAGAGCAGGAGTTGACAGGGCTCTTAGATGACCTTTCCGATCAGGAACGAATGAAGCGGGATGCTGCATCGCGATTGGGCTCGGAAATTTCCGCGCAGACGGCAGAGATCGACAAAATGCGTTCAGCGCTTCATGCCTTGCAGGTGGAGTCAACCCGACTTGCCGGCGAGATCGATGCGTGGCGAGCGCGCACGAAGAAAGCCGAAGAAGATGCTCAGTTTTTAGAAGGGCGTCTTGCCGAATTAACGGAACGCCGTGATGAAGTGGAGTCTCGTTTTGAAACGCTTGATAGGGAACTCGGGCTCAAGCAGCAGGCCGTGACGGATGCTCAGATTCTTTTGGAAGAGGCCGAACATCGAGTCAGCGATATTGAAACAACGCTCTCGGAAAAGCGTTCTGAGGCCAAGATGGCTGCTTTGCAGGCCGATTCCGATAGAAAGCGTTCAGAGGATGCCCGTCGCGAGGCAGAAACGGCAAGCATTGAAATCGAACGCCTGGCTGTCGAAATTGAAACCTTGGAAGCAGAACTTTCCGGATTGGACATTCAGGCCGAACAAGAGGGCTTAGCGCAAGTCATTGCCGCCCTGGAGTCGGCTAAGGCGCAATTATTGACGGCAGAAGAGAAAGCCGACGCTGCGGAAAACGCTGTGGAAGAAGCTCATTCGCGTCACAGAAAACTCATGGATGCACAGGCGCCGCTTTTGCAGGAGATCTCTGACTTGAAGGTCAAGCGCCAAGCCTGGGTGACGCAGGGCGAAGCCTTCTCGGCGCATCTTGACGAATTAAAGGCCGATCGCCGTGCTTTGGCCAGCTGTGTGCTTGAGAAGGATCTGAAAACGCCAGCCCTCAAAGCCAAGGTGACGCGTCTAACGGAGGCGATTGCGGCATTGGGGCCGGTGAATCACGCGGCTCTTGAGAGCCTTCAGGCCAGTCAAGAGGCGATGCGTGAGACGGAAAGACAGGTGGCTGACCTCGAAGAAGCGATTTCGAATTTGGAAGAAACGATCCGAAAGATTGATGCGGAGACGCGCGAATTGCTCCGAACCACTTTTGAAACGGTCAATACGAATTTCGGAGAAATGTTCACAGGTCTCTTTGGCGGCGGAAGCGCCGAGTTGCGTCTTACCGGCGAGGAAATCCTCGATACGGGCATCGATGTGATTGCGCAACCGCCGGGAAAGAAGAACACCAGCGTCAAAATTCTTTCGGGCGGCGAGCAGGCTCTGACGGCAACAGCGCTTGTCTTTGCCATCTTTAAGTTGAACCCGGCCCCGTTCTGTTTGTTGGACGAAGTCGATGCGCCTCTGGATGAGGCAAACCAAGATCGTCTTGTGAAAAAGATTGCTTTAATGAGCGATGCCACACAATTTGTGATGATTACGCACCATCGAGTCTCGATGGAACAGTTAAAGCAATTGGTCGGCGTTACCATGAAGGAGCCGGGTGTGTCGCGCGTTGTGGCTGTTGACGTTGAGCAAGCCGCAGAGCTTGCACAGGCGTGATATTGTTCCGTTTACATTTCGGTTTTATAAAGAGATTGAAAAATGTCTGGTTTTGAGCCTTCCTATGTGTTCTTCGGTGTGGCCGTCGTTGCTGCGCTCGTTTTTTATTTTGGTTTTGTCAGGCGGCGCAAAGAGGACGCCCCGATTGAGAAAATCGAAGAAAAACTTCGCGAAGGCGTCGGGGATGCTTTAACCGGTCAAATGGCACGTGTTTCGGCTTCAGAAGAGACGATTGAGCCGCAAGAAACGGCGACAGCGGACGTCTCCGAATCTCCAAAAGAGACTGTCGCGAACGATTCCAGTGCAGAGGATGTCCCCGAAATTGTAAAAAGACCTCTGCAGGAGGAACCCGAGACGCCGGATGTGCCGCCCGTAGCGCTTAAAAGACCGGAACCGGCCGCCGAGATTCGTCCCTTGGTCGGTTCTGCAGGGCGTACGCACCCGAACATCGATTCCATGCTTGATACCTTTGTCCGATTCACTCCCAAGGAGGGGTTTTTCACAACCGACAGGCTGGTTCAGATAGCGGCTTTTATTGAAGAAGCCCACATGCAATCGTTGGTCTCAGCGGATTTCTTTAACCAAAGCACTGGTTTTTGGCTTGAGAGTTTCCGGGGCAACGACGCCTGCAGCGACCTTGTCGTCAAGATGCAGCTTGCCAATCGCAATGCTGTTGCCGATGAGTTAACGGCGTCTCGTTTCTTACAGCTCGCAAACCGGATTGCGATCGAAATTGATGCTGAAGTTGAGCAACCCGATGTCGTTGAGATTCTTGAACAGGCCGAGAACTTAAAGCATTTGATTGCGAAGTTTGACAATTCGTTGACGCTTTTTGTTCGCACGGTGGGTGCTTATGACACGCAAAGTTTTCAGGATTTGATGCGTCGTGACGGATTCATGCGCAGAGATGTTTGTTTTATTAAGTGCGCGGCAGGCACTGCCGATCCGTATTTCTCCGTCATGCCGGATTTGGAAGATCCCACAAAGATTGCGCTCGAATTGGATATTCCGCTTTGCGATCCGGCACTTTTGCCCTTGTCCGATCTGTTTGAAACGGCCAATGATATGGCCTGTGTTTTGAACGGAACGCTCACGGATCAGTCCGGCAATCCCATCGGTTCGGCCGCGGCTTCCTATATTGACGGCGAATTGAAAAAATTGGTTCGAGAGATGCAAACCCAGGGTATCGCTCCCGGAGATGAGCGAACGATCAAACTCTTTTCTCGTTGATGCACGATGCAGAATCAGGAGCTTTTTGAAACCGCTGAACCGGATGCGAAGGCACGGGCTCGAGCCGAGGAACTCGCTTGTCTTTTGCATCGCTGGAATTTTGAGTACTACGTTCAAGATGCTCCGAGTGTGCCCGATTCCGAATACGATCGGGTCTTTCGAGAATTGCAGGAACTTGAGGAACGGTTTCCGTCGTTAAAGACGCCGACATCTCCCACGCAGCGCGTCGGAGGCGAAGTGCGCTCGGATCTTGGAAAAGCGGTGCATTCCGTTCCGATGCTTTCAATCCACACAGAAACGGATTTCACGCAGGCTGGAGCCTATGCATTCGATGAACGCATTCGCCGCGAGTTGACGGATGTGGACCGGATTGAGTATGACTGTGAACTGAAGTTTGACGGGCTTGCGATCAGTCTTCGTTATGAAAAGGGTCAACTCGTCTCGGCGGCGACACGGGGCGACGGGATTGTCGGGGAAGACGTGACGGCCAACGCCAAAACAATTCGAAATATCCCGTTGCTGGTTACTTCGGAAGCGATGCCCGATGTCATTGAGGTTCGCGGCGAAGTCATTATGCATAAAAGCGACTTTCAAAAACTCAATGCGCGTCAAATTCAGCTTGGAGAACGGACGTTTGTCAATGCCCGCAATGCGGCCGCAGGCGCATTACGGCAACTCGACAGCCGAATTGCCGCAAGCCGGCCGCTCCATTTTTATGCCTATGGCATGGGCGAGTGCTCGGATCCGATTTTTGCTGCCAGCCAAACCGAGCTTTTGGATCGCTTGCTCTCGCTTGGCTTTCCTGTTGAAAAAACACGTCGTCTCGTCTGCGACGCGGCAGGATTGGCCGAATTCCATCATTTTGTTGAAGAGATTCGAGAAACGCTTCCCTATGAAATTGATGGGGTCGTTTACAAAGTAAACGACTTTTCTCTGCAGAAACGGCTCGGATTTGTCGCACGTGAGCCGCGTTGGGCATGCGCTCATAAATATCCGCCGCAGGAAGCTTTGACAGAGGTGCTCGGAATTGATGTCCAAGTCGGTAGAACAGGGCGCTTGACGCCGGTTGCGAGACTCTCTCCTGTGTTCGTGGGTGGGGCAACCGTCAGCAATGCGACGCTTCACAACGAGGATCACATCCGAGAACTTGATCTCATGATCGGCGATACGGTCGTCGTGCGCCGGGCAGGCGACGTCATTCCTGAGGTCTTGCGCGTTTTAAAAGAAAAGAGACCGGCAACGGCTCAGGCCTTTGAAATGCCGAAGACTTGCCCCGTGTGCGGTTCGGCGGTGCTGCGTGATGAAGAAGAAAAGGATCAGCGTTGCTCGGGTGGCCTGGTTTGCCCGGCTCAGGTGCGTCTCTCTCTTGTGCATTTTGCCGGACGCAGAGCCATGGGCATTGACGGACTCGGCGAGAAGATGGTCAATCTCCTTGCGGATTCCGGACTCGTGAAAACAAGTGCAGATTTGTATCGGTTGCGCATTGAGGATCTTGCGGGACTTGAAAGAATCGGTCTGAAAACGGCGACCAATTTGATCACGAGCATCGAAAAGAGCAAGAAAACAACCTTGGCGCGCTTTATCTTTTCTCTGGGAATTCGCCATGTCGGCGAGGCAACGGCACGCGACTTGGCATCGCACTTTCATCGCCTTGATGCCTTGATGGAGGCTTCTGTTGAGGATCTGATGCAGGTGCCGGATGTCGGCGGTGTTGTGGCTGAGTCAATTCGTGCATTCTTCTCGGAACCGCACAATCGCACTGTGATCGAGGCACTGCGGGCCGGTGGAGTTTCCTGGACGGAACAAGATGAAGTTGCTCAAAAAGAAGGCGACTCACCTCTTAGCGGAAAAACATTTGTTCTGACCGGAACATTAAAGGGGTTGAGTCGAGATAAAGCCAAAGACGCCGTTTTGGCTGCCGGCGGGCGCATTTCTGAGTCGGTCTCCAAGAAAACCAACTTTGTCGTCGCCGGTGAAAATCCCGGCAGCAAACTGGAAAAAGCTCGCACTCTCAACGTCACGATTCTGAACGAAGACCAATTCGTTGAGCTGCTTCAGTTAAAAGCAGAGCAGGGATCGACGCCGGAACTTTTCTAGCGCACTCTCATAGGCCAGAGAACGTTCAATCTTAAGCGCAGTGGGCTAGAGCAACTTCCTGACTTCATCAATGATTTCAATATCAGCCGGAAGCCAGGCGACGCTTTCTAATTCATCTTTGGAAAGCCATTTCATGGCTTCGTGTTCCAAAAGGGAAATATGTCCCTCGCAGATCGAGGAAAAGAAGCAATGCATTGTGAGGTGAAAGTTCGGATAGTCGTACTCCACTGTTGTAATGCGTTTTTCCGGAACAATGGTCACGTTTAGCTCTTCGCGAATTTCTCTGACGATGGCATCTGTGGCGGTTTCCCCGGGTTCAATCTTTCCTCCGGGAAATTCCCATCCGTCCTTAAAGTCCCCGTAACCACGCTGTGTGGCAAGGATTTTGCCGTTGTGATGAATGACGGCGGCGACAACTTCAATGGTTTTCATGACTGTATTTTAGAAGTAAGATAATCAAAAATATCTTGACGAACAGGGGTCTGAAGTCGATAGTCAATTTCAAAAGCGGCTTCGCCTGTTTCGAGATTGACGGCATTCGGAATGCCTTCGGCCTCAACCTCACCTAAAAAGTAAAAGTTCTTGGCTTCATTGTCGTTTTTATCGCGACGCACGAAAAGGAAAATGCGATTGTCGACATCTTCGGCTGTTCGTTTGTAAATATGGTCGGCATCGGCCGACTCAGGTCGACGCTTGGACTTGGAAAGCGCAATTAAACACTCTTTCGAGGTGAAGCGGTCTTCATAAGGAGTGGCTTTGTCGTCTTTTGCATAGTTTATAAAAACCGGCAACGTCTTCGTTTCCTTGTCATAGAAGTATCCTCCGATGTTCTGTGCAGTCATGTTGGTTTTCCAGTTCAACAATCGGCAAACATCTTCGTAGGTGTATTTCTCACAAAGCGCAAAATCCGTGTCCTTGTATGAATTTTTATAGAGTGTGTTAAATCGCCTTTTCATAAAAAGAACAAGGTCGTTCAGGAAAAGAGAAAGCGTCGGATTTTGCTCCAGAATTTGAAGGAAGGATTCAGAAGGGTTGAAGTCTCCGGTTCCATCCGGTTCAATGAAAATGCAATGCTTATGTTTTTGCTTTTCTCCCGCATTGCGATTGAACTCGTTTGTGAGAACGGCAATGAGGTTTCTTTGATGGGCTGTGCTGAGTTGTCGATGGTAGTGGGTCGACAGTGAGTCATTCAGTCGCCTCATTAGAGAGTCTTTTCCCGCGAGAATATCTTCGAGAAGGAGAACTTCTGAAATGCGCTGTGCACGGCCGAGTTTGGAGCAGAAAAATGTCAGTATTTCTTCGGCTTGCCCCGACATCCTTTCATGAAATTCCGAATCGTATCTTTTCAGGAAGGAATAGTAGGACCCGAATTTATCAAAATACTTGATGACATCGACAGAATTGTGTGCTTCAAAGTCGTTAAGAGCAGGACGCCGCCCCAGTTTAAATTTCAATACCTTGTAGGCATCGAGCAGTTGTTTCGTCGATTGCGTATTGGCCGCATCAATGGCTTTGAAAATGCGTTCCCGCGTGATTTTGTCAAAACGAATGCTCGATGCACCCGGAATCAGTTTGTGCTGTACGGCGACAAAACGTCTTAAGTTGTCTTTGTCGTAGGACTGATCTCCCGAAAGAGCAATCGGGATAAGAAAGTTGGTTTGGTAGTTGCCGATGAAATCAAGGATGACAACGAACTCTTTTCCCGGTGCTTTTCGAAGTCCTCTGCCCAGTTGTTGGATGAAAATAATGGAACTTTCTGTGGCACGCAGGAAAATGACCTGATTGACCTCAGGAATGTCAACGCCTTCATTAAAGATATCCACCGTGAAAATATAATCGAGCGCATTGCTCGGATCGTCCTGCGAAAGGCGTCGGATCGCATCTTCTCGTTGATGCTGCGAATCGGATCCCGAGAGTGCGAGTGTTCGAAACCCCTTGAGGTTGAACTTGTTGGAAAGCTCCTCGCATTCTTTCAATTGCGAACAAAAAATCAGTCCTTTGACGCGATCTCCGCTGTGGCCAAAATAGTTCGCCCGATCAATGATGTGCTTGACTCGTTCATCGCTTGTCAGAAGATTGAAGTTGCTTGGGGCGTCGAACACCTTGTCATCGATCTTAATATCGGAAATTCCGAAGTAATGAAATGGGCACAGAAGATTTTCAGAAAGAGCGGTTTGCAGACGAATCTCATAGGCGATGTTGTGTTTAAAGAGCGCATAGATATTCACTTCGTCCGGTCGATCGGGACTGGCTGTCATGCCGAGCCAGAATGTCGGCTTGAAATAATCCATGATGCGCTGATAACTGTTCGCTCCGGCACGGTGGACTTCGTCGATGATGATCAGATCGAAATGATTCGCATCAAAGCGTTTTTGGGTGTTTTCTTTTGCCATCGTTTGCATCGTGGCAAACAAGCAATCTGCGTCAAAGTCAGAGCGGTTGCCTGAGATAATGCCGTAACAAGCGTACTGATTGTTGAGGACACGCTGAAAACTCGCTTTTGCTTGATTCAAGATTTGCTCGCGGTGTGCGAGAAAAAGAACGCGCTTGGGTGAGGTTTTTTTCACGGCGAAAGCGGCAGCGTAGGTTTTTCCTGTCCCTGTTGCCGAGATTAGTAGGGCGCGATGCTCGCCGGCATGTTGAAGTTCAAGAAGTCGACTGACAAATTCTTGCTGCATCGGATTGGGCAGAAGAATTGGGGAGGATGAAAATGGCACTGTCGGAGCTTTGAACGTCCTTGCTGCATTCCACTGCTTTTCATACTGATCAATGGCATCGCCAAGGGGAATGCTTTCCTTCGCAGACCAAAGGAGATTAAATTCTTTTAAAACCGTCTCAGCAAAGAGCGCCTTTTTCTTTGAGATAAGGTGTGCGTTCCACTCATGATTCGTTGCCAGAGCTGCTCCTGTCCAATTGGAACTGCCGACAATGAGGCGAATCGTATCCGGATTCTCAAAGATATACCCCTTTGTATGAAAGCCTTCACCGGCTTGGCAGCGAAAAAGCCGGACTTCGATATTGGAGTATGTATTGAGTTTTCGAAGCGCCTTCGGCTCGGAAAAGAAAAGATAGTCAGTTGTGAGGATTCGACCTTTGATCTTCTTTTTTTCCAATTCTTCTAGTGTCAGAAGAAGAGGCTCAATTCCGCTTGTTGTAATGAAGGCAACACTGATGGAAAAGTTGTCGCAGTTTCGCAGATCATCTTCGAAGGCATTAAGAACCTTAATGCCATTTTTGGGATCATTGCAGAGCAGTTGAGCAGAAACTGCCATGGTCGAGTGTTTTTCTTCTGCATTAACAAGGGCAGAGCAAAAGCCCCTTTTAAATGCATCGTTTCCCAAATTGTCCATCATTTGCCTCGCGATTCTGACGAGTATGCAGCTTACGCGAGTTGAGGCGTTCTCGCTTGGAATAGAGAATATTTTCTTTTGAAAAAGGGGAATAGTCTGTACGCTTGGTAAGCCGGTGAATGGATTTGTCCGTGAAACACGAGATTGTTCGATGGAATTGTCTTCGGAAGAAAAGCAGTTGGAGCCGACGGAATGCGCTGATGTTCTGATTTGTTTGATACCGGGATTCGTTGTAATGCACGACAGAACATCAGCAAGCATACATTGATAGAATTCAAAAAAAATCTGGCGCTAGAGGTTGTCCTGAAATATAGGGACCAGTCCAAAGGAAAGTGCTTAATCAAGGTCGTCTGAGGACGATTCGCGCCGGAGAATTAAGGTACTTGTCGAGGCAGTGCCTGCATCGAAGAGACTTCATATGAGCCGAGGCAGTTTGTATAAGTATGGGATTAAAAACGAACCAGATTAAATCAAAAGAAAGGGTCGCAGACTTCGGTGAAGTGTTTACTTCTGAAAGAGAAGTAAGTGCTATGTGCGATCTCGTTAAGGGAGAGACTGAAAGAATTGAAAGCAGATTTTTGGAGCCAGCATGCGGAAACGGAAATTTCCTTGCGGAGGTGTTAGGCAGGAAACTCAATGTCGTAAATAAAAGGTATGGAAAAAGTCAGTTGGATTATGAAAAATACTCTTTTATTGCTGTTGCATCGATTTATGGCGTAGAACTTCTTTTAGACAATGTCGCAGAGTGTCGATGGAGACTTTTTCTAATCTGGAAGAAAAATTTTGAACAACAATTCGGGGAAGGTTCTGCAATAGAAATCGAAGGCATTATTAATTATGTGCTAAAGAAGAATATTCTTTGTGGAGATGCGTTAACGCTTTTAGATTCTAAAAAGAAGCCTTTAATTTTCTCCGAGTGGTCTTTTGTTCAAGGGACAAAGGTAAAAAGACGTGAATTTGAATTAAGCGTGTTAATGGATACAGAAAAGGCTCAGATGGATATGTTTACGACAGAATGGAGTGAAGAACTTCAATGTCGTGTTCCGCTACCGATAAAGGTTTATCCGTTAACTGATTTTAAGAGGATTGCAGAAGATGGCTAACAATCCGCAGTACAACCCAGATGTTCTTTTATGTTTAGCGAATCTCTCAAGTGATGAGGTTTTTACTTCTCCAAAACTAGCAAACCTGATGCTAGATACGCTCCCTAAATCCATTTGGAGTGATAGTAAAGTGACATTTTTGGATCCAGCGTGTAAATCAGGCGTCTTTCTTAGGGAAATAACTAAGCGACTCATTGTTGGCTTGGAGAAAGAAATCCCGGACCTTCAAAAAAGAATTGATCACATCCTTCATAAGCAAGTGTTTGGAATCGCAACGACAGAGCTAACGTCAATGATTGCAAGACGTTCTCTTTATTGCTCGAAATTTCCCGACAAGAGATTTTCTGTTTCTAGGTTTGAAGATTCAATCGGAAAAATTCGGTTTCTAGACATCAATCACAAGTGGAAGGGCGGCAAATGTTTATTTTGCGGCGCAAACAAGAATGAATATGGAAATAGAAAAAGTAAGGGACTAGAAAATCATGCGTATGAATGGATTCATACGAGTAAGCCAGAAGAGATTTTTAATATGAAATTTGACGTAATTATTGGGAATCCGCCTTATCAATTATCTGATGGAGGGGCTCAGGCGAGCGCAATTCCCATTTATAACCTTTTTATTGATCAAGCAAAAAAACTTAATCCAAGATTCCTTTGCATGATTGTCCCTTCGCGTTGGATGACAGGAGGAAGAGGATTGGACGCTTTTCGTGATTCAATGATTCACGATACGAAAATTAAGGTTCTTCATGATTTTGCTGATGCGAGGGAATGTTTTAGCGGCGTCGAAATAAAAGGAGGGGTTTGTTTCTTTTTACGTGATTCTCATCACAATGGAGTTTGCCAATACTTTCGCCATGAGGACGGAGAAGTTAGAGAGAGTAATCGATTTTTAGTAGAAAAAGGCGAAAGAATTTGTATTCGTGACGACAGAATGCTGAGCATTAAAAGGAAGGTCTGTCAAAAAGGATTTCAGTCATTTGAGTCTATCGTTTCTTCAATGAAGCCTTATGGTCTGCGAGGAGATGTTTTTAAAAATCCCGCAAAATACGGGTTAGCGAGAATGTCTGAAAAGGAAATTGAGGGGGGGGGTACAGAATCCTAGGACTAGAGAATCAAAAAAGAGTCTACAAATACATTCCAAAGTCTTACAAGTTACCTGAGAATGAAGGATTACTAGATTCATACAAGATTTTCATTGCAAGAAACTGGGGAGGAGGGAGTTATTCAGATATTCCAAGCAAGCCCGTAATAGCTTCTCCTGGAGATTTGTGTACAGAAACTTTTATCGAGATCGGCCCATTTAAAACAAGGAAAGAAGCAAAAAATGCACTTACATATCTGTGCACTAAATTTGCACGGGCTTTGATTTCCATCTCTAAGCAAGACCAAGGTGCATCGAAAGCGGTATATCACTATGTGCCCCTTGAAGATTTTAGTCAGCAATGGAACGATGAAACTTTGTATGAAAAATATGGGCTCACCGAAAAGGAAATAACTTTTATTGAATCAGTGATTCGCCCGATGGGAGATGAAGATGAGTAAAGCTTTATTTCCTCAAAAGCCGAATATTAATCCGACGATTTATGCATATTCGGAACCTCAATATGAGGGCCTACTAAAGGTAGGATTTACCGCTCACGATGTCGAAACCAGAGTTCGTCAGCAGCATCCGACAATGCCGCCCCATGGCAAAAAGCCATACAAAATCGAATTTGTAGAAACAGCGCTCTTTAATGACGGCGGCTCCTTTACAGACCACCTAGTGCATAAGGTCTTAGAAGAAAGGGGTTTCAGACGTTTAGAAGGAAAAAAAGGAAAAAAGAGCGAATGGTTTGAATGTACTGTTTCCGATGTTCAGGCTGCAATGATTGCTATTAAAACGCATTCACTGAATTTAGAAAATCGAACTAGGGATTTTCCAATGCGTCCAGAGCAGAAGGACGCTGTTGATAAGACATTTAAGTATTTCAAGTCGATTGAGCGGGAAAAGAATCGCATTCCAAAATTCCTTTGGAATTGCAAAATGCGTTTTGGCAAAACATTTGCAACATATCAATTAGCCAAGAAACTTGAATGTAAACGAATCCTTGTCCTCACATTTAAGCCTGCTGTTGTTAGTGCGTGGAAAGAAGACTTGCTTACTCATATTGCTTTTGAGAATTGGCAATTTATCTCTAAAGATACTGAACTAACATATGAAAAAGCTGTCAAGGATAAGCCAATTGTTTGCTTCGGTTCTTTTCAAGATTTTCTTCAAACAGATAAAACAACAGGAGGCATTAAGCCTAGAAACGAGTGGGTTCATGAAATAAATTGGGACCTTGTAGTTTTTGACGAATACCACTTCGGGGCCTGGAAGGAGAGTGCAAAAAAACTCTTTGAACAAGAGGATGAAGAGGATTTAGACTCATTTGATCTTTCTGAATACGACAGAGGAAATGCCTACGATGAGTCATTTCTTCCGATTACAACAAGTCGATATCTTTATCTATCGGGGACGCCATTTAAGGCGTTAAATTCAGGCGAATTTATTGAAGAGCAGATTTATTCGTGGACGTATTCTGACGAGCAAGAAGCGAAAGAATCATGGAAAGGGAAAAACAATCCTTATGAATCATTGCCTCGTATGGTTTTAATGACCTATAAGGTACCTGAGGAAATCATGCGAATCGCTATGAGTGGGGAAAACGATGAGTTTGATCTTAACGTTTTCTTTTCGACAAAAGTTGTTAATGGGAAACCAAAATTTGTTTACGTAGAATATGTTCAGAAATGGTTGAACTTAATACGAGGTGCTTATACACAGCAAATTATCGATGACTTGAAACAAGCTAAACACAAACCTGCTCTTCCCTACTCAGATAGTCGACTTGTTAATGCGTTGCTTCATACGGTGTGGTTCTTACCAAATGTTGCTTCGTGTCAAGCAATGTACGATTTATTGCATGAAAGAGTGAATTCTTTCTATCACGATTACAAGATTAATCTTTGTGCAGGGGCAAAAGCTGGGGTTGGCGCTGATGCTCTTCCACCAGTGCTTGAATCGATGGCTAATCCATTGCATTCGAAGTCAATCACTTTAACCTGTGGGAAGTTGACTACTGGTGTAACCGTTCGTCCATGGACTGGAATTTTTATGCTTAGAAATCTCTCTAGTCCGGAAACATATTTTCAAGCAGCATTCCGAGTCCAAAGTCCGTGGGTTGTTGATTCTGATGATGAATGCCAGGAAACAACTCATAAGGAAATTGTGAAGCAAGAGTGCTATGTTTTTGACTTTGCCATTAATCGAGCGCTACAGCAAGTTGCGGAATACGGCACAAAACTCGCGCCTAAAAACTCGAATCCTGAAATTGGGGTTGGAGAGTTTATTAAATTTCTTCCTGTTATCGCGTTTGATGGCAGCACAATGAAGGAAATTGATGCTAGTGGAGTTCTTGAGTACGCTATGTCAGGAACCTCGGCGACCCTGCTGGCAAGGCGTTGGGAAAGCGCTCTTCTAGTTAATGTTGACAACGATACGTTGCGTCGCCTTTTGGCGAATCCTGCAGCAATGGCAGCGTTAATGAAAATTGAGTCGTTTAGAGGTCTTAATTCCGATATTGAAATCATTATTAATGAGAGTGAGAAGGTTAAAAACGCTAAAAAGAGCGGAAAGAAGCCTACAGAGAAGCAGAAGAAGGAACTCACAGAAGCTGAGAAGGAATACAAGAGTAAACGCAAGATGATTCAGGAAAAACTTATCAAATTTGCGACGCGAATTCCTATTTTTATGTATCTAACTGATTTCCGAGAGGAGAGCTTAAAAGATGTAATTAGAAGGCTTGAACCAGATCTATTTAAGAAAGTTACTGGACTTGAAGTAAAAGACTTCGAATTGCTCGTCTCGCTAGGTCTCTTCAACGATTCTCTTATGAACGATGCTGTTTATAAGTTTCGGCGATACGAAGATGCATCTTTGTTGTATACGGGAATCGATCGACATGAGTTAGAGAATCGAGGCGGCTGGGACACAGTTATAACCCCGGAAGAATTTAAAGAACTTTATAGGTAAAAGACTAATAAGGCCCCAGAGGAGTTTTAACAATTCTCGATGGAATTTCAGGGCCTTTTAGCGTACAATCACGCCCCGCTGTTCCTGAGATTTCGGGAGCGGTGCTTTTTTTGTGCGCCTGGTACGGGCGCTTTGATTAATGAAGAGGAATGTATGGTTATTATTCGTTTGTCCCGCGCAGGGAGCAAAAAACGTCCGTTTTACAACATGCTCGTTTGCGATTCGCGCGCTCGCCGCAACGGTCGCTTTATCGAACGCGTTGGTTTTTACAACCCGGCGATTGCTGAGGGTGCTCAGCGTCTCACGTTTAACGCCGAACGTGTTCAGTACTGGACCGAGAAGGGTGCCCAGTTGAGCGAAACGGTTGCTCGTATTTTGAAGGCCGGCAAGTAATTCACTGTACGGCATTGAGGCGTTTTAGCTGAAAACTTTTCTGCGAACGCACAGTCCGTCGACGCCGTGCCAACCCGTGTCTAGAAGCACACTCGAATGCGTCAGGCGCTTTCCTCTTAACTGAAGAAGCGTTCGGTATCTACGGAATAGGTTTCAGTTTGAAATGCTTATCGCTACAATAAGCGGACTCTTTACAGGGGTCCGCTTTTTGTATGGGAAAAATCGAAGAAAAATCTGATTTTATTGAGGTTGCCAAGGCTATCGGAGCCTTTGGCGTTCGCGGCTTTGTGCGCGTCGTTCCGTTTGAAACCGGAGACGCATTGCGTTCCGGAAAGGAATGGCTTTTGGTTGATTCATTCGGAAACCAAAAGACACTGAAGCCAACCATTATTCAGTCGCACTCCGGGATTTTTCTTGTCCGTTTTGAAGGCATTGATTCCAAAGAGGCAGCCGATGCGTGCCGAGGACGAATTCTTGTACATCGCTCGGATTTTCCGAAGACAGCTCCTGGCGAATTTTGGGCTGTTGATCTTGTAGGAGCATCGGTCATCAATCGATCAGGAAAATGTTTGGGGAAGGTTTCTCAATTCAGATCCAACGGAGTGCAGGATATTCTTGTTGTCTTGAATGAAACGGGGAGCGAGCATCTTATCCCGATGATCAAAAACTACATTGATTCAGTGGATGTGGATAAACACGTCATTGACGTCGATTGGGAAGAGGATTGGGGTTAAGCATGCGATTTGACGTCATCACGCTTTTTCCGGAGATTTTCAAAGCCGTCACGGATCAAGGTATCACGGCACGCGCCCGAGCCAGAAATCTATGGTCGATTCATTACTGGAATCCGCGCGATGTGACGACGGATGCGCATCGTACGATTGACGACAGACCTTTTGGCGGCGGTCCGGGAATGGTCATGATGGCTGAGCCCCTTGCTCAAACGATTGACCTTATTCGGGCTTCCGGCAATCTCGGGTCAGTTGTCGCTTTTGCGCCCGGCGGCAAAACGTTCGACGATGCCGCTGTTCAGAGAATGAGCGAGAATCCGCAGGCATCGTATATTTTTGTTTGCGGACGATACGAGGGGATTGATGAACGATTTCTTCAGACGTATGTCGACATGACCTTCAGCCTTGGGGATTTCGTTCTTTCCGGAGCGGAATTGCCGGCCTGTGTTTTAATCGATGCCATCGTGCGGCAGCTTCCCGGGGCACTGAAAGAACTTTCTGTCGAAGATGAATCCTTTCGAACGGGGCTTTTGGATGCCCCTCACTACACACGACCTGAGGTTTGGCGGGGAATGGAAACACCTTCGGTTCTTTTAAGCGGGCACCACGCCAATATTTGCCGATGGACTCGAGAGAAATCTCTCTATGCGACTTTCCAAAACAGACCGGATTTGATTAAAATAGCGCGTTCGTCCGGACGGCTGACGCCTGAGGACGAAGCATTGCTTGATTCATTTAAGCATATGAAGTAGAAAGTGTTTCTGTTTGAGCGGAAACTTTTTTAAACCCATCCTCTGACCGACGAAACAACTCAAATACGTACGGCTACGATGGTAACGGAGATACAGATGGATATCATCAAGACTCTTGAGCAGGAAGAAATTGCTCGTCTTTCTGCAGGAAAGAATTTTCCTGAGTTTCGAGCTGGCGATACAGTGAGCGTTCTCGTGAACGTGATTGAAGGCACGCACAAGCGTACGCAGGCTTATGAGGGAATCGTAATCGTCAAGCGTAACCGCGGACTCAATACGTCTTTTATCGTTCGTAAAATTTCCAACGGTGAAGGCGTTGAACGTACGTTCCAGTTGTACTCGCCGATGATCGCATCAATCGAGGTCAAGCGCCGCGGCGATGTGCGTCGTTCTAAGCTTTACTATCTGCGTGAGCGTTCCGGTAAGGCGGCTCGTATCCGTGAGTTGCTGACGAAAAAGGTTCAGAAGGCCTAAGGCTTTCTCTTCCGAAGCAAACACCCATCTCTCGCTTAAGCGATCCTGACTGAGGGTCTTTGGGCAGAGATGGAAAAATAGAGGCAACGAGAGAAATCCCGTTGCTTCTTTTTTGTCTCAAGTGCGGCCTGCGCTTGAACTTTCCAAGCCAAAACAAATTTATTTTTACAAGTCCGCTGCAATTGCGCGTGGGGTTTCCGAACAGGACGTTCTCGTCATTCCCATCCGCGTACGTGACCGAGTACGGCCTTTATGACGCCGTCGCGCACAAGAAGAAGTTTGGCATAGGGCGCTGCTGTCGGGCACGCATGGTTCGGCATTACGATAATGCGTCGTCCGAGGGGCAGCTCTGTTTGTGAAACCCCGCACCCTTTCGGAATCTTCACGAGACCATGCTCTTGATTCGTGCCGGCGACGAGCACATTGCCGTTACCCAGCGGTTTGTTTGAAAGATCACAGACAAGACCGTAACCAAAGTCGCGCTTTTGGCGCGCTGTGCCTCGATCCCGTGAGAGAGCCAGAAAACCCGCATCAATAAGGACGATATCTTTGTCCGTCCGGCGTCCGATGACGGTTGAGAGGACGCCGCCTGCGATATCGTCGAGACTCGCCACCCCGAGATTGGTCATGAAGAGATCAAACAGCGCGCAGACACCCGCTCGCATCTCCGTGACTCCCGTCTCGTCTTTGGCATACATGAGCGTAGGCGAGGAGCCCGCAGAGACAATGTCAATTCGGTATCCCACTGCGCGAAGTCGCTCAGCCGCTTTGACGATTCCGATGCGTTCGTTCTCGGCAGCGGTCGTAATCGCTTCGATCGACGAACACTCGTAACTGTCGCCTGCATGCGTCAAGACGCCGCACAACTTCGCGCCGTCTGTGAGTGCCTGTGCCACGTCAAGAAGACGAGGTGAATCAGGAACGATGCCGGAGCGGTGTCCGTCAACATCGACTTCTAAAAGCACTGGGATTGTGACGGCACGCTCACGGCAATAGGCTGAAAGAGCTTGAGCCGCTTCGACGCTGTCGAGAATCACCTTCAAGTCGCACCCAAGGTGGCGGATGCGTTCGACTTCGGAGAATTTGTCCGGTGAAATACCCACGGCATAAAGGATATCTTTCACACCTGCCGCAGCAAAGGCTCGAGCTTCGGCAAGAGTAGACACTGTAGCCGGACCTTCCGGTGTTTCCATTTGCATCCGAGCAATTGCAATTGACTTGTGGGTTTTTAAGTGCGGACGGTACGTGACGCCAAGTTCACGGCAGCGGCATCGGGCACGAGCGATGTTGTGCTCAAGTCGCTCTTCGTCAATAACGAATGAAGGGGTCGGCACGCGCGGATCGTTAAGACTTAGTCCGATCAGGCTTTCAGCTGACGGCGCAGCAAAGGATCCCTCAAAACGAGCGGAGGGGAATTCGGGCGTTTCCTGCATGACGATTGCTCCTGAAGTAAGCTCTGACTCAGCGATGCGATCTATTGCGGATCGTTTTGTCGTTTTCCGTTTAATGCCACAATTATATAAATTATTCTATAAAACACAATTTGCCTGTGTTCTCACTTGGGATTGGCTTGAGTTTCAAATAACTTCCATATTATCAAGCAATAAAATATCTTAACTCAAACTCGCTATCTGTTTTTGCTTGGATTGAATCGTATGAAAAGCAACTTGTTTTATCTTGATTCGTAGAAATTTTTATATATAATTTTTTGGCTCATCTTCATGGCGTCGCTCTTTGTGGACTTCGGATTCGTTTCGAGAGCCGGAAATACGCAATGCATCAGGTCGCCGATGCCGAAAACGCAGGAGGATAGATCCATGACGCAAGTCCCCGATCTTCAAGATAGTTGTCGCCTTCAGTCCGCCGGACTTCTTTCCCCGGCTGCTCTGAAAATCTGGAAGGGGGTTGCTGCGCTTGTTGGCCGCGTGGGCGGTTCGGACTGCGAAGTTGTGCTCCATGATTTGGCCGACCCAATGCATTCAGTCGTTTTTGTTGTGAACGGGACAGTCACGGATCGCAAGCCCGGGCAAGGATTTCGTCATCTCGTAGCAGAGATGTTGCGAGCCGAGGCCGAGAAGGGCGGCGACCTGTTGCCCGACTGGTGGTTTATCCACAAGAACGGTTACACCAAAAAACTGATCCGTTCGATGACACTTCTGATCCGCAGTGACTCTGATCAGCTCGCCGGAGCACTCTGCGTCAATATTGATGTGACGTCGGATGTTCGAATTTTCGAACGAATGCGTCATATCCTGCCGGGGCTCGCCGGCACGGCACTGCCTGATTTCGGATCTGACGGCACGTATTCTTCCGTTGCAGAATCCTGTTTGAGAGAGGCTTCAGAAGCCTCTGATGAAATGCAACTGAGTGTTCCCGAAACTGTCTTTCAGCTTGTTGATCGGATGGTTGCCGAAGCGATGGCGAAGATTCCTGAAGGGGCGATACTTCATCGCGAAGCGCGTCGCCGGTTGATCTCTTTCATGCAAGAGCGCGGCATCTTCCTTGTCAAGGGAGCAATCGAGCGAGCTGCCGAACAACTTGGTGTCTCGCGCGTGACGATCTACAGCGACCTTGACGACATTCGCAAAAACGGCAACACAACGAAAGAGTAGGGATGAAATTTTTCTAAAAAGAGCACTTTGACTATCCATTCACTTCAAGGAGAACTGTCATGCAGTTTGTACCCTCACCCTTTAAGGGCGACAATCCCGGCCACTACAGCCCGGCCGTCATTTCTCAGGGCATGCTCTACGTATCCGGTCAACTTTCGATCGACCCGGATACGCGCATACCGTGCCCGAGCTCAGACGTTCGAGATCACGCCAAACAGGCGCTTTCGAATCTTGATCGTGTACTCAAAGCGGCCGGCGTTCGGCGCGATCAGGTCGTCTTTTGCCGCGTCTATACCCCTTCAAATGACTATTGGGGCGCAATCAATGAGGTCTATGCGGAGTTTTTCGGTGCGCATAAGCCCGGCCGCGTTATCGTCTCAACATCGCCCTTGCACTTTAACTGCCTTGTCGAGATCGAGTGTGTAGCAGAACTCGAGAAATAGCAACTGAAGGCTTTTGTCCATTTAGACAGGAAAAGGATTTCAAGAAAATGCACCAATTCATCTGTACCCGTTGCGGTAAGGTAACCGATGCAGCGACGAAAACACCCAAATGTGAATGCGGCGGCCTTTTTGAACTTGATTTTATGCCTCCTGCTTGGGATCCGAATCAAATCGATCGCAACGAATGGAGCATCTTCCGCTATCGCCGCTTTATGGCACTCGACGGTGATGTCTGGCGCAACGTCACGCTGGGCGAAGGCATGTCGCCTACGGTTGAGATTGAGCCGGGTATGTTCGTGAAAGTTGACTACATGATGCCGACACTGTCCTTTAAGGATCGCGGTGCGGCAACGCTTGTTTCTCACATGAAGGCAATCGGCGTGACCGAATGCGTGCAAGACTCAAGCGGGAATGCCGGCAACT
The DNA here is from genome assembly GCA_964509205.1 of uncultured Sutterella sp. Classification (GTDB taxonomy): domain Bacteria; phylum Pseudomonadota; class Gammaproteobacteria; order Burkholderiales; family Burkholderiaceae_F; genus Duodenibacillus. Next base: position 16,496 of record CAZDVW010000006.1, on the reverse strand, counting down.
CTGTGGCGGCTTATTGTGCTCGAGCTGGTATTCGATGCGAAATCTATGTTCCCGAAGGAACAAGCCCGAAAAAGATCACGATGATTGAGGCACACGGCGCGAAAGCTCACGTTATCCCCGGCACACGCGATCATTGTGCCGACGTCTGCCGCGAACGGGTTGCAAAGGACGGCGTTTATTATGCCAACCATGTTGTGAATCCATACTTCTATGAGGGAATGAAGACGTATATCTACGAAGTTCTGGAGCAACTCGGCCGTATTCCCGAGCACATTGTCGTTCCGGTCGGTAACGGCACGCTCTTTATCGGCGTTATGAAGGCACTCGAGCATCTAGTTGCGAGCAGGACACTCGCACATTTTCCGAAGGTCATTGCGCTTCAAAGCGAATTCTGTGATCCGCTTTGTAAGGCCTACGAACAAGGACTCGAAGAGGCTGCCGTCATTACGGCACAACCCACGATTGCAGAAGGGATTGCGATCGGCAAACCCCTGCGAGCCCGCGAACTTCTTCACTACATGCGAGACCACGACGTAACGGTCGTCAAGGCTCCTGAAGACCGTATTCTTGAAGCTCGGTCTCGCATCGCGCGTAAGGGTTTTTATATCGAACACACGACGGCGGCGAACTTTGCCGCCTGGGATCGCTATCAGGAACTTTACGGACCGGCAACGGATGTCCTTATCACCTTGTGCGGCGCGGGTATTAAGTCAGATCACTGACGCAGTGTCCGTCCCGATTTAAAGGCGCTTGTTTGGTAAAACTTCCGGAGGGCGCCTTTTTCTTTCGTTTAATCGGTTTAAAAGAACCCGTTTAACCGATTCCCAATGCGCAGTCCGTGACCGCCCGTTTGAGGGTGAATCCACATCCGGACGGCAGGGAAGGTTTAATTCTGGCTTTTACTGGCACTCTCTGTCGTTCCGTTTTTAAAGAGAGCTCCGACGTCCACAGCATCCAAAACGTAATGCGCTCCGCAAAATTCACAAGTCACCTCAATGGTTCCCTGTTCTTGCAAGATTTGCCGAGCGGTTTCTTCTCCGAGATTTTTGACCATCGCTTCGATTCCCTGCTTTGAGCAACGGCAATGAAACGTGGGTTCTTCCGTTGCGATCATGCGCGGATTGTCTTCCCAAAAAAGACGTCTGGCGAGAACGTCGGCATCGAGAGAACAAATTTCCTCAGCTTTGACGGTTTTGGCAAAAAGAGCGAGAGAAAGCAATCCGTCTTCTTCACCGGCGGCAGAGGGCTGCAAAACACTTGCGCCTTCAACGGGCAATTTCTGAAGCATGACGCCGCCGCAGGCTGTCTCGTTTGAGGCTAGCCAAAGTCGGGTTTCAAGCTGCTCGGAGTGCGTCATATAGTTTTCAAGCGTTGCGGCGACTCCCGCGTTTTCCAAAACCACAATCCCTTGATAGGGTTGCTCTCCGAGGCGGCGATCTTTGGCATCGAGGATAATGGCGCAGCGTCCCTTGCCTGAGGCATTGACAAGCGATTCGAAAGAGGCATCCTCTGGGATTGCTTCGGCCGAAACTCGGAGCTGCGCCGTTGCCCGTACAATCAGACCGGTTCGCACTTCAACAATGGCTAATTTGACTGGACCGTCTCCCTGCAGTTGAAGCACAAGGGCTCCGTCGAATTTCAAACCGCTTGCCAGCATGACGGCACCGGCACACATTTCTCCGAGAATCTGTTTAACAGGTTGCGGCAGTTTTTGATTCTTCACCATGCTCTGCCAAGCGGCGTCCATATGAAGAACAACGCCTCGGCAGTTTTTTTTCTCAAAAAGAAGTTTGAGAAGCGTATCGCTCATTGCATCCTCTCCGCATTGAAATTTTCGGTATTCTACAGTTGCATTCAGCTCACGGTCACTTTGCCGCAAGGTGTACGGTGTCTCTTGCGGCATGCCTAAAGCTCATCGCAGAAACTCTTTTAATTTATACTCATCACTCAAGTCTTGCCGCCAATTGAGCGGAGAGAGGGAAGTTTTTTCTGACAGAAGGTCTATGAAAATTGATCTGCATACCCATTCTTGGGAAAGCGACGGCGATTTTGCTCCTGAGAAAGTGGTTGATTTAGCTGTTGAGTGCGGCGTTTCTGTTCTGGCTCTGACCGATCACGATACGCTTCAAGGAAACCTTGCAGCGAGAAAAGAAGCGGTTTCTCGCGGGATCTGTTTCATTCCCGGGATCGAATTGTCGTGCAACTGGGGAAAGCTCTGTATCCACATCACGGGACTTAAGGTGGACCCGGAAGACAAAACACTGAATGCGATCTGTGAGAAGACCTTGAAGTTAAGGGAAGAGAGAGCCGTTGAAATCGACAGACGTTTTCAAAAACTCGGCATTACCGGAATTCTTGACCTCGTGAAACAGATGTTTCCCGATGTGGAGAATATTTCTCGAGCGCACTTTGCACGCGCACTCATTGAGCGCGCAATCGTGAAAAACGAACAGCAGGCCTTTGATCGCTATCTTGGAACGAATGCGCCGGCCTATGTTCCGGCCGCGTGGGTTGAACTTCCCGAGGCCGTCAAATTAATCAAGGCAGCCGGAGGCATCCCTGTACTGGCGCATCCCATGCGTTACAAATTCAGAACCGACCTTGCCCGAGAGGCGTTGGTGCAGGACTTTGTCGAGGCAGGCGGCATCGGATTAGAAGTCACAAGCGGTAGCCAAAGTCCGCATTATTCTGCTTTGTGCGAGCAGTGGGTCAGACGCTATGGGCTATACGCTTCAACGGGATCGGATTTTCACAGAATTTCAAAAGAACGGCCGATGATCGGAGCACAAACGCCCCTGCCGGAAGGACTGCCCTGCGTTTTGGAGTTGTTCTGAATGCTCAGCGGTTGCCCGGACGCGTTTCTTCGCCGATGAGATGAAGGCTGTCAAATTCTTTTTGATTGCGCCGATGCTTCAGAATCACCAAACACATGCTGACAGCCACAAACAACCCGAAACTGAGCATGGTTGTCTGAACGGATAAATCGCATTTGATGAGAAGCGAATAAAGTGCCAGCATGAGAAGAATGGATGAGTTCTCATTGAAGTTTTGAACGGCAATTGAGCGTCCGGCACTCATGAGCACGTGCCCTCTGTGCTGCAGGAGGGCATTCATCGGAACCACGAAGAAACCGGCAAGCATTCCGATCAGAATCATCATGAGTCCTGCAAAAATCGCAGCGTAGCGAATGTCTGTTCCGAAAATGCTCAAGCCTCCTGCGATCATCGATTCATGAAAGCCGCTCATGAGGGCGACTAAAAGTCCCATCGCAACACCGACCGGCAGAACATTGACGGCTTTCTTTAAAGGAACAAAAGCGGCGGCAGAAACCGCTCCGAGCGCAATGCCGATTGAGACGACGGCCTGCAGCATGGCGCCTTGCGAAAGATTCATGCCGAGTGCGGCTTCAGCCCATTTGAGAACAAGGAACTGCAAAACGGCTCCGGCGCCCCAAAAAAGCGTTGTAACGGATAGCGAAATCTGTCCCAAACGGTCTGTCCACAGCAGATAGCAGGAATAGGCAAAGTTGCGAAGGCTGGCAATGGGTTCAAAGGAGTTTTTGGAATAGCGGGCGCCGGTATCAGGAATGGCAAGATTGACGATCGCAGCGGCGGCATACACAAACACGATGACGGCGATGGCGCCTTCGGCGACCGTGTGCAGACCGACTAGCGGCATGTGAAAGAACGCCAGTACGGAGGCTCCGACAGCCGGATCGACCAAAACGCCGCCGAGAACCACGCCGAGAATAATGGAAACGACGGTCAGTCCTTCGATCCAGCCGTTGGCAACGACAAGTTTTTCGGCCGGAAGAAGTTCAGTCAGAATTCCGTATTTCGCTGGCGAGTAAGCAGCGGCTCCCACACCGACTACGGCATATGAGAGCAGGGGATGGGATCCGAAGAGCATCATCAAGCAGCCAATGACCTTAACGGCATTGGTGATGAACATGACGCGACCTTTTGGCATGAGATCCGCAAAAATGCCGACCCAGCAAGCCAAAACGACATAGCTGATCACAAAAAAGAGTTTTAAAAGAGGAGTCATCCAGTCGGGAGCTTGGATGCTCGTCAAGAGCGCAATGGCGGCAATCAAAAGCGCATTATCAGCAAGACTTGATAAGAACTGCGCACACATGATTGTGTAAAAACCACGTTTCATAGACATTGCGCAAGCTGCCCTGCAACATCGTTGCAGGAGTAATAGCGCTCTCCTTTACTCTTGTTTAAGACGAATTCCCTTCGGCTTTGGCCTTGACAGCTTAAGCCGCTCCTTGACTCCATCGTAAAAAGCAGATGGATTTTAGCAAGGCTCAACACAATGACCGAGCAAAAAGAAGGTGAATTTTCAGTGATGGAAAATGGAATATCGGGTTTTCCCTAATTAAGTGTCGAAAGTTCTTTTCTCTGATGCCGAGCATGATGCCGAATGATGAGCCAGATGCCAAAAGCAAAAAAGAGACCGAAAAGCAACATCGATCCATTCACGCTCAGATGGAACCGAACAAGCAACGAGTAGACGCCCAACATGCTAAGAATGACAGTGTTTTCTGCCAGGTTTTGTACGGCAACCGCCTGACCGGAACTGAGGAGCGTGTGGCCTCTGTTTTGAAAGACCGCATTCATCGGAACAAGGAAGAGTCCGGCAAGAGTACCGATTGCGATCATGATGAGGCAGGAAAAAATCACGCTGTTTTGAAGTTCCAGTCCGAAGATCGAAAGGCTTCCCGGAAAGAATTCTTGCCGAAAGGCGCAAAGCGCCGCAACCATCAGCCCCATGGCAATTCCGGTCCAAAGCACGTGAAATGCTTTTTTCATGGGAACATAGCGAGCCGCAAGAACGGCTCCGAAGGCAATACCGACTGAAACAATGGCCTGCAGCATGGCGCCTTGGGAAAGCGGCATGTGGAGTTTTTCTTCAGCCCAGCGCAAAACCAGAAATTGCAGGACGGCCCCCGTTCCCCAAAAAAGCGTTGTGACCGAAAGAGAGGTGATGGCGATCGGATCCTGAAAAATGACCTTGCATGTCCGTGCAAAGGTCAAGACATTTTGTATCGGTGAAAAGCGGGCTTTGGGGTAACGCGCTCCGGTATCTGCGATGGTCAGATTAAAAAGAGCAGCCAGCACATAAACGAGCGTTACGACAATGATGGCGGCTTCGGCAATCGTCAGATCCCCAAAGAGGCTTCCGCTGAAAAACGCCTGGATGAGAGCGCCGACGGACGGATCCACAAGCAGTCCTCCGAAAACGACGCCGAGAATGATCGAAACGACGGTCAGCCCCTCCATCCACCCATTGGCGACGACAAGTTTTTCCGGCGGGAGAATCTCAGCCAGGATACCGTATTTGGCAGGCGAGTAAGCGGCAGCGCCTGCTCCGACGACGGCATACGATAAAAGGGGGTGACACCCCAAAAGAAGCATGAGGCAGCCGGCAATCTTTAGGGCATTGGAAAAAAACATCACATGCCCCTTCGGCCACATGTCAGCAAGAATTCCAACCCAGGCGGCCAGGGCAATGTAGCTGAAGGTAAAAAAGAGTCGCAAAAGCGGCGTCATCCAGTCCGGAGCCTGAAGACTCGTCAAAAGAGCAATGGCGGCAATGAGGAGAGCATTGTCAGCTAAACTGGAAAAAAATTGCGCGCCGAGGATCGGCGCGAGATTGTGTTTCATGAAAAACCTCATCTTCCCTTGAACCTGAGTGTAGCATTCATACATAAAGGGAAACTTACAGTTGAATAAATTTTAGAACTCTTCTGGAACGGTTGAACAATGGCGAAATCTCGCGTTGAGTACGTATGTGAATCTTGCGGCGGAACCACTGTCAAATGGCAAGGACGCTGTCCGCATTGCGGAGAATGGAACACGATGAAGGAATTTCGTATTCCTGAAAAAAGCGCCTCCCGATTCGGCTCGGATAAGCATCGCACTCAAGCGCTTGTTGAAACAACGCAGGTGACAGATCTGTCCGAGATTAAAGCGACGGAAGTGCCTCGGACTCTTGTCGGCATTGAGGAGTTTGACCGAGTTGCCGGCGGCGGTCTCGTCAAGGGCGGGGTTTCTTTAATCGGCGGCGATCCGGGGATCGGAAAATCGACGCTTCTTTTGCAGGTCACAAACCGCCTTGTGGCACAGGGAGTTCGTTGCCTTTATGTAACGGGTGAAGAATCTGCCTCGCAAGTGGCGCTTCGCGCCAAACGCCTCGGAATTCATCCGCAGGGAATTTCTCTGATGAGTGAGATTGAACTCGAGAAGATTGAGGCGGCACTGCTTAATCTCAAGCCCGAGTTTGTCGTCATCGACTCCATTCAAACGCTTTTTTCTTCAGCTCTAGACAGTGCTCCGGGCAGCGTCACGCAGGTTCGAGAGTGTTCTGCACGGTTAACGCGTCTGGCAAAGACCGCCGGAATTACGCTTGTCTTTGTCGGCCATGTGACAAAAGACGGTTCACTGGCGGGCCCTCGTATTCTCGAGCACATCGTGGATACCGTGCTTTATTTTGAAGGGGATGCGCATTCGAATTTTCGGCTTGTCCGCGCTTTTAAGAACCGTTTCGGTGCCGTCAACGAGTTAGGCGTCTTTGCCATGACGGATCGCGGTTTGTGCGGGATTTCGAATCCGTCTGCGATTTTTCTATCCGAACATAAGGACGGTGTTTCCGGCAGCGTCGTGATGGCAACTCAGGAAGGAACGCGCCCCTTGCTGGTGGAAGTTCAAGCCCTGGTTGATGCGACCCATCTTCCGGCGCCGAAACGGCTTTGCGTCGGGCTCGATGCACAGCGTCTTTCAATGCTTTTGGCCGTACTGCATCGACATGTTGGCATCTCTTGCTTTGATCAAGACGTTTTTGTGAATGCCGTAGGCGGGGTAAAAATCACCGAGCCTGCCAGTGATCTTGCTGTTGTCCTTTCTGTTGTGAGTTCCATGACCGATCGAGCTCTTCGCGGCAGAACGGTTGTTTTCGGCGAAGTCGGACTTGCCGGTGAAATTCGGCCGGCTCCGAGAGGGCAGGAGCGACTTCGCGAGGCAGTCAAGCTCGGATTTGTTCGCGCCATTATTCCGAAGGCCAATGCTCCGAGATCACCCATTGAAGGACTGGAGTTAATAGCGGTTGATCGACTTTCAAGTGCGATCGAAGCTCTTTAAAAATTTGTAAAAATACGACAACCCAAAGCATCCGATTTCGGATGCTTTTTTTTCTTCCTTTCTCCCCACTTTGCCCGAGGGACGGACGTTGAGCCGTTTGGGGGCATTTTTTTGGGAAAAATCTCTAGTCGAATTAAGGAAATCCTTAGGGGATTTTCAGGCTGTTTTTACCCCTCTTTCTATATGATTGCCCCGCTTTGGGTGGGCCGCAAGCTCCAAGAGTTTTCTTTCACTTTAGGAACAGGTTTACTTGAAAACAATGCAGGAAAATACTCAAAATAAAAAGACGGGCGGATTGGTTAAAACACTGACGCTGTTGCCGGTTGTGATGATCGGTTTGGCTTACATCCAGCCCATGACGCTCTTTGATACCTTCGGAATTGTCTCTCAGATTACAAACGGACATGTACCGAGTGCGTATGCATTGGCTCTTCTCGGAATTCTTTTCACGGCATTCAGCTACGGCAAGCTCGTCGTCCGTTATCCCTCGGCGGGCTCGGCCTATACCTATGTGCAGCGATCCATCTCGCCGACACTGGGCTTTATGGTCGGTTGGTCCTCGTTGCTTGATTATCTCTTTATGCCGATGATCAACATTCTTTTGGCCAAGATTTATTTTGAAGCCATCGTTCCGAGCATTCCGAGTTGGATTTTTGTTGTTCTCCTGACTCTCTTTATGACGGGTTGCAATTTGAGAAGCCTCAAGATTGTGGCCGGTTTTAACGGAACCATTGTTTGTATCCAAATGGCCATTGTCGCGCTCATCGTTGTCCTTATTTCTCACGGACTTTCCGAAAGCAAAGGCGTTGATGCCATTTTCAGCACGAAGCCGTTCTGGGATGAGCATGCGGCCTTGGTTCCCATGATGGCTGGTGCCGCTATTTTGTGTTTCTCATTTTTGGGATTTGACGGACTTTCGCAACTGACGGAAGAAACCATTGATGCAGAAAAGACCATGCCGAGAGCCATTTTCTTCACCGCGCTCGTCGGCGGAATTGTCTTTATTGTGGCGAGCTATTTTCTGCAGCTGTATTTCCCGGATATCAGCCGGTTTAAGGATCCTGAGGCCTCACAGCCGGAAATCATGCTCTATGTTGCCGGTCCTGTGTTTCAATGGATCATCCTTATTTTCTCGAGTCTTACCGTACTCGCTTCCGGAATGGCGGCGCACGCCGGCGTATCTCGGTTGATGTACGTCATGGGAAGGGACGGTGTTTTGCCGCAGCGTTTCTTTGCCAAATTGCATCCGCAGTGGCGAACCCCCGTGTTTAATATTGTGCTCACGGGTGTCCTGTGCTTATTTGCCATTCGAATTGATCTGGTTCTTGCCACGGCGCTGATTAATTTCGGTGCATTGGTCGCCTTTACCTTTGTCAATGTTTGCGTGATTGCCGAATTTTATTGGCATCAGGGAAGACGTCACTCGGTCAGGGACAACATCCATTATCTGCTTCTTCCGTTGTGCGGTTGCGCGAGCGTCGGAGTGTTGTGGGTCAATTTGGATTCGACGGCCATGATGCTCGGATTGTCTTGGGCGGCCATCGGTGCGTTGTATTTAACGCTTTTGACAAAGGGATTCCGAAACCCCGTTCCGGTGCTCAGACAGAGCACCGAGGGATCGACGGAGAATTAATTAAATTAACGGTTTGACTCGAACACTTTCTCAAAGTCACTCAGTGCGCCGTGTTCACGCGCGGCCACTCGAAGGGCGCGGGAAAGGCGAGACATTTCGTCGTGAGCGCGGGCGCGTGCCTTTTCTTGCGAGGCAACGTCTTCGAGTTCCAGTGTGTTGACAATGGCTTTGACAAAATCGGAGGCCTTGTTGGCATTGAGTGCTTCCAGGAGGGCTTTTTTATCAACGCCGTGAGAAGAGAGGAAAAGCGAGAGTTCTTTTGAGTTTGAATGGAAGAACTTAGCAACGCTTTGTTCCTCATCTTCACTCCAAGGGGTTTCAAAAAGGAAGTCTTCTTTCGTCGTCATTTTCTTCTCCTTATGAAAAAGAAGAGTGGGCTTTGCAAGTAAATTACTGCGGTTTCTGCAAAGCCCCCTCAAGGGCTTTTGGTTCACACTGTATCAAAAAGGGGAAGGATTGTCTTGTGAACCGAAGCCGTGAGCTGAGAGTTAAATTGGAGGGTTTCTCATCTCAGTGAGAATAGTGCGCTATATTTGTCTGCGTGTCCATGGAAACTTATTCAAGTGCTCGTTAAATAAAATTCAATGATCCAATACGACCTGAAAGATTTGAAACTTTTCGTGCTGATCTCGCGTCTGCGCAGTTTTCGGCTCGCCGCCGAACGCATGTTTATGACGGTGTCTGCCGCGAGTGTCCGCATACGAAAATTGGAAGATACCTTCAAAACAAGACTTTTTGTACGCGGTCCGAAAGATGTGGAACTGACCGAATCCGGTGAGCGATTCTTGAAGGATGCGCAAGTTTTGCTGGATCAGGCTCGTGATCTCGAACGTCATATGCAGCAGTTTTCCGGGCGACAAGACAATACGGTTCGGCTCTTTACCACGTATTCGGCCATCACGGGACGTTTAAAGCGCGATATTGCCAATTTCCTGTTGCGCTATCCGGAGGTCAAAATCGATTTCACACTGATGCGTTCCCAAGAAATCATTGAAGCGCTTCTTGAGGGAATTGCGGATATCGGCGTTTTCGGGCACTCGGAAAAAACGGTTGAGGGGCTTCACTTTTCTCCGTATTTCACGTGCAAGTTCGTTTTGCTTCTTGAGAGAAAAACAGCTCGGGAAAGGCACTTGCAGCGGCATATGAGTTTGCGTGAATTAAATGGAATTCCGATGGTGGCGCTGCCTAAAGGCACGTCATTGCAACTTTATCTGGAAGATCATGCAAGACAAGAGGGAGTTCGACTCAATATTCGAGCCCGATTCCCAAGCATGCAAACGGGACTGGATACGCTTCGTGCGTTAAACGGCGCAATGTTTGTTCCGGTTCATTCTCCGGTGACGCGCGAATTGGATATGACGACGGTTGAAATTGACGAACTTTGGAACAAGCAAGAGATTCAAATCTGCGTTCCGAGCGACCAGCATCAGATTCGTCCTGAAACGCGTGAATTGATGACTTTCCTGCTACTGGCCTCTCACGATGAAACCGGCAGTTTTGAGGATATACCGAACTTGCCGTTTGATAAAATGCAACCCTGATAACAGGGCAGATGGTTTTCTGACCACCTAGATTGGAAAAGACATGAAAATTACAAAACTTTTGGCGCTTAATGCCAAACCGGCTCAGGCACTCCTTGCTCGAGCCAAGAAAATTTCGCTTAACTATGCTCAGCGTTTGACGCCTCCGAGCGGTTTCGTGGCTCAAGATGAAACGCTTGAGAATGCACTCGGGGCGGTTCGCCCGCTCGAAGTCGGTGATGTTCTCATCGATGAAAAAGGAAGCTTTTATGTCGTCGAAGCGGCACCGGACCGTCTGATGCGTGTGAGCGGCGACCCCCAGATGGTACATGAAGCAGCTTATGCTTTCGCGGCTCGAGGCGTTCGTTTAGCCTTGACCGATGACGGTTTTGCCATGATCGAAAATGAGCAATTCCGTTCCATGCTCGTGAGCGTCGGATTAAGGACTGAGTCTTACGTTGCGCCTTTTGTTCCGATGCCGTTGCAGGAGCCTGCCGAAGAAGAGGGCTGTTGCTGTTGCGGTCACCATCATCATGATGAAGACTGCGGTTGTTCTCATCATCATGACGAAGAATGCTCTTGCGGTTGTCACGATCACGAAACCGAAGAAACGGAGTGCAGTTGCGGTTGCGGATGCCATCATTCGCATTAAAATGCGTCCGTTTTGTCTCGTTCATTAAATAAACGGGACGTTTGCGAGAGTGGCGAAATTGGTAGACGCAACAGGTTTAGGTCCTGTCGCCGTTAAAAGGCGTGTCGGTTCGAGTCCGATCTCTCGTACCAACGATCATTCATTTTTCGAATTTTTCGATTTAGCCCTGTGAATGCAGGGCTTTTTGACGCTTTAACTGTAAACTGCATCCGTTTGGAATCGTCTTTCCTCGGTTAGTGTAAATACAATTGACGGCAATCTTTTTGTTGTAGGTAATACAAATGTCGAAACACATGAATGTCCGCGTACGCGTTCCGATTGAGTCGGATAATCCAAGTATCGAACGAATTGAATCGCTTTGTGTGAAATGCGGACTTTGCACGAAAGTCTGCAAAGACTACATCGGTGTGCTCGGTCGGTACGACCTTGAAAAGACGCACGATACGGCCGTCTGTATCCACTGCGGGCAATGCGCCAATGTTTGTCCGACGGCAAGCATTGTGGAAAAGAGTGAAATTGACCTCGTCAAGCAAGCGCTTGCCGATCCAGAAAAGATTGTTGTCGTCACAATGTCGCCGGCCGTGCGCGTTTCGTTGGGAGAAGCTTTCGGCATGGCTCCCGGGTCTTTTGTTGAATCAAAAGCGGTGGGACTTTTGCGAGCCTTGGGCGTGCAGTACGTTCTCGATACGGATTTCGGAGCCGACCTTACCGTTGTGGAAGAAGCCTCGGAGTTTGTGTCTCGAGTGAAGACAGGAGCGGCACCTTTGCCGCAATTTACAAGTTGTTGTCCGGCCTGGGTGAAATTCTGTGAATTATTTCACCCGGAATTGCTCTCGAATCTCTCGAAGGCTCGCAGTCCCATCGGAATGCAGGGAGCCACCATCAAATCGTATTTTTCCAAGAAAATCGGCGTCGATCCGCAGAGAATCTTCAACGTCGCTCTGGCGCCGTGTACGGCAAAGAAGTTTGAAATTCGGCGCTCGGAGATGAATGCGGCCGGCCGCAGAATCGGACGACCGGATATGCGGGATACAGACTGTGTCATTACGACAAGAGAACTGGCGAATTGGGCAAAAGAGGAAAAGATTTCTTTGGATGCGGTGTCTGAAAGTCACTTCGACAGTCCCCTCGGGGTTTCATCCGGAGCCGGCGTGATTTTCGGAAACACAGGCGGCGTTACGGAGGCAGTCCTTCGGAGTACTTACTTCTTTCTGACAGGAAAAAACCTCAAAGCGGACGAATTGAAATTTCAAGCTGTTCGCGGCATTTCTAAGATCCGTGAGGCTCAGATCCAGATTGCCGAGACGACGCTTCGAGCCGCTGTCGTCTACGGCACGCAGGCGGCGGACGCACTCATTGAAGACATTCGAAACGGGAAACGACAGTACGACCTTGTTGAAGTGATGACGTGTCCCGGCGGTTGCATCGGAGGAGGGGGACAGCCGAAAACGCCCTACGGACAAGAAGAAGAGATCCGACAAAAACGCATCGATGCGCTTTACAAGCGCGATGAAGTCCTTGCCGTGCGCACAAGCCATGAGAATCCGGAAATCAAAACACTGTATGAGGATTTTTACGGAAAACCGTTAAGCGCTACGGCCCAGGCGATGCTTCACACGCACTATGTCGACAGAAGCGCAGAGCTCGGAGAGGAACAACCGTCTGTGAAGTCAGAAGAACCGCGAAACGTTTCTGCGCCGACAAAAAAACGTTTTCGCTGCACGGTCTGCGGTTATATTTGGGAAGGGGAGGAACTTCCGAAAGATTACGTCTGTCCTCTGTGCGGAAAGGGAATCGAGGTTTTTGAAGAAGTCAAAGAACCCTGATTGGCTTTAGCTGCAGGAGCGATCCGTTAAAAAAAGAGCATGGGGTCATCGGCAAGGTCGGCTGTTTTGATTGCCGATGACAGGTCGCAGACGCTTTGTGCGTAGAAGTACGAACGGTTGTACCTCAACAGGGCAGAGAAATTCTCCGTTCCGATAAACCAAAGCGTTGAACGCTTGCCCTCGGTTGTTTTCCCTGGAAGGTCAACAAGCAGAACCTGCGTCGAGGGGGAGGCATGAATGGGTTCAAGCGGTTCAACGCCGGCATCTAAAAGATTCTGCAGTGTCGTATTGGCAACGATTCCTCCTGCATCGAGGTCTTTGGCATGGTATTGCGTACAGCGACACGGCCACTCTGTCGGCAACTCGGAATTCCAACCGAGATGCTTCAAATAGTTCGCTGTTGAACCGATGGCATCTGCCGCCGAAAACCGAATGTCTGCAATCCCGTTGCCGTCAAAGTCCGTGCCGAAACGCAAAATGTTGGAGGGCATAAATTGCGGCAATCCGATCGCTCCGGCGAAACTGCCCTGGACGGTTGTCGGGTTGATGTTGGTTTTGCTGCAGAGCACTAAAAAGGCCGCCAGTTCCGACTGAAAGTACTCGGCTCGCCGCTCGTGATCAAAAGAAAGCGTTGCAAGAACATCCAAAACGCGATACCGTCCTGCGGATTTGCCGTAAATTGTTTCGATACCGATGACGGCAGTGATTATTTCCGCGGGAACACCCCACCGAGATTGCGCTTCGTTCAGCCATTGGGCATTTTTCCGCATGAACCGAACCCCTTTGCGGATGCGCTCTTCCGTGATGGTGCGAGCTCGATAAGATGTCCAATTTTTTTCGGAGGCCGTCCGTTCCATGATGCGTTTGGATGTTTTAACGTGACGCGCCTTGGCAAGAACGGTCAGAATCCAAGCGACGTCAATTCCGTGTTGTTCGGAAACGGTTTGAGCCCAAAGTCGGACGTCCAAGCGATTCGGATAGTCGGTTTCTCCAAGCGCAGAGGCAAAAGACGGCCTGCACAGAGTTAAGCCGACGATTCCCGCAGGGATGTCGCCGAGAAACTGACGGCGCGTGTAATTATTTCTTGACTGCATCGGATTATTGGGACTTGTTGGGCACAGCCGCTTTTGCCAAGTTTCGGAAAATAGCCTATTCTCGCAATCATATCTTCTTTTGAATGCGGATTCTTGCTGAATGACGACTGGTTTTTTCACACATGATCTCTGTTTGTGTCCGGATACGGGCGAAGGAAATCCCGATCATCCGGATCGAATCGAGCGGATCAACTGGCTCATGCAGGCGAGTGCTCTCTCAAAGCGGGTTCTGCACTTAGAAGCTGAAAAGGCCAAGATGTGCGACATTCTTCTGGCGCATGCAGAACCTTATATCCAAAAACTGCAAGCACTTGCTAAGGAACATGCCAAGGTCAGCGCTGAAACATCCATCACGCCGCAGTTGCTTGAAGGAGCCATGAAAAGTGCAGGGGCTGCCATTGAAGCGACAAAACAGGTTGTTCTAGGCCGCTTGAAAAATGCCTTTGTCTGCGTTCGCCCGCCCGGTCACCATGCCGGAATCGATTTCGGAGGCGGGTTTTGCCTCATTAATTCCGTTGCCTGTGCAGCGCGTTTTGCCTCAGAGCGTCTTGATTTGAAACGCATTGCCGTCATTGACGTGGACGCCCATCGAGCCAATGGCTCCGAAGATATCCTTGCATCGGATCCGACGTTTATGCTTTTCGATAGTTTTCAAGCTTCGGCCTATCCCTATGGTCTTGAGATGTGTCAGGCAGACAATGTTGTGAATGCGGCTTTAGAAGACGGTACCCTTGGCCGGGACGTCATTCACTTGATCGAAACGCAATGGATTCCGAAATTGCGCGCTTTTTCTCCGGAATTGATCCTCGTTTCTTTTGGCTTTGATACGCACTGTGAAGATGATCAAACGCTTTTGAAATTCTCCGAATTTGATTATTCCTACCTTACACGTTGTTTGATGCGTGTGGCGCATGACGTGTGCTCCGACAGACTCGTGAGCGTCATGGAAGGCGGCTACAACAAAAGTGCATTGGCTCGTTCCGTCTTGGCGCATGTCGGGACTTTGGCCGAGTAGTTCTCTTTTTTTACAAGTCTCTCTGTGATACGATTGAGCCGGGAGGAGTGTTATTTTGGTTCGTTTGAATCTTTTTCTAGCAGCATCGGGGATTCTTCTGTTGAACGGTTGCAGTCATTTGCCGTATTCAATGGATCCGTATCGTTATAAGTTTGATTCGCCTCAGTCCTCAGTCGTTTGTCTGAAGATTTCTTCGGAAAACTCTGTTGCGATGGCCTATGAAGTTAGAAAGGCTCTTGAAGAGAAAGGCTTGCGCGTTCAGGAAGTGAACTCAGAAGAAGAGGCGAGCCGCTGTCAAAATTGCGTTCGATTCGATTTTGAATTTGGCGGCTGGATGAAGAGTAATCTGAAAAAAGCCACCTTGGAATTGCGCCACAAGGAAAACGGACAGGCAGGCACGGTTCGCGTCAGTTCAATTCAAGCAGATCAAAAAGGGTTTATGACAACGAATTCCGAAGACATCGGGACGACGATTCGTTTGCTTGTGGATCGGCTGTTTCCTCAGCCCATCCCATGGATTTCTGAATAGGCCAAAGTTAAGAGGGCATCGTCTCTTGCCAAAACTCGCTGGCAAGTCTCCAGAATTCGCTAAGCGTTCCGGCACCGGTTTTCGGGAGTTTGAAGTGTCCGAGGAGTTCTTCGAGCGTCGCAATGGGCGATTCAGTCGAAACAGGGATTGCCTTGGTTTGCTTTGAAAGTTTTTCCCCGAATTGATCTTTCACGAGAGGAATGTGCATGTAGCGCATCGTCGGCAAACCAAGAGCCTGTTGCAGGAGAAGTTGTCGCGGCGTGTTATCCAAAAGATCCTCGCCGCGAACAACATCCGTGATACTTTGTGCGGCATCGTCGACAACGACAGCCAGTTGATAGGCCCATTGTCCGTCGGCTCGTCGGATGATGAAATCGCCGACTTCGCGAGCGCAATCTTGCGTAAAAACGTCTTGCAATCTGTCCTTAAAAGAGACAATGCCTGGGTTGACGCGAAATCGCCACGAGCGGACGGGTTTTCCTCTTGTTCCGTCGCGACAGGTTCCGGGATAGACCGTTTTGGGAAGATTGAGCCTTTGTACTTGACGCACAATCTCCGAGCGGGAGCACGCACACCCGTAAATATCGCCTTGCGTTTGAAGTCTCTGAAAGGCAGCCTCATACAGTTCTGACCGTTCTGATTGCCAGACGACGGGCTCATCGCTTACGAGTCCGAACTTTGAAAGCGTTTGCAGAATGTCTTTTGCCAACTCTTTGCGGCAACGTTCTTGGTCAATGTCTTCGATCCGAACAATCCAAATCCCGTTATGCGCTCTGGCGTCAAGGAAACTAGCCATCGCACAGGCAAGGCTGCCGGCGTGAAGGCGTCCGGTCGGACTCGGAGCAAAACGACCGCGATAGGCGTTTGTGTAAGAAGAGGGCATAGAGGAAACAGCAAAAAGACAGAACTCAGCAGTTATCCTAACACTGCCGGAACATCATCTTGAAAGCCATTTTTATGATCTTTTCAGAAGTCCTTTCTCCGACTTGACAAGCCTAGGCGAGTGTGTAAAATGCGAACTCTCGTTGCGGGAGTAGCTCAGTTGGTAGAGCGCAAC
Source organism: uncultured Sutterella sp. (assembly GCA_964509205.1). Lineage (GTDB taxonomy): Bacteria > Pseudomonadota > Gammaproteobacteria > Burkholderiales > Burkholderiaceae_F > Duodenibacillus. The sequence continues at coordinate 25 of CAZDVW010000006.1, read as the reverse complement.
CTTGCCAAGGTTGAGGTCGCGAGTT
>CAZDVW010000005.1:0-76839 GCA_964509205.1 uncultured Sutterella sp. | reverse complement strand
CGATGGCGCTGCTCTGTGGATCCAAAAAATGACTCTCGCCGTGCGTCAGCCCTGTTCTGAAGACACAGATGCCAGAGCTTTGATAAAGTAACGCCGACCTTACCAGTTTGAGTTTCTCATGACGCTGTTTTTAATGAAACTAATCGGCGCGCCGCTTTTTCTTGCGGCGGCAACGCTTGCGGCCAGACGCTGGGGAGAAACGATCGGTGGATTGATCATAGCGCTTCCGCTTGTCTCCGGACCGATTTCCGTGTTTCTTGCGGCAGAAAACGGTGCTCAGTTTGCTGTCAATGCCGGGCTCGGATCGCTTGCCGGGACAGCGGCGCTCGCCTATTTTGGTTTTACTTATGCCTCGTTTTGCCCGAAGGGGCGACTTCTTGCTGTCGCTTTAGGGCTTTTTGTCTTTGCCTCGGTTTCCTTCATTCTGGATGCGTTGCGATTGTCGCTACCTTGGCTCTTTCTTGTGACGATCTTCAGCATTGTTCTTCTGAGTCGTCTGACCCCGGTAAGAAAAGAGAAAGCGCAAAAGCGTCAACCCATGAAACACGATCTTTTGATGCGAATGGGTTTTATGGCGGTGATGACGATCGCTGTCACGGCAGCGGCTCCTTTTATTGGCCCGTCCGTGAGCGGTATTGTTTCTTCGTTGCCCTTGATGGCGTTGACGATGGCACTGTTTGCCCAGCCGAAGGGACGAAGTCCTTCTGAGGCTCAAAAGGTGATGAAAGGACTCGTCAGCGGGTTAATGAGTACGGCTGTTTTTTATGTTGTTCTGTTTTTTGTGTTGCATGACGGGGCGCTTGCCGCTGGGTATTCCATTGCCTCAGCGGCCGCGATTTTGATGCAGGGATTGTGCTTGCTGTATTTAAAAAAATGCCGTCCGCTTCATGATTAGGGGACGGCAAATCGCATTCTTTTTGCGAAAGGAATGCCGTTTATGCAACGGCACTCGCTTTTTAGGCTATTTCATCCAGGGTGCTTTTTCTTCACACAGTTTGCCGTCTGTGGCCGTAAAGCCCTTAAGGCTGTTTTGAGCTGTCTGAAGGCAAATATAGGTCATGCCGGAATCTTCTGCTGCGCGCAGTGCTCGGCGGCCGGAAGGTGCAATTTTGAACCAGTCTCCCGCAACGACGGTCTGAACGTTGCCGTCAAGGTAAAGCTCTCCCTTTCCGGAGAGAATTCCGTAGAGTTCTTCGTTATTCGTGTGGGCGTGAACAAAAGGGGCGCCTGCGCCGGCCGGGAGGACGTTCACGGAGACTTCAGCCCCCGTAAGACCGAGCAAATCGTGCAGTTCCGTCCGAGCGGCAGTCGGATCAACATGAGTCTTTGAGAAAGTAGTCATACAGTTTCCTTTTTTGAAAAAGAGATAACAATTAACACATCAAGACGTTTGTGCCGTCATGATAGTTCGTAGACGAACAAAAAGCAAGCAGACAAAAAATCACCTTGTTTTATAAAAGAAAAGCCTCTTTATTGGAGAGAAGCGTCAAAGTTTTTGAGCGCTCGAGACAAAAGCTGCTCAAAATTCTCGAGATCTGAATTTGAAAATCCTTTTGAGAGGATTTTTTGCATGTTTTTCGAAATTTTTTCAAAAACAGGCCGAAGTTTTTGCCCCTTTTCAGAGAGCCGAATGCGAACTGCTCGCGTATCGGTTTGATCGTCTTCCTTTTCAAGGTAGCCAAGCGTTGTGAGTCTGCGCACCATGACAGAGATTGTCGATTTGCTACGGCTGCTGAGTCGAGCCAATTCTGTCAGGCCGATATTGTCATTCTCAAAAAGAACGACGAAAACGTCGCCGTGGCAAGGTTCAATGTCAGGATGACCGGCTTTGGAAAGTTCTTGAAGAATAAAACGCCGACCCGAGGCAGAAAGGCGGGAGGAGAGCGCTATCACGGGGCAATGAGAGGTCATGGTAAAGCCTAGAATGTTCGATGACGAACATTATAAATCCCGCCAAAAGAAGAGTGACTTCTTAGACCTATATTGGGGTGATAACGTCCTGTTTCAAGAGGGATTTTTCCCAATAGAGGGCAGGGGACTTAATCGCCATATAGGTGTTAAAGGGAGGAAAAAAGGTTCCTTCCAAGGTGTTTAAGGAGAAAACATATGACAAACAGATTGCCTCAGCTTTTTGCCGAATCATTCTTCCCTGCTTTTGTGCAGGATCCCTTTGCCGAGGGAGATTTCTTCCATACGCCTTCCGTGTTTGGGCGTCATTCGGATCGCGTGATGAAAACAGACATCCGTGAGACCGAAAAGAGTTATGAATTGATGATTGACCTTCCCGGCTTTAAGAAAGAGGAAGTCGAAGCGGAGTTAAAAGACGGCTATCTGACGATCTCGGCGCACAAAGCCGTTTCTCAGGAGCAGAAGTCTTCTGAAGGAAGAGTGATTCGTTCAGAACGTACGACAGGAGCCTGCTCGCGCAGTTTCTTTGTCGGAAAGGACGTGAGAGAGGGTGATTGCAAAGCATGTTTTGAGGACGGTGTTTTGCATGTCACCGTGCCGAAGGTCGCTCAAAACGCAGAGCCGGCACGTCGCTTGATCAGTATCGCCTGATTGGGTTGTCGCTCTGCTGATCGCATAAAACTCAGGCCGCTTCTGAGGCTGAAAGCAGTTTCGCCTCGAGGCGGTTTTTATTGATATTTGTCGCCTTACGATTGCAGATCAAGATATTCAGCAGTTAAACAGTCAATCTCTTAGACTGTACTAATTCAAAACCCGTAATAAAAAACCTCAACTCCATGATTTGATTGGAAATTGAGGTCGATTTCAGTCAACAAATTGTTGAAAATGGTGCCGGTGAGAGGAATCGAACCACCGACCTTCGCATTACGAATGCGCTGCTCTACCAGCTGAGCTACACCGGCAACCAAAAAATTTTCCCGTGCGGTACAACACCGCATGAGGGTGCGCATTTTATCGGAAAGATTCAAAAAAATGCAAGCCGTCCAAAAAAGAGAAATTATTTGAGCGATTCTGCCGCCAGCAAGATCGGATTTGAGTGTGCTAAAAAGACTGTCTTTTGTGCGGATAATGGCTTGAATTTTCAAGAAAACACGGATACAATCGCCTCCTTTCTAATCCTTGCCGCACCGATTCAGACGCTCGGGCGGTTTTTTCCGTAAGGAGGAGTAATGCGTCATTATGAATTGTGCATCATCGTGCACCCGGATCAGTCCGAGCAAGTGCCTTCGATGATTGAACGCTACAAGAATCTCATTCTCGAGCAGGGCGGAAAAGTCCACCGCGTTGAGAATTGGGGACGTCGTCAACTCGCTTATCCGATCGAGAAGCTTGTTAAGGCTCACTACGTGCTCATGAACATTGAGTGCACGAGCGAGACACTGGCAGAAATCGAGAACGGATTCCGTTTCAACGATGCGATCCTTCGTCATTTGACGGTCAAGATGAAGAAGGCCGAAACAGGCCCCTCCGTCATGATGAAAGCTGTTGAAAAAGAAGAAGCTCGCAAAGCTCAGGCAGCGACGGAAGCCGTAGCTCCGGCTCCTGTTGCCCAAGAAGCTCCTGCTGAGGAAGCTGCTGCGCAGTAAACAGGAAAGGGACAGTGACCTGAACAAGGGGGAAACGATTAACAAGATCCGATTAAACGCAACGTTGCTCGAGAAAAACGTTTTACGGTTTACTCCGGCTGGGATTGCGGTATTTGAGGGAAAGTTTCGATATGTCGGTGAGATTTATGAAGCCGGCGCAATGCGAAAAGTTGAATTTGATTTTACGGCCGTCAGTTTTGCTGAAACGGCAGTGGAATTGAACAAAATTCTTCCCTCAGCAACAATCGAACTTGTTGGTTTTTTAGCCCCGAAGTCAATGAAGGTTCAGAAGTTGATTGTCCATATCACGGAATTTAATATTTAGGAGTTGACAAAATGGCTTTTGGTGCAAAAGGAAAGGGCAAGCCCCGTCGTGCCAACCAACAGAATGCACTTTTTAAGCGCAAGAAGTTCTGCCGTTTTACGGTTGAGCATGTCGAACAGATCGACTACAAAGACATTGACACACTGCGCGATTTCATTCAGGAAAACGGCAAGATCATGCCGGCTCGTTTGACAGGAACGAAGGCGCACTATCAGCGCCAGCTCGATACGGCAATCAAACGTGCCCGTTTCCTCGCGCTGCTTCCATACACGGATAACCAGGGGACTCGATAATCATGCAAGTCATTCTTCTCGAAAAGATTCATCACCTCGGTGAGCTTGGCGCGGTCGTTAAAGTCAAGGATGGATATGCCCGCAACTTTTTGATCCCCCAGGGTCATGCCAAACGTGCAACAAAGGCGGCGATTGCCGAGTTTGAAACACGTCGTGCAGAACTCGAAAAGGCTCAGGCAGAACGTATTGCTGCGGCTCAGGCTGTGGCTGAGAAACTCAACGGACTTTCCGTTGAGATCGCCAGCAAGGTCGGTGTCGACGGACGTTTGTTCGGCTCTGTCACCAATGCAGATATCGCGGCTGCCGTTAACAAGCTTGGCTTTGACATCAAGAAGAGCCAGGTTCGTACGCCGCTTGGCGCCATCAAGGCAATCGGTGATTTCACAATCACCATCGGTCTGATGACCGATATCACAGCTGATGTGATCGTCAAGGTTGTGCCTGAGGCGTAAGCCGCAGAAGTTCGATGTGAAAAGCCGGTTTCGGGGTGTCCCGAGGCCGGTTTTTTCGTCCGTAAAAAGGCAAAAGAAGCTGACGGATTTAACCGCGGTTTCCCGCCGAATCGGTGCTAAAGTGTCAGCACAGAAAACAGCAAACAATTCTCTAGACGGTATCGTTTTATGACAGAAATTATTCCAGGTCTTCAGGCCGAAACCAATTCAAGCGACGCAGCAGTTGCATCTGTGCGGCGTCCTCCGCATTCGCTTGAGAGTGAACAAAGTATTCTCGGCGGCTTGATGTTGGATGCAAATGCTTTTGAATTGGTATCCGACATGTTGAGTGCGGACGATTTTTACCGTCGAGAGCATCAGATTATCTATGAAACGATTCAACGTTTGGCACTGAACGGAAAGCCGATCGATGCAGTGACGGTTTTAGGCGAGTTGCAGGCGATCGGCAAAGTTCAAGATGTGGGCGGCATGCAGTATTTGGATGCGTTGGTTCACTCAACGCCTTCGGCGGCGAATATTCGTCGTTATGCAGAAATCGTTCGCGAGCGTTCGATTTTGCGTCAATTGATCAGTGCGGGCGACGAAATCGTCACGCTGGCACTCTCTCCGGAAGCGGCTGACGTTCCGCAGTTGCTCGATCGCGTTCAGACGATGGTCTATGCCATTGATGAGAGCAGCAATCGAGGTAAGAAAGGCTTTGTCAAACTTCCGGAGGTGACAACAGAAGTGACAAAGGAAATCCAAGAGTTGTATGGGCAGGGCAACACGGACGACGTGACGGGACTTCCGACAAGTTACGTGAAACTTGACCGGATGCTCACGGGACTTCACAAGGGTGACCTCGTCATCGTAGCCGGACGTCCCTCAATGGGAAAAACGGCATTTGCCCTTAATATTGCCGAATATGCCGGGATGGTTTTGCAGTTGCCGGTCGCGATCTTTTCAATGGAAATGAGCGCTACCCAATTGGCTAAGCGCTTTATCAGTTCTATTGGTCGCATTGATGCGCAAAAAATTCGTCGCGCTCGATTAGATGAGACGGATTGGGCACACTTTACGGATGCTGTGAGCACGATGGCCAAAGCTCCGGTTTATATTGACGATACGCCCGGACTTTCCGTGAATGAATTGCGCGCCAGAGCGCGGCGTCTGGATCGAAAGAGCGGCCCCTTGTCATTGATTGTGGTTGACTATCTGCAGCTTATGACGGGAATGGCCAAATCGAACTCTTCGTCGGAAAACCGCGCGACGGAAATCGGTGAGATTTCACGAGGACTCAAAAATCTGGCCAAGGAAATGAATGTCCCCGTGATTGCGCTCTCGCAGTTAAATCGATCCGTTGAAACGCGCACGGACAAGCGGCCCATGATGAGCGATCTTCGTGAATCCGGCGCAATTGAACAAGATGCGGACGTCATCATGTTCATTTACAGAGACGTGGTTTACAACAAGCAGACGCAGGATCCGAATAAGGCGGAGATCATCATCGGCAAACAACGTAACGGTCCGACCGGGGTCGTGGATTTGCGCTTTGACGGCGAATTTACGCGCTTTGACAATCTCGCGGAGGATGCTGAGTTGCCTCCGGAACTTCGCTAGGAGATCGCTTGTGATTGAAATGATTTCAACAACGGATTGGGCAACGTTCGGTCTTTGGTGGGTTGTGTTTGCTTTGGCCGTGGTCGGACTGATCGGAACCGTGATTCCGGCCGTTCCGGGCTTGCCGCTCATTTTTGCTGCCTGTTTGCTGGCCGCCTGGTTGGGAGACTTCGAGGTGATCGGCTTTGGGAAGTTGGTGTTTTTGGCATTTTTGACGTTGATTGGGCTTGTTGTGGAATGGGTGGCACAGGCTGTCGGCGCGAAAAAAACAGGAGCCTCTTCCTACGGGGTGACCGGTGCTTTGGTCGGAACGGTCATCGGATTGTTTTTCGGTGTTTTCGGCATCCTGTTTATGCCGCTTCTCGGTGCCGTCATTGGTGAACTTTTGGCAAAACGCTCGCTTCTTGCCGCCGGCGGCGTCGGCCTCGGGACATGGATTGGCATGTTGGTCGGAGCCGTGGTAAAGATTGTCCTGGGTTTAGTGATGATCGGAATCTTGACGGTGAGCTTGATGAATCACTTCGCCGAGGAGCCGATCGAGCCAATGCCGCAAAAAGACGTTCCGGCGGAAATGACCTTTTAGAGCGCACTGCTGGCCCAACGTGCCAAGCGGCTTCTTTCGCCCTTTTCAAGCGTAATGTGCCCGGCGTGCGGCCAACCTTTGAGTCGGTCAATCAGGTAGGTGAGCCCGGAGGATCCTTCCGTTAAATACGGGGTATCAATCTGGGCAATATTTCCGAGACAAACCACTTTTGTTCCGGGGCCGGCTCGGGTGACGAGCGTTTTCATTTGCTTGGGCGAAAGATTCTGAGCTTCATCCACGATCAGGAACTTATTCAGAAAGGTTCGTCCCCGCATGAAACTCATGGATTTCACGCTGATGCGGCTTCGAACGATGTCTCCGGCCGTGGTACTTCTCCAGCCGCCGGCTCCCTTTTCTTCCTTTAAAAGAACTTCAAGGTTGTCTTCAAGCGCTCCCATCCAGGGAAGCATTTTTTCTTCCTCGGTGCCGGGCAAATATCCGATGTCGTCGCCGACACTGACCGTTGCCCGTGTGAAGATGATTCCCGAGTAGCGGTGTTCATCCAATGTCAGGGAAAGCGCGGCCGCCAGCGTCATCAGTGTTTTTCCGGTTCCGGCATGACCGAGAATCGTGACCAAGTCAATCTGCGGATCCGTTAAGAGGTTCAAAGCAAAAGATTGCTCCGGATTTCTCGCGCGTATGCCCCAAAGAGCATTTTTTGCTTGTGTGAAATCGCGCACGGTTCTGAGCGTCGCTTGTCCTGGGGCGATTTCACACACTTGTGCGGCAAACTGTGCATCGGCCGTGTGAACGAACTCATTGACGTGAAGTTTTGCGGCGACAGGACCCAAAATTCGATAATACGTGCGATCGCTTTCCTGCCAGCTTTCAAGTGCTTTTCCGCTTTCTTCCCAAAAAGAATCCGCTAAAACGGTCTTCCCGGAGTAAAGCATTTGGGCATCGTCAACGGCCTTGTCATTAAAGTAGTCTTCCGCATTAAGTCCCAAAGCCGCAGCTTTGATGCGCATGTTGATGTCTTTGCTGACTAAAACGACATCTTTGTTCGGGTATTTTTCAGACAATTGCCGGACGGCAAGAAGGATGATGTTGTCTGGTTTGAATTGCAGAACACCTCCGATTTTTTCTTCGGGCGTATTGCTTGTTTGAAAAAAGAGTCGTCCGGTTGCCTCGCGGTGGCCGATGCCGTTAAGACGGCAGCCGTCTTGAATTTTCCCGGGCTCCGCTTCGATTAAACGATCGATCCAGCGGCTGGCTTGACGAGCATTTCTGGCAACGTCCGTTGTTCCGTTCTTGTGATTGTCGAGTTCTTCAAGCGTCGTCATCGGCAAGAAAACGTCATGCTCTTCAAAACGAAACAGGGACGTCGGGTCATGCAAAAGGACGTTGGTATCAAGAACGAAAAGGCGAGATTTCCCCTTAACGCGTCTTCCCGAAAGCGGGAGGGAGGCTTTGGGTGTTTTTCTTTCTGTTTCTGCCAGTTTATCCCGGATGCTCTTGGAGTCTGACGACGTTGCTTGACGAGCAATGGTCGACTTCTTGGCAGGCGCTGCCTTGCCGTTTTTGGCAGCACGGGAAAGTTTTACGGTATCAGCCATTTTTTTCGGAGCAATCGGCAGCGGCATAGTCAGAACTCTCGCTTGTCAGGTTTGTTTCAAAAGAGAGGGGTCGCGTTTCACGGCAGACTGAATGCCTTTGTAGATGGCAGCGGCGAAACGAGACTGTTCACGTTTGTCGTTAAGGCGCCTTTCGTCTCTCGGATTGCTGATAAAGGCGGTCTCAATCAGAATCGACGGAATCCCTTGTGCCTTTAAGACGGCAAACTCAGCGTACTCAACGGTTGACTTGTGCAACGGTCCGAGCTTAGACAGTTCCTCAAGAACCGCATCTCCGAGCTGGATGCCGTAGCGCAGTTTTGTTTCGGCCAACATGTCAACGACAGTGCTTCTGGCCTGTGTAGCAACCTCTCGAAAATCCATGCCGCCGATTTCATCGACTTTGTTCTGCGTTTGTGCCAGCCAGCGAGCCTGCAGGGAGGAAGCGCCGTGCGTGCTCAGCGTGAAAACGGAGGATCCGTTGGCTTGCGGCGTAATCCACGCATCCGCATGGATGCTCACAAAAAGATGCGCACGGTGATTGATGGCAAAACTTGCCCTTTTATGAAGGGGAAGGAAAACATCATTGCTTCGCGTGAGATAGGCCTTCATGCCGCGCGTGGCATTGATGCGGGTTACGAGTTGTTTGGCAATGGCAAGAACGACGGTTTTTTCCTTCGTGCGTTTCTTTCCAACAGCCCCGGGATCCTTGCCGCCGTGACCGGGATCGACGACAACAACAAGTGTTTCTGTCTGCGTCGGCTTCTTTTTCGGAGGAACAGTCGGTTTTTGAACCGTTTTAACCGGAGGTTTCGTCGGTTGCGAAGCGGGGGGTTCCGGAGGTTGGCGAAGGATTTCCGCCAGGGGATCGGCCACAACCGGACTTGCCAGAGACACGCGCAGTTTGCGTGTCGATCCGACCGACGGGCTCGTTGCTTCTGCCGTAACGCCTTCGGCAAGATCAATGACAAGCCGAACGGTGTTTTCCTTGAATTGCCCGACGCGAAGACTTCGGGCAAAGTCGGCCGGCAGTTTGCATCGGGCGATGTACTCGGACAAAGCCGTCGAGAGCGTCATCGGTTCAAGATCAATGACAAAGCGTCGATTCTCAGAAAAGCCGAGATAATACGTGCGATAGCGCACAGCCGAGTCGATGGCAAGGTCGAGCAGCAGCGAACTGTCGGTACTTCTCTGTGCGATTTCAATGGGAGAAGCCGAAGACGCTGCAAGAACCGGGCAGGCTCCGAGACTGAGGCCGATTCCGGACAAAACAAGGCGTCGTCTGGAAGTATTCATGGCTGCAGTCCGCAAAGGAGTTTGTCGCCGTTCTCGGAGAAACTCCGGATGGTGATTGTTCGCGCGAACCCTTCAACGGAAATCGTCATTTCGATGTCTGCATCCGGCAGAAAGCCGGCTGCTTTTTCGCTCCATTCGCAGGCTGTCACCGAGCCTGGTCCGAAGAGGTCGCGAAATCCGGCTTCCTCAAATTCGATGGGGGATTCAAATCGATAGAAATCAAAATGGTGAAAGGAAATGCCGTCCAAAATGTCGTAATCGGCTTCCAGTTCAAAGGTCGGACTCTTGATGCGGCTTGTAACGCCGAGCTTTCGCAACAAAGCACGCGTAAAAGTGGTTTTCCCGGCGCCGAGGTCTCCCGTCAGACGGATGTTGAATCCGCTCTGACGAATGGCGTCGCGAAGTTTCGTTAAAAGCAGGGCAAATTGGCCGGCAAGCTCTGCGGTTTGCCCTTCATCAGCAAGCCGAAGCGACAGTGATTTTTGAAATTGTTCCTGAGACGAATTCATGTTGCGAAGTCTAGTGGATTTAGCGAAGGCTGTTTCTTTCGGCGTTGGTTTTCAATGAAGGGTTTGTGTCAGACGGATCGGTTATTCGGCGAAGAGTCGTCAGGTCTGGTCGGACGGCTTTTAAAAAGCGTTTTTTTTCATAGTCGTCGTAATCGTCATCCAGCGGACTTAAACTTCCCGTGCGGACATCCGCACGAGAATGAATGAAGCGATTGCCGCCGAGACTCAGAGCGACGTGACTGATTTTTTCCGGACTCGATGCCGTTGCTTTCTTGCCGAAAAACAACAAGTCGCCGGCACGATAGGGCGGAAAAACCTGAGGGCCGGTTTCGGCTTGAAGGTCAGCGTCTCTTGGCAAAATCAATCCTGTTCTCAGGTATACGGTCTGAGTAAAGCCCGAGCAGTCAACGCCGAAGGTGCTTGTTCCGGCCCAAAGGTAACTTTGTCCGAGAAGCTCTTCGGCCAGTTTAACAAGAGCCGATCCGTAACGTTCAGGACTCTCTCGGACGGCATCCCAATGTCGGACAAACTCGGTCGTACTTTGGATGTCGGCGGCTTTAACGTATCCGAATCGCCCGTCAGGCAACTGCACCGGCTTCCAAATTCCGTGTTTCTTGTCTGTTTGGAAAAGGCGAGCCATTGAAGGGAGCAAGGCAAGACGCTTGGCCGAGTCGCCGGGTTTTTGCCTGAGTGCTGTTTCTGTTGCGGTAACAAGGTACTGGGGTTGCCGGAACCGGTTACGAAATTCGTCTTCGGTGCAGGCAGAGATCTGCTCGGCGCTGACCCAAGCAATGTAGCCGTCGGGCAGGCGAACCTGCAGCCAGCGATTGTTTCTCAGAATGTCGACGGGGCTTCCGAGAACGGCCTGCGTCAAAACGGGTGCTGTGTAAGAGGGCGCCTCATAAAATGTTGCGACCGGAACACGGACAAAGCCATGGACTTTTCCGTCAAGTTCGTCTCGTGCCGGCAGCACAATGACGGAAGGTTCCGCTTGTTTAAAGGCGGCTAAAAGAGCGTCTTTAGCCTGAGTGCTTGTTGTGAATCCAAAGACCTTTCCCTCTCGAAAATCAATATCAAAGACGCCGAGGCGCTTGTCCGGGACGTAGGTTTCGGCAATGCTTCGGAGCGTCTCTTCTGAATTCTGGTGGGCACAACTGCTTAGGAGCAGCGTAACTGCAGCTGCCAACGAGAGTTTGATCAAAAAGGAACGTGCCGTCATTTCTCAGTGAGCCATCCCGATCAGAATAACGCCTGCAACCATGGCAACGACGCCGATTAGCCGTTTGAGAGACAGTGCTTCTTTTAAGAGCAAAGCGCCGACGATGACACCAACCATCATACCGACTTCTCGGCCGGGGGCAACATAGGAGAGCGGGGCAAGCGTCATGGCAAAAAGAACCAGAATGTAGGCGCCCGGAGACCCGATGCTGGTGCAAAACAGTGCCTTGCGTTTGACGCGATCTCGGAACGTGTCTTTAACTTCTTCTTTCCAGTTTTTCGTCATCATGATGATCGGCCAAAGAATGATGCAGCGGATGGTCAGAGCCGGAAAGTAAAAACTCAGCGGCGTGAGTCCCGTATTTTGTTGGACGGCCCAAGCGTCGCAAAAGGAGTAGCCGGCAATGAATACGCCGGTTACGGTTCCCCAAAAGATGCCGTGACCGACGCGGCTATTTTCCGGCTGAGCAGAAGATTTTGTCGCCAGCAAAATGATGCCGAAAAGAATCGCAGCGATTCCCGCATAACCCAAGGCGCTCGGCCTTTCTCCGAGAAAAACGATGGCCGCCAGGATGGTAATCATCGGTCCGGTTCCGCGCGCCGTCGGGTAAACGATGCTGTAATCAGACTGCTTGTAGCTGTACTGCAAAATGTAGCCGTAGGCTGTGTGAATGGGGGCGGAAAGCGAGATGACGAGCCATCCGACGGGAGTGACTTCGGAAAAGAGCGTTGGGTTGTATGTCAGCAAAACCGGAAGAGAGAACGCAAGCGTCAAGAGATAACTCAGCGGCCAAAAGACTTTTGAGGGACTCGCTTTTTTTAGTTGGTAATTCCACGTGGCGTGCAGCAGGGCAGCCGTTAAGACGAGGAACAGGGCAGTTGCAGACATGATTTCGGCCGAAAAACAATGTCGAAACTATAATGGAATTTGCAACAAAATTTTTTAAGAAATTTTCATTTCGGAGGCGCCATGCGGCGAATCACAATTTCCGTCGATGATGAGTTGGCAGAGGATTTTGAACGGCTTTTGAAACAGCGGCATTACAAAAACCGCTCGGAAGCGTTTCGAGATTTTGTGCGTCGAGAACTTTCTTCAGAAGTCGCGCACTCGCGTTCCGGTGAATGCGTTGCTGTGGTCGGATACACCTTTGATCATCACACCCGAGCGCTTTCCAATCGCATGACGGAACATCAGCATCAGCACACAGCGCTTGTGATTTCGAGCATGCATGTTCACCTGAATCACGATCAATGCGTAGAGGCGGTTGTGATGCGCGGGAAAACGCGTGAGGTTAAGCGTTTGGCGGAAACGATGATTGCAGAAACGGGCGTTGAAAACGGCTCAATCAACATCATTCCGATTAGTGACGAAGACTAAGCCGTTTTCCGGGCAAGCGTTACCGACCTTGCTCCAGGCGTTTAATTCCGGCGATTACTCGTGACATTCCTTCGAGAAGACGTTGGCGCGGTGTGGCGATATTGAGGCGAATAAAGCCTTCGCCGGCCGCTCCGTAGTTGGATCCGGCGTGAATCCAAACTTTTTCATGCCTGAGAAGTTCTTCCTTGATTGTCTGGGACGGCAAACCGAGGAAACGGCAATCTGCCCACATCAGATAAGTTCCTTCCAGTTTTGAGAAGACAACCTCGGGACACTCTTTCTGAAATAAACGCAGGGTGGCCGTTGCGTTTTCCTTTAAGTAGGAAAGCAATGCATCAAGCCATGCCTCTGACTGCGTGTAGGCCGCAATCGTCGCCGCAATGCCGAAAGAGGTCACATCGCAGCACTCGTTGATGTTCAGTGCCCGGTCGATTTTTTTGCGCTGTTTGGCATCCTCAGCAATGATGAAAGCGTTTTTCAGTCCCGCCGTATTGAATGCTTTCGAAGAGGCAGAGAGCGTTACGGTTTTCTCGGGATTGTGTTCGCGCAAGGAGGCAAACGGCGTGTAAGGTGTGTCGCTGAAGACGAATTCTCCGTGAATTTCATCGGAAATCACAAGAACGCCGTAATGGTTTGCCAGTTCGGCAAGTTGGGTCAGTTCCGAAGCGGTCCAAACGCGTCCGACCGGATTGTGAGGGTTACACAGAACGTAAGCCTTCACGCCGGTTTCGGAAAAGGCTTTTTCCAATGTGGCCCAATCCAATGTCCAGTTGTTGTCTTCGTACTTTAAAGGACATTCGAGAACAGAGCAGCCGTTGTTGCGGATCGAGGAGAAAAAACAGTTATAGACGGGCGTTGACAGGACAACTTTGTCGCCCGGATTTGTGTTGGCCTTAATGGCGGCTGAGAGAGCCGGAATGACGCTTGTCGTGTAAAGAATCCACGAGGGGTCGGGGCGCCAGTTGTGGCGCTTTTCAAACCATCCGCAAATGGCTTCATAGTAGGCTGCAGGGACATACGTGTAGCCGTAGATGCCGTGTTTGGCTTGAGCTTCAACGGCTTGCCGGATGGCAGGCGCTGTCTTGAAATCCATATCGGCAACCCACATCGGGATAATGTCCGGATCCGCCGCTTCATCCCATTTCATGGCATAGGTTCCGCGGCGTTCGATCAGTTCGTCAAAGTTAAAGTCAGTCATAGTTTTTTTGTTCTCAGTTTTTAGAAGAGTCGGTTTCAATGCGGCAGTCTGCTGGTTGCCGGATGTTGTCGTCAAGGATGATGTCCTTGACGGCATCCGAGCAGATCCGTCCTGTTGTCGGGTTGCGAATGCTTGTGATCGTTCCTTTGATGTCGGCGGTCACGGAAGAGTATTCAAACGCAAGATCACAGTCGGGGGCCATCGTGCAGTTTTCAAGCACAAGATTTTCGCAATAGCAGAATGGTTGAGTTCCGCTGATGCGGCAATTAATGAGCGTGAGATTCTTAGAGTGCCATCCCATGAATTCGCCGTCAAGTCGGCAATTCATCAGACAGATGTTCTCTGAATTCCAAAAAAGATCTTTGGCATCCATCACGGCCTCAGAGATTGTGATGTTGCGGCAGTTTTGAAAGGCGTAGTTGCCCTGATGGCGGTAGTTTTCAATTCGAATGTTGTCAGAATGCGAGAAAAGATAGTCGCCCTTTGAAATCGAGACATCATTTAAGTGAATGTCTCGACAGTCCCAAAAAGTTTCTGCCGCATCCGTGAGCGTGACGCGGCGCAGACGAATGTCTTGCATGTTGCGAAACATCTTCGGAGCGTCGACGGTCGTATCCGTCATCAGCAGGTGAGAACTGTACCAAAGTGCGGCTCGAGCTCCCGGGGTAAATGTGCAGTGGTCAATCTCAAAATGATCGGCGTGCCAAAAGGGGTATTTGCCCTCGAAGCAGCAGTTTTGCGCCCGCACGTCGCGGACGTGTTTCAAAGCGGATTCTCCTGCATGAACGGTGACGTTTTTCAGTGTAGTGTGACACAGACCAAAAAGAGGCCGCTCGCCTCCGAATTCTTGATTTTCGATCGTTGGCATAAACGAAATGAGTTTTTTTGAAATTAAAAAACACCGGCGCAGAAAAAATGCGTCGAAGGGCACAATTTTGAGACGAATTCGACGTTTCGGGAATTATCTTGACAAATCGTTGCAAATTTTGTTTTTGACCCGCCTTTCGGCAAGGCGTTTCTTTGGGATTAAAGTCGCTTTTTGGGGAGCGGATTTGTTGCAGATAAAAAGATTCTGTCCGTCTGTCGTCTGAGGGATTGTGCGTTTTCAGAGAGCGGGCAAAAAAAACGCCGCCCTCAAAGGCGACTTCATTTTCTTTCGCTTCAGAGATCTGGCGTCCCCACGGGGACTCGAACCCCGGTTCTAACCGTGAGAGGGTCATGTCCTAGGCCACTAGACGATGGGGACCCCTTTTGCGAAGAGTGGGAATCTTACACGGAACTCGTGTTTTTCGCAATGACATCGGTCAGTTTCGCCTTTTGTCCGATGGATAGCGGTTTGGTACATCCGGATACACAAATACGTAAAGGTACGTAGAGGCCTGCTCAGAGGCTTGATTGTTATATAGAATTCGTCAATCACCTCGGTTGGTTTCGTCCTGGCTTTGGCAACAAGGTCGGGCGGTGCGCTTACAATGCGCTGCTTCATTTTTAGAGGAGACTTCGATGACAAAACTCTTGGACCCTCAGCAACTTTCTATCCTTCGTTCCAAAGAAGGCTATCTGTGCGATATGGACGGAGTGATTTACCACGGCAATGTTTTGTTGCCCGGTGTGAAGGAATTCGTCGAATGGCTCCGCAAGGAAAACAAGCGGTTCCTGTTTTTGACCAACTCGAGTGAGAAGAGTCCGAAAGAGCTGCAGCAAAAATTGGCTCGCATGGGGCTCGAGGTTGACGAAAGTCACTTCTATACGAGCGCATTGGCGATGGCGAAGTTTTTAAAAGAACAGAGTCCGGGCTGCAGCGCTTATGTCCTCGGAGCTCCTGGTCTTGTAAAGGCGCTTTACGACGTCGGCATCACGATGAATGACGTGGATCCGCAGTATGTCGTCGTTGGTGAGACCGACATGTACAACTACAACATGATCACCAAGGCAATCGATCTTGTTCGTCGGGGCGCTCGCTTGGTGGGAACAAACCCGGACAACACCTGCCCGACCGAAAACGGCATTGCTCCGGCTTGCCGCGCTCTGATGGCTCCGATCGAGATTGCAACGGGAAAGGTGCCTTATTACGTCGGAAAACCGAATGCTCTGATGCTGCGCACGGGACTTCATCTTTTGGAAGTCCACTCGGCTCAGGCCGCACTCATCGGGGACAGAATGGACACGGACATCATCGCCGGCCTCGAGGGCGGCATGATGACGGCTCTTGTCTTAAGCGGCATCAGCACGATTCCGATTGTCCGGCAATTCTCCTATCGTCCTTCCGTGATTCTGAACGGCGTCGGGGATATTCCGGCACCGCAGACGATCTGAAAAACGGCCTGAGTGCCGTTATTTCCGGAAACTGCCTTTCACAAGCTCAAACCGGAAAAAACGGCATTCCAGCGGACCGTTAAAGAGAGGAATTTTCCGAGACTCGGAAAGCCGCATTTGTCGGGCAAGCAGACGATCACTCGTCAGAAGCCAGGCCGTGTGACCGGTCCAGTTGCGTTTGAGATTGTCGGCGACGTCCTTCATCATGGAGGCAACGGAGGCCGACTTCGGATTGGACTGTTCTCCGTAGGGCGGGTTGCTCACAAGAATGCCGTCGGCTTCTTTCGGCAGAGTCGTTCGCGCATCGCTTGTTTCAAAAGAAAGCGCACCGGACTCCAAAAGCGGGGAAAGACCCGCTCGAGCCGCATTTTCTCGGGCCTTCTCAACAACGAGCGAGCTGATGTCGGAAGCTTGGATGCGAACCGACGCATACGGGTTGACGGCCGCACGCAGATCGTCCTTGAGTTCTGTCAGGAGGTCTTTATCAAAATCCCTGAATTTCTCAAAGAGGAAATGCCGATGAAGTCTCGGGGCGGCATGAATGGCCATACAGGCTGCTTCAATCGCAATCGTTCCGGAGCCGCAGAAAATATCAGCCAGAGGCATTTCCGGTTTCCAGCCGCTTAAGGCCAAAAGACCGGCAGCCAGATTTTCTTTTAACGGTGCTTCGCCCTTGTCGCGTCTCCAGCCGCGTTTAAAAAGCGCTTCGCCGCAAAGATCGAGGTAGAACGTGCACCGACTTTGATCCACGTGCGCAAAAATGCGCACATCCGGATGGATTCGATCAATGCTCGGACGCGTATTCAAAAAGTGATTGAATCGGTCGCAAATGCCGTCCTTGATCCGAAGCAATGTGAAATCCAGCGAATTAAGCGGCGCTCTGTGTGCCGTGATGTCGATGCGAAAGGTACTGTCCGCATCAAAGTAATTTTCCCACTTCGTTCGGCAGGCAAAGTTGTAAATGTCTTCTTCGTCGTAATAGTCCGAGTCGCCCAGACGCAGGAGAATGCGGCTGGCAATTCGACTTGTCAGACAGGCACGCCAAGCGGCTAGTGTGTTGGCCGTAAAGAGGACACCCGAGCGTGCCGGTTTTGTTTCGTTGGCGCCGGCGGCGATCAGTTCCTTTTCCAGAAAGGACTCAAGTCCGAGCGGACACAGTGCGTAATAGGTTTGTTTGGCCATTTAGTGTCTTCCTTCTCCGTGTCCGAAGACAACGAACTTCAGTGAAGTGAGCCCTTCGAGACCGACCGGACCGCGCGCATGAAGCTTGCCGTTGCTGATCCCGATCTCTGCGCCGAGTCCGTAAATAAAACCGTCGGCAAGTCGGGTCGAGCAATTGTGCATGACGCTTCCGGAGTCAACTTCGCGCAGAAAACGGGCGGCACGTTCTGGATTGTCCGTGATGATGGCATCCGTGTGCTTTGAGCCGTTTTCGTTGATAAAGTCAATCGCTTCGGTTAAAGACGATACCGTGGCAATCGAAATGATCGGCGCATTGTATTCGGTTTTCCAATCGGCCTCTGTGGCGGCAACCCAGGGAAGAGAGCAATCAGAGAGGATTGCAGCGACCGCTTCCGACGCACGCATTTCAACATGCTTTTCAGCAAAAATTTTCCCGATCCTCGGTAAAAATTGGCGCGCAATCGCTTCGTGAACAAGAAGCGTTTCCGTCGCATTGCAAGGGGCATAGCGTTGTGTTTTGGCGTTGTCTGTGAGACAGACGGCCATGTCGAGATCGGCGTCTTTGTCAACGTAAGTGTGACAGATGCCGTCTAGGTGCTTGATCATCGGAATGCGTGAGTCGCGTTCGAGCCGCGCAATCAGATTTTTTCCGCCCCGCGGGATAAGAACGTCAATGTATTGTGTTGCTCGGATCAGTTCCCCGACAAAGTCGTGATCGGGCGTGTCAACCACTTGAATGGTGTCTTGCGGCAGTTGGGCCTCTTTCAAGGCTTTGCGGACAAGACTGCCGAGCACTTGGTTGCTTTCAAGCGCCTCTTTGCCGCCGCGCAAAATGGCCGCATTGCCCGATTTGATCGTCAGCGCAGAGGCATCAATCGTGACATTGGGGCGAGACTCGAAAATAATGGCGAGAACGCCGAGAGGAACACGCATGCGCGCCACGTCAATTCCTGTGGGCTGATGCCGGCGTTGCGTGATTTGTCCGATGGGATCGGCAAGGGCAGCAATCTGTTCGCAGCCGAGCGCCATGGTTTCAAGAACGGAGTCTGTTAGCTTCAGACGATCGACGAAGGCAGGCGGATAGGCATTTTCTTCGGCACGTGCGATGTCTTTTGCGTTGGCCTCGTAAATGGCCGTTTTGTTTTCCCGAATAAGCCGAGCCAGAGCAAGAAGCGCTGTGTTTCTCGCCGCAAGGCTGGAGGCACCGATTCGAGAAGAGGCTTTTTTGGCGGCTTTTCCCATTGCACAGACCAGACTGTGCATGGCTGATGTTTCCTGCATTTTGTTACTCCGTTCTCAGCGCCGCAAGAAGGCGGCAAGTCCCGCAAGTTCCGTCCACGGATCTGCATCGCGGTTGGCGACAATGAGTCCTTTTCCGATCTTGTCGATGTCGCCGATCAACAGGAGGGCGGCTTGAAGTTTCTTTTCGGAACAGCGGCTGACGAGTGTTTTCACGCGTTGTTTTTTTTCCGTGCCGTAAACGGCAAGTTGTCGAAGCGCAGAGTCAACTGAGAGGCCCCGTTGCACAAGCGCAGCGGCACGAGTCGCACAGCGAATTTCGTCGGCCAACATCCAAACAACGTTCGGAATGCTTTCGCCCTCGGCTTTAAGCGAGTCAAGAATTTTGACGGCTTTGGCAGCCTGACCCGACATAACTGTTTCGACAAGCGCCTCATTGTCAAAGCGTGAGACGTCGTTGACGGAATCGCGCACCATTTGAGCCGTGATGGTCACACCCCGTTCATATCGATACGAGAGCTTCAGAAGTTCTTGCTTGGCAGCCAGAAGATTGCCTTCGCATCGTGCCGCAAGCAATTGAATGGCTTCCGGATCGGCTTTTTGCCCCTGAGCTTGAAAGCGCTCGGAAAACCAGCGCGGCAATTCACGAGAACTGACGGGCGGGCACTCGATGTATTCCGAGGCGGCAGAGAGTTTCTTAAACCAGGCCAGTTTTTTTACCGACCAGTCATAGGGCATTGAAACAATGACGACAACGTTTTCAAGCGGCAAGTCGGCTAGATCCGAAAGCGCCTTGGCGCCTTTTGTTCCCGGGCGAAAACTCGATAGCCTCAATTCGATGATTTTTTTGGGAGAAAAAAGACCGATTTCCAAACAAGCGCTTTCAAGCTGAGACCAATCCCAAACGGCCGAAGCATTGAGAACCGTTCGATCCGCATAACCGAGCTCCTTCGCATGTCGGCGAACGGCATCGGCCGCCTCAATCATGAGAAGGGGTTCTTCACCCGTGATAAACCACAGCGGGGAGATGGTATCGGGTTTGAATTTGAAGACTGAACCGGGCTCGTACATGTCGATGCTCTTTAGCGTGCCGAAGCGGGTTTAGCTCGTTCAATGCGGCGGATCATCTGACCGATGATGTCGTTTTGCATTTCGTTGCGAATCATGGTTTCTTCCGTATCTCGGCTCAGGTAGTCGCTTTCATCGTAGGTGATGTCGCGTGTCGCCCGAATCGTCGTCGGCGGAAGAAAAACGTGACCGTCCGGCCCCGTGACCGTAAATGTGACGGTGTTTTTCAGTTGAAACTCTCTGGCTCGCCCCGATGTGCTGTAAGACAAAATGTCGCGGCTCGTGCTGTTTTGCGTGATTTTAAGAATCGCATCGGCCGTTGTCGGGTCGCCGGCGAGCTCAACGTTGCTCCCCGCCCGAAGCATTCGGCTTAATGTGGCTGCAAACTTCGAATTGCTGTCCAAGTCGAGGTAAAGCGTTTCGAAGGGCAGATTAAAACTTCCCCGCAGGTGAAAACCGCACCCGGAAAGAACGAGTGCCGTGACTGAGGCGAGAAAAACACGTCTGGAAAAAGCCATAGAGATCACTCAAGATTAAGAGGCCATAAAGCAATGCTTAATTATAGGGGGCAATGCCGAGAGCGAATGTCGGCTTTCAAACGCATCGCAAATCCCGTTAAGCGGATGAGGAGATGTTTTGGGCATTTTTCAAGAAACTCTGTTTTCCTGCAAGGCGGTCTTTGTCGTTACAATCTGCGTCGTTGTCATTGTGCGGTATCCCGAGGAATGGAATGCATCGGTTTATCTCTGTTTTTGTTCTCTCTATTGTGTGTGCGCAGGCAATCGCTGCGGATGATGTGGGTGAGTGTTATCGGAACGCGACGAAAAAAGAACAGATGCGCGAGTGTCTGGTTTTGGAATCCAAACAGGTTCAAGCTCAGTACAACAGCACGTTAGAACGCGTGCTCACTCGGGCCCGCAGTTTCGATCGCTCTCACAAGAAGAGACAGACGGCTAAAGAAATTCAAGAGGCTAATAAAAATTTTTTGGCCTATGTGAAAAATGAATGCACGTTTCGCGGGGCTCTGAAAGGGGCTGAGGTCGGTGAAACCGAAGCCGGTCTTGCTTGCCGGATTAACCTGATGCGGGTTCGCAAGAGCACGCTGGAAACCGAGTTTCTGAGCGACGAGTAATTCGGCATCGGTTTTCGGCTCCTTGAAAAATCAACGCAAAATTCAAAAAAAATTCGGAGGCTCCGAGCGCCTGCGATTTCATGGCGTGTTTTTGCCGTTTTCTCAGAAATAAAGAACGGATCCGACGCAAGCGATCAGCACGGTTGTGATGACCGTCATCATAGCGCCGTGTTTAAAAAGATAACCGGTATTGAGTCCGTAAGCAATCGGAATGGCGCGGATGGATGTCGGGAACATGAAGCCGGTATTAAAGGCCGCCGCCGTGATGTACACGTAAGCAACCGGATCGGCTCCCATTTCGCTGGCAAGACCAATGACCATGGGAACGGCAATGGCAGCCGCGGCCGTGTTGCTGGCGACTTCCACAAAAATCATTGTGACGGCGACGATGACGATCAGCAATAAAAGACCTGAGCCAAGATGCAGACTGCCGATGGCGCCGGCCAGTGCCTTTGTTGCTCCCGTACTTGTCAGGAGATGGCCAAGGGCGAGGCCGCCGGCGAAAAGCAGAAGAAGTTGCCACTCAATTTTGGGATTCACGACTTTCCAGGTGGCAAAGGCCTTGCCGTCTTTGCCGTTTAAGATAAAACAGAACAAACCGCAGATCAGAAAGAGCTGGGCGGGTTTGAGATTGGGCATCCAAGCCGCATACAGTTCGCGGGCAAAAGAAAGGAACAGCGGGATCAGAAACAGGGCAAGCCCGAGAATTTCGTCGCGGTTAACCGGCGGCAGTTTGGCATATTCGGCTTCAATGAATTCGCGGGTTTTCCCAAGCGAAAGATTCTTTGGTCGGATCAAGAAAAGAAACAAGAGCGTTGCGCCGGTCAATAGAAGCATCATCGGCAGCATTTTGACGATCCACTCCGTGTAGAAGTACTCATGCCCTGTGATTTGTTCGAGGTAGCTGACGGCGACCAAATTCATGGCGCCCCCTAAGGGCGTTCCGAGTCCTCCGAGTCCGCAGCCCCAGGCGATGGCTGTCAGAAGCACGAAAAGAAGCGGCTGAAGATGGCTGATTTTCCCGTTGGAAAGGAAGCGAATCATGGCCGCACAGATCGGAACCATCAGTGCGCAGACAACGGAATTGGGAAGAATGCTGGAGAGGACGACAGAGGCTAAAAACCAAACGGCAATGTGCGTTTTAATACTCGGACCGAGTAAGAGCAATGATTTAATGGCCAGCCGCTTGTCAAGTCCCGTCAGCTCCCAGGTTGCAGAAATGATGTTGGCACCCAAAAGCAAGACAACAATGTCGGAAAAATACAGCCGCGTGATGGAATCAACGGGAGCCAGGTTGAAAATCGAGGTGAGGGCGATGGGAAGCAGTGCCGTCACGGCGGGGCTTACGGGCATCGATACCCACCACCAACCCATCCAGAACATGGCTCCGATGGCCGCTTTTGCCGAAAAAACCAGAACAGAATCTGGAATCAGCCAGATCGAAAGAAGAAAAAGCAAGGGGCCGCAGACCAAATGAAAGAGTCGTCGCGTATTGTCGGAAGTCATGAGGAGGTTCGGATCGGCAAGAAGTCTGAAACGGCTTCACACTTTAGGTCGTTTTCTCTTGAAAATCAAGTTAAAAAGAAGTCAATGAAGAAGGCGGCAAAAGAAAACACAGACCGAGTGCGGCTCGATCTGTGCTGTTGCGGCATGGTATTTAAATGCCGTCGTCTGACGGATAGGGAATTTAACCGGACTCAGTCAGAGGTCAAGATCATCAAAGGCGTCTTTCGTCTTGCGAAGAAGCCCGTTGACTTTTTCGTCTTTGAGCGGGTCTTTGACTGAGCAAACGGCATCGGCATTGGGTTCATTGACGGTCAGCGCGAAAGGAATTCCGTGATTTCTGACCGTGGCTTTGACAAACACGTTAATGGCGGCCGAAGCAGACAGACCAAGTTCCTCGCAGATCTGCGTGAACTGGTTTTTCAGCGCATTGTCCATGCGAATGCTGACAATTGTTTGAGACATAACGAATCCTGAAGACAGTGTGGTAACAATGTAATACGGCAATGCGTGCTTTTCAAGCACCCCGGCGTGCTGCTGCAACTGTGCAGGCACGCCTCAAATTCAATCAGCGCAACTTGTCTTCGCGCTTGCGATCCTTGTTTAGTTCAATGACGCGGCGCATGTCTTTTTCAAGGTCGAACAGTTTTAACTCGTGGTAGCAACGCGCTATGAGATCCATCGCCTCGTCGCTTGCGCTTGTTAATTGAAAGTCCCTCAAAACAACTTTCGCGCGGTTGATTGCCGCAATGTAGGCCTTCCTTTCGTAGTAAAAGCGTGCGGTGTTTAACTGATGGCGGGCTTGCGCCAGGACAAGCTCATGCATTTTTCGGTTGGCCTGAGCCGCATAGCGGGAATCCGGAAAACGGCCGACAAGTTCTTTGAAAACGTCAAAGGCATCTCGTGCGGCTTGTGCGTCGCGTTCGGAAATGTCTTGACGAATCATGGAACTGATCAGACCATCGCGCTCATTGAGCGTTGCTAATCCTTTAAGATAGAGCGCATAGTCGCTGTTTGGGTGGTTGGGATAAGCACGCAGGAAGCGGTCAAGCTGCTGGATGGCGCCGGCCGCATCATCGTCTTTGAAATAGACGTAGGCCAATTCGATCTGCGCTTGCTGTGCGTAGGTTCCGAACGGATAGCGGGCTTCCAACTTGGTATAGTAGTCCTTGGCGACTGACCAGTTTGATTCGTTCATCGCACTGCGGGCTTCGGAGTAAAGTTTCTGTGCAGTCCAGTCTCGCGTCGGATCGATTTCGAGAGACTGGAACCAGCCGCAACCGCTGATGCCGGCTAAAAGGGACAATGAAACAACCAGCCCGACGGCACGCATTGAAAACTTGAGTTTAGGATTCATGGCAAACAAGATAGAAATAGGTCTCGGCGATTATATAGAGGAATTGGCGGGGCAATCGGAGAGTTCAGTACAAGAGCCTGAAACGGCACGATGTTTTGACGTCGGTTTGGAGACGAAAGCCGATCGTCTCGATAAGGTTTTAGCCTTGCTCATGCCGGATTTGAGCAGAAGTCGCGTGCAAAGTTGGATTCGTTCGGGCGCCGTGCGCGTTAACGGAATCTTACAAAACGACGTCCGTGAAAAGGTGGGAGGCGGCGACCGAATCGAGGTGATTCCTCAGGCGTTGCCGCAAGAAAAGGCATTTGAACCCGAAGCGGATGTTGACTTTCGCGTCGTTTATGAAGATGAGGCCGTGATTGTCGTAAACAAGCCGGCCGGTTTGGTTGTCCATCCGGCGGCCGGTCATTGGTCAGGCACGCTTCTGAATGGTCTCTTGTACCGTTATCCGGAATTGACCAACGTCGCACGTGCCGGCATTGTTCACAGACTCGACAAAGACACGACCGGACTGATGGTGGTTGCACGCACGTCAGCCGCACAGATCGATCTGGTTCGTCAACTGCAGGCAAGAACGGTCTGCCGAGAATACTGGGCTCTCGTGTTGGGATTGGCTCCGGAGAGCGGATTTGTAGATACTCCCATCGGGCGCGATCCGAGAAACCCCGTGAAGTTTGCTTGCCGGGGAATTGCGGCAAAGCCGGCAAAGACGCATGTTCGTCTCGTTCAAACCGTTTATGCCGCGACGCGAGCGATCAGTTGGACGGCCTGTCGGCTTGATACGGGACGGACGCACCAAATCCGAGTGCATTTGACTAGCGTCGGACTGCCGTTGCTCGGCGACCCCCTTTATCGGACAAATGCCTCAAAACTGCCGGACGAGGCCGGATTGGCAGCTACTTTTTCAAGACAAGCGCTGCACGCTTCGCGCCTTCGATTCGTGCATCCTTTGACCGGGCAAGAAGTTTCCTGGTTTGCTGAGCCGCCCGAGGATATGCGCGCACTGATGCAGTCGCTTAATCTCGGACCGACGGATGAACCGGTGCATGTCTTTGACTAAAATCGCACGTTCAAAACAGGGGTGGAGAAAAAATGCCGCTTTATAAAAACGAAATCGGAGCCATTCGGCCCAAACTTGTTGAAGGCGTCGGTGCGCTGTTTACGGAACGCACAGGCGGAGTTTCTTCCGGTCCGTGGGGCGGTCCTGAAGGAATTTTGGGATTAAACGTCGGCTCGCACGTCGGCGACAACCTCTCGTGCGTGCGCATGAATCGAGAGATCGTTTCTCAGGTGGCTCCGTCGATGCCCCGCTGGATGACGCAAGTTCACGGAACCCGGGTTGTTGACGCTGAATCGGTGACGAGCGACGCACTGGAGGCGGATGCGCAGACAAGTCTCACGCCGGGAGTTGTGTGCGTCGTGCAGACGGCCGATTGTCTTCCAGTTCTCATCGCAGAAAAGAATGCCAGAGGCGTTGCGGCGATTCACGCCGGATGGAAGGGCTTGAGCATCGGCGTGATCGAGGCAGGTGTAAAGCGTTTGCGCGAAAGACTCGGCGATGAGACGGCTCAGTGTGTTGCTTGGCTCGGACCGAGAATCGGGTTTGATGATTTTGAATGCGGAGAAGACGTCGTTTCGGCCTATCGAGCGCGCTATCCGGATGTCGTCGGCGGCATTCGTACCGCATCAGACGGCAAATACTTCCTAAGCCTTGTTGCCTATGCTCGGTATGCTCTGCAAAGCGTCGGCATTGATGAAATCGAGGATTGCGGACTTTCAACGGTAGCCGATCCAAATCGCTTTTTCAGCTTCCGACGCGACGGAGCCAAAAGCGGTCGACATGCGGCGCTTGTTTGGATAGAGGAAAAGAAAGCGTGAAAAGAAGAGAAAATCGAATTCCAAGCGTCGGCTTTGTCAGCCTCGGTTGCCCCAAAGCATTAGTGGATACGGAAAAACTTGTCACGCGGCTTCGCGTGGAAGGTTATGACATCGCCTCTGACTACAAGTCTGCCGATCTCGTTGTCGTCAACACGTGTGCCTTTATCAATGCGGCCGTGGCGGAAAGTCTTGAGGCGATCGCTGAGGCGAAAAAAGAAAACGGCAATGTACTCGTCATCGGTTGCCTCGGTGGAAAAAAGAATGAAAAGGGCGGGGTTTGGTTAAAGGATCGCTTTCCGGATCTGCTCGGCGTGGTCGGTCCCGATCAGGTTTCGGAGGCCATGGCTCTTATTCGAAAAGCGCTTCCGGCTTCTCTTGAGCGCAATGAGCGTTTGGATACGCCGGGCGGAATTAAGCTCACGCCGCATCACTATGCGTATCTGAAAATAAGCGAAGGGTGTTCGCATCACTGCACGTTTTGCATCATTCCGGATTTAAGGGGCCCGTTGGTGAGCCGACCGATCGGCGAGGTGGTGCGCGAGGCCGAGGATCTCGTTGATTCCGGCGTGCGTGAGTTGCTTGTCATTAGTCAGGATACGGCCGCTTACGGATTGGACATGCATTACCGAACCGGTTTCGTCGGAAGACGCCCAGTCAAAACGCGTTTTCTTGAATTGGCCGAGGAACTCTCGAGATTGGACTGTTGGGTGCGCTTTCACTACGTGTACCCGTATCCGAGTGTTGATGCCGTTGTGCCTTTGATGGCTGAGGGGAAGATTTTGCCTTATCTTGACGTGCCGTTTCAGCACGCCCATCCGCGCATCTTGAAGGCGATGAAGCGGCCGGCCTGCGCCGAGCGTAATTTGGAGCGCATCAACGCTTGGCGATCGGTTTGTCCGGACATTGCCATTCGATCGACGTTTATTGTCGGATTCCCCGGTGAGACTGAAGAAGAGTTTGACTATCTGCTGGATTTCTTAAGAGAAGCCAGACTCGATCGAGTCGGGTGTTTTGCCTACAGTCCGGTTCAGGGGGCTCGCGCAAACGATTTGCCGAATCCGGTTCCGGAAGAGGTGAAGGAAGAAAGACGCCGTCGCTTTATGCAAGTTCAGTCGGAAATCTCGGCTCAAAACTTAAAGCGCCGCATCGGCGGCATTGAGCGAATTCTCATTGATGAAGCGACAGGTCCCGATGGTCGAGCGGTTGGTCGCAGCATGCGCGAGGCTCCCGATATCGACGGAGTTGTGTATGTAGATTCCGCCGATACGCTTCGTCCCGGGGACTTTGTGGATGTCAAACTCACGGCCAGCGCAGAGCACGATCTTTTCGGCACTGCGGTTTCAGAAGATCCCGGACAGTAAAAATACCGGGCTCTTCACAGGCGAGATTTTCAAAAGCGGTTTGCCGGAAAATCTCGCCTTTTGCGTTAGGGATTACTCAAAATCACTTTGACCAAATGGAATTGAGCATCCTCAGGATCTGGTACCCGGTTCCCTTGCTCGTGGAATCAAGCCGACCGTTTTTGTAAGTAATGTTGCTGACGCTGACTTTGTCAAATTGCACATTCTTGATCTTGTCGACTTTCTTCTTGTGTCCGAAGGCCGAAAGAATGTCGCCGACGACATTCACTACTTTGTCATCAACTCCCAGTGCTTTCTTAACGCCGAGATCGGCCTTGATGTTGGCAATCGAGAATGTCAGGGGATCGAGTTTTGTTAACTTTGCCGAAGTCACCTGAACGGAAGCGTCTTTGAAAAGTTGCAGGGAGCCTTTCGTCACGGAAAGTGCGGCAACGGACGTGTCTGCCTTCCCGGAAACAACGCCGTTGGCTAAAGAAGCGTTGCCGGTTAACTGCAAAGCGCCGGACCCGAGATGGCTTCCCGCACGGTCTTCAAGCCAGGGATTTAAATGCGTGAGATGAATGCCGGCAGCTTCGGCCGTAACGTCAGCACGCTCTGAGGCGACGGAGAAGTTTCCGCTCAGTTTGAGCGTTCCTCCGAGGGGTTTGGCTGTGGCCTTAAATGGGGTCTTTCCAAGATCGCTCGTGATTTTCCCGACAAGAAGATCAATCGAGGAAACCGAAAGTTGCCCTGGTTTTTTCAAGCCCGTGTCCGTAAACAGCACAGAGCCGTTTTTGACTTGAAATGACTCGACGTACCACTGCCAGTTGTCTTTTGTTGTTGCATCGGTTTTCTTGCGAGAAGCGAGTTTTTCCACTTTTTTCGGAACGGAAGCTGACCGTTTCAGATCCTTTGAAATCAGAACGGCGGGATCCGATAAAACAACCGGTCCGATGCCGACAGTTTTTTCCGAAAGACCGAGTCGGCTCACATGTGCGGTCAAACTTTTGAAGGAGAAATCAACGAGAGCTCCTGATACAGCATAGTTTTTAATCGCAAGGCCAGACACGGAAGCGGCCAGCGTGAAGGGATTAAAAGCAATGGAGTCATACGAAACAGCGGCACTCGGGCATTGTTCCTTAACCGCTTTTTCAATGGCATCGCCGGCCAATTTGGGGACGACCAAGAAACCGACGGCGGCATAGGCGCCGACGGCAATGACGGGAATGGCAACAAGGATTTTTCCAAAAGTTTTCACTGCAGTCTCCTAATCGAAGATGTCCGTTTTTCTCTTATTGGCGTAACAGTTTGATTTTTAATAAAAATCAGAACAAAACGGACGAAACGTCTTCAACTTGTCATTATAATGTCGCCGCTTTTGATTTTCGGTTTTATCGCATGCTTTCAACCATTTTCCTGATCGTGCCGGATTTCGGCATTATCCTTCTCGGCATCTTTTTAGCGCACCGCATGCGCGTTGCCGACGGATTTTGGAAGGGGGTTGAAAAGCTCGTTTATTTCGTGCTCTTTCCGCCGCTTTTGTTTCATTCGGTCGCGACGAGTCGGTTTGATTTTTCTCAGGCAGCCAATTTCCTTTTTTGCGGCATCGCCATGATGATGGTCGCTGTTGTCTTGTCCTACGCAGCGTGCTACGCCTCCTCTGCGGACGAGCCGAGCAAGGCAAGCGCTTTTCAATGCAATTTTCGATTTAATTCTTACATCGGATTTGCGTTGGCGCTCAATATGTGCGGCCGAGAAGGATTTGCCCTGATGGCGCTTTTTACGTCTTTTTGGGTGCCGATCAGTTCGAGCATTGCCGTGACGATGCTGGCCAAGGCACGGGCAGGGCGGGGCGTTACGTTTTTAGGTATTTGTAAGGAAATCGGAAAAAATCCGCTCATTCTCAGCACGACGGCCGGTCTCCTTTACAACGTGGCCGGTTTCGGAATTGCCGCTCCCGTCGAATTGGTTTTGACGCGCTTGGGAAGTGCTTCGCTCGCTTTGGGCCTTCTTGCCATCGGTGCGGCTTTGCGTTTTGATGCGATGTGCCATTTCAAATTGACGGTGGTTTTGAGTGTCGTCCTGAGACTGCTCATTGTTCCGATCGTTTGCCTCGCGTTTTGCCGGTTTTTCGATTTGGATGTGCTTTCAACGACGGTTCTTTTTATCTTTGCTGCGTTGCCGACGGCCAATTCGTGTTATATCTTGGCCGTGAACATGGGCGGAAACGGACCGCTTGTTGCGGCGATTACAACGGCTCAGACTCTCGCGGCAATGGCCACGATGCCCGTGTGGATTGTTCTCGGACAGAGATTTTTCGGACTGTAAAACGACGATGACGATGTATTCTCCGGAGTTTCTCCAAAGTCGAATTGAGTGGAGAGCCATGCGCAGTTCGGGCGCAGGCGGACAGAATGTCAACAAAGTCAATTCGGCAGTCTTCGCACAGTTGGATCTTGTCGATCTTGGCCTCTCCTCGGAAATGATTTCGAGGGTTCGGTCGTTTTACGCTCGTCAAGTGACGGAATCCGGCATTCTTTTTGTGAAGGCACAGGAGTTTCGTACGCAGGAAGCCAACCGTCGGGCGGCTGTCGCACGGATTGTCTTAATGGTTGAGCGCGCATTAAGACCGCTCAGAGTGCGCCGCGCCACAAAGCCGACGCGCGCTTCCGTGTTGTTGCGCCTAAAAAACAAGGCGAAAACCTCTGAAAAGAAGCGTTTTCGCTCTCAGCGAGAGTTTGATTAAATGAAAAAAAGTGATCAGCAACTGGCTCTCGGATTTGCTTGCGGGGTGTTTGCTTGTCTGCTTTGGGGGCTGGTTTATTTAGTTCCGCTTGCTTTGCCCGATTACGATCCCGTTTACATTACGGCCGGTCGCTTTGTCAGTTTCGGACTCGTCGCCGTCCCTTTGATTATTTTCGAACGCCGGGAACTGTCTTGTTACAGTGCGCGAGATTGGATTTTTGTGACCAAATTGGGCGTCGTCGGAAACATTGTGTACTACTGGGCTTTGGCAACTTGCATTCAGTACGCCGGTGCGCCTTTGGCCGGTATGTGTATGTCGGTTGTCCCTGTTTCCGTCTCGATTATCGCCAACATGCGCGATCGAAAGAACAACAAATCGTTGCCCTGGAAAAGACTGGCTCCGGGGCTGTGTCTGATCGCTGCCGGTTTTGTTTTGGCCAACAGCGGCGAATTCGAAGCTGTTGTCGCCTCACAGGGCAACGGGGCTCGATTTTGGATTGGGTTGTTTTTCGGCCTCCTGGCACTGGCGCTGTGGACATGGTATCCGATCCGAAATGCCGATTGGCTGATTGCGCATCCCGAGCGTTCAGCGAGAACCTGGTCGACGGCGCAGGGGCTCGTGACCATGCCCTGTGCGGTTTTCCTTTACGTCGCTTACTGGATGATTGATCCGGAAAGTCCGGCCTTTCTCGGATCGAGCCCTGAGTGGTTTATTGTTGTCGTTGCCGGTTCCGGGCTCCTTTGCTCCTGGATGGGAATTGCCTTTTGGAATGCGATGAGCCAGCGGCTTCCGACGGCATTGGCGGGACACATGATTGTTTTCGAGACAATTTTTGCCGTGATCTTTGCCCACATGTGGCGCTCGCAGTGGCCGAGTCCGGCGATGGTGATCGGCTTGGTTTTGCTCTTAAGCGGCGTCTTCGTCTCGTTGGCGATCTTCCGTTCGGCAATTCACCGCGCTTCATAAAGTGCGTCTTACACTTGATTCCTTTCGATTTTTCACTAAAATAGCGACCTTCGGTCACGGTACGGGCTGAAGACACCTGTGCCGCTTGTATAAACCACTCTTTTTAGGGGTATAACATGTCTGTCATTGAGAAGAGTCAGATTGTTGCTAAGTTCCAGCGCGCTGCTGGTGATACGGGATCTCCCGAGGTTCAGATTGCGTTGCTCACGGCACGCATCAATGGTCTTACCGACCACTTCAAGGTCAATGTGAAGGATCACCACTCTCGCCGCGGTCTTTTGAAGATGGTGAGCCGCCGCCGCAAGCTTTTGGATTACCTCAAGCGCACGGATCTTCCGGCCTACCGCAAGCTCATCGACGAACTGAAGCTTCGCAAGTAATGTTTTGTCTGTCGCGGCCGCTTTTAAGCGGCCGCGATGGTTTTTGTTTTATCAACACAACCTGCGTTTTGTTGTTCGCCTCTGTCTTTTTCCGGATGGTTTCGCGCGTTGCGACTTCGAGGTTTTCCGGTTACGCGAGAATTTCGATGCCGCAGCGTGCCGTCAAAGAAGGAAAGACGGATTGCAAGACTCTGACGCAGGTCTTCAAATGAGGAAAAAGCATCTATGACGATGTTTAATAAAGTTTCAAAGTCGTTCCGGTTCGGCGATCACGACGTGACGCTCACAACCGGTGAAATTGCCCGACAGGCAACGGGCGCCGTGCTCTGCCAAATGGACGATACGGTTGTTTTGGCCACGGTCGTCGCTAAGAAAGAGACAAAGCCGGGACAGGATTTCTTTCCGCTTACGGTCGATTACATTGAAAAGAGTTACGCAGCCGGCAAATTCCCCGGCGGATTCTTCAAGCGCGAAGGTCGTCCAAGTGAAAAAGAGACTCTGACCAGCCGCTTGATTGACCGCCCGATTCGTCCGCTTTTCCCGGACGGATTCTTCAACGAAGTCCAGGTGATTATCCATGTGGTTTCCGTTGATCCGGAAGTGGATCCGGATATCCCGTCCATGATCGGAGCCTCGGCAGCGCTCATGATTTCCGGCATTCCTTTCAAGGGCCCGATCGGAGCTTGCCGCGTGGGCTACATCAATAACGAATTCGTTTGCAATCCGAAGATCAGCCAGATGCCCGAGAGCAAACTCGATCTCGTCGTGGCCGGTACTGAACGAGCCGTTTTGATGGTGGAATCCGAAGCCGATCGTCTCTCTGAGGAGACGATGCTCAATGCCGTGGTGTACGGACATCAGCAGCTTCAGGCAGCCATCAATGCCATTCATGACTTGGTCGCAGAGGCCGGCAAGCCCGCCTGGGATTGGCAGCCGCCGGCGAAAAACGAAGCGCTCATCGCCCGCATCCATGAACTTGCCGATGCCGGTTTGGCCGAGGCGTATACGATTCGCGAGAAGCAGGCGCGTAATGAGAAGTTGCGCGAGGTTTACGAACTCGTTGAGAAGACGCTGACGGAAGAGGCTGAAAAGGCCGGAGCGGAAGAGCCTGACATGAACGAAGTCAACGGCATTCTCTTTGAAATGGAAGCGCACATCGTTCGCTCGAACATTTTGGAGGGTAAGCCCCGCATCGACGGCCGCGATACCCGTACCGTGCGTCCGATTGAGATTCGTCAAGGCGTGCTTCCGCGCACACACGGATCGGCGCTCTTTACGCGCGGCGAGACGCAGGCTTTGGTGCTTACAACCCTCGGCACGAAGCAGGACGAACAGATTGTGGATTCGATCATGGGCGAAAGCCGTGACCGGTTTATTCTGCACTACAACATGCCGCCCTTTGCAACGGGCGAAACCGGCCGTGTCGGCAGCCCGAAGCGCCGTGAAATCGGTCACGGCCGTTTGGCCAAGCGTGCTCTGAAGGCCGTGATTCCCTCTGAGGAAGAATTTCCGTATTCGATTCGCGTCGTCAGTGAAATTTGTGAATCGAACGGCTCCAGTTCGATGGCAAGCGTCTGCGGCGGCTGTCTGTCGCTGTTGGATGCCGGCGTTCCCTTGAAGGATTACGTGGCCGGCGTGGCGATGGGTCTTATCAAGGAGGGCAACAAGTTTGCCGTTCTGACCGATATTCTCGGCGACGAAGATCATCTCGGCGATATGGACTTTAAAGTGGCCGGTACCGAAAACGGCGTGACCGCTCTGCAGATGGATATCAAGATCGAGGGTATTACGGTTGAAATCATGCAGGCGGCTCTTGCGCAGGCGCATGAGGGACGCATGCATATTCTGGGCAAGATGCATGAGATGGCCGGCGGCGGTGCGAAGTCGCTGTCGGACTGGGCGCCTCGCTTGGAAAGCTTCAAGATTAATCCCGAGAAGATCCGCGACGTCATCGGCAAGGGCGGTGCGACGATCCGCGGGCTCGTCGAAGAGACGGGGTGCGAGATCAACATCGAGGATGACGGCACGGTAACGCTCGCTTCGAGCAACGCCGAGAAGATTGCGGCGGCCAGAAAGAGAATCGAAGAGATCACGGCCGAAATTGAAGTCGGACAAGTCTACGAAGGTACCGTGCAGCGCTTGCTCGATTTCGGTGCCATCGTGCAGCTTCTGCCCGGCAAGGACGGACTTCTCCACATCAGCCAGATTGCTCGCGAACGCGTCAACCAAGTGAGCGACTACCTCAAGGAAGGTCAGGTTGTCCGCGTTAAAGTGATTGAAGCCGATGAAAAGGGCCGCGTACGGCTTTCGATGAAGGCTCTTTTAAAGGATGAGCCGGAAAAAACGGAAGGCGACGTCCGCGAAGAATAAAATAACGGAAACGGAAGGGGACGTTGTTTTCAGCTTCCCCTTCTTATAAAATCACAAATTCCCGACTACAACTTCTTAAGGAAAAGAAAAATGTCTCGTAAACCGCTTGTTGCCGCTAATTGGAAAATGAACGGATCAACAGCTGCCAATGCAGCCTGGATTGAGTCCTTTTTGCCGCGTGCTGGTGCGTTAAATTGCGACGTTGTCGTGTGTGCTCCGGCTTTGTACGTTCCGCAGTTGGCCGCTGCCTTCAAGGGAACCGCAATTGGGTTTGGCGGAGAAGACGTCAGTGAGTATGATCACGGCGCCTACACGGGTGAAACAGCCGCTTCGATGCTTGTTGACATCGGTGCCGGCTGGGTTCTTACGGGGCACTCTGAACGCCGCACGTACTTCGGCGATACGGATGCCCGCGTTGCTGCCAAGACAAAGGCGGCAATCGAGAAGGGTTTGAAGCCCATCGTTTGCATTGGTGAAACGCTTGCAGAGCGTGAAGCCGGCAAGACGATTGAGGTTGTTGAACGTCAAGTTAAGGCCGTCATGGATGCCGTCGGCGTCAAGGCGCTCTTGGAAGGCGTTCTCGCTTATGAGCCGGTTTGGGCCATCGGAACGGGTAAGACCGCCACGCCGGCTCAGGCTCAGGAAGTGCATGCCGCAATTCGTGCCTTCATTGCGAAGACGGATGCGGACGTTGCTGCGAAGATTCGTATTTTGTACGGTGGATCCGTGAAGCCTGCCAATGCAGCCGAACTGTTCAGCCAGCCCGATATTGACGGCGGTCTGATCGGCGGCGCCGCTTTGAAGGCCGATGACTTTTACAAGATTTGCGCAGCCGCGTAAGTCGACATAGGAAATAAAACATGCAAATGATTTTGAGCATTGCGGTTGTCGTGCAGATCCTTTCTGCCGTTGCCGTTATCGTTCTTGTTTTGTTGCAGCACGGAAAGGGTGCTGATTTGGGTGCCGCATTTGGGTCGGGAGCGTCCGGCTCCGTGTTCGGTGCCTCCGGATCGGCGAACTTCCTGTCGCGTTCGACGGCTGCTGCAGCGACGCTTTTCTTTTGTGCTACTTTGGCCATTACGGTTGGCTCAGGAGCCTATCAGAAGAGCGCGCGTCAAAATGCAGCCGGCGTTCTCGGAACGGTGACGATGGAGCAGGCAACCGGTACGGAAACAACGACCGAAAACAATTTGCAATCTAACCAGATTCCGCGCTAAAATGCCGTCCTTCGCGGCGGGCATGCTCCGTCGCGAGGATTGAAAATCTGAGATGCGGTCGTGGCGAAATTGGTAGACGCGCAGCCTTGAGGTGGCTGTGGCGAGAGTCATGAGAGTTCGAGTCTCTCCGACCGCACCAACGACTGGGGTATAGCCAAGTCCGGTTAAGGCAGCGGATTCTGAATCCGCCACTCGTAGGTTCGAATCCTACTACCCCTGCCAAATTCTAAAAATCTCCCGTTTCGGGAGATTTTTTTTGGTGTACTCTGAAGTGGTATGGATTTCTTAGACACAAAGGAGAAGCACGCCATCGGACTGAAGTATCGGTTTACGGCCTGAGCCTCTGAGAAAGAAGCGCACAGCATCCGGATGCCGTATCGGTACTGCTTCTAGAAAGAAAATAATCGATCTCGTCAAACATGCCGAGACCGTGATATGCAAAAACTGAAAAATAGAAGTTTTGGGTATGGACAGAGTGTTGGTGGAAATCTCAAGTAAGAGAAAAGGTAATACAACAAAAAGACACTCGTTTCTCTTTAAAAACCCAGACGGAGGTTACAATTGCGCACGGTCTGAAAGGCATTACGCCTTTTTTCTTTTGTCTGAACCTCTCACGTTTTTCGGATTTTGTCATGTTCTATCCAATTGAAGTGGCCGGTTTAAAGCGCAATCTCCGGCTCTTTCCCGTTTCTGAGAAGATTTCTATTGCCGCCTTTATCCTCTTAGGGGATGCGGAATTGACGGTTTGTTGTGCAAAGGAACTGTTGAAGCGTGCGCCTGAATTTGATTACATGCTCACGGCCGAGGCCAAGAGCATCCCCCTCATTCATGAGATGGCGCGTCAGTGCGGAGCTTCCCGCTACTTTGTGGCTCGCAAGCACATGAAGCTTTACATGGGCAAAGCGCTTGAGGCGACCGTGCATTCGATTACAACGGCAGGTGAGCAGAAGTTATATCTTCCTGAAGAGGATGTCTCGCTTTTTAAGGGCAAGCGTATTCTGATTGTTGATGATGTGATTTCAACCGGAGAATCCCTGCGTGCGATGGAGCAGCTTGTGGCAAAAGCCGGCGGTATTGTCTGCGGACGGTTGGCGGTTCTCGCGGAAGGAAAAGCCACGGAACGAAACGACATTCAGTTCCTGGCTCCTTTGCCGCTTTTCAATGCGGACGGAAAGCCTCTTTGAGGTGCGTGCCGATGCAAAAAATTCAAAGCTTTCAGGTCAATCACGACGTGCTTGAGCCCGGGATTTATGTGTCTCGGATCGACGGCGATATCACGACGTACGACTTGCGTACCCGCAAGCCCAATGCGGGTGACTACATGGACGTTGTGACGATGCATTCGGTCGAACACATGCTCGCAACGTTTCTTCGTAATTCCGAAATCGCTTCGGACGTGATCTACTTTGGACCGATTGGCTGCCAGACCGGGTTTTATCTGCTCATCAGAAACGCCGATAATACGAGAGTACTCTCTGTCTTGAAGGATTGTTTGAATAAGACGTTGGCTCACACAGGAAGCGTTTTCGGAGCATCTTCCAAGGAATGCGGAAACTGGAAGTCGCTTTCGCTGGAGTCGGCAAAAGCGGAATGTCGGCGTTATCTGCAAGTCTTGGAAAACCTGGGAACTCCGGATTTTTCTTACAAGGAGTGACTGGCATGATTGGAATCATCGGAGCGATGGCCTCGGAGATTTCTCTCCTTAAAAGCCAATTGCAGCAAGCAGAGCAAGAAACCGTAAGCGGCATTGTCTTTTCTCGCGGCAAGCTTTGCGGGCATCCCGTCGTGTTGGCGCAGTCCGGCGTCGGCAAAGTGTTTGCGGCCGTGTGTGCCCAGACGATGATTCTGCGTTACGGCGTCGATTTTCTTGTCAATTCGGGTGTGGCCGGGTCTCTTTCGGAGACGCTTCGTATCGGGGACGTTGTGATTGGAACCGCGTGTGTGCAGCACGATATGGATACGTCTCCGGTGGGGGATCCCGTCGGAATGGTTTCCGGGATCAATTGCATCCAATTTCCTGCCGATGCCGCAGCCGTCAAAGAATTGCGTTCGGTTTGTGAAAAGCTGCGAATTCCCAACAGGCAGGGCATCATTGCAACGGGTGATCAATTTGTTGCTTCCAAAGAGCGAGCTCGGTGGATTGCAGAGACGTTTGGTGCCGTTGCCGCAGAGATGGAATCCGGAGCCATTGCGCAGACGGCTTTGATTAACAAGTGTCCTTTTGCGGTGATTCGCGTGATTTCCGACGGAGCCAACGGCGATTATCAG
Organism: uncultured Sutterella sp.; assembly: GCA_964509205.1. Taxonomy (GTDB): domain Bacteria; phylum Pseudomonadota; class Gammaproteobacteria; order Burkholderiales; family Burkholderiaceae_F; genus Duodenibacillus. Next base: position 39,922 of record CAZDVW010000005.1, on the reverse strand, counting down.
GCCTTTGTTAAACAGTCGGCGAAGACATCTTCGGAAATTGTTCTCTCGTGGCTTGAAGCGTTTGCTCGCTAACGAGCGATCTGAAAACGATTGATTCAGGAATAAAAACGGGAGCCGCAAGGCTCCCGTTTTTCATCAGTCAAGGCAGTGTTTCCGAATCAATTATTGGTCAGAACCGGAAAGAACTTTCCCATTGCCTTGAAGTAGGGCGTGAAGTTGGCTTCATAAAAAGCTAAGCACTTCTCAGAACGGTCGCCTAAGAACTTCTTGATGACCGTTTTGGCGTCCTCGGGGTTGCTCTTAAAGAATCCGAGATGAATCGCTCCTAAAACATCGCGCTCGGAAGGACTCATCTTGCGCACGATGGAACAAAAGACTTGGTGGCTTGTGTTCTTAAAGTACCAGAAGTACATCAAGTCCATGAGGTGCGCAAAGAGTTCTTCGCGAAGATCGGCTCCCTTTTCCTGCGTCAGGCGACGGAATTCGCCGGGAACAGAAAGAACCTCGAGCATGTTTCTTTCCGGAAAGAGCGTCTCGAGCTTCACGTAGCAGGCATAAATGGCATTCAATTTTGCCTTGTAGTCGATGCGGCGCAGACGATAGAAGTTGCGGCGATCCGCCGTTGCTTCAATCATGAGGGCGATCGTGTCCGAAGCGAGCTTCGTGATGATGGCCGAGGAGTAGATCAAAACGTCAGCCACTGGCATGTCCGTTAAAAGCGGCAGGATCAGACCGAGCAACACGTTGTAGACGAGTGCGACCGGAATGGCCAAGACGCTTCTGAAGAAATTGCCGACAACGGCTGTCATCGGGAATCCGCGGAAGATGTTGTGCGAGCTGATGTAGGTTCCGTTGGCCAGTGCAATCACGGTAAACACCAAGAGCGGATGCTCTGTAACCTTGATGTTGAACAGCCCGACGAGAACGGCATTACGCATAATGCCTTCGAGAAGAACCACGGACCAGCCCGTGTACATCAGAGATTCGCACAGTCGCGTCCACTGAACCGTTTCATACCACTTGACGCGGCTTCCGAAGAAGGAACCCGAGGCGATGATCATCTGGATGATGTTGCGGAAACCCGTAATTCCAAGCCAAATGAAAGCGCCGAAGCAAGCCAAAACCCACCAGTTCTGCGTGATCATAAAGGTGCAGAATGCCGGTACAAGACCGATCAAAATCTTGAGGATGTTGAGTACCGGAGTTGTCAGGTACTTGGTCGGGATCTTTGTGGCTTTCTCAACGGGCGCTTTTTTCAGTAAGTCATTGTCAGCCGCCCCCGTCATGCCGCCTAAAGTAGCAATGTTGCCTTTTTCCGTGACTTCGACGGCACGCTCGCAAATTGTGTAGTCGCGCTTTTTATCCATCCCGATGGTCGGATTGTTGCGCAGTTTGCGCACAAGCCGCGTTACGGGACTTGCCGGATTCGTGTCGCTGTACGTGTCGAGAACCTCGAGTTTGACGTTGACGGGAAGAATCTTTGTGTCAGCCTTGAGTTTCTTTTGAGCCGACGAGGGCAACGTGTCGATCACGGCCAGCCCCATGCCGACGCGGTTTCCGACGTGTCCCGTCGAGTCCGTGCCGAAGGCGCTTCCGAGCGGCGTGATCTCGTAGAGCGCAATAAGCTCGGAAAGATGATCCAGAATTTCCGTCAACTTGTTGCGTCGCGCCTCATCGTGCGCATTTTCAAGAATCAATTCGCTGATCGTTGCCTTCAAGCTCATGATCCGTGCGCCGTTGATGTCGTACTGAATGCGGCCGATGCGTTCCAGATCAAAAACTTCTCCGTCGTTGTATTCTTTCAAATTGATGCGCTCAAGGTGCGTAAAGAGCCCCTTCGCATCCCAAAGAATTTCCAAGACGTCGGCTGCATCCAAGCCCGATAACTGCAGCGTGGTTCGAAAACCGCTTCGAAGATCCGTGAGGAGCTTCAAATGTTCGAGAACGGGCATGGAAAGGAAAGCCGGACGGCCGTCGTTGGCCGGAACGTCTTTGTTCGGAACCGACGGGTTCTTTTCCGCACACAGATACTCGGAAAGAATCTTGTTGGAGGTAAAGCCGTTTAAGTCGTTTAACTGCGCCAGGGCGTCCTTTTTCTTTTCTTCTGAAAGCGAGGAAAGGGACTCTTGAATCACCTCAGCGCGTTCGCGCATGGCATCATAAAGGCTCTTATGAATGAAGTCCGAGAGGTGAAGACGGCTGGCTCTGCCGGCGCCGACGAATTCGGCAAAGGCCTTCTTGTCGATCGGAGCAAGGTTCGTCAAGCCGAAGCGCTCTTGCACTTCGCTCAGGTGATTGGCGTTGAAGCTGTCTAAAAGCGCATAGGTCTGCTCGGCATACCAGGTGTTGGCCAGCTCGCCGCCTTTGAGGACGTTTCGCACCGGAGCGCTCTTAAAGAACTCGACGACGTCTTCGGCCTTGGCAAATCCGCGGGGAACCCAAATAAAGTCAGCGTATTTGTTGTGGAACACGGCGCGGAATTCCAAACCGACGCGTACGCGGATTTTCATGATTTCCGCCGCTGTCGTGAGTTCTTCGACCGTGGCCGGATTCACCGAGTTGTGGTAAATCACCGTGAGACTGCGAATGCCTTTGACCCAGGCATCCATAATCAAGTAGGTCGGATTCTTGCGCCCCTTCGTGTTCGAATCGTGAACGTGCTGATCCATCGTGAGCTGATCCCAGCTCTCGGGCATTTCAAAAAGGTGACGCTCGGCCAAGAAGGCGCGAACGATGCGCGGGTTGCCGGCGGCAACTTTTCGGAAGTCGTGAATGAGCTTAAGTTGCTCGAGTTCGTTACCCTTAGCGCGGACGATGTCCTTCATAATCTGCACGAGAACGCGCCCCGTGTTGATTCGGAAGGGGGTCGTGGCGCTGTTGATGACTTCGTCATACAAAGCGCGCAAGGCAGCCAAACGTGCCGCCGCATCTCCCAGTCCCTCAATGCTGTTTAACAGATTGATCACGGCGTGCGCCATGCGGCTTTCGTGCGTGGTAGCGAGACTCAGGATTCCGTGCGGGTGCAAGGCCGTATTAAAGAGCTTTTGTTCAAGCTTCTCATCCGGTTTTTGTTCCGTGGTTGAATTGACCATGGACAAAAGATCGCGGTCGCTTTTATCAAAATACATATTTTCCGACATGCGAAGAACTCTCTTTAAGATTTTTTCGGTTCTCGTCGCCGTGGGTTAATGCTCAGCGGGGGAACTCTTCTAATTACTTTAAAATCCTAATCTTATCAACAAGGTAGGAAAATTTGAAGACCGCCCGAATTATTTCGCTTGACCTATTGAAATTTTTCGTTAGAATCCCCAACCTCGCCGAATGTTCGAAGAGCGGCGTCGTTCTTCGAATTTTTCAATCGGTCAGTGCGGTCGTGGCGAAATTGGTAGACGCGCAGCCTTGAGGTGGCTGTGGCGAGAGTCATGAGAGTTCGAGTCTCTCCGACCGCACCAGATCTCTTCTTCGTCGTTGTTTTCCCGTTATTTTTTCGTTTCAGTCGGCAAAGAACTCTCGGCCGGTTCTCCCGTGGCCGGGTCGCGTTGCTTCGGGCGGCAGAAAAAGAGGATGGCAACAACCGGATACAACAGGGCGCCGGCGGCTCCGATCACAATCTGATTGCTCATGTAGGTAGCCATCAGACCGCCGAGAATCGGACCGAAAACCGATCCCATCTGCTGGGCGCAATAGCTGTAGCCGAAGACGCGGCCTCGATCGGCCGGACTTGTGCTTTGCGTAAGAACGGCATTGATGGCAGGGAAAATTCCGGCAAAGGCGATGCCGCCGATAAAGCGCCAAATCGTAAATTGCGTCAAATCAAAGGGGACGGCCTGAATCCAGCCGAATGTGGCCCCGAGCAGAAGCGACAAGTACAAAACGGGTCGATATCCCCAGCTTTGCCCGAGAATGCCCCAGAGGGGAGAAGCAAAAATTCCGGAAATACCGACAACGGAAAAGACCAGTCCGGAGATAAAGACGATGTGTTCCATCGACTGCTGGAGTTCTCCGATGTAAAGCGGCAACACGGGTTGCGTCATCATGACGGTTAACTGCACCATCGCTGCGGCAAAGAGCATGCGCTGGATAATGGGGTTCTTGAGCGTTTCGTGAATGCGGAATTTCTTTTCTGCCGCTTCAACCTTCTTGGCAACGGGTACCTTCGGCGGCTCGTCGACAAAGAAGAAAATCAGCATGGCGATGATTGTCAGTCCCCCGGCGGCCACCAGAAAGGATGTGCGCATGCCGAAGGCTTCGGCCAAAACGCCCCCGAAAAAGGGGCCGATCACGTGTCCGGCCGTCAATCCGCCCTGCATCACGCCCATACAGAATCCGAGTCGTGCGCTGGGGGCTTTGCCGCTCATGATGGCAAGCGTTGCCGGCCAAAGTCCGGATGAAAACCCCTGCAAAGCCCGCATGGCAAAAAGCTGCATTGGCGTTTGCACAAAAGCGCCGGCAAAATAGGAAATTGCCAAGCACAAGGCGGCGCGGATGGCCATCAGTTTTCGGGATTTTCGGTCAGCAAGAGCACCCCAAACGGGAGCCATCAGGCCGGAAATGAGGAAGGTAATCGAAAAGATCAGGCCGCTCCACCAATTGACGTCAGCAACGCTCACTCCCAGGTCATCAATCAGATACATGGGCAGGAACGGGATGAGCATCGTGTAGCCCGAAGACATCAGCACGGAGCTCAGCGTGAGAATCGTGAGCGTAATTTTCCAATTATCTTTGAGAAACATCGTGGATGCGCCTTCCCCAAACGACGCGCTCACAGCGCGTTTTTTCTTGTTGTTTTTGATTTAACGGCGATTTTAGCCGATTCAATGGGAAGATTTTTGAAATGGCGGCAAGTGTTTCGTGTTGCAAAGCGTCAAGAGTTTAGGGATGGAAATGTTTATCAAAAAACGCGGCGAGCTTTTTTGGAGTAAGTGCTTCTCAGTATCTGAAAATACATTGAAATTCAGATCTTATCCTGAATCAGACAAAGACAGATCGTGTGAAGAAAGGTCTATTCCTGAAACGAAATCAGAGGCATTCTCATCAAACATCGAAACGGTAAGGAATGAAGGAAAAAGGCAAAAATTCTCTCTTGTTTTTGGGTTAATGCGGAAAACAAAATCCCTTGCGGATTTCCTTCGAAAACAACCGAAAAAAGGGAGATAGGGCTTTTCAGATCAGCGTAAGACAATTTCGGAGCGTCCCTCGAGGCCGTCTGTCTCTGTACAATAAAGCCGGTGCCACAAAAACGCTTTCTTATGAAAAAGAGCCTTTGTAGTTTGTTTGCCCTGACGGGCGCCTTTTCCTGCTTTGCCTTTACGCCGGACATCGCATCGATCGAGTCGGCTTGGATTGCAGAAAAACATCCTGCCGGATCCATTCAGAGTGTTGCCGAAGCCGAGGCCGTTTTGTCAGAGATTGAACGCGCTCGGGACTATTCGGAAAAACTCTCGGAGTATTCGCGCAAACGGTGCTCGGAAAATTTCTTTGTCAACAGTTGCGAAGATGACGTGCGCAAGGCTCGTCAAAGAGCGGAAAGACGGTTTATCGCCATCGAGGTTGAAGCGAAGAAAATCGTTCGCTCCGCAAAGGCTACGCGCGAGCAAGAGCGTCAGACCGCTCGCAATGCGCGCCATGCACAGGGACCGAAGGATCCGTTCCCGAAAAAAAATGCAGGCACGGCCAAAACGAGTTCTCCCAAGTCGGCTCGCTTTGCTCAAAGCCGAGCCGAGGAGAGCGCGGCTCGACAAGAGGCTTTGGATAAGAAGGTTGAGCAAGAGGCCGAAAACGAACACCGCAATGAGCTTCGGATCATCAAACGAAATGAGCGTGCCGCTGAGCGAGAAAAAGCGTTAAAAAAACGGGCGGCTAAGCGTGCCAAACAAGAAGGGGAGACGTAAGAACGATGTTCTCCTCTTTCGTTGTCAAGAGATTTATTGACGGTAAGATGCGTCAGACAACAAGCGATTCGCTTGGGATTGCATTCCTTGAAAGATAGCTTCTGCGACATCCTCCGGAAATTCCTTCGGTAGTTTTTTTGCGACGCGTTCAATGACAGAAGTTGTTTGCAAGGCCATTTCTTCGATGACATGGCGAGCCAGAGTTTCAGTCATTCCGGATCTGACGGCTGTCGCTAGGAAATGGCGCCCTGAAATTTCCGACAGTTTGTAATGTCGGTTTTTTCCGAGTTGTGCCATCGCAAGTTTTAATTTTTGGACAGGAAGCCCTCCGGATTTAACCAGCGGCCAAACGGAAAGGATGTCGTAAAGCGGTGTCAGCCGATAGCCGCTAGGCATCAGAAAAATTGAAAAATTCTTCGCATGTCCGTCTGTATTGCCTAGCAGCCAATAAAGAATCTGAGCCTTGAAAAAGCTCAGACAATCCTGTTGCGGTCTTGTTGAGTAGCGCAACAGGTGCATGATGCTGCTGACGGATGGACCGCCGTCGGACTCATACTTGAGAGCAGAACTTACGCCCAATGCTTGGCAAAAGTCTTCGGTCGGCAATCGCAACAATGTGTCGGTTGATAACCATTTGCGATCAAATCGCTCAACGGCCAAGGCTTTTTGGGAACCAAATTGAACAATTTCGGCATTGGCTGCCTCGATCCCATAGGCTTGAGCAATCTTTAGACAAAGAAATTCGTTTTCGCAACTTGTCGATAAATCGAGGGTATTAGCGTTTAAGACGCCGATGGGAAGCTTAAAAATGTGTGTTGTCGGTGTTGCTCCATACGGAAGCATCCATTGCCCATTCATTTTAAGCAGAGCTGTTTTTTCCTGCGCTCCTGCGATCGAAAGACGAAAATTACCGTCGACAGCCATGCCCAAAGGGCGTTTGGAAAGATCCGAGAGCAGGGATTCTATGTCAGAAACTGAAAGTGCTTTTGCTTGGATCGTAAGCGGGGTGTACTTTTCTCCGTCTGGGATCAATTGCAGCGCACCGGCGCAATCCCGACCGATTACAGCAAGCAGGTCAAACGGGTGCGTACTTCCGATGCTAAGACGGCGATCAATGCGTTCGAGAAGAGCGGGTGAATCTGGCAATAAATTGGAGAAGAATTGAAGCACAATGTCGCCACGCCAAGGGCTCGCTCTTAATCCGAGTGAGAGAGAAAGAGGGTGCGCTGTCGGAGAAGAGAGCCAATTCGACGCATAACAAAATGTAAGAAGCCCTTGACGGTTACGGCTTAGTTCTCCGACGAGAACTCCGTTCATATAGACATGAAGTTTCTCTACCATTCCAGGATACCTTCGATGTTGAGTTGGCGGCGACTCTTGAGGTCAATGACGGCATTGATGACGGCGAGCAGACGCATGAGCGTGTCGATCTGAATGTTGATTTTTCCGTTTTCAAAACCTGAAATTGTTTTCTGTTTCACGCCGGCCGCTTCAGCCACTTCAACCTGCGTCATTCCAATTTCTTTGCGCAGGTGCTGAAACCAAAGACCGAGTGCCTGGGGTGTATTGACGAGCATTTTGCACCTTTAAATATATTTTTTAAAATTATATCCTTAAAGGTAAATTTTTTCTTGTGATTCCAACCTTGCAGCGGATAATCCCGAATCTGTCACAAAAAAAGGGTCGAGTGAAAAGGAAAGCGAGATCGGCCTAAAAAATCCTGCTAATCTGTTGCCGTTAAGGGTGTACTGAAGGAAAAGGGAATATGCCTGAGCAGGGCGAAAACAGTCTGTTTGTTCAAGAAGTCGGCGAATGTTTTTCTTCGCAGGGGCGTCTTGCCAAAAGGCAGCCCGGATTCAGAAGCCGTCCCAGTCAGATTCAGTATGCCCAGACGGTTGCCCAAGCGCTTGAAAACAGCGAGACGGTTGTTTTGGAAGCCGGCACCGGCACCGGAAAGACGTTCGGCTATCTCGTCCCGGTGCTTCTCTCAGGCCGCAAAGCGATCGTCAGTACGGCAGGAAAGACGCTTCAGGAACAACTCTTTAAGAAAGACATTCCGGCATTAGAGGCCTCGCTCGGCATCCGCGTGACCGTGAAGCTTTTAAAGGGAAGAGCCAACTACATTTGCCTGCGTCGCCTAAAGACCGTACGAGAAACCGGATTGCCGACGGCCGCCGCCTTTGAGGATTTAAAAAAGATTGAAATTTTTGCTGCGACGGATCCGACGGGAGACCGAGCCGGCGTGACGGGCGTGGCTGAGGATTCTGTTGTCTGGCCTTTTGTGACAAGCAGCCGCGAGAGCTGTTCGGGGCAGAAGTGTCCGTTTGCGGAAAAGTGCTTCATCAACAAGGCGCGTCAGGAAGCCAAAGAAGCAGAAGTCGTTGTCGTCAACCATCATCTTTTCTTATCGGCGATGGCCATCAAGGATGAATCCGATGCCGACATGCTTCCTAAAAGCGATGTCATCGTGCTGGATGAGGCGCACAAGTTGCCCGAAATCGGAGCGGACTTTTTCGGAGAAGAGTTTTCGACGAGAGCCGTTTTGGAATTGTTAAAGGACATTCGGCGCATTACGCTCAGCCGACACAAGCAGGCGCTTGCCGACAAGACCTCTTGGGAAGAGTTGTATGACAGCGCCAAGAATCCGCTTCAGGATTTTGTCATCAAACTCGATCAGTTAGGCGTCTTAGAAGGCGAGGCCTTCAATATCGCCAATGTGAAGGAGATCGAAAGCTCCGTGCCGTTTTTAGAAGAAGCTTATGCCGCTGCCGTGCAATTGGCCGATTCGATTGAGGCGGTCTCGGCCGACGACGAAGATCTGACGGCGCTACATGAAAACCTCGTCTTTTGCACGGGACTCATGAAGGAGTGGTGTGAGGTTCTCAAAGCCCCGAAAGATCTTGTGACCGATAAAGACGGCAATCCCGGAGTGCGGTGGGTTTCTCATTCAATGCGAGACATCCGTTTGCGGCGAACGCCGCTTTCGTTTGCGCAAGATTTCTCGCGTCTGATGCACTCACGACCGAATACGGCTTGGGTGTTTACTTCAGCTACCTTAGCGACGGGAAAAGGGAATTTTTCTCACTTCTTGGGCGAACTTGGTCTTGGCTCAGTTCTTGCCAAATCCTGGAGCAGCCCCTTTGATTTTCCCAATCAGGCGATTTTGTATGTTCCGGACGGAATTCCTGCTCCGGTCGGCCCGGAGAAGGCGCCCTTCATTGAGCGATTGGTCGAAGAGTGTTGGCCTGTGATTGATCTCATGAAGGGAAAGACGCTTTTTCTTTGCACGAGCCGCCGCGCCATGCAGATTGCGGCCGATGCGCTGCGGGATCGCATCGAAGCCAATCGCCGCGATTATGTCGTCTACGTTCAGAATGAAGATTCCAGGCGCAACCTTCTTCAGCAGTTTCGTGAGAATGCCAACAGCATTCTTGTTGCCACGATGGGTTTTTGGGAAGGCATTGACATCAAGGGCGAGGCGCTTAGCCTTGTTGTCATCGACAAACTGCCCTTTGCGCCGAAAGACGATCCGGTTCTTGATGCGCGGTGCCGCTGGATTCGTTCCGAAGGCGGCAATCCCTTTGTGTCGCATCAGATTCCGCTCGCTGCCATTGCCTTAAAGCAAGGCGCCGGGCGATTGATTCGAAGCGAAACGGATCGGGGCGTTCTTATTGTCGGCGATGCACGCATTATTCCCGGAAGCGGCTCTCGCTACGGCTCCTTGTTTCTCTCGAGCTTGCCGGACTTTAGCCGCACACGCAAATTAAGCCGCGTGTTGGATTTTTGGCTACATCCGAACGATTGGATCTAAGAATCGTTTTTTCGACAATCGTCCATTTTTAAGCCTCTTTCTGTGCATCAGACCATCGGGACCGATAAAGATGGCTGAAGCGATTGCTTGGTTTAGAAATTTGTAAGAGGAATAAGAAGAAATGCCCAAGGGTTAGATGCTCTTGGGCAAATCATTTTCCTCTCCGTTTTTTTATTTGCATTGATCGACAGCAGAAAGAGTGACCAGTCGTTTTCTCTTCTAAATTTGTTGACTGCAGCGTTCGTCGATCTTTAAATCTATTTGATGCAACACAGGTGAAGGTAAAATGATGCACCGTCGGACATTTCTTTAGAGACTCCATTCGGAGAAGGCAGGGGTGTTGACGCTATTTGTGTCAGCGTAATTTGCCGACGTCGTGTTCGGTTTCTTCAGATCTGTTTGTTTCAGAGTAGTGACGACTGGAAATGCCTGTTAGGTGGATGTCGAAAAATGATTTCGTGCATCTCTCGCCGACGGACATTGTTAGCGTAATGATGCCAATTGGAAGTTAGATGATGAATTTGACGACTCAGAAACTGAATACGGCTCTGTGGGCAGCGGCAGACGTGATGCGAAAGACGATGACTGCAGATGTCTACAAGGATTACCTGCTTGGTTTGGTGTTTTACAAAGCTTTATCAGACAGAATGCTGGTAGAAGCCTATGACCAGTTAACGGATGAGAAACCGAAGTCGCTTGACGAAGCTCAGGCTGAGTACGCTAAGGCGACTCAAGACAAAGAGATATGGCCAGATTTGCAATATAACTTGATGGACACGTTTGGTTGTGTGATTTTGCCGGAACACACGTTCTTGGCGTTTTACGAGCAGATTAACAACCGAACTTTCCTGCTGGACAACCTGCAACAGGCTTTCCGCAATGTGGAAAGCGCCGGGGGGGGGTATTTACTTAGGGCTGTTTGACGATTTTGACGTCCAGTCCAAAGATCTGGGAAAAACACCAGATAAACGCAATGAAATGATCGCCTCTGTCATCAAGGCACTTGCGGCGATTGATTTCAGTCAGTATCCGGAAGACGCACTCGGGGATGCCTACGAATATTTAATTTCTCAGTTTGCTGCAGAGTCCGGAAAAAAAGCCGGTGAGTTTTATACCCCACAATCAGTCTCACGTCTTATCGCCCGCATCGTCACAAAAGACCAAAATAAAAAATACGCCTTCTCCGTCTATGACCCGACCTGTGGATCCGGTTCGTTGTTGCTCCAAGTGCGTAACAGCATCGAGAACGAGAATTCGGTCGACAACAAGAAGGCGGTTCAGTTTTTCGGGCAAGAGTTAAAAAACCAGACTTATAACCTTGCTCGAATGAACATGATGCTCCATCAGGTTCCCGGGACAAATCAACATTTGAGAAACGGCGACACACTCGATGCCGATTGGCCGACGGATGAGCCGACGAATTTTGATGCCGTCGTCATGAATCCGCCTTATTCACAGAAGTACGACGCAAGGGAAGGACTCCTTATGGATCCGCGTTTTGCGCAGTACAAGAAGCTTCCACCTCCGAGCAAGGCAGACTTCGCTTTCCTCCTTCACGGGTTTTATCACCTGAAGGAAACCGGAACGATGGGAATCGTTTTGCCGCACGGCGTTCTCTTTCGCGGAGGAGCCGAAGGGACGATCCGTGAAGAACTTCTCAAAAAAGGAAACATTTATGCGGTGATCGGACTTCCTGCCGGCATTTTCTTTTCAACGGGAATCCCAACCTGCATTGTTGTTCTTAAGAAGAGCAACACAGCTCGCAGTGTTCTCTTTATTGATGCTTCAAAAGAATTCCGAAAAGAACGAGCCAGGAACTTTCTTGATCCGGAGCACATTGAGAAGATTTTCCGAGCATATGTCGCTCGCAAGGATGCTGAGAAATTTGCTCATCTGGCAACGTTTGAAGAGATCGAAAAAAACGACTTCAATTTGAATATACCCCGCTACGTCGATAACTTCGAAGAAGAGGAGCAGATTGATCTTCAGGCGACCTTCAAAGAGCTTTCGGAAATAAGGAAGGAAGAGATGGAAGTTGATGCGCAACTGGCCGGGTTCTTTAAAGAACTTGGCATCTCTTGGAAAGGAGAGCAGGCATGACGAATCCAAGGCTGAGATTCAAAAATGACCATTGTCATGACTGGGCACGGAGAAAATTGAAGGAATGTGTCGTCCTTTCAAAAGGAGGGACTTTATCGAAGAGTGATTTAGATCCTCATGGATGTACCCCCTGTTTGCTGTACGGAGAACTATATACGGCATACGCCGAGGTAGCCAGTTGTGTTACTAGCAGAACGAGCGTTTCAAAAAATCTTATAAAGAGTAGAAAGGGAGATGTTGTTCTTCCGATGTCGGGAGAGACAGCGGAGGATATTGCTAAGGCTACCTGCATTCAACAAGAAGGAGTGGCTTATGGTGGGGATCTATTAGTGCTTCGTAGCCAAAATTGTGAAGGAATTTTTCTTAGTTATTCGATAAATGCTACAAGTCGTCGGCAAATTTTGAGAATTGCTCAGGGAAAGAGTGTTGTTCATATCAATCCAACGAAGGTTAGCGAAATTGAAATCAACACTCCTAGTTTTTCTGAGCAACGCAAAATTGCCGAATTCTTCACAACGTTGGATGAAAAGATCTCACTAGCTGAGCGCAAACTTGTCAGCATGGAACGCCTTAAAAAAGGGTTAATGCAGAAAATCTTCAGTAAGGAGATTCGGTTCAGGCGAGATGATGGGACGGAGTATCCAGAGTTGAGTGATTTCACCGTTGCAGATGTCGCTAACCTCTGTGGAGGAGGAACTCCGAGTACTTCTTCTCCTGAATATTGGGATGGGAATATTCAATGGTTGACACCAACGGAAATAGATTCAAAATATGTCCACTCTAGTAGACGAACAATAACAAAGGAAGGTGTCAAAAATTCAAGTGCCAAACTTCTTCCTAAGGGGGCATTGTTATTGACAACTCGAGCAACAATTGGTGCTTGTTCGATTCACCTGTATGACGGAGATGTTTGTACCAATCAAGGCTTTCAATCTTTGATCTGCAAGGACGGAGTGTTGAATGAATTTTTGTACTATGCAGTCTTGGAACCTTGTTTTCAGAGAGAAATTAGTATTAGAGCGAGTGGCTCAACTTTCCTCGAAATATCTCCGTCTAATTTAAAAAAAATACCAATACATCTCCCTTGCTCTGATGAGCAACACAAAATCGCATCCTTCTTCACCACTCTCGACGAGAAGATCGCGCTATCCAAACGCAAAATCACAGAACTAAAGAGGCAGAAGCAAGCCTTCATGCAGCAGATGTTCGTCTGAGGAGTTTTACATGAGAAAGTCAGCTAAAGAAAAAGGATTTGTGTACATCCTGACGAACGACAGTTTCCGTGAAGATTGGGTAAAGATCGGTAAGAGCAATCGCCCTGTGGATGTTCGCTCCAAGGAACTGGATAACACAGCAGTACCATTGCCTTTCAAGATATACGCTACGTTGAAAACGGCCAAATTCAATGAAGTCGAGAAGTCCGTTCATACGATGATCGATGCACTGACGAAATTGCGTATTCGTCGGAATCGTGAGTTTTTCAACGTGCCGCCGCAGAAAGCGCTCGAGATTTTAAAAATTGTCGCAATGCCGCTTGATGACGCAGAAATCACGCAGTACAAAGACAATAAACCGATTCTTCCAGAACATCCCGGAAAGCCCTCTCATAAGCCCAACTTCCGATTCAGTCAGATTGGCCTGAAGCAAGGAGACATCATCGTTTTCAGACCAACAGGGAAGAAGGTTCGTATTGCCGATGATCGGCACATCGAACATGAAGGGAAGCAATGGACGCTTTCGGGGTTTACCAAAGTTTTTTTGCCGGAGTCGATGCGCAACGCCTCTGGAGCTTATCAGGGTCCTCTCTTTTTTACGTATTTTGGGAAGACGCTTGTTGAGTGGCGAGCACAAGCGGAAGCGAAGTCCGACCAAGAGAAAGGGGAGGCGAAATGAGCACGCTTGAATCTCAAATGGAAGATCTGCTAATTCGGCAACTTACCTGCGACGTATCTCAATGGACTTACCGCGGTGACATTCGCTGTGAAGAAGACCTTTGGAAGAATCTTCGCGCCAAACTCAATAAGAATAACATCGACAAGTTGCAGGGCGTATTGCTCACCGATGTTGAGATGAAACGCATCAAGTCTTTTCTGTGTGAACAAGCGATCACTACCTACAAGGCGGCGCGCTGGCTCGCCGGAGAAAACGGTATGGCACAGATTCCTCTGGAACGAGAGGATGCGAAACTCGGACGAGTTAATCTCCTAGCCGTTAATAACCGTGAAGTGACGGGCGGTAATTCCAGTTATGAAGTCATTCATCAGTACCGTTCTCCAAAGGATCAGACAAGCGAACGAGACAGACGTTTCGATGTGACGCTTCTCATCAACGGCTTGCCGATGATTGCCATTGAGTTAAAAAATGCCGATCATCCTTATATGGATGCCTTTCGTCAGTTGCAACAATACGGCAAAGAAGGGAAGTTTCAGGGCATCATGGGATTTGTGCAGATGTTTGTCGTCACTAACGGCGTCGGAACGCGCTACATAGCGGCGGACAATCACGGAAATCTGAATGCGAAGTTTTTGACTCGCTGGGTAAACGAAAAGAACGAAGCGGTTGACGATTATCTGGCCTTTGCCAAAGCCGCACTCAATATCCCAATGGCGCATCGAATGCTTGGCAAATATAGTGTTCTGGACAATGAGAGTAAGAAACTTATTTTGCTTCGTCCCTACCAAATTCATGCCATTGAAGAAATCCGAAAGGCTTCGCGCGAGCGTCGTTCCGGCTACATTTGGCACACGACGGGATCTGGAAAAACGCTGACGTCGTATACGGTGACAAAAAACCTCCTTGACATTCCGAGCGTGGATAAGACGATCTTTCTTATCGATCGCAAAGATTTGGATCAACAAACAACAGCTGCTTTTCTGTCCTATGCCGACAGTGACGGCATCGATGTGGAGAACACCGATGACACGCGTGCATTGGAAGAAAAACTGAAAAGCAAGGATCGCTGTGCCATCGTTACAACGATTCAAAAGTTGCAAATCATCATCCGACGCTACACGGAAGAGGAGACGAAGGAAAAGTACAAGAAGATTTCCCAACGCATTCAGACAAAGAGCATTGCCTTCATCGTGGATGAATGCCACCGTGCGGTCACGCCTGAGACGAAGCGTCAAATTGAACGCTTTTTTGATCGAAGCCTTTGGTACGGTTTTACCGGAACGCCTATTTTTGCAGACAACATGCGAGCCCGCAAGGGAGATCTTGCTCGGACGACAGACGATCTTTACGGAAAACCTTGTTTGCACAAGTACACCATTAAAGAGGCTATCGCAGATAACGCTGTGTTGGGTTTCCAAATCCAGAGCATGGGATTTTCTCAAAAAAAATTTGCAAAGATGGCCGTCGACATGCATCTATTTTCGGAAGAGGACATGAAGGAGAAGGAGTCGGAAGACATTGAAGCGGCAGTGGTGCGGCATTTTCTGTCGCCCAATGGCGAAGGTCTCTACGACAACGATGAACATCGCCATGCAGTGATTGATTACATTGTCAACAAGTCGGCCGCCAAGTTCAAACTCAGTTCCCCGGCAGGCGAAGCCTATGAAGGCATTCTCACGGTTCCCTCTATCAAGGTGGCTCAGAGGTACTACAAACTTTTTAAAGAGTTTGTAAAAGCAGGCAAAGTTGAAGAAGACATTCGAAAACTTCTGCCGGATTTCCCAAAAATTGCCATCACCTACACTGTCGGCGTCAATCAAGACGGAGCGATGGCGGATCAGGATGAAATGAAGGAATCTTTGGCGGACTACAACGAGATGTTCGGTACAAATTGGGGTCTGGATACGCTCGGAGCCTATAACGCTGAACTCAACGATCGGTTGGCTCGCAAGAAGTCACGTTATCGCTCTCGCGAAGCGCAGCTGGACCTTGTTATCGTGGTGGATCGGCTTTTGACCGGATTTGATGCGCCTTGTCTCTCGACTATCTTCTTGGATCGATCGCCAATGAAACCGCAACATCTCATTCAGGCGTTTTCCCGAACTAATCGTTTGTATGACAAAACAAAGCGCTACGGTCAGATTGTGACGATGCAGACACCGGCACTTTATGAACGTTGCATCAACGAAGCGCTTTTGCTCTATTCCAACGGGAGCGTTGCAGATGTGGCCGCTCCCTCGTGGAAGCAGACAATGCAACGATGCAAAAAGGCGGTCGCTGAACTGCGAAAGATCGCCCCGACGTTGGATTCTGTGGTCAAACTGATTGAGTCAGGATCCAGGGAAGAGCAGATGGCCTTTGTAAAAGCTTTTCAGGCGGTAGATCGCAGTTTGGGAGAGGCGCAGGTATACGACGAATTTAGTGAAAGTGATTTGGAAACGAAATTCGATATCAGTCGCAAAGAACTCGAAGCGCTGACGGCGCACTATCACAATGCCGTCGAAAGACTAAAGGAATATCCGTCGGAGGACGGCGTTGCCAAAGACTTCGTCGATGTTGAGTACGAATTGGAATCTGTCAAGCAAATTGAGGTGAACTTCAGGTATTTGGTGGAATTGATTCAAGCACACATGCCCGAAGCGGGGGACGCAGCGCAGGATGTCTCGGAAACAGAAGATGCCCGCATTTGCCGCTATATCGAAGAGTATGCGAAATCCAATCCGAAAATTGGCAACGTTCTGCGCGATATTTGGTTTGAAGTGAAGATGAATCCTGAAAAATTCCGCGAGCAGGATGCGATGACGATCATCAGCCAGCGGATTCATGAGGTGATCGAAGAAGAAATTCGAGCATTTTCTGATAAATGGTGTGCCAACTATAGAGAACTAAAAGCCTATGCGTCGAAAGTGTCTGAATCGGAGATTTCTCCGGGAAGCGTCAGCTCCGACATGGGAGACTTTAGAGCCTATAAGGCGGCAGGCGGAACAAAGCCAAAGGTTACGTACCTGCGTTCGTTCAAAGAGGCTGTTGCAGATTTTGTTCGCTTTGAGCTGAAGCCTCTGCAAAGATTCTGAAGTTGCAGGTGCTTGACAGAAAAGAGATTTTCTCCATGTAATTTACGTCTATAGCGGGTTGCGACGTTTCACAAAAACGTTGCAACTCTGAGGCGAATTTTTCTCATCTTATTTGCCGCAAGAAGAGAATTTTTCCCAATCTTTCAGAAACAATCCGTGCGAAAGGATTTTTCCAAAATGTGTTGAAAAATTTAGAAAAACTTTCAGATTGCACGCCGTAACGACTTCGTCTATAGTCGCGCCGTTGCGATCTGTGTCATCAACACACAACGAAAAAAGGACTTTCACTGGAAAGAAAGATTTATGCTTGTCTGGTCTTTATTCAGTCTTTTCCTGATTACGAGTTTTGCCAACATCATCACGCCCGGAATCGGGTTCATTATGGTGATTGGTTTGTCACTTCAACGCGGCTGGAAAAAGACAGTTTTTGCTGTCCTCGGGCTCGCTGTCGGCATCGCCATTTTGCAAATTGTCGGCCTTTCGGGAATGGGAATTATTATTTCCAAAAGTCCGGCTCTTTATGCGGGGATTAAGGTCGCAGGCGCTTTAGTGCTTTTTTATCTGGCCTGGCGCTGCTGGATTAAGTCCGGCCATGGCGCCATTAAGGTCAAAGAGCATGCCGGAAATGAGGAAGACACGTTCTTTTGGAAGTCGGTTCTGATTTCGCTTACCAATCCGCAGCCGCTCATTTTCACGATCTCCGTCTTCCCGCAATTTATTGCGACAGACGTCGCGTATTGGCCACAAGTGACGATTATGATCGTCGTTTATGCCGTGATGGTTTTTGGGGCGGGCCTTCTTTATGCCGTAATGGCTGCGCACGCGCGCCGCTTTTTTGAGGGTGAGTCCGGTGCAAAGCACTTAAACCGAATCAGCGCTGTGATTTTCCTTTTGATCGGACTGCTGGTTCTTTGGCTTGCCGCAAAGCCGTTCCTTTAAAGACATGAGCGGGCAGAGGTGCATCCGCCCGCTCATCAATAACGCTATGCGGCTTTTCTTCGAATCATCGCCTCGTATTCTGAACCTTTCTTTTCATCAATAAAGAGCGTCAAGACAAGGCCGATTGCGACAAGTACGAGGTAAACGAGGTAGCCGGCTTCATAGCTTTGCGTCATGTCAAACGAATAGCCGAGAATCGGATAGGCGCAGGACTTGAGCAAGAGAAAGAAGCTGACGAACCGGTATGTAGCCAGAAAATGCGAGGGCCCGAAATAAAAGCCGACGACGGCCGGAAGAAGCGTCCAGTACGAACCGCAGCAAGCTCCCATAAAGACGCAGTATAGGCAGGTTGTCCAATAGTCAAAGTGTAAGACGGAGAGCCCGAGCGCAATCACGTGAAGCGTCATCACGACTCTTAACGCCCGAATCGGTCGGATCGTGTCGGCAAGCCATCCCCAGAAGAATTTACTCAAGCCGCAGGAAATCGCCGCAATGGACATGAATGTCATGGCCGTAACGGAGTCATAGCCGAGTTCGGTAAAGCGGGGTTTTAACTGCGACATGAGTCCGGAGGCGCACATGAGGCCGAGACCGGCGCCAAGACCAATAAGGTAGATTTCCTTCATGCACAAAAATTGCCGTGCCGAGGGTTCTTTGTGGTGTGCTTCATGGGCGTTTTCTGCGGCAATGGTTTCAGAAGGCGTCTCTTCGTTCTTGACCGGAGTGATGCCGTCCGGAGCGAGCCCCATCATCTCCGGCTTTTCTCGAACCATTAAGAGGCACGGGATAAACAGGAGAGCCGCACAAACGCCGAGGATGTAATAGGCGTTTGAAATGCCCCAGCGTGAAATACAGAAAAGAGAAAAAATCGGAATGAGTGATCCGGCAAACGACATGCCGACGGCGGCAATGCCGAAGGCAATTCCGCGATGAACCTTAAACCAGTGGCAGAGCAGTCCGTTGGCAACAAGGCCGCCGCAACATTGGCTGGCAGCCCAAACAAGACAAAAGCACGCCGTAAAGATCCAGTAGTTTGAAGTCGATCCCATTCCGAAAAGCGCAAGCGCG
Source organism: uncultured Sutterella sp. (assembly GCA_964509205.1). Classification (GTDB taxonomy): domain Bacteria; phylum Pseudomonadota; class Gammaproteobacteria; order Burkholderiales; family Burkholderiaceae_F; genus Duodenibacillus. The sequence goes on along the minus strand of CAZDVW010000005.1, from coordinate 21,146 downwards.
GCAACAAGCGAGCCGAGACACATCATCTTTCGCGAGCCGATGCGCATATCGAGCGTTCCGATAAGCGGGGCGCAGCCGAAGCCGACGAGAGCGGCCAATCCCATGCTTGCACTGGTGGCCGTACGACTCCAGCCGTAAGCCTCAAAAAGAGGCTCGATAAACGAATTCATGCTGTAGATAGCCGTCCCTTGAATGATGAGGTTTCCAAGGGTTGAGAGGGCGCACAAATTCCAACCGTAGAACATAGCCAAATCTGCTTGAGTAATTAGTAAAAAACATCCTGCAGCAAGAGGAACTGATCAGGGTGAATCCGATAAGCGAAAAAACGACGACATTTTAAACGTCTTTCGCATCAGTCGGATTGCAAAGAGGCGTTATCGGATTTGCTCGGAGAACAAAAAGCGGTCGCGTGTGCGATGGGCATTAAAGAGGATAGCGGGTTGACGGTTGCAAGATTTTTTGGGAAGAAAGAAACTAATCAGAACGCTGAAATTGTCTGTTTATACGATTGATATACAAGAAACATACATTAGTCATATGCGAGTGTTAGGGAAAACCGCAGAAATTGCAAGGTCTTTTTCTTTGATTGAATTGATAAACTCAAAATGAAGCTCGGCTCACTCCCGAGCCGAGCGATTAACCGAGGAGTATCTTATGACCTTCTTCAAAAAAGCACTCATCGCAGCAGCTATTGCCTCTGTTGTCGGTTCTGTAGCGGCTGGATCGCTTCCCGGTGTTCACATCTTGGCCACGGGAGGCACAATTGCCGGAAGCGCCACATCGACGGCGCAGACAACGGGGTATGAGGCCGGAAAGATCGGCATTCAGACCTTGATTGATGCGGTTCCGCAGATCAAGGAAATCGCGACTGTCAACGGCGAACAAATCTTCAAGATGTCATCCAACAACATGGTGACGTCCGCACTTTTGAAATTATCCAATCGCGTCAATGAACTCTTAAAAAGAGAGGATGTTCAGGGCATTGTGATTACGCACGGAACGGACACATTAGAAGAGACGGCCTATTTCTTAAACCTGACCGTAAAAAGCGATAAGCCCGTGATTTTGGTCGGGGCCATGCGTCCGGCAACGGCCATCTCCGCTGACGGACCGATGAATCTTTTAAATGCCGTACGGGTTGCGATCAGCAAAGAAGCTGCGGGCAAGGGCGTTCTCATCGTGATGAACGATACGATTAACGGCGCACGCGACGGCACAAAGACAAATACGACAAATGTGGCAACCTTCAAAGCGCCAGAGTTGGGAGTTCTCGGATACATCGCAGGCGGAGAGGTCAAGTTTTATAAAGCGTCAACACGCCGGCATACGACAGCCAGTGAGTTTGACGTCAAAGGGATGACCGAGCTTCCGCGCGTTGACATTGTGTACTCGCATGTGAATGCCGATGACGTGATGGTCAATGCGGCAGTCAAAGCCGGTGCGCAGGGAATCGTTCACGACGGTACGGGTAACGGATCCATTCACGAGAATACGGAAAAGGGTCTTGTCAAAGCTCAGAAGAAGGGCATCGTGATTGTTCGCTCGGCACGTGTCGGAAACGGACCGACGGTACCACACGTGAAGCGTTGGACCGATGAGAAATTCTTGGACGGAGATACGTTAAATGCGCAAAAGGCGCGTCTTTTGCTGCAGTTGGCGTTGACAAAGACCAAGGATTTGAAAGAAATCCAGCGAATGTTCAATGAGTATTAACGGATAAACCGCTTCGGCGGTCTTGTTGGTAATGCGTTTCTCCCGGCGTCGCCTCTTCAAAGGAATAAGGCGTCGGGAGTTTTCTTTGGGATTGGTTTCAACGGTTGATAACAAAGCCGAAAAAACTAACGCTCCGAAGCGTTACAGGCGACGGAGCGTTGGAGGCTGAGATGATGAAATTAAGAAAACCATCTCATGCTGATACCGTGCCACATGTTGAAGTCTGAGTCAGTATCAACAAAGGCATTGTACTACATAAGTGAAGCAAATCTTTGCCGTTTGACACCATTTGATTGTTGGTGTCCGTATGGAAAGTGGGACATTCAAGCCTCGCTTAATACGATCAGATTCTTTCCCTCCAAGGTTTTAACCAATCTTCAATAAGGAGAATGTTTAACGAGTCCAGAAGGGTCTAGGCAAACGAGTCTTTTTCCCTAATCCATTCGGGGCAGGAAGAAGAGCGGGTTGTGTTGCAAACAAAAGGGAGTAAGAGAGAAATGACATTGTTAGAATGACGCATCCGCTCGAAATGAAGGAGGCATTCTGAGCGAGGGATTGACCGCCCGGTCTCGGTCAATCATCGTTGAAAATTGGTTTCAACGGTTGATAACAAAGCCGGAAAAAACTAACGCTCCGAAGCGTTACAGGCGACGGAGCGTTGGAGGCTGAGATGATGAACTTTAAAAAACCATCTCATGCCGACACTATGCCATATGTTGAAGTCAAAATCAACGTTAGTGTGCAGGTTGTACTGCATAAACTGGTGTATGGATTTGCCTTTGTCGTTTGGTTGTTAGTGTCCGTATGGACGTCTTAGACGTAAAAAAGCGGGGTCTTCGGCCCCGCTCCATACGATCAACAACGATTTGATTGCATTCTCACGCCAATAAGCACTGTCTGATGCTTCTTTCCTTGTACGAAAGAGCTAGTGCGTGCTTTAAAATCCAAAATCGTTTCACTTTCTTTGGCGTGCATTTCCGATGGCTCTCGTTAAATCTCTTGTTCAGAATCCCTATCGTATTCTCGGTGTTTCTTCCAATGACTCGGCAGAACGCATCGAAAAGCACATAGCTGCATTTGCCGAAGCACTGAAGACAAATCATTCGCTTGAATATCAAACGGACTTCGTCAATTTATTGGGGCATATCCGCCGCAGTGCGGCAATGTTGGAATTTGCCAAAGAGCGCCTCGATTCGCCTCGGAAACGGCTTGCTGCCGCGTTTTTCTGGTTTGCCGTGAGCAAAGCGTCGGACGCCGCCGCCTTTACGTATTTAAAAGAAGGCAATATCGAAAAAGCGGAGAAGGCTTACGCCAAAAAAGAGGGCTATGCCGCTCGACTTAATTCGGCCGCACTTTCCTTTATGAAGGGAGACATCTTGGGCGGAATCGGCCAGGTCGCCAGGCTGTTGTTCGACGATCAAGAAAGGAATGCCTTCACCCGTGCCGTGGCTCCCGGCGAATTGATTTCTCGGGCAGGTCTGGCATGGCTTTTCATTGAGGAATTGGCGCGGGATGAGAAACTTGCTGACGATTTGGGATTGAGCCGAATCGACTCGGAAGAAAAGGCAGATACTTTTTTACGCAACATTCTGGCCATTCACGAGCGTTTGGCGGTTTCTGTTTTTAATGTCGGCCCCGTGCGCTCGATGCCCATCATGGCTTTAAAGAGTGCACAGCGCTTTCTGGATACAACCGCCGAACTTCTTGTTCCGATTCAAACCGAACTCGGGTCTGATGCGCCGCTTTATCTATTTGTCTCAAGTTGGGTGGCCAATGAGGCCATGTCGATGATCGTTGCCAATGTCAATTTCATGCAGAACTGCCCGCCGGGAACCGAGACGCTGCGCACAGAAACGGCCAAGGCGGAAGTTCTCCTAAAGCGATTGTTAACGCTCGATATCACTGACAAATTGCGCGGCGAGATTGAAAACAATCTGACGATTCTTGCTGGGATTCAAGCCGGCATCCGAGAAAAGCACGACAAAGGGCGTTGCTATATCGCCACGATGGCGTATGGGTCTTACGACGCGCCGGACGTTCAAGTTCTTCGGCGGTTTCGCGATCGGGTGTTGAAAAAGACCCGATTAGGGCGCATGGTTGTCTGTTTTTATTATCGGCATTCGCCTGCGTGGGTGGCTCTGTTAAAGGATAAGCCCTTTATCAATGCACTGATTCGCTCGGGGCTCGGAGCATTTGCTCGCTTCTACGACAGGCTCTCGCATTAAAAACCCCGAAAACGGGTTGTTTCCGGGGCTGTTTGACTGATCAGGATGAACTCGATTACGCCTTTGGCTTTTCAGCCGTTTCCTTTTCCTTGAGCGTCATGGAGACGACGTCAATGGCAGAAACGTCGCTTACGCGTACGAGCACGACGCGGGCACCTTGAAAGAGAAAGTTCTTCTCTTTTTGCGCCGGATCGCCGAGCGCTTTAATAAAGCTGTCGATCTGAACGTTGAGCTTCGTGGCTTCTTCAATTTTGAAGTCAACCGAAATGGTCTGTCCGCCCTTCAGATAAATGGTTAATCTCTGAAAATCCATGTTGAAAATCTCCGTTTTGAAAAACTCCCTGGCCGAATTCTAATTCAGTTCATACGAATTCTTATCGGTATAAAAAACGGCATGCTTTAAAAAATCCTCTCAGAGACTGAAGACAAACGAAGAAAAACCGGCGCACTTTGTTTTTCTGCGCCTTTTAATAAACGAACGATCGCTGATCGGTACAATGTCAGACTGTTTGGTTTTCGTAAAGAACAACGTTGTTTGAATGAAGCATATTTTGGTCAGTAACGACGACGGCGTTCATGCGCCGGGACTGCAAAGTCTGGTGCGTGCGTTGCGTGAAATTGCGCGCATCACCGTCATTGCTCCGGATCGCAATAAGAGTGCGGCCTCGGGTGCGATCACCTTGGATCGCTCTGTGGCCGTCAGCGAGATTGCCCCTGGGGTCTATGCCGCAGACGGGACTCCCGCCGATTGCGTGCATTTGGCTTTTACCGGTTTTTTGAAAGACAAACCCGATCTTGTCATCGCCGGCATTAACGGCGGAAAAAATCTCGGAGAAGACGTTTTGTATTCCGGAACGGTCGGAGCGGCTAAAGAAGGACCTGTTTTCGGCGTAAGCGCCTTGGCCGTCAGTCAGATTGAATCGGGCTGGGAGCATTTGGAAGCGGCCGCAAGCATCACAAAAAGTCTGGTTGAGCGGCTCTTAAAGGAAGAAACGGAAAGCCCGGTTTTCTTAAATGTGAACATTCCGAACCTTCCTTTTTCTGCGTTGCGAGGCATTCGCCTGACGCGTCTCGGCAGACGCGAACCCTCAGAGGTCTGCGTCGCCGACGGCAGGGACGGGGCGCAGCAGCGGTTTCTTTTCGGAAAACAGGGGCGTCCGACGGATAACGGGTCCGGAACCGATTTTGAAGCGGTGCAATCCGGCTATGTTTCCGTCACACCCCTTAGAATTGATTGGACGGATTTAAGATCCGAATGCGAGATTTCTCGTCGGCTCGGATTGAAGTGAGGAGAAACAAACAGTGAAACGTGTTGTCTTGATTTGCAGTGCGGCTCTTGCGGCACTGATCTCGGGCTGCTCTTCGGTGAGCATCATGGCTCCGATTGAGGACAGAACCGGAACGTACGATGCGCTGACAAAGCCTGAAGAGGTTCAGACAGAGTCTTTTGCCATCGACGTGCCCGATGAGGTTAAGCCGGCTCCGACGCATTTGACCGCAGAGCGGGCTCCGGTTGACAGCGGCCGCGTGCACGTCGTCAGCAGCGGCGATACGCTTTACAACATCGGCGTGCGCTATGGCGTCAATCCGCGAGAACTGCAGCGGCTAAACGGCATTACGGATCCGACGACGCTCTCGATCGGTCAGGAACTGAAGATCCCGAAGAGTGCCGCCGAAGAGCAACAGGAGGCTTCGCTCGGTCAGACGGCGCCGACCGTTGAGCAGGCCAAGCGTCCGGAATCGGCCGAAGAGGCCGCTCAGCGCCAGATTGCCGAACAAGCGGCGGCGCGAGAGGCGGCCGCCCGCGGCGATATTCACTTTATCTGGCCGGCCAAGGGTGACGTCATTGCAACCTTTAAAGAAACGAAGATGGGCATTGATATTGCCGGAACGGCCGGAGACCCCGTTTGTGCTGTTTTGGACGGAACGGTGCAGTACGTCGGCAGCAACACGCCCGGCTACGGCAAATTCGTGATCGTTCGCCACAATATTCGTTTGCCGGGAAAGGGCAATACGCCGCTTATTACCGTGTACGGAAACAATTCAAGGGTTCTTGTTCGAACCAACGAGAGCGTTCGAGCCGGTCAGCAGATCGCCGAAATGGGACAGACGGATTCCGATCGCGTGAAGTTGCGTTTTGAAGTCCGACAGGGCAAGCCCATCGATCCGATTCCCTTCTTAAGCGAATAAAAGCATTATGGCCAGGGCGATGAAAGAGCGCGTGCAGGCGCAGCTTGAAGTGGAGCGTCTCGATGCCGAAGGCCGAGGCGTCGGACGGCGAGAGGGCAAAGTCGTTTTTGTTGAAGGCGCTTTGCCCGGAGAGCTCGTGACTTATGAGCGGCTTCGCAACAAGCCGTCCTTTGAGGTCGGGCGCGTTGTTAAGATTCATCGCGAGTCCTTCATGCGCGCAGAGCCCGCCTGTCCGCACTTTGGCATGGAACCCGGAAGTTGCGGCGGATGTGCCATGCAGCACATTGATCCGTTCGCGCAGGTCGCTTTCAAGCAACGGGTTCTTCTTGACACGCTTTGGCACATCGGAAAAGTTGTTCCCGAAAGAATTTTGGCGCCGATTCACGGACCGGACTGGCAGTATCGGCACAGAGCTCGGTTAACGGTGCGTTTTGTTGAGAAAAAAGGCGGCGTTCTTGTTGGCTTTCACGAGAAACACTCGAGCTATGTGGCCGACATGCGCGTTTGTCGGATTCTTCCGAAGAAGCTCTCGGATATGCTCGGAGACCTTCGCACCTTGGTCGGATCGCTTTCACGGCCGGATCGCATCCCGCAGATTGAGGCGGCGGTGGCAGGCGATAAAACAGCCTTGGTCTTTCGAAACTTGGAGCCCTTGACGGATTCGGATATGGACAAAATCCGTGAGGCGGCTTCTCGCCTTCAATTCGATGCCTGGCTTCAGCCCAAGGGGCCGGAGTCAGCCTATCCGATTTGTGAGGAAGACCGGCATGCCTTAAAGCTTCGCCTTCGAGAGTTCGGCGTCGAAATTCCTTTTATGCCGACGGACTTTACGCAGGTCAATCACCAAATGAACGAAGCGATGGTCTCGCGGGCGGTGCGTCTTTTGGGCGTTGAGCCGCAGAGCCGCGTTGCCGATTTCTTCTGCGGACTGGGCAATTTCACGATGGCGCTTGCCAAGCGTTCGGCTTTTGTCACAGGCTTGGAGGGAAGCGACGGGCTGGTCGCTCGTGCTCGTGCGGCGGCTCAGTTAAACGGCGTTTCTGAGAAAACGGATTTCATTGCGAGAAATTTGTTTACCTGGAGCGAGGCCGACTGGGATGCGCTTTGGGAGACCATGCACGGAATCGACCGCGTGTTGATCGATCCGCCGAGAGAAGGCGCAGAAGCTTTAGCGCACGTTCTGGCACAAACCCGCCGCAAGCCGCCGCGCGTTGTGTATGTTTCGTGCAATCCGGCAACGCTCGCGCGTGACTTGGCTATCCTGGTTCACACGGGAAACTGGCGCGTTCTTCAGGCCGGAATCATGAACATGTTCCCGCACACGGGACATGTCGAGAGCATTGCGCTCATTGAACCGGCTAAAGAAACCAATCCTTAACGCGCTTTTTTTGACAAAATCCCAATCGAGCGCTAGGGCGTTTGATTTCTTTCGGATATATCTGCTCAAGCGGGGACTAAGAAGGAATTTGCGCTCTTAAAAGAGAAGAATTCTTGGAGTGAGTTATGGACGCGCGTAAAGGCAACATTTACGAGATACTAAACGGCAATAAGCAATTTTTGATCCCCGTCTATCAGCGCTTTTACAGTTGGGATAAGCAACAGTGCTCAAGGCTCTGGAATGACATTGTTGAGATGCAAAAAAAAGGCAAAGTTGGTCATTTTGTCGGTTCTATCGTGAATATCATCGAGCAGGCAATGCCAACGGGAGTCCAAAAGTACATGATCATAGATGGTCAGCAACGAATGACGACACTGACATTGCTTTTGCTCGCTTTGCGTGATTACGCAATAAAGAATCCAAGCGATACCACCATCAATGTCGGTCGCATCGATAATACGCTTTTAAAAAATGCGTATGAAAGTGGTGATGAGCGGTACAAGTTGCTTCTGACAGAAACGGATCGAGACATTCTGATTGGTCTTATAGAAGGCAAGCCTTTTTCGGGTGATACCCATTCAAGATTGCTCAACAACTATAGTTTTTTCACCGAAAGGATACTAGATAAGGAATTGCAGCCTGCAGAGGTGTACGAGTCGATCGGCAAGTTGCAGATCGTAAACATTACGCTGGATCGTTCTATTGATGATGCACAGGCAATTTTCGAGAGTTTGAATTCCACTGGTAAAGAGTTGTCTGAATCTGACTTGATTCGAAACTATGTTTTGATGGGACTGGATTCCGCTGAACAGACATATGTTTATGAACATTTCTGGCGCCCTATGGAATTGTTGTTCGATTATGGGGCGCAAGAATCCATCATGGATCGGTTTTTCAGAGACTATCTGACTATGAGGCTCGCACGGATTCCGAGGCAAGATCGCGTGTATGAGGAATTTAAGTCCTACCATTTAAATTGTGAATTCAGTTCCATCCGAGAACTGTGTGAAGATCTGCTCGCCCACGCTAAATACTATACCGCTATGGTATTCAGGCGCAGTGATGATGCTGTACTTAGGTCCCTTTATGAGGATATCAATGATCTTCGGATGGAAGTCTCCTATCCATTCTTGCTCAAGATACATAGCGATTGTGCTGAAGGGATTCTTCCTGAAGACGATTTAAAGCAAATTATCAGATTGTGCATCAGTTACGTGTTCCGACGCAGTATCTGCGACATTCCGACGAATTCTTTGAATAAAACGTTTGCGACGCTGAGGAATGAAATCAATCAGGATGATTACGTTAATTCCATCAAAGCATTCTTCGTTATGCGCGATGATTACAAGGAATTCCCGAATGACGAAAAGTTCATGGCGGCTTTTAAATCGAGGAACATGTATGCAATGCGCTCTCGCAACTTTATCCTTAGCCATTTGGAGAATTTCGGCAACAAAGCGCCTATCGTTATCGAAAATTACACGATTGAGCACATCATGCCTCAGAACACCAATCTGAGTCAGGAATGGCGACAAATGCTTGGAGCAAACTGGAGTGATGTGCAGAAAACCTATTTGCATACGATCGGGAATCTGACGCTTACAGCATACAACTCCGAAATGAGCGATCGCCCGTTTATGGTCAAAATGGACATGGAAGGAGGCTTTAAGGAGAGTGCACTTCGTTTGAATTCCTATGTCGTTAAACTCAACGAATGGAACGAGCAAAGAATCAATGAGCGTGCTGCGCAATTGGCAGACAAGGCGAAGAAAATATGGGCTTTTCCGGTTATGACGGATGCAGAACTTGCTCCCTATCAGGCAAAGAAACAGCCCAAGGAACGTTACAATCTCGAAACGTATGCTGCGAATGCTCTTACGAAGACACTGTTTGGTGTTTTAGATCATCGAATTCAAAATCTCTCTCAGGATGTGCGGCGTGAATTCAAGAAGCTTTATGTTGCCTATAAACTGGAAACAAACTTCGTGGATATCATTTTCCGAAAGAAGAGTCTTTGTATTGTGGTGAATATGAAATTCTCTGATGTCATAGATCCGAAGGGCATCTGTCGTGATATAAGTGGCTTCGGAAAATGGGGTAATGGGGATGTAGAGTTACATATGGAACGCGCATCGGATGTCGATCAGGTCATGGAGATCATTGAGCAGTCTTTTCGTCACCAGATGGAGGAATAGCGACGAAGGCGATTCATAAGAAGGCAGAACAAATGAAGTTCTTAAACCAAGATATTGAGCTCTTCATGACATTCTCGACATCTTAAAGGAAGAAGGATTTCTTTAATTATTTATACGGTTTTTCGATGACAGGCGTCGCAGGGATCGGGGAACCAGAAAATGAGGGAATGAATTGCATGGGTGAATACAAGCCGCCGTTTCATATGACTGACAAGATCACGAATCTGGTCGCTTCCATCAGCGAGCAGATCGGGAAGATCAGGGTGCTGTCGCATGGCAATCTGAATCCTCATCTGAGACGGGAAAACAGAATACGCACGATCCATTCGTCGCTTGCGATCGAGCACAACTCGCTTTCCCTTGATCAGGTCACCGCCATCGTGGATGGCAAGCGCATTCTCGGAAATCCGAATGAAATCCGCGAGGTTAAGAATGCCTACGAAGCGTACGAGAGGATGCTTTCGCTTGATCCCTATTCCGTCGATGACCTACTGAAAGCTCACGGGATGATGATGCAAGGACTGATTCTGGAGAACGGAACATTCCGCTCGGGCGGAGTGGGGGTGTTCGACGGAGATGTGGTCGTTCATTTAGCTCCTCCTGCGAGACTCGTTCCCGGGGAGATACAGGATCTGTTCGACTGGTATAGGTCTTCGGAAATTCACCCATTGATTCGCAGTGCGATCTTTCACTATGAGTTCGAGTTCATCCATCCGTTTGCGGATGGTAACGGGCGCATGGGCAGGATGTGGCACAGTCTTCTTTTGGGGGCGTGGAATGAGATTTTCTATTGGCTTCCGATCGAGGATCTCATACGTCTCCGACAGAAGGAGTATTACGCTGCTCTCGGCACATCGGACAGGGAAGCTGACAGCCGTGCGTTTGTTGAGCTCATGCTGGAAATCATCCTCGACACTCTTCAAGAGACGACGGCCGTAGGGAGTACGGACGAGGCGGAGAATGAAGGCATGGATCCGGCTGTGCACAAGTTGCTGGATATTCTCGGCGACAGAGAATTGTCGGCCTCCCAGATCATGGATCGGCTTGGTCTTTCTCACAGGCCGACGTTCCGAAGAAACTATCTGACTCCGGCGTTGGAGCAAGGACTTGTCGAAATGACCATTTCTGACAAACCTAATAGCCGGAATCAGAAGTACAGGAAAAAACGACTTGATCGCTGACCGATCAAGATAACGACCAAGATACCGACCAAGATAGCGACCAAGTTGACGGGGTATAACGAGGCCGACGGGCGGGGGCGTCATTAATCGCCATCAGACGGAAAATAGGTAGGGAGGACTATTTTTTGTGGTTGCAAAGAAAAGTCATGTCGAGCAAGAACGTGTCGGGTTTCGTTGATTGACTTTTTTGGAAGAAGACTTGAAAAAGAAAAACACGTTGTTTCGTGTTAAAAGCTCAATCGGTCGTACCTTCTGACGGGTGAGGAACGAATCGAAAAGGATGGAGCGTGAACAAGAATCCGCATAAAGAACACTTCAAAGAATCCGAAATAGAAAAACGGAACAAAGGCTTTGTGTGGAGAACAGCCATCGGTTTGCAGGCGGTGGATGGACTGAAACCTTCCGACTATCTGACATCTCTTGCCGTTCGTCATATTGAGGGTGCCGTTTCGTTTGACGAGGTCAATGCTCTTTTAGAGGCCTTTTACGCAAAGACGTCAATTCCAAGCGCTGATGATCGAACCGAAGAGGCCGATAAAGTCTCTGCCCGAATCGCAGCGCTTTTGTCTGAACGGGCTTTCCGTTTCACGTCGGAAGCGTACCTTGCCATGCACCGGAAACTCTTTGCTGGCATCTACCCGCATGCCGGACGTCTTCGTGATTACAACATCACAAAGAAAGAGTGGGTTCTTGACGGGGAAACGGTGTTGTACGGCAGTGCCGCTGAGTTAAAGGCGACACTGGAGTACGATCTCTCGGAAGAGAGAAAATTCTCCTATCTCGGTCTCTCAATCGATGCAATTGTTCGACATCTGGCGCAATTCGTTTCAAGACTGTGGCAGATTCATGTGTTTGAAGAGGGCAATACCAGAACGACAGCTGTTTTCTTTATCAAGTATCTGCGAACGCTTGGGTTGGATGCGACAAATGATACCTTTGCCGAGAATGCCTGGTACTTTCGCAATTGCCTTGTTCGGGCCAACTACAACGACATCAAGAACGGCATTCACGAAACAACGGAATATCTCGAACGCTTCCTTCGAAACTTTCTATTGAATGAAAGCCATCCGCTTCATAACCGAGCATTGCTTATCAGCGGCATCGGAAAACGTGAACATTGAAACATCAAAAGCGAACATTGAGGGGCGTTGACGACCCAAACCGCTTTGTCCGCTTGCTGTTTAGCGCACTGAAACACTTGAAAGTTCTCGTTATTTTTGTTTTTGTAAGTTATATCTTATAAAATTTGCATAAAAGAACTTTTTATCAGATACAACTGATAAATTCAGAAGCTTGAAGTCAGGAAGGGAGTCGGAGGATGATTAAGCGCACGCTGTACATGGATCGTATCCGCCCGTTTATCGGAACAGAACTCATTAAGGTCATGACCGGCATTCGGCGTTGCGGAAAGTCGGTTATGTTGGAATTAATTAAGCAAGAGCTTGTACAGTCCGGCGTCAATCCTGATTGCTTCATCTCAATTAATTTTGAGGACATGCGCTATGCCCGTCTGCAGACGGCCGAGGCACTGCACGATGAGATCACACAGCGTGCGGCGGAAATTGAGGGCAAAGTCTATCTGTTCTTTGATGAAATCCAAGAGGTGAAGGATTGGGAAAAGTGCATTAATTCGCTTCGCGTGGCGCTCGATTGCGATATCTATATTACCGGCTCGAATGCAACGCTCTTATCCGGCGAGTTGGCCTCGTATCTGGGCGGACGTTACGTGGAGTTTGTCATCTATCCTTTTTCTTTTGCAGAATTTTTGGAGTTGTACCGCACGGTTGCCCCGGCTGAATCTTCACTGACAGCCTTTCAGTTGTATCTGCTCCGAGGCGGGATGCCTTATCTAGCCAATATTGGTTTTGCCGAGGAACCCTCCGAGCAATATCTGCGGGATCTCTTTAATTCCGTCCAGCTCAAGGATATCGTAAAGAGAAACAAGATTCGTGACGTGGACCTCTTAGAGCGCATCATCGCTTTTATGATGATGAATGCGGGAAATCCCTTTTCGGCCACGTCTCTCGTTAAGTTCTTAAAGAACGAGCATCGCACCGTCGCCGTTGAAACGGTGCTCAATTACGTCAAATATTGTTGCGAAGCTTATCTTTTTTATCGTGTTCAATGCGAGGATCTGCAGGGAAAGCGGATTCTGGCGACCCATGAAAAGTACTACATGGCCGATCATGGAATTCGCGAAGCCGTCTATGGGGAAAATCGGCGGGATATCAACCAGATCCTGGAAAATATGGTGTATCTGGAAATGCTTCGCCGGGGATATCGCGTTACAGCGGGCAGAACCCGACATCAAGAAGTCGACTTTGTCGGCGACAAGGGCGGCAAAAAGATTTATGTTCAGGTTTCTTATCTGCTTGCCTCGGAAGAAACGATATCTCGCGAATTCGGCGTCTATGAGGGTATCCGCGATCACTTTCCGAAATACGTTGTTTCTCTCGATGAGATCGAGATGAGCCGCAACGGGATCAAACACTGTTCGATTCGCAACTTCTTGTTGGCGGATAAATGGGATTGAGGGCTCTCTGCGGCCGGCATAAATGCCGGCTGCGTTAAAGGACGCAGATGCCTCTTGGCAGACGAACCGGATCGGCCCGAAAGGAGCTCTGTGTAATCGGCTGTTTTGCCCGCGATTTACGAGCCGTTTTCTGCGTCGGGAGACGGTGGCATCATGCTAAAATCGCGCTCGAATTTCGCCTTGCGGGGATCAAGCGGTTTCCGCAACGGTTGTTTTTGTTCCCGGCGAACTCTTTCTTTCATGTCAATGCAAGAAAAGATCGCTGTTTATGGTGCCCGTTTTGGGACGTATTTTTACTGAAAAGAGAAAAGAAATGGCTGTTGAACGCACACTTTCCATTGTTAAGCCCGATGCCGTTGCCAAGAATGTCATCGGAAAGATTTACACCCGCTTTGAAGAGGCCGGTCTCAAGATCGTTGCCGCTCAGATGCGCCAGCTCTCGAAGGCCGAAGCAGAAGGCTTTTATGCCGTTCATCGCGAACGTCCCTTCTTTGCCGATCTCGTTAAGTTTATGACTTCCGGCCCCGTGATGATTCAGGTTCTCGAAGGCGAAAATGCCATTGCGAAGAACCGCGAACTGATGGGCGCCACCGACCCGAAGAAGGCCGCTCCCGGAACGATCCGTGCCGATTTTGCTTCTTCGATCGACGCCAATGCCGTTCACGGTTCTGATGCTCCGGCGACGGCGGCTGTCGAAATCGCCTATTTCTTCCCGACATTGGCGATCTGCTCGCGCTAATCGGATACAAGGGGATCTTGGACGTGCAGGCGACAGACGGCAAACCCGTGAATCTTCTCGGTTTCGATATCGAGATGATTAAGGCATGGTGTGCACAGATGGGCGAAAAGCCCTATCGTGCCGTTCAGCTTGCACGCTGGATCCATCGATTTTGCGAAGACGACTTTGACAAGATGACGAATCTTGCCAAGTCGTTTCGAGAAAAGTTAAAGGTCTGTGCCGCTGTTTGCGCTCCGGTCGTTTTGGACTGCCGGTTTGCTGCAGACGGTACCCGTAAGTGGCTCTTTGACGTCGGCGAGGGCAATGCCGTTGAAACGGTGTACATCCCGTCGGAAAATCGCGGAACGCTTTGCATTTCCACGCAGGCCGGCTGTGCCATGGGCTGCCTTTTCTGCTCGACGGGTAAGCAAGGATTTAACCGCAATCTGACGACGGCCGAAATCGTCGGTCAGGTTTGGACGGCTGAGAAAACACTGCGCCAAGAAGCGGGAATCACCGACCCGAACGAACGGGTGATCAGCAACGTCGTTTTAATGGGAATGGGCGAGCCTTTGCAGAATCTGGATCAGGTTTTGCCGGCTCTGCGCCTTTTCTTGGATGACAATGCCTACGGACTTTCCCGACGCCGCGTAACGGTCTCGACCTGCGGGCTTGTGCGGCAGATGGATAAATTGGCCGATGCCGTTCCGGTAGCCTTGGCTGTAAGCCTTCATGCGCCGACCGATGCGCTTCGCAACCAAATTATGCCGGTTAACAAGAAGCATCCGCTCTCGGAGCTGATGGTCGCTTGTCGCCGCTATTTGGCGGTGGCGCCCCGCGACTTCATTACCTTTGAATACCTGTTGTTGGGCGGCGTCAACGATTCGGACAAGCAGGCGAGGGATCTTTTGACGCTCGTGCAGGATGTTCCGTGTAAATTCAATCTCATCCCCTTTAATGCCTTTCCGGACTCAGGACTGCATTCGCCCGAACCGGAACGGGTCACGCAATTTGCCAAAATTTTGAACGATGCCGGCATTGTGACGACCGTGCGTCGGACGCGCGGCGATGATATTGCGGCCGCCTGCGGACAATTGGCTGGCGAAGTTCGCGACCGCACGCGCCGGGCGCTGCGTTTAGTCGAGCAAAAGAAAGCGGCGCCGGACGTCTTCGGCCGCAACACCCATTTTCGAGGCGCTTCATGACATCGGCTCTTGCTCAACGGAAAAAGACGCATCGGGTTGAGGTGCGCCATGCGGGCTTGACGGTCTCGGTCGGGGGCGGCTCTCCCGTTTGCGTGCAGTCGATGACCAACACGCCGACCGAAGACGTTGAGGCCAGCGTTGCTCAGGTGCTTTCGCTGGCTCGAGCCGGCAGTGAACTCGTTCGGCTCACCGTGAATACGCCGGCAGCGGCTCGAGCCATTCCCGTGATTCGGGAAAAACTCGACGAGGCCGGCTGTTTTGTCCCGCTGGTGGGCGACTTTCACTACAACGGACATAAGCTGCTGGCGCAGGAAGAGGCTTGCGCCAGAGCGCTTTCGAAGTATCGCATTAATCCGGGCAACGTCGGAAAGGGCGGGGCGCACGCGAGTAACTTTGCGGCCATGATCGATTACGCCTGCCGCTTTGACAAAGCGGTTCGCATCGGCGTAAACGGCGGCAGTCTCGATCCGGAATTGCTCGAAAAACGCATCGAGCAGGGGCGAGCCAGCCAGAAGCCCGCGCAGGCCGTTTTTCTCGACTGTGTCATTGAGAGCACGCTTCAAAGCGCCGAAGATGCCGTGCGGCTCGGTTTGAAGGAAAACCAGTTGGTACTTTCCGCGAAGGTCAGCGGCGTGGCCGACCTCGTTTACGTCTATCGGGCTTTGTCATCGGCGTGTTCGTATGCGTTGCACCTGGGATTGACCGAGGCAGGCGTCGGTTTAAAAGGCGTCGTTTCCAGCACGGCGGCATTAAGCATTCTTTTATCCGAGGGCATCGGCGATACGATCCGCGTTTCGACGACGCCTTCTCCCGGCGAGGACAGAACCCGCGAGGTGAGAGTTGCAGAAGAAATTCTGCAGTGCCTCGGATTGCGTTGTTTTTGTCCGCTTGTGACCTCGTGTCCGGGGTGCGGACGCACGTCAAGCGAACTCTTTCAGCGCCTGGCGTTAAGCACTCAGGAGTTTGTTAACCGCATGGGACCGGTTTGGCGCGAGAAGGCTCCGGGCTCCGAGGCCATGCGCGTGGCTGTTATGGGTTGCGTCGTCAACGGGCCCGGCGAGGCGGGAAATGCCGATATCGGGTTGAGTTTGCCCGGCCGGGGCGAGTCTCCGGTGGCGCCGGTCTTTGCGGACGGGCGCAAGATTGCGGCCTTAAAGGGCGAGGCCATCGAAAAAGATTTTCAAACGCTCATCGAGGCCTATGTGTTGAATCGATGGGGTAAAAAGTAATTGAGGACAGCGAAGACAATGGCGAATGTGAAGATTGCGGGCGTCAAGGGCATGAACGACATGCTCCCGGAGGAGACGCCGATTTGGGAGAAATTTGAATCGGCTGTGCGCGAAACGGCGCTCTTATATGGTTTTCGCCAGATTCGTACGCCCATTGTCGAGCCGACCGCGTTGTTTTGCCGCGGCATCGGAGAGGTGACCGATATCGTCGAAAAGGAAATGTATTCCTTCGAAGACAGCCTAAACGGGGAAAAACTCACGTTGCGTCCCGAAGGGACGAGTGCGGTCGTTCGCAGCGTGATCGAGCACAATTTGACCTACAACGCGCCGCAGCGGCTGTGGTACTTCGGGCCGATGTTTCGCCATGAGCGGCCGCAGAGAGGACGCTATCGGCAGTTTTATCAGTTCGGCTGCGAAGCGCTCGGCTTTGCCGGCCCCGACATCGACATCGACCTTTTGGCCATGACCTCGCGCTTGTGGAAGTTGCTCGGCATTGAGGCCAAACTCGAAATCAACAGTTTGGGAGCGGCCGCCGAACGAGCCAAGCACCGAGAAGCGTTGATTGCCTATTTCACGGCTAACAGCGACGTGCTTGACGAGGATGCCAAAAGACGGCTTCTGACGAATCCGCTTCGCATCCTCGATACGAAAAATCCGGCCATGCAGGCCTTGGTCGAAGGGGCGCCGAAGTTAATTGACTTTTTAGGCGACGATTCACTGGCGTTCCTGCGCGGCCTTGAAAAGGGTCTTGAGTCGCTTTCGATTGACTACGCCATCAATCCGCGGCTTGTGCGCGGTTTGGATTATTACAACCACACGGTTTTTGAGTGGACGACCGATAAACTGGGTGCTCAGGGCACGATCTGCGGGGGCGGCCGGTACGATCCGCTCATTGAGATTCTCGGCGGAAAGCCGTGCCCGGCCGTCGGCTTTGCCGTCGGAGCCGAGCGTGTGATTGAACTGATGCGCGAGGGCGGCACGCAATGGGTCAGTCCGTACTGCCGCGTCTATGTCGCCCATCGCGGCGGGGAGACGGAGAAAAAAGCGCGTGAAATCGCCGAGACGCTTCGCGATCGCGGCGTTCGCGTGATCGTTCATGCCGGCAGTCTCTCGTTTAAGTCACAAATGAAACGCGCCGATGCGTCGCTTGCCACGTGGGTCATCATCGCGGGCGACGATGAAATTGCCGCCGGCAAAGTGTCTGTGAAGCGCTTAAGGAATGCGCAAGGCGAACAGGTGTTCGAAGAGCAGCAACTGGTTCCCTTTAACGAAATTGAAACAATTCTCTCAGTCGATTGACAGCAAGCCGACTGCAGGTTAGGGTAACGCGAAAGGAGTTTTAACGATGGCATACGATTTGGAAGAACAAGAGTCCCTGGACCAACTGAAGGCTTGGTGGGATAAATGGGGAACGCTCATTACGGTTGTCCTGACGGTTTTTTGCTTGGCGTTTGCCGGCTACAACGGCTGGAAGTATTACCAGAAGGTGCAGGGAACGAAGGCGACGGCCGCGTATGTGCAGCTACAAAATGCCGTGATGAACGGCGATAAGAAAAACATCAAGTCGCTTTCCGAAGGCTTGATGAAGGAATATCCGAAGCACGTTTTCGCTTCGCTCGCCGCTTTCACGCAGGCTGCGGCGGCCGCCAATGAAAACGATCTTAATACCGCCCGCAGCGCCTTAAAGTGGATTATCGAAGTCGGCAAGCGACCGGAATATGAAACGCTGGCGCGCGTGCGCTTGGCAGGCGTCGAACTCGATGCGGGCAATGCAAAGGAAGCGCTGGCCGTTTTAGAGGCCGCTGCTCCTGGCGCCGGCAGCGAAGTGATTTATAACGACCGCTTGGGCGATGTGCAGTTTGCGCTCGGTAATGTTGACAAAGCGCGCGAAGCCTGGGAGGCCTCGATTCGCTTTGATAAGAAGGTCAATACGCTTTCGCCCCTCGTGACGCTTAAGCTTGAAGCGTTGCCGGATTCGAAAAACTGATTTTCGGAGTGCCTTTGATCATGCAGTTAAATTGCTCGCGTCTTCGTTTGGCAGCCGTCGCTTTGGCGGCGGCCTCATTGCTCGGTGCTTGTTCGTCGCCCGGGCCGCGTGATCCGATTGAACTCGCGCCCTTTGTGAAAACCGTTGATACCGAACGGGTTTGGACGGTGGATTTGGGGGCCAACGAAACCGGACTTTTGATGCCGGTTGTGACGGAAACGGGCGTTTATGCCGCCGGGGCTGACGGTCTGTTTCGCATTGAGGCGCAAACCGGACGCGTCCTGTGGAAGGTAAAGCCCGCGGCACGCGTCAGTGCCGGCGTCGGCAGTGACGGACACATCGTTGCCGTCGGAACGAACACGGGCTTTCTTGTTGTGTACGATGAAACAGGGCGAGAGCTGTGGACGACAAAGCTAAGCGGCGACATGATCACGCCGCCCCTTGTCGGATCAGGGCTTGTCATTGTTCGTACGAGCGATACGCGAATTTCCTGCTACGACGCCTTGTCCGGCGAACGGCGCTGGCGCTATCAAGCGCATGCTCCGGCGCTGTCGCTGCGCGTAGCGCGTGAAATGCGGTTTTCTCCGGCCGGCGTCTTGATCGGTCAGACAAACGGCAAATTGCTTGCTCTGGATTCGGCAGGAAGCCCTGTTTTTGAAATCCCTGTGGCTGAGCCCAAGGGAACGACCGAAGTGGATCGATTAGTTGATGTGGTCGGCGCCCCTCTGGTGGATGCGTCGCTTATGTGCGCCAGCGCCTATCAGGGAAACGTCTTGTGCTTGAGTGCCCGAAACGGCCGCCAAATCTGGTCGCGTCCGATTGATGCTGTTTCCGGTCCCGTCTCGGACGGAAGCCGCATTTATGTAACGGCCTCTGACGGCTCGATTCATGCCTTTGATCACGATTCCGGGACGCCTCTCTGGGTGAGTAAGGAATTCCTCTGGCGCACGCCGAGTGCGGTTTCGGTTCTTCCTGACGCCATTGCTGTCGGAGACTTTGACGGCGTCGTGAGCGTCTTGGATTCGGAAACCGGCAAGACCATTGGCCGAACGGAGATTTCCGGGGCTGTGAAATCCGCTCCGGTTCCGATGGCAGGCGGCGCGCTTTTCCAGACCGACGAAGGTCGTCTTGTTTTTGTGAAAGCCGCCAAGGTGGGTAAAGAATAATGCTTCCCGTGATTGCCCTCGTCGGCCGACCCAATGTCGGTAAGTCGACGCTGTTTAATCGATTAACCCGAAGCCGCGATGCGATCGTGGCGGATTTCCCGGGACTTACGCGAGACCGTCAGTACGGCGAGGGGCGGCTTGGACCTCGCCCGTATATCGTGGTCGATACGGGCGGCTTTGAGCCCGTAAAGAGCGACGGCATCGTACGGGAAATGGCCGAACAGGCCGAGGCGGCCATTGCGGAGGCCGACCTGGTGCTTTTCTTGTGCGACGCCCGCACGGGATTAACGCCGCACGACGAGCGTATTGCCCGACGGCTGCGCACGGCAGGTCGTCCGATTCGCCTTGTCGTTAACAAGGCTGAAGGCTTGGATGAACGCCACATTGTCGAATTTCACGAATTGGGGCTCGGGGATCCGGCGCGGATTTCTGCCGCCCACGGATCCGGCATTCATGCTCTGATGGCGGATGTGCTCTCGATGTTTCCGCAGGAGCCCGAAGAGGAGACCGATGCCGATGAGGGAAGCGAGCGCATTAAGGTGGCGGTTGCCGGACGTCCCAACGTCGGCAAGTCGACGCTGATCAATGCGCTCATTGGCGAAGATCGCCTGATTGCTTACGACATGCCCGGAACGACCCGCGATGCCATTGAAGTTGATTTTGACATGGACGGGGATCGATTCCGTTTGATTGATACGGCAGGATTGCGTAAGAAAAACAAGGTCTTTGAGACGATTGAGAAATTTTCTGTCGTCAAAACGCTGCAGGCCATTGAAAAGAGCAATGTCGTGATTCTTGTCTTGGATGCCGTAGACGGCATTACTTCGCACGATGCGCACATTGCGGCTTTTGCTCTGGATGCGGGGCGAGCTTTGGTTGTGGCCGTCAATAAGTGGGACGGACTGGATTCGTATGAGCGAAGCCGGGCCGATCTCGACATTGAGCGCAAGTTCCGCTTCTTGAGCTGGGCGCGTTTCGTGCACATCTCGGCCTTAAAGAAAAACGGACTCAATCACTTAATGCGTGCCGTGCGCGAGGCGCATGCGGCCAGTTTCATGAAACTGCCGACGCCGAAACTGACGCGCGCTTTAATTGAGGCAACCACCCAGCAGCTTCCGGCCCGCAGCGGCCGCATTCGTCCGAAACTGCGTTATGCCCATCAGGGCGGGCACAATCCGCCTGTGATCGTCATCCACGGCAACAGTTTGGAAGCTGTCTCGGACAGTTACAAGCGCTATTTGGAAGGATTTTTCCGCGAGAAGTTCAATCTCGCTGGAACGCCGCTTCGGGTTGAGATGAAAACCTCGAAAAACCCCTACGCAAAGGCAGACTCCTAATCAGCGGCGAACGTGTTTTTTCACGGGCGACTTATGAAGTGGTATGGATTTCTTGGACACAACGGAGTCCAAAGAGATGCGAATACCAC
>CAZDVW010000004.1:0-81231 GCA_964509205.1 uncultured Sutterella sp. | reverse complement strand
CGTACTCCATCGCCCGACGCGGAATGGCGTCGTAATCGCTTTCATCGGGTTGCCCTAAATTAGCCGTATACGCATAAGGGAACGCTCCCTTGTTTTTCATCCAGCGCAGGGCAGCGCTGGTGTCCAAACCGCCGGAAAAAGCGATACCCACTTTTTTCCCAACGGGAACTTCCTGAAGAATGGTCTGAGACATCACAACTCTCTCATAATAAAAGCATTCAGAATCATTTTCTGAAAGCAACAAAAAAACGTTTGGGGCTACCCAAACAATTCAAAAATACAACTTTTCTGAAATTATGAACTAAAGGAAGAACAAATTCGAGCCGTGTCCGAGCTCTCAACTGTTTCGAAAAAAACAGAAACACGGAGTGTAAATAGAGCACAGCATTCTCTATCTTTTCTTATTTTCGTTCTTTTTCACCTTATTTTGCATTAACTTCGCTCTTCTTGCTTCGAAAACGCATTCTCGTTAATAAGAATGCGTTTTTCGGGTATGAATCAGACGTCTTCCGGCTCAATCCCAGAACGAGGAACATCTAAGCTTAACGTCACGCCGCGTAACGGATTGGCTCGACCAATCAGGCGCCCGTTATGACGCTCAGCAATCGTTGAAACAAGCGAAAGCCCCAGTCCGAGACCGGATTCCTTCGTCGTCATGAAAAGCATCATGAACTGATCGACAAACTCCTGAGTTACAGCCGGACCATTGTCACTGACCTCAATGCGCCAAAACTGCTCAACTTGAAAGATACGGACTCGAATTTCCGCATCTTGTGTTTCTTTAACAGAATCGTCCGCATTCTTCAAAAGGTTCAGAACGGCCAATTCGATTTCCCAATCATCAATTTCAGCCCAAAGATAAGGAGAAATATCCGTCACAATATTGGCTTGACTGCGCCGAGACCGTTTGAAGTTATCAATCGCACGATCCACGGTGACGCTTAAATCGGCCGTAACAAGTTTCGGAGTCTTTTGTTTGGCATAAGAACGAACTCGATTAACGATTTCACTGGCTCTCGTGCCCTGGTCAACGATTTCCTCAAGCACATTGATGAGAACATTCCGATCAATATCTCCGCGTTTGGCCCGGCGAAGCATTCCGTGAGCAAAATTCGTGATTGCTCCGATTGGCTGTTTGAGTTCATGCGCAATCATCGTGGACATTTGTCCGATCATTCCGGCTCGCTCAAGACTGGCAATTCGATCTCGACTTGCATTGGCATCACGCTCAATCCGCTCACGCTCGCGAAGCGCCAGACGCAGTTCTCGTGTTCTTTTCCTGACGGCATAAGAAACGATTGTCGAGTACAGCAAGATAAAGATGAAAAGGCTTATCGCCGTCACAACGGCAAACTTGTTTTCTGTGAAAAATTCCTTAAAACTTTGTTGACCAAGTTTTGCATAGGGTCCGATTTTGAGATCGTAAAAGAGATCGTATATCCCACGATCAGAGGCCGGAGGAGCCCAACGGTATCCCGCATTAAAGACCTTTGGCGACCGAAGTACCTCAAGGAGCAAATTTGCCTTTCGCTGACTGACAGAGTCCGTTCTGGAAAAATAAAGAGACGGATAGAGTTCCGTGGAATAAGCGCAACCGCGAAGTCCCCCTTTTCTGACGCCGAGCAACCGAAAATCCGAAGCACGCAGACGACCTTCGTTGCGCAAACGTTCGAATACACAAGTCGGCAAAACACCTGCATGGGCGTGCGAATTGGCTACAGCATTTACGACATCTTCGGGGTTGTCGCCGTAAAAGGTCACTTTTTCAAAGAAGGAGTCAGGAGCAAATCCCCGACGCAAGACATCGCGTTTAGCTCCCAGCCATCCGCCGAAACTCGCCGTCGATGTGAGCGCCAACGTCTTCCGATTCATATCGTCGACGGAACGGATTGAACGATTCCCTGCCCGGGTAAAATAAAGAGCCCCCTCCACTTCCGACGGGCTTGATGCGTTTTTCGGCCAAAGGGATGCCATCGGCCAAAGCACGGGCGTTTTTGCATTGCTTCGGCTGAAAAAATCGGCCGTCGTCAGCAAGAAATCGACCTTGTTCTTTTCCAAATACTCTGTCAATTCTTTCGTTGTGCAGCGCTTGACAACGATTTTTCTCTCACCAAATTGATCGACCAACGATCGCACCGTTGTGCGAATAACCGCATCGTAAGCCTTCGTGTTTTCATCGGTTTGAACAGCCAACACAAACGGAGCGGTGCTTCGCGCATCAGGAGCAATTGTGTTTTCTGAGCCGAGAAAAACGGCATCGGCCTTAAAAGACAGAAAAAACACAATCGGCAAAAAGAATACTTTTCCGACTCGAGACAGAAAACAACTCTGAAGAAACATCCTACACACCCGGCATTGCAATATGACGATTCGGCCAACGCATATCGATGACTTTTAACACAGCATAATCGCTAAAAAGCCCCTTAGAAGTTTGTCGTGTTGTAATGCGCATATTGACGATCAAAATATCGCCCGGATACAAGGAAAATACACCGTTATCCACAAGCGCCTGAAAGCGTTCATCTTGCATCTTGACAGAGATCACCTGCGATCCGGTCGAGAAAACCCAAGCCGTATCTCTCCCATAAACCGGCGCTCTCAAGGAAAGAGCCATCGTCCGCACTTCGTCGAACAACAGTACATCATTTTCTGCCGGCATGCTCAACGAGAGAATATGACGTGAATCCAGCTCAAGAATCGTCTCTCCTGTTTCTCGACTGGAAAAAACGATGCGCTGCAATTTCGGATTTTTAAGGGCATCTGCAAATGCAGCAACAGCCCGACGCACGGCTCTGTTTCTAAAAAGACGATACGTGTAGTAACTGACGTGAAAAACATCATTTCCGCACTTAACATCAACGACTCGACCAAGCAGATCGACGCGGTCAATTTCTCGCCCGCCGACAGCTAAAAGCAAAGGCAAGAGACCGTCAATCGTTCCGTTTTCCCGATCACTCTCAACAGGATCTCCCAAATCATGCGGACGCAACCCGAGCGCATCGACAATCACCATCGGCTGAGGATCCATCAGAAAAGCATCGCCGGAAAGAGCGGCACGCCTTGCCATCCCGAGGTTAATTCCGAAACCATAATCAACTTCGAACAAATCAGAGCCAGGATCCCGACGAATATCGATTTCAGGGTCAACAATTCGCCCATACAGTTCTCGGGCAGAGGCCGTCAATATGGTATCGATTCCGACGACAGACTCCGAAACATAGCGATCATCGACCGTTGTTCCGGACTGCAACACCCCCTTGAAAGAAACGTCAAAAACGGCCAACGCCATTTATCTCTCCTAAAATTACGCAAACAAGTGGTTTTATTCTACATTTCTTTTCCGAAGGGCTTCGTTGTGACTTTTGATACGCAAACACCGTTGCGGCAAGCACTCTCACAAGATTTCACAGACGAGGTGATCTCTGCGATCGAATCGGAGAAAACCTACACGCTTGAAGAACTCTACGAGCGCATCGCACATGCCGGCGGGAATTGGTACATGTCCGTGGCAGGCATCGATAAAAAAACAGCCGTTGCCCTTGTTAATTGGCTTAAGGCAAACGTACCGGAGATCGGAGAATTTACAAAACGGTTCTACCCAACGGAAGACAACCGACAACTGAGTCTTGCAGAAAAGAAGACGAGCTGCTCGATCTTTGGTTCCCTTCCTGCGGTACTTTCCGGAGAATTTGGAACAAACCGCACAACAGAAACGGCTGGCATCAGTGCACAAAACGATTTTGAAGCCATTCATGCATGGCTAAATGCTCGAGCAGTCAATTCAAACACGCACGCCCAATACAAAAAGGAAGCCGAAAGATTTCTTCTCTGGATCACAATGGAGCGGCTAACCGCCTTAAGTTCCGCAACAGCTGATGACGCTTCGGCTTATCTGCGCTGGATTGAGCAACTGGGACGAACCGCTCCTTCCGACTGGCAATCGCAATGGAGATTGCCGCAGGAAACATGGATTGGCCCCAAAAATGCACCAAGACTCAGCCCAGAATGGCGCCCCTTTAACGGCTCTTTAAGCCCTTCGAGCCGCAAAGTCGCATCGACCGCTGTTCGCTTGCTCTTTAACTTCCTCGTGAAAACCGGATACATTAAACGGAATCCCTTTGATCAGGTTCCCTCAAAAATTCATCTCCTTCCCGGTGAAGGGATGCCGAAGGCGTTTGCTGACAGATCCCTTACGCCTCGGCAATGGGAAGCCGTTTTAAATCATTTAGACAGCATGCCGGAGAGCACAGCCAAATCACGGCTTCGCGTGATTCTGTTTCTCGGCAAGGGACTCGGTATGAGAGCCTCGGAGATGATTAATGCCAAGACCGGCTGGATCGTGGATCGCCGCATCGGTGATGACAACTTAACCGTGATTGAAATCATTGGAAAAGGTGATAAAGTCAGACGACTTCCGCTTTCAGAAGACTCGCAAAGAGCCATCGATCGATACCTGGCACGACGCGGTCTCGGCAACTTTCGCACATGTCCGAAAGACACGCCGATCCTCTCGAGCCTTTTCTCACAAAGAAAAAATACCTCCGGCGGCATCTCGCGTTCCGGTCTCTATAAAACGTTGGAAAATTTCTTTTTCGCCGTCGCCTCAGAAATCGAGAAAAAAAATCCAGCCGACGCAGAAAAACTGCGCGCCGGATCCACCCACTGGCTGCGCCACACCTTCGCCATGACAGCCTTGAAAAACATGGACATCAACATTGTCCAAACCGCCATGGGGCACGCATCCATCGGAACAACAAGCCGCTATCTCACACCGGAAGAAGCGGAACTTGCTCAAGCTATGAAAAAGATGAAGCCGCTCTAAATGGCGGCATTCCACCGCTTTTACTTCACATCTTTAAGCCAACTGGACGGCTGCGTCTGTGTTTTTTCTGTCACCGTCTTTCCCTTGACCCACACAGAAGCCGCTCTTGCCTTTCCTTGCAAGTGGTCGATATCGACTCTCCAAATCAAAGCTTCAGAAAAACGCTCGCCCATCTGGACTGCGTTTCGTTCATCGCTGTTATTAGGCGCAAAGCGCTTGACAAGCGCCATCATCGCTCTTGCCCGAACGGCCGGATCCTTAACCAGAGAAACTTTTCCGGTCACCACAACGCTCGCGAAATCCACTGAATACCACTCAGGAAGAGTAAACGCTTTTGAGACGAAAAAGAGGCTTACTTCCGGATTAGCCAGCATATTGTCATTCCGACGAGAAGGCTCGGCAGATCCCGTATGAAAGTACAGAGCGCCTTCGTAAAACACAGGACTCACAGCCACTCCGTAGGGAATCCCTGCCTCATCGGCCGTACAAATCACGGCGTATTCGCAATGTTCAAGCACTTCTTCTGCCTGTTGCGGCGATAAAGCCCGCTCTGTTCTCCTGAGCGACCGCATTTTCGTATTGAGCATCTCATCATCCCCTTTCATCCAATCTTCTTTCCGCCAGCACGCAAAGCCAACGGCCAAGAAACATCAAACAGCAGACCATTTTAGACTTAGACGATCACGAAGGCGAAGACTCTATAAGGCAATTCAATTTCGACCCTGAAGTTCGTGCTGACTATATCCCACACAGAAGATATCAAACATGCCCCAAAGAGAGGATCAGAGAGGAAATCAAAACTCCGGATACGACGAAAGCAAGAGAGCGCAATAATTCTCGCTTAGGCAACTTGCACTGAAAAAAATCCTCTCGAACGAGAAAGAAGGCCACAAACAGAAAAGCTGACGAGGAAACCAACATCGCATAGGGAATCAAAAAGGCAGAGGAAGAAAAAAGCAAGACCCCGCCGATACCGCCGATAACAGCAATTGTCGCCACAAGCGACAGCGAAATAAATGCCTCTTTTTCTGACATCGAGAAGCGCCGCAATATGGCAATCTGTCCGATTAACTGAGGCACTTCATGCGAAAAAACAGCCCCACAAAGGACAACTCCGGCTGTAAAACTCGTCATAAAGGCTGCAGCTACAAGCACTCCGTCCACAAAATTATGGAAAGCCGAACCAATCAAAACCGGTAATGATCGCCGCACTCCTGCTGTACAGACAACCGTTCGGATTTCATGTCCTCCTCCTAAAAGAGCCGGCACAGGCCGAACAAGCGTTTCCGCATGAAGGTGCCCGAACAAGCGATCTGCCAAATAATCAAGCAGGATCAGAAACGCTCCGGAACAGACAATCGTGAGAGCGGCTTGGCTAAAGCCGATTCCTGACTCAAAAGCCTCCGGAATCAAATGCAAAAGACTCACAGCTATCAGCATCCCGCAGGCAAGTTGCGCAACGATCCGTCCGCAGCGAGAAAGAAATCGCACAGAAAGGAATCCTGCAACAAAAAGTGCAGCAATACGACACAAGAGATTTGAAAAAATGACAGCAAGCAATATCGACATGGGGTCGGATTATAAATTTTTTCATTAAAAAACAACGTGCTTACAATGGGAGAAACATTTTGTTTCTCAATTCAAAAAACCGTTTCAGATTTTTCCGCCAAATTTGCCTACATTTCGCAGTGAAGGGTTCAGTTACCTTTCTGTAAATTTTCTCCTTTGGTTACTCAGGCGGGTTCGTTTCTACGATTCCCGCCCTTTTTTTTCTGGCACGCATTCCATTTAAAATTCAACTGTTTATCAAAAAATCGTTTGGATTGGATCATGAAAAAACTCTTCCTCGGTCTCCTTTTCCCCGTCGTCTTAGGCGCCTGCACTCTCTCGGAGAACAATGCCCCTCTTATTGAACTGAAAGACACCAGTTGGTCCATGAATCTGGGGAGTGAGTCAAAATGTGAAATCATTCCCTATATCGAATTTTCAGAAAAAAACGTCTCCGGCGACCTCGGTTGCAACAGTTTTCGCGCTGACTACGAATTAAAGGGAAACCGACTGCTTTTCCGCAATGCCGCTTCGACCATGAAACTCTGTGCACCTGACTCGATGGAGCTTGAGAAAAAAATGCAACGCATCCTCACAGACACGAAGAGCATTCGTCAGGGAAAGGACACGCTGACCTTCCTGGATGCAAAAGGAAACGAGATCCTGACGCTTATCCCGGAATCGATGGGAGCGTGCCGCTAAAAATCAGTGTGCCGCTTCCCAGTTGTCTGCAATTCCGACCTCGGCTACAAGCGGCACTCTGAAAGCCGCAACCTGAGCCATTAAATCAGGCAATTTTTGACTGACGATTTCAACTTCCGGAACCGGCACCTCGAGCACGAGCTCATCATGCACCTGAAGAATCATTCGGCTCTCCAGTTGTTCTTCAGAAAGCCATTTGTCGACAGCAATCATGGCCAGCTTTATCACATCCGCCGCCGTTCCCTGAACCGGTGCATTGATCGCCGCCCGTTCCGCTGCCGCTCGAACCTGTGCCCTCGGACTGGCAAGATCCGGCAGCCATAAACGGCGGCCGAATGCCGTACAAACAAAACCGTTTCTTTTCGCCTCTTCGCGAACTCTGTTCATGTACTCGAAAACACCCGGATAACGTGCAAAATACTCATCCATGTACCGCTTAGCTGCCGTGCGTTCTATGCCGAGATTTTTCGCCAATCCGAACGAACTCATGCCGTAAATGAGCCCGAAATTAATCACCTTAGCCATCCGCCGCTGATCCGCCGTGACAAGATCCGATCGGACTCCGAATACCTCAGCGGCTGTTGCCCTGTGTACATCTTTTCCCGATGCAAACGACTCAATTAAACCTTTGTCCTCAGAAAGATGCGCCATGATGCGCAGCTCAATTTGTGAGTAGTCTGCCGAGATGATTTTCGACCCGGGTCGAGAAACAAAAGCCGCACGAACGCGTCTTCCTTCAGGAGTGCGAACCGGAATATTCTGCAAATTCGGATCCGAACTTGCCAAACGCCCCGTCACAGCCGTAGCCTGTCCAAACGTCGTGTGCACCCTGTTGTCGCGAAGATCCACCATCAGAGGAAGTTTATCCGTGTACGTTCCCTTGAGTTTCATGAATTTTCTGTACTCAAGAATGCGTTTGGGAAGCGGATAATCCAAAGCAAGATCGGCGAGGACTTCTTCATCGGTTGACGGCGTTCCGCTGCCCGTTTTTTTCAGTACCGGAAGTTGCAACTTCTCAAAAAGAATCTGCGATAACTGCTTGGGACTTGACGGATTAAAGGTCTCTCCGGCCAAGTCAGTAATCTGTTTTTTGATTTCTTCTATCTTGCAAGCAATTTCAGAACTCTGTTCCGAAAGAAAGACGGAATCAATCGAGACACCAAACCGCTCCATTTTCCAAAGGATGTCGCGAATCGGAAGCTCAAGTTCTTTATAAATGCGCGCCAATTTCTCGTCTCGTGTGAGTTTTTCGGTTAAAACCGTTCTCAATGTTTTAAGAGCGACAACGCGTTTTGCAAGCCAAACCGAAGCCTCTGAAAGAGGCACGCTGTCAGCACTCATCTTCCCGACACCTTTGCCTAAGAGCGTTTCCTCGTTCGGGACTTCCACGGAAAGATGACGCAGGGCAACACTCGTCAAATCGTGCTTGAGATGAGATTCCAACACATAACTCATCAGCATTGAGTCATCTGCACGGCCTCCCAAAGTTATTCCCATGTTTTTGAGAATATGTTTTGCGTATTTTGAATCGTGAAATACCTTAGGGGCATCCGATGAAAACCAAGAACCGAGTGCTTGTTTTAAGACCTCCGAGGAAAAAACGGGAGACGTGCGAAGTCCGATCGGAACAATGTAAACCTCAAGTGGCGTGACGCAAAATCCAACGGCAAGCGCCTTGTCAAACATCGGGGCTGAGTTTTCCGCCAAAAATGACACGCCAACGACATCGTCGGAAACGGCATTGAGGCGAGAAACCAAATGCGCCAACTTCGTTTCATCATCCACTAACTGAAAGGAGCCGTTTGCCATCAACATTTCTGAAACGGGCTGTGCCGGAACATTTTGAAAAGGAAAAAGATTCCCTTGATCCGATGCATTCCCTGCCTGATCAGAAACGGGAACTCGTCCGTTTCTGCCGTTCGGTTTCAATGCCGATTTCATTTCCCAACGCAGAAAGAACTTCGCCTGCTCTTCGCTTGAAGCGGGAACGACGGAAAGATCTCGAAACGTCACCCCCAAGTCAACATGGCAGTTAATCGTGACAAGTTGCTTGGCAATCTCTAAAAACGGAATTCCTGCACGCAAATATTCGCCGATTTTTCCAGAAATCGTTCCTGATGCCTCGATAACACCTTGCAGATCACCATACTGATCAATCCATTTAGCCGCCGTTTTCGGACCGCATTTATTAATCCCTGGAATGTTGTCGACTTTATCTCCCATCAAAGAGAGATAATCGACGATCTTTTCCGGGTAAACACCATATTTCTCGTGAACTTCTTCTCGATTGAGAATTTCATGCGTCATCGTATTGACGAGACTCACTCTGGGCTCGACAATTTGAGCCAAATCCTTATCCCCGGTGGCTACAAAAACATCCGTACCTTCGCTAGCCGCTTGTTTTGCAAGCGTGGCTAAAACATCATCCGCTTCAACCCCTTCAATCTGCAAAAGAGGCCACCCCAAAAGCTTCACCATCTCGTGAATC
Source organism: uncultured Sutterella sp. (assembly GCA_964509205.1). GTDB lineage: Bacteria > Pseudomonadota > Gammaproteobacteria > Burkholderiales > Burkholderiaceae_F > Duodenibacillus. The sequence goes on along the minus strand of CAZDVW010000004.1, from coordinate 71,671 downwards.
GGTTCAAGTTGTACGCGCAACTCGTCGGGCATCGGAGGGCGGTTTGCTTTGTATTGCGGATAAATCGCATGACGAAAATTCTTCGCATGGGCGTCAAAAACACAAGCCGCATAATCCGGATTGATGCTTTGAAAAACGCTTTGTATCATCGACCGGAACCCCTTCAAAGCTCCGGTCGGCTCTCCGCGACTTGTCGTTAGAGGAGGCAGTGCATGAAAGGCACGGAAAAGATAATTGGATCCATCAATAAGAAGAAGTTTTGCCATGAAATCGAACCACTGTGAATAGGTCTTGGTACTTTACCATCAAGTAGCGTTTCTGCCCTGACCCAACCCATAAAAAATTGATTCCCATTGAGAACCTACATTTTTTCGTCGAAAAAATGTGCTGACAATCTTAAATCTCGTTGTGTTTTTTCTCGTACTGAATTCACCGCAACGATTGAAATTCTTGGTAAAGCAGACTTCATCATTGACTCCGGCAAACACTCAGGCCACCGCTCAGATTTTTACCGACGACTCACACGCGACAGAACAAACATTGGTGCCTGCAAACGCCTTTCGTCGCCTTCTACGTCGTAAAATACAAGGGGGCTTGGAAAATTCGGCACCTTACGAAGAAAGAAACGAAAACCAAAAAGGGGAACTCCAGTTCTCTTGTGATTAAAAACTGCCTATTTTCTTTATGCAATTTTTATGAAAACAAATCAGACGATTTTATTTCTTGCTTTGGTTATTCCTCTCAGCTTGGGATCTGCCTGCGCACAAACCGGCGCCGTTACGAATGAAAGTGTTGATGATTCAATGCGTCTTGAGCCAACAGAAGCCGATATCTCCAAAGCAAGAGCGGATCGAGAAAAACGCGCTGCAAACGCTTCGGATGTTTTTGTTTCGACGCGTGGGACGGTTATCCGAAAAAATGTGGATCAAAACAATCGGATGAAAAGTATCACAGTGACCCCAACGGAAACAGGTGTTCCCTACACAATGAAAAATCAGGCTCAGAACCCTGTTCCAAACGGCCCTGGATCCGATACGCATTCCACCCTGGGCACCCCGAAATTTATTGAATTCACGTGGTAGAAGAATGGCTGTTTTCACGCAACTTAGCGATAACGACATTAAAACGCTTCTCAAAGAGTTTTATCTCGGTGAATTTCTCTCATCGCAACCCATTACGGCCGGCATTGAAAACACAAACTATTTTCTTGAAACGACAAAGGGACACTGGGTACTGACCGTTTTTGAGCGCTTAAAAGATGAAGAGCTTCCGTTTTATTTAAATCTTTGCGAACACCTTGCAAAAAAAGGCTGCAGAGTAGCCCGTCCTCAGAAAAGCATTGACGGCAAGCTTTTTACTTACGTGAAAAACAAACCCGTTTCAATCGCTAACCGAATTGACGGGGAAGACGTTAAAACCGTCGGCATCGCCGAAGCTCGGTCCATGGGACAACTTTTGGGAAAAATGCATCAGGCAGCAATCGATTTCCCTTTTTTTCAGAAAAATCTTCGCGGTCTTGATTGGTGGATTGATACGGCACCGAAGGTGACCCCCTTCCTCAACGACCGTCAAGTCAAACTGCTTTCTGAAGAGATCGCACATCAAAAAGCGCTGTCCCAAACAGAAGCCTTCAAGCAACTCACTGTTGCCGCCTGTCACTGTGACCTTTTTAAAAACAATGCACTCGTCACGAATCCGGGAAAGCACGATGCCAGCATTGCCGGTGTTTTTGACTTCTATTTTGCCGGCTGTTCCCCCGTGCTTTTTGATCTTGCCGTCACAATGAACGACTGGTGCATTGATCCTGAAACCGGTTGCTTTAACAAAGAAATTGCCCAAGTCTTCATCGAGGCGTACAACAAGGTCAATCCCCTTGGAGACAATGAAAAACTTTTTTGGCGAGATATGCTCAGAGCCGCAGCACTGCGCTTTTGGATGAGCCGGCTTTTCGATTTTTACCTTCCCCGAAAAGCCTCTCTTTTAAAACCGCATGATCCGACTCATTTTGAGCGCATTCTTGAAGACAGACAAACGTGCGAACTTCCTTGGCCGCGCAACTAACAACACCATTTATGACAGAAACAAATCACTCAAAACACTTAGGGGCAACAGCCGGCTGGCGCTGGTTTATGACAGCACTTCAAGCCGTCCGCTTTGATGCATCGCGTCTTTTTCTAGTCGTTTTCTTTTACACGACGCTGATGGGGCTTTTCATGATCATTCCTGTTGCAGGCTCGGTTCTTGCCGCTATTTTCATGCCCTTCGGAACAGTGCTTATCGGATACGCCACACGCGATGCACTGCAAAAAAAGCGTCCCGGTCTCTCGCCTATTCTCAAGGTATGGTCGGATCCCTACGTGCGCACCAATCTCATCACAACTGGTCTTTTTTACGGACTTGTTCTGATCAGCGCTCAGGCTCTGTACGGTTATCTTGCCGAGCCCTACGCCGCTCAGTGGCAGGTCAATTCAGACGACCGACTCGTTTGGGAGAGCGTCTTCACTCATTTTCCGTGGTGGCCCTTGTGCATCGCCTCGTTGCTGTACATTCCGGGACTCATGTCAACCTGGTTTTCGCCGCTCCTGTGTGCAAGCAAACGCATGTCCTGGGGAAAAGCTCTCTTTTATTCCTTTTTCGGATGTCTGCGAAACATCTTACCGATTCTCGTACTCGGCATTGTGCTGGTCGCAGGCATTGCAATCAGTTTTGTCATTGCCAGCCAATTGGTTGACATGCTCGGGCTTCACTCGATTAACATGTTCATTTATTTCCCCCTGAGTTGCTTTGTCTTTACCGTTGTTTATTCGACGTACTGGCCAATGTACGAAGCTCTCTTCGGCGATGCGCAGTCTGACAAAGACACTCACAACGAAGGCGTTGCATGACGACAAAACCCCTTCAACTTCCAAACCCTGTTCCCATGGTCTGTCCTTTGACACAAGCACTGGGAAAAAGGAGAAGTCAAAGAGAGTTTTCTAAAAAACCTCTTGATCCAGCATTGCTTTCCACGTTGCTTTGGTCCTGTTCAGGCATGACGTCTGAATCCGGCTTGCGAACCGTTCCCTCAGCCATGGACTGCAGAGAGGTCTCTGTATTTGTTTTTGATAAAAGCGGCGTTCACCGTTACGATGAAACCACAGCAAGGCTCCTTCCCGTTCAGGAAGGCGACAGACGTGCCGATACAACGCTCGGGCAAGATTTTGTGAAAACGGCACCCGTAACACTTCTCTTCGCTTTGGATAAAACACGCTGTCAAAAGTATCTGGGAACCGCCGCTGAAAAATGCTGGTACATTGATGTCGGTTGCATGGTTCTGGCCGGTCAGCTGGCTGCTACAGCTTTGGGACTTGCCAGCGTCGCCCGGGCCAGTTTTGATGAGATCCTCGTCAGCGCGATCTTGAGTCCGGACAATCGCTACATTCCTGCCGTGGCGCTGACAATCGGATATCCGGCACGTTGTGAAACCTTAGGAGACTGATCAAATGCGTGTTTTCCGGCGTAAAGAACAAGAAGAAACCTTAAGAACGTTGCCCAGCCCGCTTAAGCTTGAAAAAACTCTTTCTGAATCGTTTCGCGCAAGACGTTCGGCTTACGAATTTTCCGATGACCCAATCAATGACAAAGACCTTTCCACAATTCTTTGGGCAGCGGACGGCTTAACAACAAAAAAGGAAGGTTTACGGACAACGCCCTCCGTATTAAGGAAACACTGCGTCAGCATCTACGTTGTCAAATCAAACGGCGTCTGGCTTTGGGACAATACAAGGCGGGCTCTGATTTTTCTGATTGATCGCGATTGCCGCGAAAACATTTGTCTTTCACAACCCCTGATCGCCAATGCTCCCGTTCACTTCGTCTACGTTGCAAACCCGATTGAAACACATCGATCTGCCGTTGACTATTTAAAGAGTTTCTTTCGCGTCGAATCCAAAGAGAACGATGCCGCTTTGAAGGAATTTTTTAAAAACCAGGGGCCGGCTGTCGAAGCAGGAGCCAAAGTTGAAGCCGTTTATCTTGCCTGCGCCAACTTGAGGATCAACTGCCTTGCAAGAATGAGTTTTGACCCAAAGATTGTTCGTAAAGCTCTGAAACTGTCTGCCGGTCAAAGACCGCTGTGCGCACAGACAATCGGTTACAAGCCAAAATCAATCTTCGATATCGCCATCTGAGTTTCGAACACGGAGATGGTGCTCCAGCCACAGCATTGCGCAAATCGTTTTTGCGTCTGAAATCTCTCCGCTGAGCGCCATCTCAAGAACATCCTTCCAATGACGCCGTTCTAGGCGGAGAAATTCATTCTCGTCCAAATGAGCCTGAACAGACGACAATTCTTCGGCCAGATACACGTCAATGTGCTCATCGCTGTAACCGATTGCGTTGTGCATTGTTCCGAGGAATGTCCAGCGAGAAGCGATAAGACCGGTCTCTTCTGACAGTTCTCGCTTGGCGCACACCAAAGAGGGTTCATTGGGATCAATTTTCCCAGCCGGGATTTCCCAAAAAGCGCAGTTAAGGGGAGCCCTCCACTGACGTTCCAGAACAATCTTCCCATCACTGTCCAATGCAACGATGGCACAGGCTCCCGGATGTCTGATGACATCCCGAATCGAACTTTTCCCATTCGGAAGCCTCACCGTCAGACGGTGCATTTTAATAAAGGAGTCCTGACCGGTAAGAAGCTGATCATCGAGAACCGATTCAGCAAGCGTCTCATCCCCAGGAAAAAAAGTAGATTTTTCAGACATCTTTGTAGTTCTGTCGCGGTTTGCCGCGGGTCATGTCATTTTTCATCAGCCGTTCCTGCGTGCGCTTCCACTCTTTTTTACTCTTGTCATCGCGCTTCTCGAATGCTTTCTTTCCTCGAGCTAAAGCAAGAGACAGTTTCACGCGATTGTTTTTAAAGTGGATATCCAACGGAACCAACGCATACCCGGATCGCTCGACTTTGCCAATTAACCGCGCGATTTCTCGTTTGTGCATCAACAACTTACGCGTCCGCGACATTTCGGGTTTTTCATGCGTGCTGATCTGATCTGCGGGCGTCATGTGTGCATTGCACAAAAAAAGTTCGCCGTCTCGCACGTAGACATGCGCCAAATTAATCGTCGCACGGCCGGCGCGAACGCTTTTGACTTCCCAACCGCGAAGAACGAGCCCGGCCTCGAAGCGCTCTTCGATGAAATAGTCAAACGAAGCTCGTCTGTTTTTTATCGGTCCTACCATTGTTCTTAGTATTTTTATAATGCTTGTCTTGGAATTTTAACAAGCGAACACTCCGAATGCGCGTTTTTATTGCTCAAATCAATAGGCTGTCGGGACAGGCTGAACTTCAGGAACGAGAGGTTCCCGAGGGGGCAACGGCAGAGCAAGTTCTGAAAGAGGCAAACATTCCCTTCCAATCCGCAAGCCTCGGGCTTTGGTGTCAATTGATTTCTCCGCAAACCATTTTGCACGAAGGCGATCGGATTGATATCGGACAAGAACTGATCATCGATCGAATCGAAGCTCGTCGGATTCGCGCTCAAAATACTCGATCACGCCGAAACGCTCCGATGGCAAGGCACGGCGGAAAAATGCAACTTGTCAAGTCTTTTTAGTGCCTAAAAATTAAGCATCCTAATAGAATCAAGGACTTGTCCCCTCCTGCATTGAGAAACTAGTTTTCTCTCCACAGAAATTGTGAAAAACTTTTTCTGACGATGTTAGACACCGAGAAATTGATCCAAGGTATAATGCGGCGCTAACCGCCGAAGGGGGTTAGCACGCCCCCTTTGTAGGCATTGAATTTGAACGATTTTATTTCAGCCTTGGGGTTATATATGCGTCTTCTTCAGAAAGCTCTTACCTTTGACGACGTTCTGCTCGTCCCCGCCCACTCCTCTGTTCTTCCCCGTGACGTTCAACTGAAATCCCGCCTCACACGCGAAATCAGTTTGAATCTTCCGATGCTCTCTGCCGCTATGGACACGGTAACCGAAGCGAACCTTGCCATTGCAATGGCTCAGGAAGGAGGTATCGGCATCATCCATAAAAACATGACCGCTGAAGCTCAAGCCATTGAGGTTTCACGCGTAAAGCGCCATGAAGCCGGCATCGTCGGAGATCCCATCACGGTCTCTCCTGACATGTTGATTGGCGATGTGATTGCCATGTGTGCAGAGCACAAGATCAGCGGCGTTCCCGTCGTCAGAGATCAAAAAGTTCTCGGCATCGTCACAAATCGCGATCTGCGCTTTGAAACACGCATGCAGGCCAAAGTTCAGGATGTCATGACGCCGAAAGAACGTCTCATCACAGTGGAGGAAGGGAGCAGTCTGGATGAAGCCAAGCGTTTGATGCACGAAAATCGGCTTGAGCGCGTTCTTGTTGTCGACAAAAACTTCAATCTGAAAGGACTGATTACCGTCAAAGACATCGTTAAGGCGACAGAACACCCGAATGCCGCAAAGGATAAAGAAGGAAAACTTCTTGCCGGAGCCTCAATCGGCGTCGGCGCCGGCACAGAAGAACGTCTAGAAAGACTTGTGGATGCAGGTGTGGACGTCATCGTCGTTGACACGGCACATGGACACTCCGAAGGCGTTTTGCAACGCGTTCGCTGGGTCAAGGAACACTATCCTAACCTTCAAGTCATCGGCGGAAACATTGCAACAGCTGCCGCAGCGCGTGCCTTAGCCGAGTGTGGCGTTGACGCTGTTAAGGTCGGCATCGGACCGGGGTCAATTTGCACAACCCGTATCGTTGCCGGTGTCGGAGTTCCGCAAATCACAGCCATCAGCAATGTCGCTGAAGCGCTGAAGGGAACCGGAATTCCCCTGATCGCCGACGGCGGAATTCGTTTCTCCGGCGACATTGCCAAAGCCATAGCAGCCGGCGCCAACACCGTCATGATGGGCGGAATGCTTGCCGGTACAGAAGAAGCTCCCGGAGAGATTATCCTTTATCAGGGGCGGTCTTATAAGTCTTACCGCGGTATGGGATCACTCGGTGCCATGTTCAAGGGATCGGCAGACCGTTACTTCCAGGATAACAACTCCGGAAACATCAACAAGCTCGTTCCTGAAGGGATTGAAGGCATGGTTGCCTATAAAGGCTCCGTCCTCACAATCCTTTATCAAATGGCCGGCGGTCTGAGAAGTGCAATGGGCTACTGCGGTTGTCGGACAATTGATGAAATGCGCGAGAAGGCAGAATTCGTTGAAATTACGGCTGCAGGATGGCGCGAAAGTCACGTTCACGACGTCAAAATCACGAAGGAAGCGCCAAACTATCGCCAAGAGAACTAAGACAACTCTTGTCGTTTCATCTAAACAGCGCGAGAAATATCTCGCGCTGTTTTTTTAGGCGACGTGAATCGGTTCCCCAATCGCGTAAAAGTGCCCGCCGGCAACATAGTGAAGCGTCCGTAAGGAATCCGGAGCTGTCTCAAAATGGAAGTGACCTTGACGAAAGACTCGACTGTCGGCCCAAGCTGAAACGCATTCCCCGATCAGAAGATCATACGTCTTTTCATTATGCGGCTCTGAAATAACTTTAAAAGCCATCCATGCCGCACAGCCTTTGAGAAGCGGAATATCACAGCCCTTTTCGTAAAAAAACTCCGCCCCACTCTTTTCTAATTTTTCCGGGTCGTCATTTTTGCTGACGCTTCCGAGATCAATCACCGTCTTGGCAATCGAAACCGTCGGAAGTTGAAGTACAAACATACCGCTTTTCTCGATCAAACGACGCGTAAAGTGAGATCGATCAATCACGACCGTCGCCTTGCAAGGGCTCAGATCCAATGCACAAGCCCACGCTGCGGCCATTGCATCGGTTTCATTTTCAAACTTTGCGGAAACGACCGTCGTCGCACCGATATTTAACAAACGATAAATTTTTTCCCTCTCAACAGAGAGAACATACTCATTGTTCATACGCTCACCTCATAAAAAATCGAATAAGAGCTTTTGCCGCCAAGGAATACGGCGGATCAAGCCAACCGAAACATGAAAAACGTGATTGTTCAAAAACAGGGACGCGATGGCTCATCGCATCGAAACCGGCACGCCCGTGATACTGACCGATGCCGCTTGTTCGAATTCCTCCGAACGGAAGCCGGTTCTGGGCAAAGTGCAGCAGTGTGTCATTTACCGTCACGCCGCCGCAAGGAATCATTCGTTCTATACGTGCAATGCGCTTTTTATTCCTATCAAACCAATATAGAGCAAGCGGCTTTTCCGTCCGTGCCCGTAACTTTTTTATCTCTTGCTCAATATCGTCATATGTCCTGACAAGGAAAAGCGGACCAAAAATTTCTTCCTTCGAAACAGCCGCCTCTTCGGGCGGATCGATCATAAGAAAGAAACCGGGGCGAAACACATCGCCTGCAACAGGATCCATTATTTTTTCAATACGCGTTCCGTGCAATCTTGCATCTTCAAGAAGTCCCTGAATCCTTTGCGCCTGTACTTCATCGATGAGCGCCGTGACCTTCTGCGGATTCGGACACAGACGCTTGATGAAAAAACGCACGGTTTCCATAAACACTCCGAGTTGCGACGCAGGAACGCGAACAACATCGGGAGCAATGCACGTTTGTCCGGCATTGAGGATCTTCCCGACAAGAAGGCGTCTCACCGCCTGTTTCATATCCGCTTCAGGAGCAATCAGAGCTTCACTTTTTCCACCCAATTCCAAAACGACGGGGGTCAAGTTGCTCGCCGCTACCCGCATCACCTCCCGTCCGACCGCTGCCCCGCCTGTATAGAACAAAAGATCAAAAGGAAGGTTCGAAAATGCTTTGGCAAACTCTCTATCTCCGACGAAAGCCACAAGCACCGTCGGATCAAAGGCCTTGTTTAAAAGGGACTCCAGAAATACAGAACTTGCCCGACTTCGCTCCGGCAGTTTGATCATGACGCGGTTGCCGGCGGCCAGTGCGTCTGCAACGGGCATTAAACTCAAAGCAAGCGGGTAGTTCCATGCCCCGATGACACCGACAACTCCTCGCGGCTGGCAAACCGTCCGACTCGATGCCGGGAAAAATTTCCACGGCGTGGGACAACTTTCCGTTTCAGCCCACCGTTTTGCTTTGCCCAGCATGAGATCAATCTCCGCCGTAACTTGCATCAGCTCCGAAAGTGCTGTTTCCTCAAAGCGTCTCCCGTGGAAATCCGAGGAAATTACTTGGGCGATGTCACGGGCATTGTCGCAAACTACACGTCTTAAAACAGTCAGACGCTTCTTTCGCAAATTCCATTCCTTTTCCCATGACAAATCGGAAGCGTCAAAATCTTGCTTTTGGCGTTCAAACAACGTTTGAAGATTTTCACTCAAACTATTGCCGATTCCCGACACGGTCTGATCCTCCCTAAGAGTAGAATGGGCGTTTTTTCAAGGTGTAACCTGCACCGAATCACCACGATAAGTTTAGAGCATACGCCATGTTTGACAATCCGATTGCTGTGACATTTTGCAGTTATTTGTTTCTGATGATTACCCTCGGATTTTGTGCTTATTTTTATACGCGCAATTTCAATGATTACATTCTCGGAGGGCGACGCGTCGGCGGCATTGTTACAGCTCTTTCCGTCGGTGCCAGCGACATGAGCGGCTGGCTTCTGATGGGCGTGCCCGGAGCCGCCTATGCATCGGGGCTATGCGAAAGCTGGATTGCCATCGGACTGACGCTCGGAACCTATTTTAATTGGCGACTTGTTTCAGCCAGACTTCGACTCTACACAGAACTTGAACACAATTCCTTGACGTTGCCTGACTTTTTCACGCACCGCTTCAACGATAAGAGCCGCTCTCTTCGAATTATTTCGGCTTTCGTGATTCTGATTTTCTTCACAATTTACTGCTCAAGCGGTATGGTTGCCGGTGCCAGACTGTTTGAGAGCACCTTCGATATGCCCTACTCAACAGCCATTTGGTTGGGAGCCGCGGCCACAATTGCCTACGTTTTTATCGGAGGTTTTCTAGCCGTCAGTTGGACAGATGCCATTCAGGCTTCGCTCATGTGCATTGCTTTGGTCGTCACTCCGATTGTCGTCATGTCAGACTTGGGCGGATTTTCTGCCACCGTGGAACGCGTCATTGAAATTGACCCTAACATGATTAATCTTATGCAGGGTCAAACAGTGATTGGTGTGGTAAGCCTTCTTGTCTGGGGACTCGGTTACTTCGGGCAGCCGCACATTCTGGTCCGTTTTATGGCGGCCGAATCGATTCGCGTCATGCCGAATGCGCGAAGAATTTCCATTATGTGGATGATCTTTTGCCTTTCGGGCGCCGTTTCCGTCGGTTTCTTCGGTGCTGCCTATTTTGCAGAACATTCCAGTCAAGTTTCTCTCGTTGCCGAGAACAACGAGAGAATTTTCATGGTTCTTGCCCAACAGCTTTTCAACCCCTGGATTGCCGGTATTTTGATGTCGGCAATTCTTGCGGCCGTTATGTCAACCCTTTCCTGCCAACTCTTGGTCTGTTCCTCAACATTAACGGAAGATTTTTACCGCGTTTTCATTCGTCCGAAAGCCTCGGAATTTGAACTCATGTGTTTTGGCCGCGGCATGGTGCTTCTCATCGCAATGATTGCCATTGTGATTGCACTGGATCCGAACAGTCTCGTATTCGGCCTTGTGAGCTACGCTTGGGCTGGTTTTGGTGCCGCCTTCGGTCCCGTGATCCTGATCGGTCTTTGGTGGAAGCGGATGAACAAAAGCGGGGCTCTTGCCGGCATGATTACCGGTGCCGGCACCGTTCTTATCTGGCACCACTTCGCCTGGTTCGGACTTTATGAAATTCTTCCCGGCTTTGTCTTTGCAAGCATCGCCATCTTCTGCGTCAGTTTGATGACGGAAGAACCCAGTGAAGAAATGAAGAAGAACTTCGATACAGTGGCTTCTGCCGTCAATGACATCTAAAACCGCTGACAGAGGCCCATAAAACAAACGGCAGCGCGGTCTCCCTCGCTGCCGTTTTTATTACCTCAAAAAAATCATTGAGCTTTCTTCTGTCCGCCATCTGCCTTCTTTGCCGTTTTGCGCCGAACGAGAGAATCTGAACGAGCCGACTTCTTAGCGGTTTTGGTCTTTTTCGACGAAGTCGCTGCCTCTGAGGCTTTCGCCTTCGAAGCTATTTTTCGGATGGGTGTTTTTTTCACTGCCGCGTCAGACGGAGTCTTCTTTCCTGCCGCCGCCTTTCGAGCAGAAACCGCTCTCTTTGCAGAAGAGGCTGCGGTCTTCTTCGAAGACGTCGTTTTCTTATTTTTGACAACCGAGTCCGATTTCGATTGGACGGCATTTTTCGTTTTCGTCGTCTGTTTGGCTTTTTTCACCGTCGGCTTTTTCTCAACTTCATCCGCTTTCTTACTCGAGCCAAGTTCTGCACGCAATTGACGAATTTCCTCCGCTTGCGTCTCAACAAGTGCCTCCAGTTTTCGAGCTTCTTCAGCACTGAATGAAAGCCCTTTGACATTTTTGGCAATATGCTGAGGCAATCCGACCGCCACATGCGCACCGACAGACTTTAGAACAACGGCACTCGGTCCGATTTGTGCATTTTCACCCACCGTCACACCGCCGAGGATCTGCGCACCGGCTCCCACCACGACATTGTTTTTGATCGTCAGTTTTGCATTTTCTTTGCCGATATCGGTTCCGCCGATTGTCGCTCCCTGATAAATCGTGCAGTCGTCTCCAATTTCGACTGTATTTCCAATGACGACCCCCATGCCATGATCAATGAACACACGGCGTCCGATCTTTGCAGCCGGATGAATTTCAACTCCGGTAAAAAATCGACCAAGGGAACTCACGACGCGCGCAACAGTCGTCCACCCCTGGATATGACACCAGTGCGCAGCTCGATGAAACTGAAGCGCATGGAAACCCGGATAGCAAAGAGCGACCTCAAGCCGGCTCTCCGCAGAAGAATCTTTTTCATAAATCGTCTGCAAATCTTCTTTAATCAGATCGAACATGGCTACGAGCCTCTCTTTTTTTCGATACACACGTCTGAATTGTAAACAAACCCTGTGCAAGAAGGCCGTCTGTTCCTTCTTGCGCAAGGGATAACGCATTCTCATACGGCTTGAACCGATTGTACTGCCCTTTTCCTGAATTCTTGTCGACAGCCATTTTGCTTTCTCCGATTCATTCAGGCGTTCTCTGTCCTTCACCCATAATCGGAAAATGTCCGGAGCAAGGGTGAACAAAGAACGTCATCCCTTCTTTAACGGAACTTAACAGAGTTGAGAATCAAGTCGGCACGCCATTGTCGCAATCGGCAATACGGAGACATTTAAACAGGACTCAAGCAAGTGATCCCAATGGGGAAGTCTTATCTTTTTTGTCAAAATTGGACAAATTTCAAAATAAAAGTCGGACAAATTGATAAATAGATTACGGACAAATTCTAACAAAACGAGTGTAACCGTCTGATATACAAAGAAATTGCCGTTTTATTCAATCCGGTTAGGCATGAGTCAGGTTCTTGTCGTTTATCACGCCCTTTTTTCTGCCCTTACGCTCGCTTTTCGGCTGAATAATTGCCGCACAGATGCCGCGCAACAGATCCACGTCATTTTGCGTAAGCCCTGCACGGCAGAAAAGTCTTCGGCTGATTTCCATTAAATTTTTGGGTTCAGCAGGATCAAGCGCACCGCATGAAATCATGGCCTTTTCCCAGTGTGCAAAAAATCCTTCCATCGCCGAAATTCCGGCCAGAGGTTCATGTCCGAACCGATCTTGCCAAGCATAGAGTTCTCCGGCATGAGAGTCCGCTGCAAGCAATGAAAGTTGCATTTCGTAAGCGACGACTTGAACGGCTTGGGACAGATTCAAACTCGGGCTCTCCGGATTGGCCGCAATGGCAGAACATGCCTGACAAAGCGCAATCTCCTCGTTTGTCAGTCCCGAACGTTCGCATCCGAAAACAAAAGCAATGCGGCCATTTTTATTTTCAGATCTTGAAAGCAACACTTCTGCGCGCCTGACGCTGGTGCGAAGATCCTCTAAAGGAGGGCCGAATTCTCGGTTGTATCCCGAAAGCGCAAAAGCATAAAACACATCATCCAGTGCCTCAGCAAGAGTTGCGTACGAGCGCGATGCCGATAAAACATCCACAGAACTCGTTGCAAGGGCAACCGCTTGCGGATCCGTTCTGTAATTCAAAATCTTAGGATTTACGACCCTCAGATCCGTAAACCCCATCGTCTTGATCGCTCTCGCCGCTGATCCGATATTTCCGGGATGGCTCGGCTCTGCCAACACAAAACAGACGCGGCAAGCAGATTGCGGTACTTCGTCCTTCAATGGGAAATTCCTCTAAAATGATGCGACTCGTATTTTAATTGCACCGGCACCCTTTGTTCCGGCCCGTTCTACTGAAAACTGATATCGGAATTTTTACTATGGCTTCGGCTCAACTTGAAATCGCGACGCGAGCCGCGATCAATGCAGGAAAAATCATCAACCGCGAATCCTTAAGACTGGACCAAATCGAAGTGCGGGAAAAAGCTCAGTTCGACTATGTGAGTCAGGCTGACATCGACTGTGAAAATTCCATTTGCGAGACGCTCCATCAATATTTCCCGAAAGACACAATCGTCACCGAAGAAAGCGGAGAAAAGTTTGTCGGCTCGCAAGACAATGTCTGGATTGTCGATCCTTTGGACGGGACGACCAACTTTTTGCATGGCTTTCCGCAGTATGCCGTTTCCATTGCACTCTCTCAAAAAGGACGCATCGTTGTCGGCGTTGTCTACGATCCTGTTCGAAACGAACTCTTTACAGCCGAACGCGGCAAAGGCGCTTTCCTAAACAACAAACGCATTCGTGTTTCCGGCTGCAAAGACATGGAAAAGGCCTTGATCGGAACGGGTTTTCCTTTCCGCAGAAACGACAACTACACAGATTTTCTCCCGAAATTTGAACGCGTCGCCCGAGCCGCAGCCGGCCTGCGCCGTGCCGGTTCGGCAGCTCTCGATCTTGCCTATGTGGCCTGCGGACGCCTGGACGGCTACTGGGAAGCGAACGTCAACAGCTGGGACATGGCTGCCGGTACTCTTCTCGTTCTCGAAGCCGGAGGATTGGTGACGGATCTTTACGGAAAAGAAAATTACTTGGAAAGACGAAGCGTTTGCTCGGGAACACCGAGAATTTTCTCAACACTGCTCTTGAAAGTGATTGAGACAGAACCGCAGACAATTGCGGCTAAGAAATAAGAATGACTGAAAAAGAGCTTATGCCCCCGAAAGAAGAGGCGGATGATCCGTATTCCGGTCACACGCCTCTAATGCGGCAGTATTTCTCGCTTCGGAATAAACATCCGGGCGTTTTGCTCTTGTTTCGACTCGGGGATTTCTATGAGACATTCTTTGATGATGCCTTACGAATCTCACGACTGCTTGGTCTGACGCTGACGCGACGCGGAAAACACAAGGGAGAACCGATCCCGATGGCCGGCATTCCGGCCTCTACCCTTGAACAGTATCTCGGTCGTCTTGTGCGGTGCGGAGAGTCCGTTGCCGTTTCCGAACAGACCCAAAGTACCGGTACCGATAAAACGACGATGATGGAACGCCGGATTGTTCGCATCGTCACGCCCGGAACCTTAACGGACAATGCTCTCCTGAGCGAAAAATCGGATTCCGTGTTGCTTGCGCTCAGTATGCCGCGACTTAAAACTGCACCGGCTGGACTTGTTTGGATCACTCTGACAAACGGACGATTCAGAGGGACAAAAACCCAAACGAGAGACATCGAAAACATTCTCTCCCGCATCGCTCCTTCTGAGGTTCTCGTGAATTCCGAAGGACGACATTTCCTCGAATCGTTGGGAGCTCCCTTTAAGATCACGGAACTTCCTGATTGGAACTTCGATGCGGAACGAGGAGAGAGTCGCCTCAAGAATCACTTCGGTCTTGCCACACTCGATGCATGGGGAATTGAAAAAGAAACGGATCTGCTAAAAGCCGCTAATGCCCTTTTGGATTATGTCGAGCAGACCCAGTGCGAGGCAATGCCTTTTATTGAACCGCTGTCGCTTGAGACCGAAAGCGAGTTTATCGGCATCGACGCCGCCGCAAGGCGCAATCTGGAAATTGACGAATCCTTGCATGACGACAACGGTCCGACGCTTTTTCGAACGCTTGATACCTGTAAAACGGGAATGGGAAGCCGCCGATTGCGTCATTGGCTGACGCATCCCCTAAGAGATCCGTCTGCGGCTCGATCCCGGCATGACGCTGTGGAGGCTCTTTTAAAAAACGAAGCCGAAATGCACGCCATTGAAGACACATTGAAAGTGCTTCCGGACGTTGAACGAATTGCCGGCCGCATCGCTTTAAAAAGCATTCGGCCCAAGGAGGCTGCCGCCCTTCGTGATGCCATTCCGAAGATTCTTCTCATTGAAACATTGCTTGAGAAATTTCCGGAGGCTACGTTTCTTTCTCAATCCGCTCCCGCACTTCGACTCAATCCGTCGCTTGGCAAACTGCTTTCTTCGACGTTGCTGGATGAACCGGCCTCGCTTCTTCGCGACGGAGACGTCATTCGAAGCGAAGCCGACGCAGAGCTTGCTTCACTGCGTGCGATGAGAGACAACGCCGGTGACTTTCTCACAAAACTGGAAATACGTGAGCGCGAGCGAACGGGAATTTCAACGCTTCGCGTGGAATACAACCGCGTTTCAGGGTACTACATAGAGGTCTCTCGCGGTCAGGCCACGAATGTTCCTGCCGACTACAGACGCCGTCAAACGCTCAAAAACACAGAACGATTCATTACACCCGAATTAAAGGAATACGAGGACAAAGCTCTCAGCGCAAAAGAACGGGCTCGTCTACTGGAAAAAGCCCTTTGGGATAAACTCGTCGAAGATCTTTACCCAAGTATTGAATCGCTTCTGGCGGCGGCTAATGTTCTTTCCAATACCGACGCCTTGTGCGCACTCGCACGCCATGCTTTGGAGTGCGCCTGGGTAAAACCGGAAATCGGTCGGGGCGAAGGCATTGAAATTAAGAAGGCCAGACATCCTGTCATCGAAACGACGCTTGAACACTACGTTCCGAATGACTGTTCGCTTCGTCCCGGAAGACGGCTTGTCGTCATTACCGGACCGAACATGGGCGGCAAATCCACCTACATGCGTTCCATCGCATTGATCGTTCTTCTTGCCTATGCGGGATCGTTTGTTCCGGCTGAAAGTGCCGTCATCGGACATATTGACAAAATCCTCACCCGAATCGGTGCCTCCGACGATTTGGCTCGAGGCCGCTCAACCTTCATGGTAGAAATGACGGAAACGGCTTCCATTCTGCATCAAGCTACAGAGCACTCGCTCGTGCTCATGGATGAAATCGGACGGGGAACTTCTACCTACGACGGTCTGAGTCTTGCTGCGGCCATTGCTTATGAACTTGCCCAAAAAACCCACAGTTGGACGCTTTTTGCCACCCATTATTTTGAGCTGACGCAGTTTGTTCATTCGCTTCCCGAAGCCGTCAACATGCATGTTCGGGCAGAACAAGTTGAAAATTCCGTTGTTTTCCTCCACGATCTTAAAGAGGGGCCTGCAAGCCGTTCTTACGGGATTGCCGTTGCTAAGTTAGCAGGCATTCGAGCTCCCGTCATCCGCCGCGCCAATGCGTACTTAAAGCGGCTGGAAGAAGGCTCTGTCGAGCAAAACGGCCAACCGGATCTTTTTGCGGGGGAGCCGATTCCTGACGCAGAGCCAACGCTGTCTCCGTTGACGGAAAAAACAAGAACGTTCCTTCAAGCCGTTGCTGAGGTTGACGCCGACAAACTTTCTCCGCGCGAAGCTCTCAATCTTCTCTATGAGCTACGTGGGGAAGCACAAGAGTTAACGGATCAAAATCCTTCCGAGAAGAATCCAACCTTGCGCTAGACCTAAAGCACAGTTTTTGTATCGCTGGCTTCAATATGCGGCCATGCCGCCGTCAAATAGACCATCATTGAGTACAGCGTCAATGCACAGGCAAGATACACGAAAACGGTTCCGATCAGTGCAATGTCGATTCCGAAAAGAGGATCAAAATACAACAGGAAGCCGATGGCAAGCATTTGAAGAATCGTTTTGATCTTTCCGTAGGCATTGACCTTCACGAATTTAGCGGCGTGAATTTTCGCCATCCACTCGCGCAGTGCCGTCACGGCGATTTCCCGACCGATAATGATCAGTGCGACGATCATGTCAACACGCTCAAATGACAGCAAAACGACGATTGCCGAACAGACGATCAACTTGTCGGCCACGGCATCCAAAAAGGCGCCTTTTGCGGTCATCATATTCCAGCGTCTGGCCAAAAAACCATCTAAAGCATCCGTCACAGCCGCAATAGCAAACATGGCGCAAGCCAAAAGATTCTTCGTGTGCGGCGATAAAAACGCATCAGGAAGATAAAAAATCCCGACAATCAACGGAATAAACGCTATGCGCGCCCATGTCAGCGCCATAGGAACATTAAGCGGCTTACGAAACGGTGATGCCATCCTCGACTCCGTGCAACTGCGAATAAATTCGCACCGCAAGTTTACGTGAGATTCCCTCTATTTTGGCAATGTCGTCAACTGATGCATTGCTAAGCCCTCTCATACCGCCGAACTGCGAGAGAAGCCTCTGTCGGCGCTTGGTTCCGACGCCTTCAATTTCCTCGACTCGGCTCGTCAGACGAGTGCGTCCGCGCTTAGCCCTCATTCCCGTCACGGCAAATCGATGAGCTTCATCGCGAATCATTGCAATCAGCATCAAAGCCGGACTCTCGGCTCCGAGCGTCAAAGGTTTTCTCCCGTCAGCAAATACCAGCGTTTCCAATCCTGTTTTTCTTCCTTCGCCTTTAGCAACGCCGACAATCGATTCCAACGGAAGTCCAAGCTCCGAAAAAACATTTTTTGCCATATGAACTTGTCCTTTCCCGCCGTCGATTAAAACAAGCGTCGGCATGTTTGCCTCCTGCCGCGCTACGGGTGTGTAACGACGGACAAGAACCTCGCGCATGGCCGCATAATCATCACCTGCAACAACATCTTCGATATTGAACCGGCGATAGCGACTTGAGTCCATGGCCTTTCCGCAAAAAACAACGCAGGAAGCCTGAGTCGCCTCTCCCGAGGAATGTGAGATATCAAAACACTCGATGCGAATGTTGTCAATCTCCTCCTGGGTCAAATCAAGGGAAAGAACGCGTATCAGATCTTCGATGCGGCGACTCTCGCCGCCCAATTCCCGCAAACGTGTCTCCAAAGCAATTTGAGCTCCTGTCTTGGCCATTTCAAGCCATTTTTTACGCATCTGCTGGGGCTCTCGAACAAGCACGGTTTTTTCAACTGCTTCCGCTCCGAGAACGCGTTCGAGCGCCTCGGAATCGGAGGCATCCGAGCTAACAACAACAGCCGGCAAGCGTTGGGAGGCGTAATGCTGCAAAACAAAGGCATCGAAAACATCCGTTGCAGAAAGCAATTGCGCATCAGGAATTTTTGGAAAAAATGCATGATCACCCAAATGGCGCCCAGCTCGAACCATTGCTAAGTTGACGCAGGCGATTTCTCCGGCAATAGCAACAGCAATAATGTCCGTATCCTTCACAAGACCGGTCGGCTCAACAACCTGATCTCTCACGGCATCGGAAAGTGCCGCAATTCGATCGCGCACACCGGCAGCCACTTCATACTCTCGCCGCTCGCTCGCTGCAAACATCTGCTCTTTGAGCGCCTGAATCAATGCCCCCGACTCGCCCTTTAAGAATCGACAAGCGCTCTCCACATCGTCTGCATAGGATTTCTCATCCACTAAGCCCACACACGGCGCTGAGCACCGCCCCATCTGCCCCATCAGACACGGTCTTGAACGATTTTTAAAGACCGCGTCCTCACAGGTTCGAAGGCGAAAGATGCGCTGCAGCACAGCAATCGCTTCCCGGGCTGCACCTGCATTCGGATAAGGACCGAAATAACGCCCTCTTTTTTCTGTAGCTCCTCGATAATAGGAAACACGAGGGAACGCCGAAGAAGATATTTTTACATACGGATAACTCTTGTCATCGCGAAATAAAATGTTGTACTTCGGAGCCAGCGTCTTAATCAGATTATTTTCCAGCAACAGTGCCTCTGCTTCGCTGCGGACAACCGTTGTTTCCATGGCGGCAATTTGGGACACCATGATGGCAATTCTCGGCGACAGATCTTTTTTATGAAAGTACGAACTGACCCGTCGACGCAAATCGCGCGCTTTTCCGACATAAAGGCACTTGCCGGCAGTATCAAAATACCGATAGACACCGGGAAGATTCGGCAAGCGCTCTAGCGGTGCTTTATAGTCGTTTAAACTGATCTCCTGCATACCGATGCCACTCTGAAAGGAACGAATTCATCCATGCCAAGCTGCGATATTTTTTGTCGAGTTATTGACAACTACGGCGATGCAGGCATTGCCTGGCGCCTCGCTCAAAGTCTACAGCGAGAAGCCCTTTTCTGCGTGCGGCTTATCATTGATGATCTCGCAACTTTGAATAAACTCGTTCCTCAGATTGATCCGAGACTTACCGTACAAACGGCAGAAAAAATCTGCATCACCCGCTGGGATGCAGACTTCGAAAAAAACGCCGAACCAGCCGACTGCGTCATTGAAGCATTCTCCTGTTTTCTTCCCCCGGCTTATGAAAAGAGAATTGCCGATCGCGTTAACGCAGGCAAGCGAGTCTCCGTTGTTGCTCTTGACTATCTTTGCGCAGAGCCTTTCGCAGAGGATTTTCACGGTCTCCCGAGTCCGCATCCCAAATACGGGTATCCGAAAACATTTTTCTTTCCCGGATTCTCCCAAAAAACGGGCGGTCTTTTCATCGAATCGGATTACGAAGAAAAGCGAAATCGTTTCACGGCAAACCAACGAGCCGAGTTACTTCATCAACTCGGAGCCGATCCGAATGCGCCGTTTACGATCTTTCTCTTTACGTACCCAACGACAGATACTGCCGGTTTGGCAAAAAATCTCGCAGCAACAGGATTGCCGGCGCAAATCCTTCTTGCCCCGGGCCTTGCACAAGAAAACTTTGAACGATCCATACGGTTATCCGGAAGTTCCAAACTTCGCTGCGTCTCACTTCCCATGGTTCCTCAGGCACAGTTTGATGATCTGCTTGCATGTGCCGATTTTCTTATTGTCCGCGGCGAAGACAGCGCCTCGAGAGCTGCCCTGTCAGGCAAACCCTTTCTTTGGACTCTTTATCCTCAAAAAGAAAACGTGCATCTTCGAAAAATGAGAGCATTTGAAAAAACTCTCGTTGATTCTTTCCGTACAAGGTCTTTGTCTCTCAGAAATCATCTTGAAACCGCTTTAAACAGCGGGGAAGCACTTTCTTGCGACGATTTGACGACCTTTTTCCTAGACTTTGAAGAACAAAAAAAAGCGGCGCGTCTTTATGCAGAAAAGTGTCTTCTGTTGCCAAGAGTGACGCCAAACATCGCAAAAATGCTTCTTAACGGATTAGAATGACGTGTTTTGGTTTAGACGGGTCTGGAAAAGACATTGATTTCCGGCTCTCATCGCTTTCGAAAAGGAAATTTTCATGAAAACAGCGCAAGAATTGCGTGCCGGCAACGTCTTCATGGTCGGCAAAAATCCGATGGTTGTTCTTAAGGCCGTTTACGCCAAAGGCGGACGCGGGGCTTCAACCGTCAAGATGAAGATGAAGAACCTCCTGACGAATGCCGTCACGGAAATCGTTTACCGCGCCGACGATAAGTTTGATGACATCATCCTCGAGCGGAAGGAATTGACTTATTCCTACTACGCCAATCCGACCTATGTTTGGACTGACGATGAATACAACATGTACGACGTCGAAGAAGATACGATGGAAGAAGCCAAGAAGTATCTTACCGACGGCGACGAACTCAAGGCAGAGGCCGTCTTTTATGAAGGACGCGTCATCGGCATTGAGTTGCCGACGATGATCGTCCGCGAAGTTGCCTACACAGAGCCTGCCGTTAAGGGCGATACCTCCGGCAAAGTCATGAAACCGGCCAAACTTGCCAGCGGCTTTGTGCTTGATGTTCCGGCCTTCGTCAACGTTGGTGACAAGATCGAAATTGACACCCGCACAAGCGAGTACCGCAGCCGCGTCAAGTAATCGAATATTCTCGAGAAAAAACGGACGCCGTTGCGTCCGTTTTTTTTGGGGGGCTAATCCTCCCCCAGCATTATCGGGTATGCTTTCGGACATCAACCCTCTTTCGGGGAATGCAACCGTGCCCTCCTTTTACGATTCCAAAGACCTTTCTGCAGAAGAAC
Organism: uncultured Sutterella sp.; assembly: GCA_964509205.1. Classification (GTDB taxonomy): domain Bacteria; phylum Pseudomonadota; class Gammaproteobacteria; order Burkholderiales; family Burkholderiaceae_F; genus Duodenibacillus. Next base: position 50,377 of record CAZDVW010000004.1, on the reverse strand, counting down.
GTAGCGACCACGTTAAACGCTTCCTAAGTGCTTACGGCGGAAAGCACGGAATCCGTTTTGAGTTTTCCGGCAGTCCAAGAACCGATGGAAAAACCGTCTGGCTGGGCGAGCTTAACGCAAGCGATGAAACCTTCATCCCGCGTGCACTCGCGCACGGAATGCATGAGATGCTTCATGTGACGGACACGGATATAGGGGAATTCCAAAAAGGCGCCGTCAATGCGCTGGCCGCATCCATCCTCAATGTGCTTGAAGATGTACGCATTGATTCCATCGGCATGCAGCGCTATCCCGGATACCGAATCTGGAGAGCCGAACTTTCTGAGCAACTTGAATCCGAGGGGAAACTTTGTGCGGCACTTGACCCGACGCAATTCTCAATTGATTCTCTGCTTGCGATTTGGATTCACGCAGAACTCATGAGTAAGCTCGACGTTGCTTGGGCACAGCGTTGTCACATACGGCTTCGAAACTCCCTTTTGGAAAAACTTCCTGCTGTTCTGCTTCACGATATTCTCCAAGCAGCCAGCAAGATCTGCTCGGCGAGATCCACAAAAGACACACGGCTCATTACCGAAAAAATCCTTTCTCTCATCATGAAAACAGACGTGAAAAAAGAGGGAACCGGCGACCTGTTTTCGGCTCAAACAACAACCGAACCAGACAAACGAGATAACCTTTTGAGCCTCCAAAACGAGGCGGTTAAACGATCGCAACATTCTTTATGTCCTGCCCCTGAAACGGCACCAAGACCAAACTCAAGCACCCCAGAATTCGCCCAAACGGTCTTAGTTTGGCCGGACAATACAACCGATAAGCAACTTTTAGAGGATCAAAGACTCTACTCTGAAAAATTTCGCAACGAGACCGCCAGTCTCAAGAGGCTCACCAAAGAGTTTCAACGGATTCTCAAGTGCAAAACACCGGCTCCCGTAAACGCGAAAAAAGGCCATGCTCTCGCGCCTGACTTCGTGACGCGGCTTGGAGCAAAAGACGAAAGAATTTTCCTTCGCCAAGGAATTGAAACAAAACCGAACGCTGATATTTTAGTGTTGCTTGACCGCTCCGGCTCCATGGGCGTTGACCGAATGACGAAAGCAAAAGTCGCCGTCTCGGCACTGATCTCTGCGCTTTCCTCCATCAAGGGCGTTGAAACTTCCTGCGTTGTCTTCCCCGGGCCCAATAAGGCACCTCTTTCCGTCGTAAAAACCCGCCGGGACAACGAGCGCACATTCTTTGAACGATTCTCGGGGATCGGCGCTTTCGGTGCCACACCCCTTAAAGAAGCTCTCGTTTGGGCAATCCGGGAACTGAAGAATTCCAAACGGACAAAACGCTTTGCCATCGTCATTACAGACGGCTCCTGCCGCGTTGAAAATGCCGAATCTCTGCGCAATGCGTTCCATGCGGCTCACATCGAAGTCGCTGTACTCAACATCGATACGGACAATCCGCCGTTAGCGCAAAATACCGTTAATGTGAAGGAGACAAAAGAGATTGCTGCAGGATTGATAAAACTGTTGAAAGCAACCTCATTTGCTCGAGATTTAGGACGCTGACATCTTCTTTGGCGCTTACCCGTTACTGACACTTAGCTCTTTCGTCAATATTTCTCTTCACCAAAGACTGAAAAATCCGCCTAAGACCAAAACAGCCTTAGGCGGACTTATCGATTGACGGTCGCTGCTTTTAGATTTCTCCAAACTTCTCTTTGCAGCGAGCCAAATGTTTTTCCGGACCAAAATCGTCGTAAAACTCGAACGGCTGATGAATCCACGGATTATCGTCATATTTAACGACGTAGTAATCCGGGACAATAGCCGAGCAAGCCTTAACCCAAATCGCCGCGGTGCGAACCTCTGTAATACGGGGATAGCGCTCCTTGAGATGCTCAATGACCTTGAGAACCGTTTTTCCGGAATCGCACAGATCATCCACAAGAAGAAGTTTTCCTTTCAGATCACTCATGCCAGTGATGTACGTTGCGATGTCGAGATCTCCCTGCACGGTTCCGGCTGCCGCACGGTAAGAACTCGTTGTCAGAACAGCCAGCGGCATTGAGTTGTAGATACGGCTGAAAAAGTCTCCCGGACGCATCCCTCCGCGAGCAAGACACAGAAGAGAATCAAACTTCCAACCGCTTGCTGTTACGCGAGCCACAAGCCTTTCACAAAGATCAATGTATTCATCCCACTTGATGTATTCGTGCCTCATTTTGTCAAATTCCTTTCTCGAACTCGGCGAAAAATAAAAAAAAGCCGAGGGAAAAATGGCGTCCCTCAGCTTCTTAAAAATTCTGACTAGTCAAACGGATCGTGCATCAGAATCGTTTGGTTGCGATCCGGACCGGTCGAAACCAATGCAATCGGACAGCCGGCCACTTCACTCAAGCGCTGCAGATAACGCTGCGCAGACTCTGGAAGCTGTTCCCAACGAGTCAGTCCGAACGTGCTTGCATCCCAACCCGGAAAATCCTCATAGATCGGTTCGCATCGAGCAGCCGCGTCAGCGCCGTACGGCATGAGATCCACAGGCTTGCCGTCAACCTTGTAGCCAACACCAAGCCGCACTGTCTTCATGCCGTCCAAGACATCAAGCTTCATAACAGCCAAGCCGCGAAGTCCGTTGATCTGAACAGCACGCCGCAGTGCCGCTCCGTCAAACCATCCGCAACGACGGGGACGTCCCGTCACTGAACCATACTCATTGCCTTTGTCGCGAAGCCATTCGCCGTCTGCATCAAAAAGCTCTGTCGGGAAAGGACCGGATCCGACACGCGTGCAATAGGCCTTTGTGATGCCGAGCACATAATCCAATCGATGGGGTCCCACACCGGCTCCGGCGCAGGCCGATCCGGCAACCGTATTGGAACTCGTCACAAAGGGGAAGGTTCCATGATCAATGTCAAGCATGGATCCCTGAGCTCCCTCAAAAAGGAAGCGCTTTCCTTCATCCATTTGCGAATTCAGCGTGGCAGAAACGTCGCAAACCATCGGCTTTAATCTCGGAGCATATGCCAAAGCCCCGTCAATGACAGCCTGCGGATCAACAGCCGGCGCTCCCAAGTGCTTCGTCAGAACAAAGTTGTGCAACTCCAAAATAGAACGAACACGCTCAGCAAAATGCGGCTCGTCAAAAAGATCGTCAACGCGCACAGAACGGCGCGCAACCTTATCCTCATATGCCGGCCCGATGCCGCGTCCGGTTGTACCGATCTTTTTAGATCCCAAGGCAGCCTCGCGCGCTTTGTCGAGAGCAACGTGATACGGAAGGAGCAATGCCGCATTTCCGGAAACACGGATGCGAGCTTCGGCATCAACCCCTTTGTTCTTTAACTCATCCACTTCAGCGAAGAAGGCCTCCGGAGAGAACACAACACCGTTTCCCAGGTAGCAAAGCTTGCCCGGATGCATGATTCCGGATGGAATTAAACGAAGAATCGTTTTATGTCCGTTGATAACCAGCGTATGACCGGCATTGTGTCCGCCGTTAAAGCGCACCACGCCGTCAGCCTTTTCGCCGAGCCAATCAACGATTTTCCCCTTGCCTTCATCGCCCCACTGAGCTCCGACAATGACGACATTTTTCGCCATATTTTTCTCCCAAAATTAAAAAATAAATTCTTCTCTCGTAACCGGGTCTTCGTTTCTTCAGAGCACGGACGCAATTGTCCAAATCCACACGAGTCCGAGCAAAGCAATCACAAAAGCCATTTTTCGAACAACAGACTCAGGCACACAGGCAAGACGCCGCAACATATCTAACCACGCTCGAGGAAAAGCAAGGGGCATCAATGCTTCAAATACGGCCATGAACCCTAGTGCAAGAAAAATTGTCTTCATGTACTCTCAACGTGCCTTGTTTTTACTTGCCGGCCTCCGGTTCCTTTAAATACTTAAAGAATTCGCTCGAAGAGTCGATCACCATAACATCTCCGGAACGACCAAAACTTGACTTGTACGCCTCTAAATTGCGATAAAACCGCGCAAATTCAGGATTTTTACCAAACGACTGGGCATAAATTTCGTTCGCACGAGCATCCCCGTCACCCTTTAATTCCTGCGCTTCTCGGTAGGCCTGAGCAAGGATGACTTCTCGCTGACGATCCGCATCGGCACGGATTTTTTCGGCTTCTGCTGCGCCCTTGCTGCGCTCTTCGCTGGCAACTCTTTTACGTTCCGCTTCCATACGGCGATACACGGATTCACTGATTTCCGGCGTGAAATCAACACGCTTCAGGCGCACGTCAACCACGTCGATTCCGACATCTTTCATTCGTGTCTGCAGCGCATTGCGAATATCTCGCATCGACTGTTCACGCAGTTTGGACGTGATTTCATTAACCGTACGCCGGTTAACCGTCTGGTTCAGCACGTCGCGTAAGAGTGCAGCCATACGGTCTTCTGCCGCTCTCTCCGATCCTTGGAAGGAAACCCAATAACGGCGAGCGTCTTCGATTCTCCACTTGACGAAACTGTCAATCAAAAGGTTCTTCTTTTCGCTTGTCTGAACAAGATCTGCACTCGGCGTATCCATTGTGAGGATTCGTTTATCCAGATACACGATGTTCTGCAAGGGCGCCGGCAGTTTTGCGTAAAGCCCCGGGGCCGACTTGACGTCTTTTAACTCACCGAGCGCAAAGACAAGCGCGTATTCTCTCTCGCCGACCGTGTACAGGCACAAACGCGCCAAAGCAATAAGGGCAATAACGGCAATAGATACAGTCGAAATTAATTTCTTCATATTCGTCTCTCCTTCCTGGCTTTAGCGACCGCGCAAACGCATCAGAGTGCGCGGATCGAGATCCGTGGAAGGATCAGCTGCACCGCCCGAAACGGCAGGAGCACTCGTCGAAGCCGCCGTGGTTTCCGTTGCAGGAGCCGAAGTGGTCAGCCGACTCTTTTCGAGCAATTTATCAAACGGGAGATACAACAAATTGTTCGATCCCTTCGCATCTACATAGACTTTCGATGCGCTGGAATAAATATCCCGCATCGCGTCGACATACATACGATCTCGTGTTACGCGAGGAGCCTTTTTGTACTCATTCAGAACCTTCTCAAAACGTTCCGCATCACCCGTTGCCGTCTCTGTCACGCGAGCCTTGTATCCTTCCGCTTCCTGCCGCAAGCGAGAGGCCAAGCCTCGAGCCTTTGGGATAACGGCATTGGCATACGCCTCGCCTTCGTTGATCTGACGTTCGCGATCCTGTCCGGCCTTGACTGCATCGTTAAATGCTGCCTGAACCTGCTCAGGAGGCTGAGCATTTTGAATGGCCACGCTCATCACCTCGATACCAGTCTGATAGCGATCCAGCATGGATTGCATGGCCTGCTTGACGTTTTCAACAATTTCCAACTTGTTCTCAAAGAGAACCGAGTCCATTTTTTTGCGGCCGACAACTTCGCGCATGGCGCTCTCTGCCGCTTGGAAAACGGAAAGATCCGGATTTCGAGTTCTGAAAAGGAAGTCCTTTGCCGCATGCGGCTTGATGCGGTACTGAACATTGAACATCACGTCGACGATGTTTTCATCATCTGTTAACATCAAAGCTTCTTTCAGGCGACTGGCGGCACCGTGAATTCCGACCTCAACTTTTCGCACGCCGGAAATATCGACGATCTCTGCATCCTGAATCGGATACGGAAAATGCCAGTTAAAGCCCGCCGTAGCGTCACGCGTGTATTTTCCAAACGTCGTAACAACGCCGATCTGACCCTCGGGAACGATATAAAAACCGGAAGCTCCCCAAAGAAGAACAACCGCAGAGAAAATTAATCCGAGAAACTTAAAACTGGTTTTCGGCGGTTTCACCGGGAATCCCGTCACCCGGCGACGAGGAGGTTCTCCGCCGTTGTCGCCACCGTTTCCGTTGCCGGAATCGGACGATTCACGGCGACGGTCTGATGCATCTCCTCCCAAAACACCTCCGAGGAGTTTATTGAAATCATCCCAAAGCTGGTCAAGATCATTCTGCGGAGGTCTCGTCCTGTTGTTGTCCCGCGGATCTTTATCCGACGGAACATCCTGCGGTCGGTCATCTTCAGATTCCGAGCCAGAAGAGCGCCCCCAGCGGGGATCATTAATCGGCATAAAACGGCTTCCTTTGTTAGCGATAAAAACTGGCAGTGCTAAATTCGGCGGACACGCCGAAAGCGTGCCGGAAAACTTTTCCTTTATTCCAGCACAGAAATCGACGCTAGTTTAGCACCTCGGCACTGCGGTATTTTTCAAAAAACGGCAAACGGCATTTGCTCACAATTTCGCGCTGATGCCGTGAGACGATTGGATCCTCCGAGCAATGAAGGCAAGGATGGCTCCGTAGACAGGAACGAAAATAAGAAGGCTCACAAGAAGTTTCAAACTGAGGTCTGCCGTCGCAATTTCAAACCAGTGTTCCGCCATCCAAACATCAGTTGTTTTATAGAAGGCAACCGAATAAAAAAGATACGTGTCCACGATATTGCCGAAGAAACCGGACGCTGCCGGCCCGATCCACCAAGCACGCGCCATCAATTTGCGAAACACGTGGATATCCAAGCTTTGACTCACGCAGTAAGCCAAAAGAGAGGCAAGTGCGATTCGGAAAACGAACACATTTGCCGTTAAAAGACTTTCGAAACCGCGAAAAGATGCCTGCTCGAAAAGAACTCCGATCAAGTAACTGAAAAAAAACGCCGGAATCGTCGCTCTCCAAACAATTGACCGCGCTCGTTCAAGCCCGAAGAGGCGAACGGTCAGATCGCTTGTGACATAAATGAAAGGATAGGTAAACATTCCCCAGGTCGTCTCGATGCCGAACAGCGTCAGAGGCAGTTGCACGGCAAAGTTGCTGAGGACAATTAAAAAGAGGTGAATAAAACAAAGTTTCGCAGCAGGGAAAGCTCCTGCCGATTCCAAATCTATCCGAGTCATTTTGATCCGTATTCGGCACGCATCATCGCCTTAATTCCGCCGTGCTCAATAATGCGTGCCACGTAATCGGACAAGGGCTCAATCGAAAACGTCTTTCCCGTCGACTGATTTTTGACTGTTCCTGCCTTTAAATCGACCTCAAGTTCGTCACCTCGGGAAACCTGCTCGGAAAATCCCTTTTCACAGACGATGGCCAAAAGGCCTAAGTTGACCGCATTGCGAAAGAAAATTCGCCCGAAAGATTCCGCAAGAACGGCGCAAACGCCGGCCGCCTTGAGCGTCACGGCAGCGTGCTCTCGGCTTGATCCGCATCCGAAGTTAGAAGACGCCACAATCATGTCGCCCGGTCGACACTCGCGCACAAAATTCGGATCCACGCCCTCCATAGCGTGCAATCCCACCTTGTCGGGATCAGTAATCGTCAAAAGAGGAGCCGGATAAATCTGATCCGTGTCAACATTTTTTCCGTAAACAAAGGCCTTGCCTTTTAATACCGTTCGCATACTCTTCTCGCCTAGAAAAATTCTCTCGGATCGGCAATCGCACCGTAAACAGCACTCGCCGCAACTGTTGCAGGAGAAGCGAGGAAAATTTCCGCTTCTTTATCTCCCATGCGTCCGGGGAAATTCCGATTCGTTGAGGAAATGCATCGCTCCCCTTTCGCAATCAGCCCCTCATGAATACCAAGGCAGGCCGCACATCCCGGAGCCACAAGAACAGCTCCTGCTTCGACCAGAGTGCGAATATAGCCGGCATCCATCGCTGCAAGCAGTGTTTCTCGAGATGCCGGACAGACAACAAAACGCGTATGAGCAGCAATTTTTCTCCCGCAAACAACCTGGGCGGCAACGGCCAGATCCTCAAGCCGTCCTCCTGTACAGGCGCCGATATAGGCCTGATCAATGCGCTTTCCGACGTGCTGAGACAAGTCTGCCACGTTATCAACGCTAAAAGGCGCTGCCGTCTGAGGAACAATTCCGGAAACGTCATACTCGATTTCCTCACTGTATTGGAAATCTGCATCCGTATGAACAACTCCTTCCTGCGGGCGTTCGACGCCTCGTTCCGACAAGTACTTGAACGTTTTCTCGTCCGGCTGGATGTAGGCACACTTAGCACCCATTTCCGTCGTCATGTTGCAAAGACAAAGCCGCTCGGAAACACTCATAGAGGCAACAGCCGGCCCTGAAAATTCCACGCCTTTGTAAACAGCATAGTCGGCTTTTTTATCTCCGAGGATTTTCAAAATGATGTCTTTCGCAAAAACGCCCGGCTTTAACTCTCCGGTTAAAGTAATTCGAATGATTTCCGGTACACGGAACCAAAGCTTTCCCGTCAGCAGAATCGTTGCCAAATCCGTTGCCCCGACTCCGGTTGCAAAGGCTCCGAGCGCACCATGCGTCGTTGTGTGCGAATCGGTAACCACAATAACAAGACCGGGCCGAGAAAGTCCGGAATCAATCAGAACTTGATGACACACGCCGCGATTCACGTCCATCAAATGAGCGATTTCTTGATCTCGGCAGAACTCGCGAAATTCCTTTTGCACGGTTGCCTGACTGACAGTTGAGGCCGGTGCATAGTGATCCATGAACATAATGACGTTCTTCGGATTTTTTACACGCACTCCGCCCATTTCCAAAAACGATCGCTTGGTTTGGAGATACAGATCATTGATTCCTGCTCGATCGACCTCACAATTAACGATTTGGCCTTTGCGGACAACAGGGAGACCGGCTGCTCGAGCCAAAATTTTTTCAATCGCATGCATCGTTCGCTCCAACTGTTCTGAGGAAAACTCCAATTCTTTGTTTTTCAAAAAAGAGCCGTATCCCTATCTGTTTGCAAACCCAAAACTATCAGCGGACACTGCCCTTAGAACTCGTCAAACCTCTCGTCTCTATCTGACTCGCTGTCGTCAACGAGGAATTCATCAATCCGTTTCTTTTTGGCTTGAGAAAACTCTGACAGAGCTTGGCGTAGCAAATCAAGCCCTTCGCCGTTCACCGCACTTAAGAAAACCGCCTTAGCCAGTCCCGTTTCGTCATCGCGAACAAGAGCGCACGCGTGCCCGGATTTGTCGATTTTATTAAAAACGGTCAGCACGGGAATTTTATCGGCACCGATTTCGACAAGAACCCGGCGGACAGAGTCTATTTGTTCATCCCGCGCCCGATCTGACACATCAACAACATGCAACAGAACGTCCGCTTGGATCGTCTCCTCAAGCGTTGACTTGAAAGCATCGACGAGTTGATGCGGCAAGCCACGGATAAACCCAACCGTATCGCTCAAAACAGCTTCATCTCCCGAAGTCAGCCAGCAACGCCGTGCTGTCGTATCGAGTGTTGCAAACAGTTGATCGGCTGCGTAAACATCCGATTTTGTGAGTTTATTAAACAGTGTCGACTTTCCCGCATTTGTGTATCCGACGATACTCACGGTAAGAGTTTTTCCCTGCGATCTTCCTTTTCTGCGAGTCTGACGCTGACGACTCAGTTTTTTTAACTGAGCACGAAGCTGTTTAACACGAGAGGCAATGAGGCGTCTGTCAAGCTCAATCTGCTTCTCGCCTGGTCCGCCCGTTTTTCCGAGTGCTCCTCTTTGCCGCTCCAAATGCGTCCATCCTCGCACCAGCCGCGTTGACAAATGTTCCATTTTTGCCAATTCGACCTGCAGACGTCCTTCGCCGCTCCTTGCTCGGCGTTCAAAAATCGAGAGGATCAACTCCGTTCGATCCAGGACGCCTGTTCCTAAAATTCGAGACAGATTGCGTTCCTGTGCCGCAGAGAGGGCAGCATCAAAGATAACGACGTCCGCTTTGTATGACTTTGCCAAATCTCGGATTTCTTCGACCTTTCCGGAACCAAGCAACGTAGCCGCATCCGGCCTGTCGCGTCTGGCACGGACAGAACCGACAACCTCAAGCGCATCCGAACGCGCAAGCTCCGCCAGTTCCTCGGTGGAATCCAAAAACGTCTCCCGCCCAATCACGACGGTCACCAAGAGCGCTCGAGGAAGAATCTTTTCAGATGCGCTGTCGTAACGAAATTTCGTCAAATTATGCTTCCGACGGTTGCTCAAGCTCAATCGCACGCGACGGAACGATCGTGCTGATCGCATGCTTGTAGACCATCTGCGTGAGCGTATTGCGCAACATCACGACATACTGATCGAAGGCAATCACTTGTCCCTGAAGTTTGATTCCGTTGACAAGGTATACCGACACCGGTACATGTTCTTTCCTCAAAGCATTAAGGAAAGGATCCTGCAGACTTTGGGTCTTGGGTGCTATTGAATTACTCATGTTCTTTTATCTCCCGCACTTAAAGCCGTGCGCTTTTTATTTTTTCCCGAGTTTCTTACGAGAAGAAAAATCCTCCCGCTGACGGAATACTAGACCAGAGTTGCTTTCTTTGCTTTTTTTATTCCCAAAAGGAAACTTTCCCGCACTCGCGCTTTCCTCTGTTTTTCTTCGTCCTTAAACGTTCGAAGCGACTTTACCTTTACAATGTCTTTAACACTCTGTGACAAAAAACCAGAACACAGTCTCTGTCAGTTTCCGAAAATTCCTTCATTAGAATCTAAAAATCGTCGTCATTTATAGGATAGTTTCGTGAATCGAAAAAATTTGCTGAGTCGTCTGACCCTTCAATTGCTTCGACTTCTTCCCAAAGAAGGACAGCTTACAAGCCAAGTTTCGGCAGTCAATTTTTTCAGATCTGATCACCCGGAGATTCTTCAAAACTGTTTTTATAAACCTCTCTTGGCCCTCGTTGTTCAAGGCTACAAGCATTCCATTGTTGCCGGACGACAGGCCGATTACAGTGCCGGACAAATGAGAACGGTTGCTTTGGATCTCCCGGGAACGTATCAAATCACGGACGCCTCGCCTGCAACACCCTTTCTTTCCATTTCGGTTGAACTTGACAGACACCTGATCTCAAATTTGCTAAGAATGAATCCTTCTCTGGGAAATCGGGAAAGCATTACGGAAAAGCCCCTTCATGCCGTGACAGTAACCACAGCTTCAGAGGAAATCTTGGATGCCTTTTCTCGGCTTGTTCGACTGGAAGAAACACCGGAGCGCGTTGCTACACTGGCTCCCCTTTTGCTACAAGAAATTCACTACCTTGCATTACTCTCAGAACAGGGGCCAAGCCTTTGCCACTTTTGTGCCAACGAACCTCAAACGCCGGCAATCGTACACTCCATCCAATGGCTGAAGGAACACTTTGCGGAATCATTAAGCGTTGACTACCTCGCCGAACGTGCCGGCATGTCGAGTTCGAGTTTTTTCAAGCATTTCAAAGATACGACGTCTCTCAGTCCTGTTCAGTTTCAAAAAAGACTGCGCCTGCAAGAAGCAGAACGCCTGATGTTTGTCGAAGGAAAGAATGTGGAAACCGCCGCCTTTTGCGTCGGTTACAAAAGCTCTTCTCAATTTTCACGCGAATACAAACGACTTTTCGGGAAGTCTCCGCATCAGGACATCAGCGGAAAACGACGCAACACTTATTAACAACATTTGGAGAATTAGGCAGAAAACTCCCGTTTCTCGGCATGGTGTCGGAATGTTTTCCTTTCTAAGATGACTCATCGGATCTTTTGAACTATTTCAAAACTGATTCCGAAATTCGTTTTAAAGAAACTCTGAGAGGTCTGCTGACCGCTGTCGCACAAACACAACCCAGAACAGAGAGGATATCTATGAAAAAACGTGATTTTTTTAAAGTCGTAAGTGCTCTTCTCGTTGCACCGACAATCGGATTGAGCCACTTTGCAAAAGCTGCCCCTGAAACGAAACCATCCTCAATCAAAACCGCTGTTGTTTACTTTACAAAAACCGGCAACACAGAAAGCGTCGCAAAAGCTGTTCAAGCCGCAATCGGAGCGGATTTATATCGCGTTGAAACGGTTGAACCTTACCCCGATGGCTACCGTGAAACTACCAACATCGTCCGAAAAGAAATTGAAAACGGCACAATTCGTCCCATTAAAGAGTTGAAGATCAATCTTGCTCAATACGATGCCATTGTTCTTGCAAGCCCCACATGGTGGCATCACATTGCCTCCCCGCTGGAAGCGTGGATTAAAACGGTCGATCTTTCTGGAAAACTCATACTGACATGCAATACCCACGGCGGTGGCGGAATCATGCATACCCGGGAAGATTATGAGCGACTCCTCCCCAAATCTTCCTTAGGTTCCCACTTTACCGTCTACGGCTCCGTCAGTCTTCAGAGTCGGGCTGTGAGAACCTGGCTGAGGGAAAATAAGCTCATTGATTGATTTTTTCCTATTGCGTGCAAAGGAAAGTTTGACTCTTAACACCATTCGCAAAAAGAAGAGTGGATTTTCAAATCTCCTCTTCTTTTTTTGCCGTGAAACTGCTCACAAAGGGGATCCTGAATTCGACAAAGCCTTTACGCCAGGCCATCTGCAACAGATGACACACCGCAAGAATCTTCATTTAAGATTTAGTAATGCAATTGTTGTATCATTGCGGCCAAAAGGAGTTCGTAATGAAGTTTCTCCTTTTTTTCCAAAATTACAATTAATTTGATGCTTGCCAAGGGCATTGAAATGCGTCTTTTTTGGAAAATCCATGTGGAAAATCTCACATCAAGGAGGTTCTAATGATTTACGGGATCAGAATTACACCGACGAAAACTGGTTTTGAAGTCACCTGCCGCGATATCCCAGAATGCATTTACGAGGCGAAGGATGAAGCACAGGCTCAGGAACTCGCCCAAGAAATTTTACCTGGTGCTCTCGTACTCTTTTACCGTAAAAAGCGTAAAGCGTTTCCTATGCCCTCTCAACTTCAGGCTGATGAAATTCCTGTTTTTGTCCCGCTTAAAGTTCAGGCCAAAATGCTCTTCTGGAACTTCATGCAACATAACGACTACAGAATCATCGATGTAGCAAAGAAACTTGGCATAACCCACGCTGAAGCATCTCGCTTGGTAGATATCACCAGAGACAGCGCAAGCATCGACACTATTGAACAGGCATTTTTCGCCTACGACAAAGATATCAACCTTGTTGCCAATCTATAATTTTCACCCCCGCATGAGAGGAATCAAATCAATGAAACATTGGAGCCGTTTAGAAATATTGCTCACAATCTCAATTGCTATCACATCTGTGATGATCGTCATTAAATTAGCAAAGATTCTATGATGACTACCGACAAAACATGGGGCGGTGCTCGTAAGGGTGCTGGACGAAAAAAGGGAACATCTCTCATTCCGCCCGAGGATCTGCGCACCAAGCGCATAGTCGTTCTCGTAACGCCCAAACAAGAGATTGAACTTAAGGCCCTTGCCAAGGCGTCTGGAAAGCCGTTATCAACTTTTCTGCTTGAAAAGGCTTTTCAGTAGAGTTAGAAAAAAGTCTCCGAGTTAAAGACTAATTGGAAGTAAAAAACCGTCAGACGGCTCTGCGCATCCTGCTCGGTTCTGCTGATGATTGTTTTTAACGACGGACGTTCAAAACTCATAATGCACTCCATACGTCTGCAAAACGAGCAGACAAGTTCTTTTCGCCAAGACGGACAATCTCAATTTGCAAGTCCAATCTGTCTGATTCGCCGCGCTCTGCTGCCACTGAGACATCCGAGGCAACTCCGTCATCAATGAGCCACTGCAGCGCCTCTTCGGCGTACTCTTCGGCCAACAGCAAAACTTCGTTTGTCAGTTTCGACCGGGACAGCAGCCAAAGCCGGGATCCGAATTTGTCGCCCTCCTCATCAAAGGAATCCGCCCACCAGCCGTAGCGCGAATCCCCCGGCAGTTCATCATCGTCTTCCGCCCGGCGCCAAGAGAAAAGACTGTTGACGACGGCTCTCAGAAGATCGTCCTGCATGAAGTCCGACAAGGACGCCGCAGATTCATTTAAGAAAAATTGCATAGACACTCCGAACAACAAAAAACGCCGAAGTGTTTGAACACAACGGCGCTTACTTTCTTCTTTGTGTAATTTTTTACATCGACGGCGACGGCGTTGAACTGCTGCCGTGAACGTGACTGTTATAGGTTGAGCGCATTCCGCTCATCGAATACGAGCCGCCCTTGTCCTTCACATCTCCGGCCACCGTCAGATTCTTTGTAATCTCAACTTCGCCGTCAAGCGTGATCTTTGAGGCTTTAATTGTCACATTGCCCGTCGTTTCGACTGTGACAGGACTGGAGACGCCTTCAACTCGGATACCGTCCCGGGAAAGGTACACCTTTCTACCCAGGTCGTCGTAAACAACCACTTCACCGGGTTTAAGCGATACCGGACGATACCGTCTATCAGGCGTCGAGACCGCAATTGTGTGATCCCGTTTTGCCGACAACGAAACCGTCAGTACCTCCGCGCCGATATGCGGCTCGGCCGTAAACCCATACGGCTCAAAATGCTCAACATCTGTTCGTACATCGCCGTTTAAAAGATGCACCTGCAAAGACCTCAACTTATAACCGTCCTGCAGCGCCGTCACGATTCCGCGACAAATGAGATCCTTTACGTCCATGTTGTATTTCCTGTCATTCCGGATCCGGCCTTGACGGAATCCCAATTCGGCTTTGTTGATTTTTCCGGTCCATCAGTGACTAAAAACGCATCTTTACTCTTTAATAAGAGATTTGTTGTCATTCCGCCACCATTTGAAAGTTTGTAGGCAACCTTCCAAATCAAATATCGACCATCAATGCCAAGAAACTCATCTTTTACGACAACAGCAGTATTTTCTCGCCACAATTTGCCGTTGCTTTGTCTCCAGCCTTGAACTGTGTAGACCAACTCATCGCTCTCCGCTTTGGCATGATCTCGCAAAAGCTCGACGTAATCCTGCATTCTTTTTGCCGTTGCATTTCCTGCGAGCAAATACGTACAAACTCGTTCCTTGGCAGAAAAATCCTTATCCTCCGCTTTCTTAATCTGTGATAACGATGACACAGGCAATTCGCTGAACGGATTCGTCGGTTGTCCGACCACTTGGTACGTGCGATAGCGTTTAGAGCAGTCTTGCGTACGTGTTCCGGATAAGACATTGACGCCAAATTTCAAAATGTCAGCAGAATTTCCGTTGCTCCCTGTTTTGGCAATCACCAAATTGCCGTTTTCGTCATCCATTAAATGCAGTGAATTGGAACGAAGAAAATCTCCAAGCGCAGATCCCACTTTTCCAGTTACAGAGAGGTTGAAATCCACTTTGTTTGTGAATCCGGCTTGGTCGACCACCTTAATCCCAAAGCTTTTGCAGATCTCTCCTAATATCTGGGCGTATGTTTGATTCAAATACGCCTTTGGTCGGTCTTCCGGGAGCGTGCATTCCTCAAGATTCCTTGTTTTACTTGCACCGTCAATGTTGACTGAAATCTTTCCAGCATCATATTTTGTGACAACTCTGGTCACAAAGCCCGTCAAAACGACATCATCGCCAATTTTGACAACGACTTCGGATCCTGGCTCAATACCGACAACAAGAGACTTTCCGGACAGGCTTCTTGTAGCCACAACAGCAAACGTTCTAGCCAGGCTCATAACATTGACCGTTACGGTAACCTCTTGCCATCCGCTGTATATCGCTCCGTTGACAAACAGACTGACTTGATTTTGATCTTTGCTCATAAAAAACCCGGCAATCCGCCGGGCTCCTCCTTAATCATTTCAAAACAAAAACGACTACTGGATCTTCTTTAACTTATCCACAACGTAATCTTCAACCGACATTCCTTGTCGTGCGGCGTCATACTTAAATTCATCCAAGATACGAGCGATTTTCTCTTCTCTTCTGTTGCTCTCTTCCGCCGTTCGCTGAAGTTCTTGGCGCAACTCCTCAAGAGCTCTTTTTTGTGCTCCTTCGTTGTGCTCCCGAACGATATCCTCGAAACTACCCCATTCTTCACAAGACCATAATTCAACGCCGTCTTCAAACACTTCGAGTAACTTACCAGCACTCGCTGTTCCAGCAACCGCCAGCATCATAAAAACACAGAGGATATTCACTAGCTTTTTCATGATTCTCTCCTCAATCAACTTCCTTATTTCGCAGTGTACAACTGCCAAAAGCGACCGGAGAGAATCTTTACATAACTTTACGCTAGGCCATCAGCGACAGACGGCGAAGCACCGCCAGGATAAGTTCCAACGTCACCGGCAAAGCCGCATCCGCTGCCCTCTTTTTCACCTCATTCCAGACCGTATCCGACCGAATGGCATCGAGCGTGTCGTGTCCTTTCATCGTAAGGCGCGGATTCCTCATCGTGTAATGCCAGCCCGTCATTGTCGGAACCAGGGAAACAACACCCTCGACCAGTTCGGCATCCATCAGCAAAAGAAGATGGCCAAATGTCTGATCCGCAGCAAATCCGGCTTCTGCCTCAGCCTTTTTGTTTTCATCTTCTGTCCGTGTTGAATCGTACTGAAAGCGGTTCTCCTCTTCTTTTAAGTAATCCAGAATGTCCTCTTTCTCAAAATGCTCAAGGAGTGTTCGAATCACTACCCAATTGCGTCGCATACTTGCCTCACTCATTTAAGAGTTTGAGCGGTTTTACCGGAACAAACGAACCGTGCGCAATTCTGTTTCGTTCAATGATCTCAGCCTCACGCGTCGCATCGCCGTAATACTCATAGGCTAAAACCAGTGCCGGCATCACATCCGGCGGCGTATAGTCCACGCACCGAGCCCGATTCTCCGCCCGAACCGTAATGTCTTGATAAACCGCTGCCCTCGCCTCTTCCAACGCTTGATACACCGCATCGCTCTCGGTCTTGAGCATTTCCGAATCCAGCGCATCCAGAATCTCATTGCGCGTGCTGATCATGTCGTCGTAACTGACGGCCTCAGCCGACGAATCGGCGTTGACTCTGTCTGTTTCTGACCCCACGCCTGCGGCCGCCGTGACGGCATTAGCCAACTCCACGCCCCGAACAAGCGTCCGAACGGCGGCAACGGCCGTCTCTGTTTTGGACACTGTGGCTCTGGATAATCCTGCTGCCTGAACCGACGACGTATTAAACGTCTCGCCTTTAACAAGCCGGCTTGCCCGTTTGGCAATGCTTGTCCACGCCGCCACAGTCGAGCCGACGCCGGCTAATCCCAGCGTGTCCATGATTCGGCCGCCGATTGTCGTAGCTCCCCCTTCGACGAGCGTTAAAGCGTCAGAGGCCAAATCCGCCAAGCCGTCGGCCATTCCCAAAGCTTCGCTGATAAGCTTTAAATTGTCATCTTCAAACAACGAGGCAACGTTCTCGCTGACGTTCTTTTTCACAAAGTCCGTCACGCCTTCCAAGTTAAATTCCTTAAAGAAGACGCCAAGCGCCGATTCCTTCAACTTCTCTGCTGCCGTTTCACAAAGAGAACCGGTATTTAATAACGAATTCGGAAATCGATATTCGCCGGACTCAACAAACGTGATTGTGATCTTGGCGACGTGAATCGATTGAAATTCAGGAGCCGAAAGCGCCTTGGGAGTGACCGTCATGGCGCCTAACCACGGATCCACGTAACGGCCGCTGCCTTCCTTCTCGCAGACTGAAATGATCTTCTTCATTCTGGAGATGTAATCATCCCCGGCCACAACCGCAGAAACCGTCACTTCTCGTGCCGAACGTCCCAAATCCTCCACGAAAGGAATATCCCGTTGCGGATATTCGAACACCTGCACCCGTCGGCCGACCTTGAGCGTCGTTTTCGTCACATCAAACGACACGCCTCGAAAGGAAGCCGGCCGCAGTTTGCTTTGAAACGTCATATCAATCCCCACTCATCAGATAGGACACGGGCTCGGCCGAAAGCGTTCCGCCCGTCGCATTGACGCTTTCAACGTCTGCCTTGACGCCGCTGTCGGCAATGATCCGGACGGAAATATCTCCCGTCATTCGAGAATCTTGACCGCTTGTTGCCGTTCCGGACATGGCAGAAAGCGCCGGAGCGTTCACGGCCTCGCTCCCGAAAAGCACCTTCCCGGGATTACTTAGGAAATTCGTAAACTTCTCATACTTTTCCGTAATCCAATCCCAGACTTCTTTGATTGTGTCCCGATTCTCATGTGAGAGATTCAAAGTAAAATAACTCAAAAACTCATATCAAGGAGGATTTAAGTGATTTACGGAATCAAAATTACACCAACAGAAACAGGCGTTGAAGTCACCTGCCGCGATATTCCTGAATGCGTTTATGACGCAAAAGATCGCGCAGAAGCGATTGCTCTGGCCGGACAAATGCTCCCAGGCGCACTCGTGATGTTCTACCGAAAAAAGAAACGGCCGTTTCCACTTCCGACCAAGTACCAGAAAGGAGAAGTTCTTGTTGACGTGTCTGCCAAGATTCAAGCGAAGATGCTCTTTTGGAATTTTCTTCGCGAGAACAACATTCGGCTAGTCGACGTTGCAAGAAAACTCGGAGTTTCACGCTCTGAAGCTGGTCGCCTTGTTGATCTGACGCAAGACGGAGCAAGCATTGATGCGGTAGAAAAAGCACTCAAGCAATTCGGTAAATACTTCACGTTAACGAT
This sequence comes from uncultured Sutterella sp., assembly GCA_964509205.1. GTDB lineage: Bacteria > Pseudomonadota > Gammaproteobacteria > Burkholderiales > Burkholderiaceae_F > Duodenibacillus. The sequence goes on along the minus strand of CAZDVW010000004.1, from coordinate 31,952 downwards.
CTCATAGCGCATTCAGGCAATATAAAGCGACACGATCGAGATTAATTGCCTTTCGGTTAACTATGTTTCCATCGCCCTCGACAAAATAGTCCGGCGCATAGGAATCGAAGGATTCTTTTTCGGTTAATCCAGAGGACTTTTTATTTGTCTCGCGTTTCAGACGAAACAATGATGCCGTAACGAATAAGATCCTTAAAATAGGCGTCGTTGTGTATAGCCTCTTTGAAAAGATTGATAATTTTCTCGCCTTGTCTTTCTGAAACAGGGCGGGTTCCCGCTTCCATCATCAGGATGTAGTTTGCACCCACTCCAATCTTTTCTGACAATTCGGCCGCTGTGTATCCGAGAGACAATCTAATCCTCTTGTAGAGTTTTCCGTCCATTCGCCTACCCCTCTGCAGTTCAGAAGCTACAAGGATACCCTCCCTGAAAACAATCTGTCAGGGTATCAGCCAAGAAAAATCTGTCGATAGTGCCTCGTTTTTGAGCGTTAACGCCCAACAGAACTAGCGCCACATGCCGTGCATTTAGTCCGTGTCTTGAGTTTTTTCGCAGTAATCGGAACAATGTTTTTCGTCTCTAGAGACCACGCAACAGTTTGAAAATAAAACGTTTTTTTGGAATCTATGGTAGAACCAAATCCGGGGATCTTTCGCCATAATTCTATTCCTACCATAAATTCCTACCGTCATTCCTACCAAAGAATGCGAGCAATAGACAATAAAAGATAAAAAGAAAAAACGCTGCAGATAAAGCAACTGAGCAAAATGCTTTTATTTGCAGGGAAGACGCTGAAGAAGACAATAAAAAAAGAGACGTGATAAGACGTCTCTTCTTGAATCATTGGTCGGGGCGGCGGGATTCGAACTCGCGACCCCTTGCACCCCATGCAAGTGCGCTACCAGGCTGCGCTACGCCCCGACATGAGGCGCGAATTTTATCGCGAGGATGTCTTTTTTTCAAGCAATCTATTCACCGATCACCGAAAGCATCAACACGCAAAACTTCCAATTCCTTAATTGCCCTTTCAAGCAATTGACGAAGTTCTTCGTTTTTCTCTTTCACGCAATCCAGTTCACTGCTTAAATCCGACACCTTTGCGGCACACTCGCTTTGAACGGCAGAAAACTCCTCTCGTTGATCCGTCAGACAATCTTCAAATCGGCTCTTTTGTGCGACAAGCGCTTCTTCCAGATGCTTTAAACCGCCGGCAACAATGTCCGAAAAATTACTCTTTGCCGGAGTTCCGGGCACAGCGGAAGATAAAGAAAAAACAGGAGCCATCGGCACTGAAACAGGCTGTGTCTCCGGTTCTTCCTTGCTCGGTTTGGGTGACTCAAGGGAAAACGTGGCTTCCGCCGCAGGGCTTTCCTCACATTTTTCCTCTGCAATCACACGCACAGCCTCTTGCACAGTCATACGTTGAGAGTACAAACACTGCTTAATACGTCGGATTAACTCAAGATCCTTCGCTGAGAAAACAGACTTCAGATGTCCGTCTTCTCCCTTGAGTTCGCAGAAATAATCAGACCAGTACACCAAAACATGCGACGGAACTTCGCATTCGGCGCAAACCTGCTGCTGAGAGTAGGAATCCATCTCTCCTGCTCCAAACGTGTTTGAATTCTCTGCCATCACCTGAAAACGTCCCGTACGTCCGAAAGTTATTCGGATTTCTTAGGTTCCTCATAGCCAGCGACGGCATCGCGTAAGTAAGGAGCAGGCACGAAGGTCACGACGCGACGCGCCGAAATCACGTGTGCCTCTCCCGTTTTCGGATTTCTTCCGGGACGAGCGACCTTGTCTCGCGTCGAGAACGTGCCGAAATTCGAGAGTTTGACATCTCTCCCTTTCAAAAGAGCCTCTTGAATTTCTTCGAAAATGGCGTCAACGACACCTGCGGCTTCTGAGCGAGAAAGCCCCATCCGGTCATAGAGAACATCCACGAAATTGACCTTCGTCAATGTCGAAGAATTTGCAGGTCCCTCTGGGAAGTTTTCCCGCGTATAAGTTGTGTAGTAATTGTTGCCATCCATTTTCGATCTCTGACAAAATTCAAAACTTTCGTAATAGTATCAAGTTTCTAGGCTCTCAGTTTAATTCCAAGAGACAAAAGTGACGCCAAAAGACTCTTTTGCGCATCTTCTGCCTGTTGCTCCGAAATGGCCTCTTCGCCACGGGCAACAAGCGTCAAGTGAAACGCCATGCTCTTTTCTCCCTGATCGGCTCCTTCCTTCGGGCGATAGAGGTCAAAGAGTTTAAATGCCTCGATTGCCTCGCCTGTCTTGGTCTTCTTGAGCGCCTCAACCGCATCAAAAATCTCCTGGACGCTGACGTTTGCCGGAACCACCAGCGAAAAATCGCGTTCGACAGGCTGGAACTTCGTCACCGGCTTCAGAGTCGGCACAGGAGTTACCAAAATGCTTGCCACATCAACTTCGAACACAACGGGGGCTTTAGGCAATGCGTACCGTTGGCACAGTTTCGGATGCAGTTCTCCGATAAAACCGATTGTTTCGCCATTAAGAACCACTTGCGCAGAGCGCCCCGGATGCAATGCCGGGTGCTGTGCGGCAACGAACCGAGCCTGAAGCGGGAAAAGAAGTCGTTCGAGATCTCCCTTTACATCAAAGAAATCTACCTCGCGGGAAGCTTCACCCCATTGATTGGAATGAGCGTCTCCATAGGCAAGAGCCGCAATGTGAAGCGGCTGACGAATCCCTTTAACGCTCCAAGGCCCATCCTCAACACGCTCATCCGGGAAAAATACCCGGCCCAACTCAAACAGCCGCACATCCTGCGCCTTACGGTTCAAGTTGTACCGCAAAATATCCACTAAACCGCCGATCAGTTGCGTGCGCATCACGGACAACTGACTGGCGATAGGATTTAAAAGACGAACAGGGGCATCGTTGCCGGCGAAATCCTTCTCCCAAGCCTCTTCAACAAAACTGAAATTCACAAGTTCTTGATAACCGCGATCCACAAGCGCATATCGCAGATCGTGATTGGTTCGAACACCCTCTTTGTGAGACAGCATTGTTGCGCGAGCCACAGGTTCACGATCCGGCAGCTTTTCATAGCCATAAAGTCGAGCAACTTCTTCGATAAGATCTTCTTCAATTTCAATGTCAAACCGATACGTCGGCGATTTGACGAGGAAGTCAGTCCCCTCTCGCGTAAATTCGAAACCGAGGCGAGAAAAAACCTCAGCCATAAAGCTATCGGGAATATCGATGCCGACAACTTTGCGGCAACGATCTGGCCGCATCCGCACAATTGACCGCTTAGGCAAATTGACAATCTGGTCTGAAACCGGCCCGACCTTAGTCTGGGCTGTCCCACAGATTTCAAGGACGAGACGCGTCGCATATTCAACATGCTCAACATGTGAACCGAAATCCACGCCGCGTTCGAATCGATGCGCTGCATCTGTTGAGAAATTCAACCGACGGCATCGACCCTGTATCTTCTCAGGGTACCAAAAAGCCGCCTCAATAAAGAGGTCGGTTGTCGTATCGCTGATGGCACTTGATTCTCCGCCCATGATGCCGCCCAAACCGAGTGCGCCCTTTTCGTCTGCCACAACACCGAAATAGGGATCAAGCACGGGTTTTTCACCGTTTAAAAGCTCAAGCGTCTCTCCCTGTTTGGCCCAGCGTACCGTAATGTCGCCGGAAATCTTGGCGAGATCATAAAAATGCGTCGGACGTCCCAGTTCCAGCATGATGTAGTTGGAAATATCCACTAAGGCGGAAATTGATCGCTGTCCGGAACGCTCCAAACGGTCCTTCATCCAGGCAGGCGTCGCAGCCTTCGGATTCAAACCCCGAATCACACGCCCTGTGAAGCGTCCGCACAGTTCGGGAGCTTCGATATGGACCGGCTTGGTGCAGGTGCAGGTTGCCTCAACGGCCTGCATGTCAGGCATTGACAATTGGGCTCCGGTCACAGCGCGCAGGTCGCGTGCAATTCCGATCACGGAAAGAGCATCTCCCCGGTTGGGCGTCAGTTTGACTTCAATCCGTTTTTCGTCCAAACGAGCGAAATCGCGGACATTACTTCCGACTGGCGCCTCATCCGACAAAATCCAAAGCCCTGTGTGATCTTCTGAAATCCCAAGCTCACGTGCCGAACAAAGCATTCCGAAGCTTTCGACGCCGCGCATCTTCGCCTTCTTGATTGAAAATCCGCCGGGAAGTTTGGCGCCAATCTTTGCGCAAGGCACTTTGATCCCTGCCGTCACATTGGGTGCGCCGCAGACAATCTGTAATGGCTGTTCCTCTCCGACGTCAACCGTACAGACATGCAAATGATCCGAATTCTCATGATCCTTGCACGTTAAAACTTTTCCAACAACGACTCCTGTAAAAGGAGGGGCAATCGTTGTCGCCTCTTCCACTTCGAGACCTGCCATCGTCAGAGCCTCGGTCAGTTCCTCGCTTGTGAGAGCCGGATTGATGTAGTGACGCAACCACTCTTCTGAAAATAACATCGTTTATCCCCTTGCCGAAACCTAACTGAACTGAGACAAAAACCGCAGATCGCCCTCAAAAAAGAGGCGAAGGTCATCAATCCCGTAACGCAGCATCGTGAGTCTTTCCAATCCGGATCCGAAAGCAAAACCAATGTAACGTTCCGGATCAAGCCCGTAGTTGCGCACAACGGTCGGATGCACTTCGCCGGCTCCGGAAATTTCCAACCACCGACCTTTTTTCGGTCCGGTTGTAAAGGCCATATCAACCTCAACGGAAGGTTCTGTAAACGGAAAATAACTCGGGCGGAAGCGCACAAGAAGGTCATCGGTCTCAAAAAAACGCCGAAGGAATTCAGAGTAGACGCCTTTTAAGTCCGTAAATGAGATATTCTCATCGAGCCAAAGACCTTCGACTTGATGAAACATCGGCGAATGCGTCGCATCGCTGTCAACGCGATACGTCCGTCCCGGAGCAATCACTTTAATGGGCGGCGTGTGCGTCCGTGCATACCGCACCTGCATGGGAGAGGTATGCGGACGAAGCGGCAGGGGAAGTCCCGTCGAATCTTTTCGATCCACGTAAAACGTATCCTGCATGGAACGAGCCGGATGATTAGGCGGGTTGTTCAGGGCTGTAAAGCTAAACCAATCGCTTTCAATTTCCGGGCCGTCTGCAACATCAAACCCAATAGAACGGAAAATTTCCTCAATGCGAATCCATGTCCGGATGACGGGATGCAAAGCCCCCTTTGGAGAAACTCGCCCAGGGAGTGTGACGTCTACCGCCTCGGCGGCCAGCCGTTTTTCCAGTTTTTCTGAGGCAAGCGCTTCACGTCGAGCGTTCAACGCCGCTTCAATAGCCGCTTTGGCTGCATTAATTTCTTGGCCGCGCGCGCGACGCTCCTCCGGAGGAAACTTTCCGAGTTCCCTCATCAAAAGCGTCACAGCTCCGCTCTTTCCAATGTAACGAGCTTTCGCATCCTCAAGAGCCGCCGGCTGCTCAGCTGCTGCAAAATCGGCCTTAGCCGACTCAATCAGTTCACAGAGTTCTTGCATCTTTCAACCCACTCGGATTTACACCCAATCAAATTCACATTTGATAAACAAACCGAATCAAGATAAAAAAAGGGCTCGGGCAAGACGCTGTTCGCGTGCTTGTGCCGAAACCCTCTCTGTCGGAGAAAACCCAATCAACAGGATTGAATCTTCCCCAAGATTCAAACCGCTTCTCTATCCGAGCGCGGCTTTGGCCTGGGCGACAAGAGCGGCGAATCCGTTCTTGTCAAAAACTGCCATATCCGCCAAAACTTTGCGGTCAAGCTCAATATTGGCCTTCTTCAAGCCGTTCATAAAGCGGCTGTAAGTCAACCCATTCAAACGCGTTGCCGCATTGATACGAGCGATCCACAAACGACGAAACACATGTTTCTTATCGCGGCGGTCACGGTAAGCATACTGACCGGCACGCATAACAGCCTGCTTGGCAACACGGAACACGTTGTTGCGACGCAGACGATAGCCCTTTGCGAGAGCGATAATCTTCTTATGACGAGCGCGAGCCGTCACACCACGTTTAACTCGAGGCATCTTTCTTCCTCCCTATCTTTATGCGTAAGGCAACATACGATGAATCGACTTGCTGTCAGAGTCGTGGATGGTAAGCATTCCACGCAGATGACGCTTGTTCTTCGTCGTGCGATGAGTGAGGATATGGCGCTTTGTCGCATGTGCGCGCTTGATAGAGCCACCCGAGCGCACCTTAAAACGCTTGCTCGCGGCTTTTTTTGTCTTCATCTTCGGCATTTTGCCGTTTTCCTATGATTTATCGGAACTCCAGGCGTCGCGCATGACCTGCACGCTCTTCCGTTGCCCGCCCCGACTTTTTTCCAAGCATTCGGCTACAACAAAAACCCTCCTGCTTTGGAGAGCGGGGATTATATCCCGAATTTTTGGAAATTTCCTAAAAAATACAGCACTGTCTTGAAAATGAAGAAACTTCACTGTACCCCAAATGAAATTGCCCCAAATCCGGCATCTCATTTTGATGAAATCCCCCGCAACTTTCCTCAAAGGACAATCATCGAAGCCTGCATCGGTCGTGTACGGCTGACGCTTCGCAAATCGTTAAGCAAAGCCAATCAGAGAATCGCCATAAAATCGCGCCGGTTTTCTTTAAGAAGCATGAGAAGTTTTAAGGCAGCAGGCGATAAATTCGAACTTTTGAGGTAATTGAGGTAATAGCCGGTAGCAAGATTAAAGCGCTCAACCTCAACCCGAATGAGTCTTCCGTCCTCGAGTTCACGATGTACCGTCATTTCAGGAAGCACGATCAGTCCCATCCCTTCGATGGCTAACTGCTTTGCAACCTCCATTGAGTTAACGGTGCAACTGCTCAGAAAACCGACTTCTCCTTGTTCCCTGAGCCACTCCTGCAACTTCGTTTGAGAGCGCGCTCCCTTTTCACGCGTAACGATGCACCCCTGTGCAAACTCGCCCGGCGTAAGCGTTCGCCCTATCGTAGCCCAGTGCGAGTTCGGACTTGCCAGCACTCGGTAAGGCTCGCTCAAAAGTTGGTACTGAACCAGATCGCTTGCCCCGACAATCCGTGCGCAGATTCCAAAGTCCGCTTCCTGATTGCGCACATCCCGTGCGACCCGTTCTGAGTTTCCGATCTTGATGTGAAGTTCCACTGAAGGATAGCAACGCCGGAACTCTGCGATAAGTGCAGGCAAATAGTACGTTCCTACAACCGCCGAAGCACTCACGCTAACATGACCGCTTTGCAGTTCGCTTAAATTTTGAAAGGCGCTGTCAATTTCACTAAAAAGATCAAAGAGTCGATGCGTGTAGTTGTAGAGAATTTCGCCCTTGGGCGTCAACGCAATACGCTTTTTCGTCCGATCAAAAAGCTGTGCCTTGAGAGAATGCTCAAGTTTTTGGATCTGACTGCTCACAGTCGGCTGCGTCAAAAACAGCACTTCTGCTGCCTTTGAAAAACTCCGGCAGCGAGCGACGGAGTGAAATGTTTTGAGCCAAGTTAAGTTCATCGGCAAATCCCCTCCCGTTGCGTAACCCTTCTTAGCATTTTCTCGAATTTAAGTCCCAGGGAAACACCTGCGCCGTCCTTGAATCAATGGACGCCCATCGGAACGCCTGCTTTGGGACGAACTACTCACAAAGCGTTCCAGACCCTCTGCCTGCAATTTTTTGAACAGGCAAAGTCTTGTTTTTCACAAATAGATTTTCGTAATTAAATTTTTCATCTATCTATAGAAAAACGAAATATAACATATTGAATCGTTCAATTTTTCTTTTATTTCAAATGCTCACATAATCCGTTCAGAGGTTAGGCAAAACCACCTAGTTTGAAAAAAAGGACTAGAGCCCGACCAGCCACCAAACGAATTGATGTCGTTTTTCTTTCAAAGGAGTTGTTATGGCCAAGGAAATTGAACGCAAGTTTCTCGTCGTCGGAGACGAATGGAAAAAACTTGCCAAAGGAACAACATACCGTCAGGGTTACCTCAACAGCATCAAGGAACGCACCGTACGCATTCGCACGATCGACGACAAGGCATTCCTTACCATCAAGGGACCAACGGTTGGCGTCACTCGTCTTGAGTTTGAGTATGAAATTCCGCACAGCGAGTGCGTGACGATACTCGAAAATCTCGCAGAAAAACCGATTATCGAAAAAAAGCGTTACAAGATTCGCCAAGGCGAATTCACCTGGGAAATCGATGAGTTCTTCGGCGTCAACGAAGGACTTGTGGTCGCCGAAATTGAGTTGCCGAGTGAGGATACGGCGTTTGAGAAACCGGCATGGATCGGCGAAGAAGTCTCGAGCGACCCCCGCTACTTCAATTCAAATCTCGTAAAACACCCCTTTACCACTTGGGAGAAATAATCATGGCTGACACCTACGGCAAAAATGTTGCGACAAGCAAGGAAGAAGCAGAAAAGATTTTCCCGCGTGCTGAATTCCGTGTTTTCGGCAAGGATATCATCGAAGGCGTACGCGCCAAAATGTGGGAATGCAAAGCCGTGCTCTTTAAAGCACGCGTCATGCCGACCGAGACATACATTCTCTCTCGTTTCACAAATGAAGCCAATGTCAAGGTAAGAGACGGCCTTCTTGACATCAAGACCAAAACGGGAGAAACACCTGAGGGCTATGAGATCTTCCAACCGCGCGGCAAGTTCCAGTTTCCCGTGAAGAAAGAAGAGCTTGAGGAGATTTTGGGCCATCTCAAGGTGACAATCCCCCTTGAAAAGGAGACCTACACATTCGACGAGTTCTGCACGCTTGCCAAAGACAACCCGGACATCACGCTCGTTTCCGTGGAAAAGAAACGCTATGGTTTCAGTGTAAACGGCGTAATCTGTGAGTTTGCCTATGTCTGGTTTAACGGTGCGCTCGTTGAAACAGCTTGCTGTGAAAGCGAAAACTATGGCGCCATGAAGGGTGCCGTTGAAGCGCTTGGAATCGATTCGCTTCCCAACACCAACTATTTGCGTGCGGCGAAAGCTGTCGTGGGAATGTAATTTTCCTGACACTCCAGTAAATCCACACGCTTCGCGTTGCCTTTGAGAGATTCGGTTCCAGAGGCAACGCGATCATCCAAGGAGACTCGCCATGGCCACCGCCACAACCGCGACAACAAAACCCCAGAGTTATGATCCTCTGGACATGAACAGCTACTCGCTCAACAAGCTGCCCAAGCGACCGCTCTCTGCCGTCGGACGATTTTTTCGGATTTGGGGACTTCTGATTGCGGCTGCCATTTTTGTCCTTTTCTCATACGTCATCCACTTCCCCATCTTGAACGCTAATCAACAGATCATGTTTGGCCTTTTTGCCACGGCGCTCTTTTTGTGGATTAGTGAAACCGTACCCAACTACGTCACATCGATGCTTCTGATCTGCGGGCTTATCCTGACAGGGATTTTGAAAGCCAAGCCTGCGATGGCTACCTTGGGCGATCCCGTGATTTGGTTGAATATCTCAGCCTTTGTGATGGCAAGCGCCATGATCAAAACGGACCTCGTGAAGCGCGTTGCTTTGTGGCTCATTTTGAAGTACGGAAAAAATGCCAGCACGATCTTTCTCACATTCCTTGTGATTAACATCATTCTTGCTGCCTTTGTAAACGCCACAGCAGCCAAAGCCGCCCTGATGATGCCGCTCTTTATGGTTGTAAGCGCCGTCTACGGTGCCCCCGGTACCGATACCACAAACAACTTTGCACGCAACTTGGTCTTGCACAACCTGCTTATGATCAATGCAAGTTGCAATACCTTCATGACGGGGTCAGGCGCCAACCTTTTAGGAGTGGCAATTCTTGCCGGTGCCGGTGTTTCCATTTACTACTTTGATTGGTTTGTTGCGGGCATTCCCCTTGTACTCAGTTTTGGCGTTTTGGCCTATATCATTGGCGTACGTTTTGTCTTTCCCCTAACGGAAGAAGACAAACAGCCCAAACTCGCCGGCGGTCGCGAAGCACTCGAAAAGGCTTACAAAGAATTAGGCGCTTTCAAACTCAACGAGCTAAAGGCCGCTTGCGTCTTCCTACTTGTCCTTTTGATTTGGGCTACAGACAAGATTCACGGCATCAATGCCACAGTGGTCGCCATGATCGGTGCAATTGTGATGCTGACGCCCCAATTTAAACTTCTGAATTGGAACGACGTCGATATCCCTTGGCACCTCATGATCTTCTCGGCAGGCGCCTACTCGCTGGGAGCCGGGCTTAACGCCACGAAGCTCATGAACGTTCTGACGACGCAACTGATGGAAGTGCTCGGCATGAACACGATGAGTTACTTCTCGCTTTACGCCGTACTCACTGCAATTTTCATTGGAAGTCACTTTATCTTCCAATCTAAGAACATGCGTACCATCATCTTTATGCCGATTGTGATCGGAATCGCGCAGCAACTTAAGATTGACGTTCTGTCGCTTGCTTTGCCGATTGCTCTTTGCATTAACTGCTGCTGGTCTCTGCCCTTTAATGCCAAGCCTAATGCGATGCTCTACGGCACCAATAAGTACACGATGGGCGAAACGTTTAAGTACGGTCTCACAATGAGTATCCTGTACTGGACGCTGTTGCTCATCGCCGGAGGCACCTACCTTTGCTGGCTGGGAATCACGCCAGGGTTCTTCTAAGACGCTATCGGCAATTTCCCGGGCTGCCGCACTCGAATCAGTGAGGTAGCCCTTTTTAAATTCATCCAAAAAAAATAGTACGGCGACCAAACTCAGTCGCCGTACCTTAACAGTCAAAAAGATTCAAGAAACCTTACTTGATCTTCTCATAAATATAAACTTCGTGGATTTCTCCTTTGTAGCCTTCTTCCTTGAACGGTCCCTGGCTCATACCGAGGATGATTTGCGTACCGCGATTGTTGAGAACAAGAAGATCCTGAGTAACCGGATCAATGCAAAGTCCCTCAATTTCACCGGCACGGCGGAAATCGGTCATTTCTCGGAACAGTTTGACTCTGCCGGCAGACGCACCCGCCGCGACTAAGCCAGTACGCGTAACGACCTTGCCATTGGCATCTGTTTTCACAGACCACGGCGTATCCTTAACCGGTTCCGTACCCTGCTTAAGTCCCGTGTAAGGAACTCCCGTAATATCCATGACATAGATGTTATCGGCGATGTGATAGGTTGATTCACCATCATCGGCCGAAAGCAACATCTTACCGTCGGCAATGAAGATGCCTTGACACCAATAAGGTTCCGGACGGCACTGAACCTTTGTATAGTATTTCTTCGTTTCCAAACTGTAGGCATACACATAACGGCTGTCGACCCAGTCCGACAACCAAATCAGATTCCGTTCCCGATCAACAGCTACGCCGGAAACTTCCACCTGACCGGATTCAGCCGCCCAAGGAATATCTTCAATCCACTTCAGAGTCTTGGCATCGTAAACGGAGACGCAGATATTCTCGCCTCGGCCGAGATTAAAGTGTTCATTGCCTGTATAAATTTTCCCGTCATGTACGTCGATATCTCCGAAATGGTTAGCGAGTTCCGGATGCGGGAAAAGCCCGTCTGATTTTGTTTGAACGCGCTTTTGAACAAGTTTCCAATTCCGGTCATATTTGTAAAGACCACGTGTGTCAGACACATAGAAATAGTCCTTGTCGGCCGCAATTCCCTGTCGACCGTCAACTTGAACAACCTGCTTCAAACGATATTCTTTACCGATATGCGGAGCCGCACTCACGTAAGAGACAGCAAATGCACAGGCCAGTGCTGCGGTCAGGCATTTGGCAACAACTGCTTTACTACTCATTTTGTTCTCCTTTGAAGATTCGGTGATGCAATGTTTTCTCATAAGCGGGAAAACAGGCCTAATCTATCGCCGGGAACGACGAGAAAAAGACAAATGCCAAAACTGTTTGCGTTTTTTTAAATATTTTTAAAAAATGGAAAAATACAAAACGGTGCTTTTGTTATAATTTTTCTTTCAGTATCAAAGATTTCATTGCATTTGCTGCATGAAAATTTCCGCAGACTGAGTACTTCGGCAAAGCCGTTTTTTTCTCCAACTCCCTTCCGTCCGCACATCTTTAGCTGAAATTCAAGCTCGCCTTCTTCGAAAAAAATCTCCGAATCTTTCAACTCGGAGACTTTAAGAAAACTCGTTTAACGTTTAAGAGGCTGTTTTCGCAACAGGCTTTTTCTTTGAACGCGGAGCCAAAACCATCACCATCTGACGCCCTTCAAGTTTTGGCATCTGCTCAATCTGAGCGATATCTTCAAGTTCTTCGCGCAGACGGTTAACCACCTGCATACCGATATCCTGATGCGCCATTTCGCGACCGCGATAACGCAACGTGATCTTTGCTTTATCTCCGTCGGCTAAGAAGCGCTTGACGGCACGAAGTTTGGTCTGATAGTCATTCTCATCCGTTGCCGGACGGAATTTCACTTCCTTAACCTGAACAACCTTCTGCTTGGCCTTGATTTCCTGCGCTCGCTTCTGTTCCTGATAACGGAATTTGCCGTAGTCCATCAACCGACAAACCGGCGGAACAGCATTCGGAGCAACCTCAACGAGGTCGACATCAGCATCAGCCGCCATCCGAAGTGCCTCCGCAGTCGAAACAATACCGATCTGCGCCCCATCAACCCCAGTCAAACGAACCTGAGGAACCCGGATCTCCCTGTTAATCCGGTGCGTACGTTCTTGAGCTATGACAGTTACTCCTTAAACAGTTAATTAATCCGCTCGAATCCTCACTCGCGCCACGGATCCACATTGACCCGTTGTTGATTTAATTCAACAACCTTCGCGATGAAATCCTCGAGCGGCATCACTCCCAGATTTTTTCCTCCGCGAGCACGGACACTCACCGTTCCGTCATTCTTCTCTTTTTCGCCAACAACAACGATCAAGGGAAGCTTCTGAAGGCTGAGTTCGCGGATTTTATAATTGATTTTTTCGCCGCGCAAATCCTCCGCAATACGCAACCCGGCTTGTTTCATCTTGGCGACAACCTCGCGGGCATAATCGATCTGCGCATCTGTGATGGAGGCAACGGCAACCTGAACGGGGCTTAACCAAATCGGCATCGCTCCGGCGTAGTGCTCAATTAACATACCAATCCACCGCTCAAGAGAACCGAGAATGGCTCGATGCAACATCACGGGAACTTTTCGTGTGTTGTCTTCGGCGACATACTCAGCACCGAGGCGTCCCGGCATTTGGAAGTCAACCTGAATTGTCCCGCATTGCCATGAACGCCCGAGGCAATCCTTGAGGTGATACTCAATCTTCGGCCCGTAGAAGGCTCCCTCTCCCGGAAGAATCTCATAAGGAACATCGCAGGCTTTCAAACTCTCAATCAAAGCGGCCTCTGCTTTATCCCACGCTGAGTCTTCCCCAATTCGCATTGCCGGACGCGTAGCAATTTTGTAGCTGATGTTTGTAAAACCAAAGGTCTTATAGACTTCACGCACAATTCGCGTGTAATTGACACACTCGGACAAAATTTGATCTTCCGAACAAAAGATGTGCCCGTCATCTTGCGTAAAGCCGCGAACTCGCATCAAACCATGAAGCGAACCGCTGGGCTCATTTCTGTGGCATTGTCCGAACTCACCGAAACGCATCGGCAGATCGCGGTAACTCCTCAACGCTGAATTGAAAAGCTGAATATGCCCAGGACAGTTCATCGGTTTTAACGCGTAATAGCGATTTTCCGATTCCGTCGTGAACATGTTGGAACGGTATTTAGCCCAGTGACCGGAGCGCTCCCAAAGAGAACGATCAAGCAACTGCGGCGCCTTCACCTCAAGGTAGCCGTTGTCCTGATAAATTTTGCGCATAAACTGCTCAACGACCTGCCAAATTGCCCAACCTTTGGCATGCCAGAAAATCATACCGGGAGCTTCATCTTGCAGGTGGAAAAGATCAAGTTCTTTTCCAAGACGGCGATGATCACGCTTTTCAGCCTCCTCGAGCATCTTCAAGTAGGCATCCTGCGCCTCCTTTGTTGCCCAGGCCGTTCCGTAGATACGCTGCAACATCTCATTTTTGCTGTCGCCGCGCCAGTAGGCACCCGCAACCTTCATCAACTTGAAGACCTTCAACTTGCCTGTACTCGGCACGTGAGGGCCGCGGCAAAGATCCGTGAAATCCCCCTGACGATAAAGAGAGATCGTTTCGCCCGCCGGGATTGACTCAATAATCTCAGCCTTGTAGTGTTCCCCGATCTTCTTGAAGAAAGCAACGGCTTCATCTCGAGGCATCTCAATGCGTTCGAGCGCAATATCTTTCTTCGCCAACTCGTGCATTTTCTCTTCGATCGTCTTCAAATCCTCTGTCGTAAAGGGACGTTCAAACTTGAAGTCATAATAAAAACCGTTCTCAATCGACGGTCCAATCGTGACTTCTGCACTCGGGAACAACTCTTTAACGGCCTGCGCCATCAGATGCGAAGTCGAATGACGAATGACGTCGACTCCCTCTGGGTCTTTTCCCGTGATAATGCTGACGGCCGCATCCTTCTGAATCGGCGTGCTAAGGTCCACCAACTTCCCATCCACTTTTCCGACAAGCGCCGCCTTTGCCAAGCCTGAGCCAATTGTCTCAGCTAATTCTTTGACCGTAATCGGATTGTCAAAATTGCGCGTAGAGCCGTCAGGCAAAGTAACCGTAATCATTTCGAACTCCAAAGGAAATCAATTCCCTATGCAAAAACAAAAAAAGGCGACCTGTTGGCCGCCCTTTCAATTTACAAAAACCTCTGCCCGGCCCCATCAGCGGAATCGGGTTGTTGTTGTTCGCAAGAACTGACAACACAGATTCATCTTATCTCCAAAACTCTTTGGTAGGCACGATTGGACTCGAACCAACGACCCCCACGATGTCAACGTGATGCTCTAACCAGCTGAGCTACGTGCCTAAGAGGATGCGAAATATAACGGGTTTCAAGAAAGAATGCAAGCCTTTTTTCTTAGAAAAAATCCGAAATCTGAAGAAAACTCTCCGACTGTTTTCTTCAGCAAATCTACTTCTCGCTACTCTGTTTTTTCAGATCCCACAAATTACCGATCAAGATGGCTCCAACAACGACGGTTCCGCCTAAAACGGCGAACAAACTCGGCCTTTCTCCAATCATAAAAAAGACCCAAACAGGATTTAAAACCGGCTCAATCGTTGCAATTAGAATTGCCGAAAGTGCCGATACATACCGAATGCTGGCAGAATAGATAATGTAAGAGAGTCCGCCGTAAATCAGCCCCAAATACATTCCTCCCAGAACAGCATCCTGCGTCACCGGCGTTTCAATCATCCCCGGCAAGCAGACAACAAGAGCAATGACATTTCCCAAAAAAATGGAGCCGGCCGGATGAGCCTCTTTCTGCATTCGGGTGCAAACAATAAACACAGCAAAAGAAAGGCCGCTTAGTACTCCGAAAGCATTCCCGAGCATATTTCCAATGCCGGCCTTGTCCACGAAAAAAAGAACCATGCCGCAAAAGACGACGACAATGACGGTCCAATCTTTCATCGTGACCTTTTCTCTGAGAAACCATACAGATAAAAGCGCCACATAGATGGGAGCTGTGTACTGGAGCAAAATGGCGTTAGCCGCCGTTGTCATCTGCGTTGCCGCGATGTAGAAGTAAGCCATCAAAAAGTAGGCAATTGCCCCGAACCATTGCGCTTTTGTATAGGTCAAAAGTTTCTCTTTTCTGTAGAAAAACCAGAAAAGAATCAAGCAGAAAAGGCACCGCCATCCCGTTAGAGCGTCTGCCGGACAATCTGTGATTTTTACAGCCAAACCACCGGAACTCCAGATAAGAGCTGTTGCAAGAATCCCTAGTTTTGCTATTTTTTCACTATGCATAGTTTGGTCAAACTCCGTCTGTCTTTAAAAACTCAAAAGACAGACGGATTCTCTTCACGAATAGGAAACACTCAGAGTACGTACTGCAAGATTCCAAGTGCGACAAAGTTTCCGACGATACACGTGGCCATAACACGCTTTGAAAGCTGGAGCGGATTGACCTTTGCAACACCAGCCAAAATGATGCAGACGCCGGCTACAGGCGAAATCGTGCGTCCCAAAGAGCCGCCGTAATACGCCGTCATGCCAAGAAGATCAATATCCATGCCCAGCTGCGGAGCATTCGGGGTTACTGCATTGTTAAAGGCCAGCGTCGCCGCATCGCCAGAGCCGCTTAAGGCCGCAATCAAAAATGGCCCCCAAGATCCTGCAATCTTTGCCACATCCACAGAATCCTTCATTGCATTTAAAAGCGCATCAATAAGACCGATGTCTTTCATGCCCGCTGTAAACACAGCGGCAGCGGCAATGATGCTGACGATATTTCCGAAACCGTCTCCCATACCCTTGCAAAAACGTCGCATTGCCTCAAACGGACTCGTCCAGCTAACCAACAATGTCACGATCATGCCGATCATCATGACCTGAGGAACACTGAAGCGATAAATAAGACCGACCTGCTTGGCACCCAAAATAAGAAGAATGAGCGGCAAAAGCGGCATTAGGGCTTTCAGATAATTGACCTTAAAGGACTTCACCTCGGCCATTAAGTCTTCTGCGCTCTCTCCCGGAACTTCATAGCCTTTGTTTTCCTTCATTACGAGAGCTGTGATGTACATGCCAACGGCACAAACAAGGAGAACAGGACCTGCTGCCGGCAACGTACGAATTACCACATCAGCAATATCGCTGTGAGAGAAACTTGTAATCAGCGCAATGTGCGGTGAAGAAACGCTTGCACATCCTCCCCACGTTGCAACAAGAAGCGTTGCACCTGCCATAGCCGGGGCAATTCCTGCACGGATCAATACGGGAATAATGATCGGTCCGATTGTTGCGGCCAGGCCCGCCGGAGAGTTCATTGCCATCGCCAAAACCCAGGTCACGATAACTGTAGCCGGGATGAGCAGCGCTTTGAACTTCAAGACATGTTTCAGTGCGAGGAAGGAAAAATGCTTATCGCACTCAGTGAGCGTAATGACCTGCGCAAAACCCATGGCGCAAGCAATGATCGGCACGAGCCAGCTTGAAACCAGCATTTTGCTGAAAGAATCAAACGCTGCAAGCGGATTCCCGCTTAAAACGCACATTAATAATCCGGCTCCGAAAAGCGTTGCCCGAACTTCCCACTGTTTAATTACGGCAACGAAAGCCAGTACAACGATGACTACTCCAACCCACAACATCATCTTTCTTCTCCTTTTATGTTTTTAAGAGAAAGGATCGGCGAAATCCAATCCTTTCTATTTTTTATGAATGCTTTATTCAACAGGGAAACTCATCGGAGACATCTCTTCATGCGACCGCCCCTTCCAGTCACGTTTTGAGACGTTCTCCCACATATGTTCTCCTGCCGTCTGGACATGCTTGTAAAGTTCCTTCTCATCCAACCCAAGCAATTCGCCGTTATCGACAAGCGTCTTACCGTCGACAATCACTTTGTCGATGTCACGACTCTCAGCTGTGTAAACAAGGACTTTGATTGGGTCTCTCAAAGGCATAAATTCCATGTTCTGAGTTGACATAACAACGATGTCTGCTTTCGAACCCTCGCACAAACGACCGATGTCATCGCGTCCCAGTGCTTTGGCTCCGCCTAGGGTTGCGGCATTGAAAACATCGGCCGCCGTGCATTTCCATGTGTCGTACTCGGCGATCTTTCCGAAAATCGCTGCCGCGCGCATCTCGCGAACCATGTCTTGCGGGAACGAATCCGTTCCGATCGCCAGATTGATTCCGCTCTTGCGGTACTTGTAAAACGATTCCAAGATGAAACCGCGGCGTCCGTAAACCCACGGGCAATTCACAACAGTTGTCCCGTCGCCTGCAATCAACTCGAGTTCGTTATCAATCCGCAAGCCGTTCAGTGTCGAACCGCAAGGCATGATGTAGTGGCTATAGAGCGTATCCGGGCCGCAAATTCCGTACTCATGCAGAAATTGAGCCGGAACCATTCCGTGACGTTGCATCACAACCTGAATTTCATTAATGGACTGTGCGGCATGGATCTGAATCCGCATTCCTGTTGCATCAGCCGCCTTACGAACCTCTTTTAAGAAATCGGGCGTCACACAATCTGCTTGCCCCGGGTAAAGGGCAATGCGAATGCGATCGTTGAAGCTGCCGGAATACTTTTCATGCAGATCCACCGTGTATTGAAGCCGCTTAAAAGCATCTGCTTCATTCCAGTCGTAGTGAACCGTCTTACCGTCCTGCGTCATAAAAACGCAAGAGCGTGCCATCGGCCCCACATAGGCGCGAATTCCAGACTGCGCAATCGTTTCAATCATCGGTTCTGTCGCGCGACCGAGCTCAAAGATCGTAGTCGACCCCTTCTTTAATATCTCCGACAAAGAAAAACGAAATACATCTTCCTGATCCTCAATATTGAGGTGCGTTACGCGGAGCGATTCATACAAACTTGTTCCGTAAAAATTTCTGCTCCCGATATCTTCCAGAAATCCTTTCTCAACGGGACTTGCCGCCACATGGCAGTGACAATTCACAAGTCCCGGCATAACGAAGCCTCTGCGCGTGTCCACGACTTCGTCGGCATGCCCTTCAAATTTCTTTCCAACAAAAACAACGCGGTTTCCCTGATAGGCAATTTCGCCGTCCTTATAAAGGACGTGTCCTCCGTTCTTGTAACCGACGACGTATGAATTGTTTTTCAATAAAACAATTGGCTCTGTCTGTTGCATGACATTTCTCCTCATGTCCTTGGAATCAAATCAAAAACAACGATTGTTTCGTTTTCCTTAATATGGAAAAACTTTTCATTTTTTAAATAAAAAAACAAACTGCTCCAAAAAGTCTTTTACTGCTCTTATCTGTTGAAGAATTTGACAGCTTCTTCCACTCCGTCGATCACGGGAATCGGCAGTCTCTTTCTTAACATCGGAGCCGCGCATCCCATCCCGGCACATCCCAGCACAAGACTTGCGTAATCGGCCTTTTGCAAGGCAATCCGTGCCGCCCTTTCCAAACATTGAAGGATCTCGGACTCCGACATCATTTCAGAGTATCCCGAGGCGTACGTATCAAAACGACCTTCAAACCCATAGCGGCGGGCAAGCGCCGTCTTTCGCCGAATGGAATGCTCTGAGATTGCGAGAATGGCTGACTTGCCCGCATAACGGGCAGCTGCTGATAAAGAGGCAAAACCGATACCGACAGTCTTCTTGCCTGTTTCCTCTTCAACAGCGCTCACGGCCGGATCACTGTGACAAGCAATGACGAATCCATCCGTGGAGTTCTGAAGCATCTTTGCCTTTGAAAGCGTCCAGTAAGCAGCACGAATCTCATCGGCATCTGTATTGATCAACGAGGGAGACTCTTCAACGCAAACAACACGAAGAGCCACGTTGTAGCCTGCCGCTCGCTCTGCCGAACCCAAAATGACTGAGTTCATGGCAAACGTCGAATTCGGATTAATCAGTGTGATTTCTTTCATCATCTTAAGAGGGAGGTGCGGTCGTTCACGGAGGGGGAAGTGAACAGACCGCACTTTCTAGTTTCCTCTATCCCTTGCACGCCGGGTGAGCAGCCACGAACTCACCGTACTGGTTCCCGATTAATTGGCGATCCTTCATCACAACATGTCCTCGCAAAATGGTCGCGACCGGATACCCCTTAAGCTTGAATCCGTTAAATCCGGAGACTTTGCTGACGCTCTGGAAGCGGTTGACGTCGACTGTTTCTTCGTAGTCATAGTCAACAATCGTGATATCTGCATCCATTCCGACCCGCAGAAAGCCCTTTCGGTGATCAAGACCAAACAGTTCTGCCGGCCTCTCCGAAAGAATGCGGGCAATGTCTTTTTCTGAGATCAATCCCTTATTGACAGAATCCGTCATCAAAGGAACAAGCGTTTCAATCGTGCACATTCCCGAGGGAATCTTAAAGAGGCTTCCTGTCTTTTCTGCCACCGTATGCGGAGCATGATCCGAGCACACATGCGAGAGGATTCCCCTGCGAATCCCATCCCAGAGGCGAGCCTGATCAGCCTTTTCACGAACAGGCGGATACCCCTTAATCATCGGACCGACACGCTTAAAATCGTCCTTCGTCAGAACAAGATAATGCGGACAAGTTTCCGCCGTTACCTTTAACCTTTTCTTCTGAGCCTGTTCGACTAAATCAACGGTTTCTTTTGCGGAGGCGTGAAGAACATGCAGTCGACAATTTGTTGCTTTTGAAAATGAAATTGCTGTCTGAACAACCGTTTCTTCACACACGCTCGGACGGCAAGCCAAAAGTGCTTCGTACTCCGTTTCATACTCCTCCGGCTTGACTTGATCGGTCAAGCGACGGATGATTGCTGAGTTTTCCGCATGAATACCCAACAATTTCCCTGTTTTGGAAACCGTTTTAAAAATATCGAAGACATGACCGTCATCCAAAGGAGGAAAAACATCCGGATCGTTCGGGTCATAGTTATAAATCAGGTTGAAATTGCTCTTTTTCAGAGCGTATCCCCAAAAAAACTTATACCCTGCAACACCAAGCTTATCCAGATCAAGCAAATCTTTGTTGTTTAAGTCACCGACACAAAGTGCCCACATGGCAAAATCCACATAGGCTTTGCTCGCAAGATTGTCTTTCTGCTTTTTAAAATTTTCGACGGAACTCACGGGCGGAACGGCATTGGGCATCTCGACAACCGTCGTAATGCCGCCCATTGCAGCTCCTCGCGTTGAATGGGCAAATGTTTCCTTATGAAGGGCACCGCCGTCACGTGAGTGAACATGGGTATCAATAAACCCGGCGTAAACCTTCTTCCCCGACGCATCAATCGTTTCTTTCGCTGCACCGAGATCTTCCGTTGTGAGTGCGGCAATTTTTCCGTCTTTCACATAAACGTCTGCTCTGAAAGTTTCTTTGGATGTGACGCATATGCCGTTCTTAATGGCTAAATCCCACATTTGTTCTTCTCCGTAAAAATCAATCGTAATTAGCAATAGCTGTATACAAAACCTCTGTCCCCAAGAGAAAATCCTCCAGACACATTTTTTCGTGCGGATTATGAGAACCGTCCTGGTTCGCTACAAAAATCATGGAAACAGGTATCCCTTCGTTACCCAGAACGGCGGCATCGTGTCCCGCTCCGCTCGGAATCATGAGCGTCGGGATTTCTGCCTTCTTGGCGCTCTCTGCAAGATGCTGCATCAGTGCCTCATTCACTCCGGAGGGTTCGCAAATCATCTTGCGATCAAACTCAAACTTCACGCCCCGATCTGCTGCGACAACAGCACACTCGGCCTCAAGCAAATCATGGAATCGATTCAGCGTCTCACGAGAAAGCGAGCGCATATCGATGCTGAAAGAAACCTCCCCGGGGATGATGGCGATCGCGGCAGACGGATTGGTTTTAAAAACGCCCATTGTGAACACGAGATCTTCTCCCTTAAGAAGCCAGTCCATCCAATGTCGATCCATTTTCATCAAAAGATCCGCTACTGCCATGACAGCGTCATGCCGATATTGACGGTCAACCGCTCCAGAATGCGCCGTCACGCCAAGGCAACGGCACGTCTTGTGCCGAAAATTGCCTCGAATTCCCGTAACAATCCCCACTCGTTCCTTGGCATGAGAATCCAATGTCGGCCCTTGCTCGATATGCAATTCCGTAAAAGCAGCAATTTTTGCGTAATCAATGGCGGGGTCTTTTCTGATCATTTCTTCAGCGGAGAATCCGGCCTTGCGAATTGCATCCGCCAAAGTAATGTCTTCCGAACGATGCTTGAGTGCCAAATCCTCTTTTGTCAATTGTCCTGTCATCGCCAAAGATCCGACGTAGGCCTTTCCAAACCAGGAACTTTCCTCCATACGGAAAACCACCAATGTGAGATCGCGCTTCGGAGTGAAACCGATTTTTTTCATCCACCAAATCACGGTCATTCCGGCGACAACTCCGGCCAGACCGTCGTAGTGGCCTCCCTGCGGGACACTGTCGCCATGAGACCCCGTCATATAGCAAGGAAGCGATCGATCTAAACCGGCAAGCGTGACAAAAAGATTGCCGCACCGATCCGTGCGAACCTCAAGAGAAAGTTCTTTGGCCCAGTTCTTAATGTAATCGTGTACCTTCTGCTCAACTGGTCCGTAACCCTGTCTTGAGATGCCGATCACGGGATCTTTTGAAAAATCCCGAATCTCGTCAAACACTTTCTCAGCAAACTCAAAAGCCCCATCCCTCAGTCGTTGCATTGCGTTCTTCCTCCTCAATCACTTTCAGTTATTTTCCGTATAATGGAAACTCTTTTCACATTTAAAACCAAAAAAAGAAACATCTCGACTTTTTTGTTTTTCCATATATTGGAAGTATTTCCCATTATATGGATAAAATTTCAAAAAACTTTCCAATGGACGGAAAACTTAAACTTTCCCTAGACAGAACATGCAAACAATCAATCGAGCCGTCGAACTTCTCACGCTGTTAAGCACTCGCCCTGATGGAATTTCCGTCTCTGAATTAAGTGTGACGATGAACTTATCATTAGGAACAACTCACCGCTTTTTGATGTCCTTATACGACAACGGGCTTGTCGTACAAGACAAGGCGACTAAGCAATATCGGCTGGGATTTAAAATCCTTCGATTGGCCTCAAACCTTCTCAACAAAGACCGGCTTACGGACGTCGCACGTCTTCCAATGCGAAAAGCCGCAAGCACTGTGAAAAATGTGGTCTATCTCTGTCAAGAAAATTCCGGGGAAGTCATTTGCACGCACTGCGAAGATCCGACGACAGAAATGCATTCAAAATTTGCTGCTCAGATTGGAAACGAGATGCCTTTTTATGCGGCTGCCACGGCAAAAATTATATTTGCCTATCAGCCGGCAACCATAAGAATGCTGTTTGAGCGGCAAAAACCGCTCACCCGATTTACGGCCCGAACAAAGACCTCGTTGGAAGATATTTTGATTGACTCGGAAAAAAACATTGCCCAGGGATACGCCCTTTGCAATGAGGAACTTGAAAAAGGCGTCATTGCCGCAGCCGCCCCGATTTTCAATTATGACGGGCGCGTCATCGCATCCGTCGGAGTGACGGGAATCAAAGGAAACCTCTCAATGGATACGATGCGAAAAGCCGTCTGCGAATGTGCAAGAACCATCAGCATCGAACTCGGGTTCAGCAAAACAGACTCTCAGCGTTGAGATTCAACTGAGCCCGTTTTCTCCGAAAGCCCTGCACTATGCTCGCCGAGCGCTCAGAACGCCTTTTAGATCCCTGAGCGCTTTGAGCGTCTTCTTTAAATTTTCTGTGGTTCGAATCTCCACCGAAAACCGAATACGCGCATCGCCCTTGTTCATTGCCGTATTCATGCCGATTACCCGCAAGTTCTCTTTGAGAAGAACCTCCGAGACATCCTTGATCAATCCGGCACGATCTCGAGCAACCAAGCAGATATCAACGGGGTAAACGGCATCTTCCGATGTTCCCCAACTCACATCGATCATACGGCTTCGGGCAATATTCTCCAGATTTTTGACGTTCGGGCAATCCAGACGATGTACGGTAACTCCCTTGCCGCGCGTTACAAATCCGACGATCTCATCGGGCGGTGCGGGATGACAACACCGTGCAAGTTGCGTCATCAGAGAATCCATTCCGACAACCAGAACGTTGTTTGTCGCCTTTGCGTGCGTAGCACTGACCGGAACGAATTCCGGTTCGGATGTTTCTACGGGCGTCAAAACCTGTTCGACGGCACGCATGCTCAATTCATCTTTCGCGATCGCAATGTAAAGCCCGTCCAGACTGTCAAAACCGAGTCGTTCCGAAATGTCTTCAAGTTTTGTCGCTGTCTTTCCAAGCCGCGCCAACTCTTTGTCAAGTCTTTCTCGTCCTTGAGCAATCTGCTCGGACTGTTGTTGCGCATTAAACCACTGACGAACTTTTGTTCGAGCTCTCGGGCTGGTAACAAAACCGCTTTCGGGATTTGCCCAGTCTCGCGAAGGACCTCCTTCCTTAACGGCAATGATTTCAACCGTTTGTCCCGTCTTCAGTTTGGTATTCAAAGGAACCATGACACCGTCGACGCGAGCGCCTCGGCAGTGATGTCCGAGTTCCGTATGCACGTGGTAGGCAAAATCAATGGGAGTTGCACCTGCCTGCAATTCCAATACACGTCCTTGAGGGGTCAGAACATAGATGTCGTCATCCAAAACCCCGCTCGTTCCGGGACTATCTTCAACATCCGAATGCCAAGCAATCAGCTGACGCAACCAGGCAACGCGTTCCTGCTCGGCCTCGCCGCCCTTCTTTTTCTCCGAATTTCCCTGTTCTTTATAACGCCAGTGGGCAGCCACACCCATTTCTGCAAACTCGTGCATCTCGTGCGTACGAATCTGAACTTCAAGCGGGCGACCGTCATCACGCAACACAACCGTGTGAAGCGACTTATAGCCGTTGGGCTTAGGGTTGGCAATATAGTCGTCAAATTCCTTGCTGATCGTTTTGCACTTTTCTTGAACAATGCTTAAAACTTCATAGCACTGCTCAACCGTATCAACAATGATGCGGATGGCATCGATATCGAAAAGTTGCTCAAACTTCAACTGCTTGCGCTGCATCTTCCGATAAATCGAATAGATGTGCTTGGGACGACCGCTCACATCCGCATCAATTCCCTGCTCTTTGAGATAGGCTTTC
Source organism: uncultured Sutterella sp. (assembly GCA_964509205.1). Classification (GTDB taxonomy): domain Bacteria; phylum Pseudomonadota; class Gammaproteobacteria; order Burkholderiales; family Burkholderiaceae_F; genus Duodenibacillus. The sequence continues at coordinate 7,280 of CAZDVW010000004.1, read as the reverse complement.
ATGGATCGAATCGCCGCATTGATCCAAATTAAACGCTGTTCGTGCGTCTGCGCAAGATGTCGTGCTATTTCAAAGTACTGCTCAGGCTGGGTATAGCGAAAAGAAAGGTCCTCTAATTCCCACTTTAACTGCCAAAGTCCCAAGCGATTAGCAAGCGGAGCGTATATGGCAAGCGTCTCCTCTGCGTATCGAACGGCCGCACTCGAAGGCTTTTCTTCCTTAGAAAAATAGCGCAACGTTTGAACTCGGCTTGCCAGACGCAAAACAACAACGCGCAGGTCGCGACACATGGCAAGAAGCATTTTTCTGAGTGCTTCGGGCTGGTAAACCGCTTTTGCCTCTTTATCTTCGCTTCGTGCTCGCTCGCTGACAACGACAAGCCGGTGCATATCCTGCACAAGCCGCAAAACGGCAGCCCCGAACTTCTTTTCGATCCATTCGTCTGCATTCTCCACGTACATGTGTACGCTGAAAAGATATGCAGCCGTCAGAAGATCCTTGTCTTCTCTCAGGTCTTTTAAAATTCGAGCCATTCCGTCAGAATGCGCTAAACGCGGTTCACCGGAATTCAGTACCTCTCCGGCATACAACGGCTCAACCAAACTTCTTGCTACTTGCCAATCCTGAACAGGAGCGGCGTCTGCTTCTTGGAACTCGGACATGGTTTTCAAGGAACGACTGCTTTGATCTGACATTCCTTCTCTCTGTTTTTTTGCAATTGTAACGAAGCACTCCGCCAAAGACAGTGCATTCCTTTGTAAAGGATTGCTACGAAAATCATCTGAATTGATTCAATCTCTTCGTTTCTGTCTTTTCCTTATCCATTGATATCTGTACAAAAAGTGCAGGTTTCATCGACAATTTTTCTAAAGACAGGAAACTTTCGGATACGTTAATGAGCGTATTTTGCTTAGCGCAATAAGAACTCATCTTGGTCTGATCTGACAAAAACTTTTTTATCCCACTTCATCGGCTCGCCGACGAACATTGTCAGAAACCAAATCAACAAAGAATGCATTAACGGCCGGCGTTCCGTTTCCGTCCGGATCCGCCCCTTTCACCTCCAAAGTCACTCGCCAACCCATACGGGCTGAGATGCGCTGTACGATCGAGAGGCCAAGCCCCCAACCCTCCTGCTTGCGATTCTTCTCTTGTGCATCGACAACTCCGCGCTTAAAGGGTTCAAAAATTCTCTCTCGTTCTGCTTGGGATATCGGATCGCCTGAATTTTCAACAACGAGACCGCTTGATGTTTCTCGAATTCGAATGAATCCGGTCACTGTATAGGCGATGGCATTTCTGAGGAGATTTGAAAGCACAATCCCCAACATCGCCGGCGAATAGATACCCGGGCATGTTGCGTCACGCAAAACAACGAATTTAAGTCCTTTTTCTTCTGCAAAAGGACTCCATCGGTTAGCCGCAACCCTGATGATTCCTGCGACCGAGTCCGGCGGAGTAAATTCGCCGTTACCCCCTCCGGCCAATCCCTTCGTGAGTTCCTCTTTTGTCGAAGCTCTCGCAAATTCGAGAAGAATCTCCATCGTCTCGCGCATCTGTGCGACCGCCCTCAGAATTCGATCAACTTGAGTACGCTGTTTTGCATCAAGTTTTCCCATTTCAAGGAGTTCGGCGCTCGTTTCTATCACGGTAAGCGTCGTTCTGAGTTCATGACTTGCATCTCCCGTAAAAGCCTTCTCGCGTTTAAAGGCCTCATGAAGGCGTTTGATGGACTCACTGCAAATAGTTGCAAGTTCCCCCACCTCATCGCGCGTCATGAGTTCCGGAGGAATTTCCTTCCAGTCAACACCGGAAGTACTTTGCCGAACGGCTTGCGAAAGTTGCTCAACAGGTCGAATAACGCGGCGAGAAAGCCGGCTTCCCAAAAAGGTACTGATCAGGAATACAAGAAGAATTGAAGCCGCCATGGCAACAAAGAGCATTCTCTCCTTTTCCTCAAATCCTTTTTGGCTCTTCACAATAAGCAGCGTTCCCCCTTTCCACTCTCCGCGCCAAACAAAGGCGGCCGGATTTTCCGTGATCTCCGTAAAACCCTCTCGGACATTTTGGAAAATCGCCGGAATCGGAGCAAGACGATCCGAACTCGGACATTGATCGTCTTCCAATTTGCATTCCCCAAATATCAATGTGTTGGGGGCCTTGCGAGGAGTAATACCCTGCTCAAGCTCGTTCTTTGCCAGCTCGAGTTCATCTCGGAGAAATGAGGAAATGAGTTCCTCTTCGGTAAATCCGACAGATCCCACAATGGCCAAGCCATAAAGACCCGCCACCGTCGTGAGAAGAACGGCAAAGGCAAATGCTAACCGCTCACCAAGTCCTCTTCTTGAGGCATTTGTTTTCTTATAAATTCTGTTGTCCTTAGCGTTCTCGGTTGACGTCTCTGCGTGTTGTCTGCCCATCATTGTCCCTTCCCCTATTTGCCAACCTGCTGTTAACTGTGAGGTTTTTGCACTTGTTCTGCCGCCTGCGCAACAAACGCCCAACCAAAACCAGGGTGTGTTTCAATCACCGGGGCAAGGTCAGGAAAAGCCTTCTCCAGCGCCTGTCTGAGCAGATAAAGATTGGATCGCAAACTATCCGAGGATGGAATCTCTCCGCTCCACACTTTGGCCTCAAGTTCCTCACGACCGACAACGCGCGGACTCGCCTGCATAAGAATCCGAAGAATTTTCAATCCGATGGGAGCAACACGGACAAAAACACCCGCTCTCTCCACACTCATTGCCGCAAGGTCAATCGTCACGTCTCCGACGGTAAGACGCTTTGCATCTCCGCGATTGGCTCTTCTTAAGAGAGCCTCAACGCGTGCGGCAAGTTCTCTTAGTGAAAATGGTTTCACAAGATAATCATCCGCTCCGGCCGTAAGACCTTCCACACGGTCAGAGATCGTATCTCGGGCAGTGAGCATGAGAACAGGAATATCAATCCGGGCATTTCTAAGTTGTCTGCAATAGGTCATCCCGTCCGTTCCAGGAAGTCCGACATCAAGGATCACAAGATCAGCTCCGGCCGTCTCAAGCACGTAGTTTCCGGCCACGGTATCTGCACAGGACGTTACAGAGTATCCGTGCATCTCGAGATAGTCACGCACATTTTCACGAATATCCTGATGGTCGTCGACGACAAGAATACGTTGAGTCATTGGAAGTTACTCCTTTCATTGAGAGCATGAAACAGATCTTTCTTCCCCAAAAAAACGACCGAAGCCGACTGAATTTTAATTGGACTTGCTGTTGAAAGCGTTAAACACCTTCCTTTGCTGACCGTCATCAAAGGTCTTCACGCCGCTTTGACGCCCGATTGAAAGAATGACCTTCACCGAGCATCAGTTCTCTCTGAATAGGAAGGTTCTTTCAACATGACACAAATGTCGGAAGTTATCGTTCAAAGCAAAGATTCGGCCGGTCTTTTAATGCGCGTTCGCCCGTGGTCGCTTCTCTGGTGGTTCATTCTCCCTTCCTGGGCTCTCCTCTGGATGGCAACCAATCCGCCGCATGCACTTGACATGGCTCTTGCTCGTCCGTTTTTCAGCAACGGCACTTGGCCCTGGCATGCCTCAAAGTTTCTTGAAACATGGTTTCATTTTGCGCCAAAAATGCTGACGATATTTTTCAGCCTTCTTGTTTGCTCCTGCACAATTTTTGTTGAGAGGCAACGCCGCCGAGCCGTTTCCCGCGGTGACATTGCCCTCGCAGAGCTTTCGCTACTGCGTGTTAAAAAGTTACTTGCTCTCGTCTTTTCGACGCTTCTTTGCGTGACGGTCGTTTGGTGGCTCAAAACATCCACAGGAGTCATTTGTCCCTGGAATCTCACAGATTTCGGCGGAAACATGCCTTTCTCATTACCCAATTTGCCTTTCGAACGACGTCCCGGCGTTTGTTGGCCTTCAGGAGCTGCCGGAAGCGGTTTTTGCCTGCTTCCTGCTTACTTTATGTTCCGAGATGAGAGACCAGTCTTCGCACGTTTTATGCTATTCGTCGCAATTCTTTTAGGAGCTGTCGCCGGATTCGCACGCATGCTCTCGGGAGCACATTTTCTATCGCATGTCATTTCAGCATTTTTTGTTGATTGGCTGATTTCCGCCAGTGTCTACGTGCTTCTTTTCGGCCGTAAAGGGCGGCAACCTTTGGCATCATCATTGCCTCGAACAAGGGCAGCATCGTCTAAATGTAAAGTTCTCGCCCATCTCGTGGAATTCATTTCGCAGCACACGGCTTTAAAGCTTGCTCTCGCAACAAGTTTTTGGTGGATTGCGTTCTTTAATGCACCTGTACTTGCACAGTTTCTAATCCGGAACGGAATCATCAGTTGGCCTTCTTTTTGGTCAGCCTGCTCCGTTGCATTGAGCTTTCTTTTTGCCGGCGCTACTCTGATCCTGTTGCTTACGACGCTTCCGCGCCGACTCTTTCTTTTTCTTCTTCTCGCTCTGAATATCATCGGTGCCATTGCCTTCACATCCACCTATCTTTACGGCATTGCGCTTACACCGGACATGGTTCGCAACTTTCTCGGAACCAATCCGGCAGAAGCAGTGGGTTACTTTTCTCCGCGCTCGGCCTTTGTTTTTGTGATGGCGCTTCTTCCGGCCCTTCTTATTGAATTTTTTGAGTCAAGAGTTCCGAGCGACTCCATCAAGTCGGAAACAGCAAGATCTTTTACTTGGCTTCATAAAACGAAGGCAATTTTGCAGACTCTTTTTGTCGCTTTCGTCTTCCTTCTTGTCGGCGTTTTGGCTCTCGGCGCAGACTTGCGCGGATTTTCAGGAATCATGCGTGCAAACAAAGCTTTGCGCTATCAAATAGCACCCGTCAATATCGTCTGGTCCGCCGGCGTCACTCTTCTCACAGACCAATCTCCGGACGCTCCGATCGTGCGGCGCATTGTTGATGAAACACCGGTTCTTACAAAACAGGTCACTCGTCCCACTGTCCTTGCTGTTGTCGTCGGAGAAACGGCTCGCGCGATGAATTTTTCTCTGAATGGGTACAAACGCAACACAAATCCGGAACTTGCCAAACTTCCCATCATTAATTTTCCAAACGTTACGGCTTGCGGAACATCCACTGACGTTTCTTTGCCCTGCATGATGAGCCGTATCGGCAGAAGCAATTACGACCGCAAACGGATTCTCAGCGAAGAACAATTGCCTTCCCTTCTTTCTCGCGCCGGCGTCAATGTCGTTTGGATTGACAACCAATCTGGTTGCAAAGGCGCCTGCGAGGGCGTACGAACCCTTCGGGCTGAAAAAATAACCGAAGCCAAGAGCGACACCGGAGAATTTACAGATGAGGTTCTTGCCGATGCCTTTGAACGGATGCTCTCCGAGAAAGAGCTCCCCGCCGACAGACCCACCGTCTTTTTTCTTCACATGATCGGTTCTCATGGACCCGCCTATGCAAGACGATCGCCTAAAGAACGCAAGGCTTTTACTCCCGAGTGTACGGAAGCGGATCTCGCCGGCTGCAACCGAGAATCCGTTGTTAATGCCTACGACAACTCAATCAAAGAAACAGACTTTGTTCTCGCCAAAATGATCCGCCTCTTGCAAGCGAAGGCTGACACTATTGATTCGGCACTTCTTTATCTGTCCGATCACGGTGAGTCACTCGGAGAGGCAGGAATCTATCTGCACGGGGCTCCCTGGTGGATGGCTCCCGCCGAACAGGTGCAGGTACCGATGCTTCTTTGGCTGGGACGCGGCTACGAAACCGCCATGAGCATCAATCGAAAAGCCTTTGAAGCCAATGCCAAAGGCAAAGCGACTCATGAAAATTTTTACTCAACAGTTCTTGGCCTTGCTGGCGTCTCAAGCACAACCAAGCGCGATGAACTTGATCTCGGTCTCTCCAAATAAGCCTTGCGGAAAAACATCCGCTGTCCCCCTAAACGGCACTGCATCAACTGCAGTGCCGCACCAAGTTTGCGGCCTTTCTTTGTCAGCAACATCAATCTGGTGTTCTTAAAAACGGTACCGCTGTTATGCTCAGAAAACCTTTGCCTGATTAGCTATAAAAGCCGGCGCTTCTCTTAAGGAAATCCCTTAGAGACAGAAAAAATGAATTTAGTTACAGTCTTCAAGCGCTGTTTGCGCAATAACGCAAAAAAACTCAGGCTGTTATCCTAACCAAAAGGGGAAGACCTCATGAAAAAGACACTGACAACACTCAGTACAGTCGCACTTACTTTCGCTCTTGCGACAGCTTCTTTCGCTGCCGACACGCCGAAACGCATTATGGTTTACGGTGACTCTAATGCCTTTGGATGGGCCAAGGATGCCCAAGGAACGGTTTACCGTCTTCCCGCTAATGTTCGTTGGCCTGACAAAATGGCCGGCATCCTCGGAAAAAACTACGAGGTTATCGTTGAAGCTCTCGGTGGCCGTACAACAAATATTGACTGTGGTCCGAAGTCTGGTCCCGGGATTGTCCCGGGCGCAGGAATGGATGGTGCAGCCTATCTTCCTGCGGCGCTTGCCTCCCACATGCCGCTTGACATGGTCGTCATCTGGCTTGGATCAAATGATCTCATGGTACAGCACAACCGCAAGGCGTTCGACATAGCAGCCGGCATTGCGCAATTGACTTCGATCGTCACAAACGGCGGCTGGCAGATGAGAACCGCCTACAAAGCGCCGAAAGTTTTGATTGTTTGCCCGTCGAAAATTGACGCACAAAAAGGAAAGAACAAAGCTCGCTTTGCCGGAGCCAAAGAAAGTGTTGAGGAACTGCAAAAGATTCTTCCTGGCTTAGCTAAAGCCGCAAACGGTTACTATTTTGACGTCAACAAGATTGTCCCCTACGCTCAGGGTCCCGATGAAATTCACTACACACCGGAAAATCACGCCGCCATCGCCAAAGCAATGGCCAGCGAAATTTCTAAGATCCTGAAGTAGTGCTTGGACGGAAATCGCCTTCTTTTAGAAGGCGATTTTTTTCAATTCCATGAAATCGAAAAAAGGCTTTGCATTGCATGCAAAGCCTTTCTTTTACGTGACTGTCAACAAGTCGCTCAAACACCGATAAGCAATACCATGCCGACGATCACAAATATCGCAACGATATTGATGATGATGCCGGCGCGGAGCATGTCAACGATTCTTAACTTGCCCGTTCCGAACACAATCGCATTCGGCGGCGTCGAAATCGGCAGAATAAACGCGGCCGATGCAGCCAGCGCCGTCGCAAACAACACCGGTTGTGCCGGCAAGTTAAGCGCCGAGCACACCGCGGCCAAAAGCGGCATCATCATCGCCGCCAAGG
>CAZDVW010000003.1:0-85363 GCA_964509205.1 uncultured Sutterella sp. | reverse complement strand
TGTATTGGACGTGCAACAACATTTACTCGTTGCTCAAGAACATCGTCTATGACGGCGTCAGGCGGATTCCCAAGAAAACGTTTTCGATGCCTGGTTGGCTTTCCCCAAAAGAAACTGTCTCGCAACAAGAGTCGCTTTTACGCAGCAGTTGGGTTCTCTGCATTTGGTTGCTGGGGGCTTGCCTAGGTAGCCTCTCTTCAGGACAGGCTGTGTTTTTGGCTGAGTCCCTGCGGCTTGATTTGACTCATTGTGCGAATGCCGTTTTCCTTTTGGCTGTTTTGGCAAGCGTTATCGAGGTTATCCGTCAAAGGCTTTACAGAAGGCATTGGTTTTTCTGTATTTTGGTCCTTGCGGGTGCTTTCTTTACGGCAAAACTTTGGTACAAAGGAGAGTTTATTGCGGCGCCGCATCACGGCGGAACTCTCGTTTTAGCACTTGTCAGCATGATTCCTGCAATTGGCGTTTCGTTGATTCGCATGAATCTTGCGGAGCGGATATCGCCTAAGACTTCGCTTGACGGACTTTATTCCATTTCGTGTGCTTGGCTGGTGGTTCTTCTCACTGTTTATTTGCCGATACATGCTTTCAGCACCGCACCGGAAACATTTAATGCACCGAATGTGATTTTGGCATGGCTTCTTTTGTTTGCCATTGCGCTGTGGTGCGTTTTATGGGTTTTGGGAGAGTTGTTTGCTTTTTTCCGGGCAGGAAAGGCAATGGCTCTTTTATTTGGGTTCCTCAGTTTTTATTTCACGGTTTATGCCTTTCTGTTACCCCTTAATGTCGGAACGATTGACGGCTTTCAGATTTCAAATCCGCGAGCATTATTTCGCGGGATGAACCTGTTGGTGGATGTGGGTGTTTTGGTTGGTTTGGGAGCCTTGTACATTTGGATACTGCGCAGGGGACGCGCAGAGATTTTGAAGACGATTCTGAGTTTGTGCTTGGTTCTTTCTTTCACGGCCTCTTTTTGGGATCTTTGGTCAACGCGTACGCAGTGGGATTTGCAAGACGGTTCTGTGAAAACGGTTAATGTCCCAGCTTGGAATGATCGGTTTTTGGGATTCAGTCGAGAGGGAACGAATACAGTTGTTTTGATTCTCGATATGTTTTCCGGATTTCATGTTCAAGAAATTCTGGATAAAAATCCAGACGTCAAAGAGGCATGGCGTGATGCAACGTGGTATGCCGATTGTTTAGCAACCGGTCCGACGACGCAAGCCAGCCTCGCTTCCATTGTCTGCGGCAAGGACTGCACGCCTGTTGCTCTTAATGCGGATACTTCAGAGGGAATAAGCGCCAAGATTAACCGTGCTTACGCACGGGTTGCTGATCGATTGGGAAAGAATTATGACGTGAGTTTGAATGAACGGACTTGGGTTGAGCCGCAACTGATTGCTGAGTACGCTTCAAATTCTCCGTTGGCTCTCAGATACATGCCGCTTTTTTACCTTTCTCAATATATGGCAAAGCGCGGCATGAAGCACAAGTCAACGAGTGGGGAAGGTTTCCTGACAAGCGTAAGCCTTTTTTCTGCTGTTCCTTGGTCGCTTAAGAATTTCATTTATGAAGGAGGCAGTTGGATCGGCACAACACGCGGACATAATGACTTCCTTTCGATGGGAAGACGCCGCGATTGGGCATTTTTGGAGTCATTCCCGGAACTAGCGAATGCAAAAGCCAAAAAAAGTACGTTCAAATTGTTTTATTCTGAAATCACGCATTGGCCCTGGTTTATGGAACCCGGCAGTTGTGAGATTTGCCAAAAGGGTTATCCGCTCAAGGTCGGGCAAACTGTGAATCCCGGACATCTGCAAACGGAAACGTGTGCGTTGCGTTCCATTGGGAAATGGTTTGACTGGATGAAGAAAAACGGTGTGTACGACAACACGACGCTGATTGTTACCAGTGACCACGGGCATGGTGTCGGAAGAAAGAGCGCTTTGCTCTTGGTGAAACCTGCCGGAGCGCATCAAAAAGAAATCCGAATCAATCGCTCTCTTGTGGAGTTGGCGGATGTTTCAGACATGATTTTTGGTAAATATCCGAAAGACGATCCGAATCGCGTCAGACATTTCTACACCGTTGGAGCTCGCATGACATCAACGTTTCGTGATGTGCGCGTCTATGAGGTAAAAGGCCCGCTAATGCGCGATGAAAGCTGGCCAAACGGGAAAGCGTATTCCGAATAAAACGAAAGAAGAGGAAGAACCTCTTCTTTCGTTTCTCCATTAAGAGTTTTTGTTTAATTTCTCACTGGGAATGTTTCCGGCGATCCAATCGAGAAAAGTGCCTCGATTTCTGGAGCAGATAAGAACCTTTCCGATTCCTTTGAAGGTTAGAACAATCCCTTCTCCTGAAACGGCACTTTCGATGAATTTCCCGAAGAACCCTTTGTGTGCGGTATTCAGCGTCAGTTCGTAACTCAGTGAAGCGTCCCATGCAACGACGTGACCATTGTCAATGAGAACAGGCTTATCCGGTCTCACGTCAATTTCTCGAATTGAACCGAACCCAGAAACGGCTAAAGTTCCGCTTCCGAAAGCGTGCATGACGAAGAGCCCTCCGGAGCCTCCGAAAACAGCTTTGCCGATGTTTTGGCTCTTAGTTTCAATTTCGACGTCACTCGTGCTCGCAAGATAGGTGCCGTCAGCAAGCATGTATTGATGGGTACCGACGTCGAGAAGGCGGATATCGCCGGGAATGTTCGGGGCCAGAAAAACATCGCCCGCCCCTTTTGCTGCCTCAAATTTCTGCTGAAAGAAATTTTCGTTATTCAGAACTTTTCGTCCGAGAGAACGGAAAAATCCGCCGGATGCCTTTCCCGTGAGCGTCAGAGACTGATCCATCGCAACCATCGCATTGTTCTCTGCGTAGAGAACCTCACCTTTCTCAAGGTGCGCATGAAGAACCGGATCGACTCCGCCTGTAATTTCAAAAGTACTCATGGTTCTCTCGGTGTCTTAGTCGATGAACTCGGTTTTGGACACGATGCGTTCAACGATGGGTTTCTTTCGCTCGTTAAAGACCTTTTTGTTCTTTTCAAAAAGATTTTCGCCGTGCGTATCAATGGACACAATGAGCGGTCCGAATTCTTTTACGCGCATGACCCACATCGATTCAGGCATCCCGAGGTCATGCCATTGAACATCTTCGACTTCTTCAACACAATTTGCTGCCACGACGGCGCAGCCTCCTGGAAACACGCAGTGGAGGGCTTTAAATTCTGAGCAGCCGGCTACGGTCTTCGGTCCCATTCCTCCTTTGCCAATGATCAGTCGGACTCCGGTCTGTTCAATGAATTCGTATTCGAACTTTTCCATGCGCATCGATGTCGTCGGGCCGATGGAAACGACTTCGTAGCCGCAGGGAGAATTTTTCGCTTCCCGCATGATGGGACCGGCATGAAAGATGGCCTTTTCTCGGAGGTCGACAGGAAGTTGGCGTCCTTGTTTTACAAGGCGTGTATGCACGCAATCGCGAGATGTGACAAGGGTTCCTGTCAGGTACACAATGTCTCCGACGTGGATGTCTTCTAAGTCTTCAGCCTTAATCGGCGTAGTGAGAATTTTTTTACTCATAACGTCACTCCCTTGTGTGAAAGAAGTTCATAGGAGAGATCCGGTGCGAATCGAATTGTCGCTCGCCGGTGTGCCCAACAACCGGTTGAGACCCCGACAGCAAGGCAAGAGGGATGCCGTGCGGCATGCTCAACATGGACGCCCATGACGGATTTCGTTCCTGTAAGCCCCTGAGGGCCAATGTGGATTTCGTTTAAGCCCTCTTCAATAAGACGTTCAAACTCAGCGCCTTTCGGATTGGGATTGTGTGTCCCAATGCTGCGCATCAGAGCTTTTTTGCTGAGTCGTGAAGCAACTTCAACAGATCCGGCAATGCCGATTCCTACTAGGAGGGGAGGGCAAGCGTTGACGCCTCGTTCGCAAATCGTATCGAAAACAAAATTCACAATGCCTTCGTAGCCTTCCACCGGCATTAAAACCTTGGCTGTTCCGGGTAACGAACATCCGCCGCCTGCCATGTAGGCGTGGATGGTGCATTGGTCTCCTTCAACGATTTCCCAGTCGATCCACGGAATGCGGTAACCCACGTTTGTGCCGGTATTCTTTTCATCAAAAATTTCGATCGCATTGTGGCGTAGCGGAGCTTGTTTTGTTGCCTCGCAAACAGCCGTTTTCAGTGCTTGCGGAATTAAGCCGATGTAAGGGAATGCAGATCCGCACTCGACAAAGAACTGAATGACCCCTGTATCTTGGCAGGAGGGAACATTAAGCGTTGCGGCGAGATCCAAATCCCGAAACATTGTTTCGTAGAGGATTTCAGAGATTTCACTTGTCTGCTCTTTTCGCAATTCTTTCAGACGTTGCAGTACGTCGTCGGGTAAATGTTTGCCGAAATAAGCAGTAAGCCTCGTCATCGTATCTGTTAGACAGCACAGTGCCTCTTGGTTTGACATGGGGTCTCCTCAGTGATGAGTCAGAGATAAGAATACCCGCAGATTTTAGACAAGGTCGGCTTTCTAAAGGAAGCGCTTTTTGAAACGGATTGAAACTACAGATTTTCCAGTTTCTGGAAACGAATTCCCGGGCGAATTCCAAAACGTTTGAGACTGCCTCGCGGTAATTCGACGACGGCGGCTGCAATTCCGTATGAGTGGTGAAGCGTCAGGGAGTTGGCACGCATGGTGTCTGTATGAAAAACGATGCCATTGACATCGATAAATGCGATGTCAAGATCGATGAGCGTGTTTTTCATCCAAAAAGAAACAGATTGAGCCGGTTTAAAAAGAAAGATCATGCCTTCGTTGGGGGCAAGGTCGGTTCTTCCCATGAGGCCTCGCTCATGTTCAGCTTTTGTTTTGGCCACCTCGAGATGGATTGTTTGGTTGCCAATATCTAAATGAAGGAAGTCGCTTGCCATGACAGGAGAGAAATGTACCGTGATTGCGAGGGCAAAAAAAGAAAGCAAGAAGCCAAAACGCATCTGAGTAAGTAAAAACGCCCTCGTCTTTGCAAACGAGGGCGTTTTGGGAACCATTGAAGCGTTACTTCTCAGGCTTGATGTGGGCGGCCTGTTTGCCCTTGGGGCCGGTGACAACCTCAAAGGTGACTTTCTGACCTTCCTTGAGCGTCTTGAAGCCCTCAATCTCAATTGCCGAGAAGTGAGCGAACAGGTCTTCACCGCCCTCATCGGGAGTAATAAAGCCAAAACCTTTGGCGTCGTTAAACCATTTGACAATACCGCTTGCCATATTGTTTTCTCCTAATATCCTCCACTCAAGATCTCCCGTGGATCAACTTGCCCACTTTGTAAAAAGAAGACCTCAAGTCCGGCCGGTGCAAAAAAGGGATATGTTACGCGTCCGACCGTCGGCGTCGTAGGCGAGAGGGCACGGGAATCGTAAGCACTCCTGCGCATCAAGCTACTTCACCCCGTCGCCACATTAGCACCTTAGGGATGAAATAAGCAATTCCATCTAGGTAAGAAATTCGTATGAGTTAGTAGAAACCCTAGTTCCTTCTTTTGCAAGAACCTCGATTGAGGGAGCGAAGGGCTCTGAAATTTGGAAATATTGTCTGTTTTGCTGTACCATGACGCCCTCATTCGTGGTGGTGCCGAGCCAGCTTTCGATCTCCCCGTTTTCCACTGGGTCGATGGCGACATGATCTCGGTATGCAGGCGAAATGTGAATGCGTTGCGGGAGGATTCGTTTTCCCGCACGATTTTCGTGACTAGGTAAACGCCCCGAGGCGGATCGAATGCGGTCTTTTCCTGCCGCTTTTGGTTAAAGTGAAAGCGCCATCTTTCGCGAGCATCGTGGCTTTTCCGCATTGGATTAGGTGAATTACAAATGAAGACCTTCTCTGCCAAGCCGCTTGAAGTCAAGCGTGACTGGTATGTGGTTGACGGCACGGACAAGGTTCTCGGCCGTTTGGCTGCCGAGATTGCCCTGCGCTTGCGCGGCAAGCACAAGCCTGAATACACGCCGCATGTCGATACAGGTGACTACATCATCGTCGTTAATGCCGATAAGATCCGTCTTTCCGGCGAAAAGGCTCTGAAAAAGACGTATTACCGTCACACGGGTTATCCGGGTGGCGTTTATGAGACGACGTTTGCTCAGATGCAGGAAAAACATCCCGGTCGTGTGCTCGAGATCGCCGTCAAGGGAATGCTTCCGAAAGGACCTCTCGGATACGCAATGATCAAAAAGCTGAAGATCTACGCTGGTGCAGAACATCCGCATTCGGCTCAAGCTCCTAAGGCTCTTGAAATTTGAGGTGAAGAAAGATGATCGGTAACTACAACTATGGCACCGGCCGTCGCAAGAGCTCGGTTGCACGTGTCTTTATCAAGCGCGGTACGGGAAAAATCACGGTTAATGGCCGTGAGTTGAGTGATTTCTTTAAGCGTGAAACGGGTCGCATGATTGTCATGCAACCTTTGCAGGTTACGGACAATGTTGAGACCTTTGATATTATGGTCAACGTGTCAGGTGGCGGAGAGTCCGGTCAGGCCGGAGCCGTCCGTCACGGCATTACGCGTGCGCTGATTGACTACGATGCGGCGATGAAGCCCGCATTGAGCCAGGCAGGGTTGGTTACGCGTGACGCACGTGAAGTTGAGCGTAAGAAGGTTGGTCTGCACAAGGCTCGTCGAGCCAAGCAGTTCAGCAAGCGCTAATTGTCGCTCTGTCTCTGTTTTCGCCATTCGGATCAATTTTCGGATGGCGATTTTTGTATGGAGATTGAGTGCTTTCACGGAAAAAACTTTCCATGAAGCGCAAAGCTGTAATGATCGCTACCAATGTGACTGAAATCTCCATATACTTGCGAATGGACAGCAATAGATCCGTACTTAAGCGGATGTTTTACTCATCATAGAAAAATAGAGGGTTATCGTGTTTTTTATTTCTGATGCTTATGCACAGACTGCCGGTGGCGGCATGTCGGAACTGGCAATGCAGATTGTTCCGCTTCTTTTGATTTTCGCTGTATTTTGGTTTTTCTTGATTCGTCCGCAACAAAAGCGTCAAAAGGAACACCTGAAACTGTGCCAATCCTTGGGAAAGGGAGATGAGATCCTTACCTTGGGCGGTTTGGCAGGACGCATCGTCAGTTTGGATGATTCTTACATTGTCATTGAGATCAGCCGTGTCGATGATAAGTCTGTCACGATCACGATGCAGCGCGGTGCAGTGCAGACTGTCTTGCCGCGCGGCACGATCAAGTCGATCTGACCTGCAATGATGTGAGCGAAGAGGGCGCGCGAGTTTTCGTTGCGCCTTTTCGTTCATTTAAGTGCTTCTGGGAAAAGGCGTTTTCACTTCGCTTGTTGAAGGATTTTTTGGATGAATCGATATCCGCTTTGGAAATATATTTTCATCGCCGTGGTGCTTATCGTCGGTTTCGTCTACACGTTGCCGAATTTCTACGGTGAGTCACCCGCTGTTCAGGTGAGCTCTGCCAAATCGACTGTTAAGCTTGACGAGCGAATCTTGGATCGCGTCAAGTCGGCTCTTGCTGAGGCAAAACTTGAACCGAATGGCATCTTCTTTGAGCGCGGAGCTCAGCAAAATACTGTTCGCGTTCGCTTTGATCCGACGCAGGGAGAGGAGCAGCTTTTAGCGCGGGAAGTCATTGAAAAAACGCTTAACCCGGATCGTTCCGACCCGAGTTACATCGTGGCTCCCAACCTTGTGCCGAATACACCGAAATGGTTGCTGAGCATTAACGCTTTGCCGACATATCTGGGACTTGATCTCCGAGGCGGCGTTCACTTCCTGCTGCAGGTTGACATGCATTCAGCGATTCTGAAGCGCGCGGAGTCAACGGCGGCAGATCTGAGAACGCAGTTTCGTGAAAAGCGGATTCGCCATGCGGGGATTAGTCGCGTTGGAACGAAAATTGAGATTGCTTTCAACTCAGAGGAAGATCGTGCCAAGGCACTTGACCTGATGCGCAATACACAACCGGATCTTTCCTTTCAGCCGACGGATGCGAATGGGAAGTTTATGATCGAAGCAGAGCTTTCACTGCGTGCGATAAAGAACGTGCAGGAATATTCGCTGAAACAGAATATTTCCACTCTTCATAATCGTATTAACGAATTGGGAGTGGCTGAGCCGGTTATTGCGCAGCAAGGCGCCGATCGTATTGTTGTGCAGTTGCCAGGCATTCAAGATACGGCTAAGGCGAAAGACATCTTGGGACGTACGGCAACACTTGAAGTGCGCATGGTTGACGATTCTCCCGAAGCGCTGACGCAGCTTTCGCAGGGCAATGTTCCCTTTGGAGATGAACGTTATTTTGACCGAGAAGGATATCCAGTCCTGGTCAAACGCCGAGTGATTTTGACCGGGGAAAACTTAAATGATGCGCAACCTGGCTTTGACCAGCAAACGCAAGAACCGACGGTTAATCTTTCACTCGACAATAAGGGAGCTCGCATCTTCAAAGATGTGACGCGCGCCAACATTGGAAAACGCATGGCCATCATCTTGTTTGAAAAAGGCAAGGGTGAGGTCGTGACGGCTCCTGTGATCCGCCAAGAAATCGGCGGCGGACGTGTGCAGATTTCTGGTCGAATGACGACTGTGGAAGCGACGGATACGGCACTTTTGCTCCGAGCCGGCTCTTTGGCGGCTCCGATGGAGATTGTTGAAGAACGCTTGATCGGACCGAGTCTCGGTGCAGATAACATTAAATCGGGCTTTAAGTCGACGCTATACGGATTTGCCGTCGTTGCCATCTTCATGATGGTTTATTACTCGGTTTTTGGCATTGTCTCTGCAACGTGTCTCTTGTGCAATGTCATGTGTCTTATTGCGTTGCTTTCGATGCTGCAGGCTACATTAACATTGCCTGGAATTGCAGCTATTGCGCTGACGCTTGGCATGGCTGTGGACTCAAATGTGCTGATTAATGAACGTGTCCGAGAGGAATTACGTGAAGGTCGAACGCCGCAATTGGCGATCAGTGAAGGGTACGATGCCGCTTTCAGTACGATTGTTGACTCAAACCTGACAAGTCTGATTGCTGGCGTGGCTCTATTGATTTTCGGTTCTGGGCCTGTGCGAGGGTTTGCTGTTGTGCACTGTTTGGGCATTATGACCTCCATTTTCACGTCGGTGACGGTCTCTCGCTCACTCATTAATCTCATTTACGGTCGCGTGAAGAAGCTGGCGCATATTCGTGTGGGACAGTCTTGGGATCCTCATGGCAAAGGCCGCACGGCTAAGCACTATCAGAAATAAGGGGGCATCATGGAGTTTTTTCGCATTCATAAGACAATCCCCTTCATGCGCTACTCGCTCATTCTCAATTCCATTTCTGTGGTGAGCTTTTTGGTAGCCGTGTATTGGATTTTCTTCCACGGACTGGCTTTTTCCATTGAGTTTACGGGGGGCACTCAAGTTGTCGTCCAGTACTCGCAACCGATTTCTGCGGAAGCGGTTCGCAACGACATTAAAAACGGTCTCGGCGTGGAAGCGGCTGTTCAAAATTACGGTACAGCTCGCGATTTGATGATTCGCATGCCTCTGAAAGAAGGGGCTGACTCCGGGCATCAAGCCAAGGAATTGATGCGAATCCTTTCTGAGAAGAATCCTGACGTGCGTATGATGAACAATGAGTACGTCGGTCCGCAGGTCGGAGAGGAACTTGCCAGTGACGGCCTGACGGCACTGTGTCTTGTTGTTCTCGGAATTATGTTGTACCTCGCCTTCCGTTTTGAATGGAAGTTCTCTGTGGCAGCGATCATTGCCAACTTACATGACATCATCATTGTTGTTGGAATTTTTGCTGTGATGCAATGGGAGTTTTCATTGCCCGTTTTGGCGGCAGTTCTCGCTGTCTTAGGGTACTCCGTCAATGAGTCAGTGATTATTTTCGATCGTGTGCGTGAACATTTCCGTAAGATGCGGCGAGTCGACTCTATTGAGGTGGTTAATTCGGCGATTACGGCGACGATTTCTCGTACGGTCATTACGCACACGTCGACGCTTGCCATGACTCTTGCCATGTTTTTCTTCGGCGGCCCGGCGTTGCATTACTTCTCGCTTGCGCTCACAATCGGAATTTGTCTTGGCATTTATTCTTCGATTTTCGTGGCGGCAGCCATTGCGCTTTATCTGGGCGTCAAACGCGAAGATTTGGTGAAGCCTGTTAAGCGGGATGATGTCGAGGCATCTGTTCCGTAAGGGACGATCTTTTCGAGGAGAAATAGCGGGCTTTGCCCGCTATTTCTTTAGGCGGACTTATAGTGAAGAATTCTCAAGGAAAGATGGCGGACGACGTCTGGATTTCTGTTTAGTTTTCCAGAATTGTTTGTCGGAAGTTTTTCAACCCAAGCGATGCGCCTTGGGCGTTTATAAGAGGATAAGGTTTGGTTTAAGGCCGTTTTTAAGGTTTCATCTGTCAGGGGCTCTTTATCCGCAACCAAAAGAGCGGTGACGATTTTTCCCCAGGTTTCGTCCGGCATGCCTAAAACGAGAGCATCCTTAATCCCAGGAATTTGAACAAGCGCCTTTTCGACCTCAGCCGGATAGACATTTTCTCCGCCGGACACGATCAGATCAGTGCGTCTTGCATACACAGTGATCTCTCCGAAATCATTGATTTTCCCGATGTCTCCGGTGTCAAACCAAGCGTTGGGTTCAAGCGGTTTTTGTCCCCAGTATCCGCTCATAACCATAGGGCCGCGGACTCGAATGGTCTCATTTTCGGTCTTGAGCTCGACAAGGGCATTTGTGCGCACAGCAGCTTTCAGTTTGAGTCGTTCCATATAGGAACTGGAGGCAATATTGCTTGCCGTTTCCGTCATCCCGTAAGTCATTACAAGAGGAATGCCTTGTATGCTTGCTTTGTCGAGAAGCAAAGGAGAGGCGTTCGATCCGCCGAGCAAAATGGCACGAAGCCCGGGATCCGGTTTCCAGTTTGGAAACTCCTCGATAAGCTTTGAAAGCATAGTTGGAACAATCGAAGCGAGCGTGATGTGCTTCTCTGTCAACGCTCGAATAAAGTTTTCGGCACAAAAGTGAGGAAAGAGGACAATGCGGCTTCGTGCCGCCAGCGAGCGCGTGAGAATGGATAATCCTCCGATGCGTGAAACGGAAATACTCATGAGCCATGCGTCATTCGGGGTGAGCACAATGTTTCTTGCGTTGGAGAAAGCGCTGGCAGCAAGTGCCTCACGTGAAAGCATGGCTGGTTTTGGTTTCCCTGTTGTTCCGGATGTCAGAAGGATGGCGGCAATGTTTTCGGGAACGGGACTGCTGATGGCGTTTATTTGATTCAGGAGAGCAGTTTTTTCGTGCTGGGTTAATGTCGGATGCAAGAGAAGAAAAGGGATTCTTTCCTCAAGAAGTGAGTAAATCGTTATAAAAACATCAAGAGTGTTTTCTCCGGTGAGAATATAAGGGCGTCCCGGCTGAGGACGGGTAAGTACTTGACGCCGTTGCCTGACTAAGTCTCTCAGTTCCGAAAAAGAGATCGTTCGGTCGCAATCGACGATGGCTGACATATTCGGAAATTCTGATGCAGCCTTTTCAATGGAAAAGGCTGTGTCTGCCAGTTTGGAAAAATCCATTTCCATGTTTATTACGGAAGTCGCGTAAATTTGGAGAAATCCGGGCGGCGTTTTTCAAGGAAGGCATTTTTCCCTTCACGTCCTTCTTCAGTCATGTAGTAAAGAAGCGTGGCGTTCCCGGCGAGTTCTTGTAGCCCTGCCTGACCGTCGCAGTCGGCATTAAGAGCAGCTTTCAGGCAACGGATCGCCAAAGGAGAATTTGCAAGGATCTCTCGGCACCATTGAACAGTTTCTGCCTCCAAGTCTTTGTAGGGAACGACTTTGTTGACAAGACCCATCTCAAGAGCCTCTTTCGCATCGTAAAAGCGACAAAGGAACCAAATCTCTCTGGCTTTTTTCTGCCCGACGATGCGAGCCATGTAGCTTGCGCCCCAGCCGCCGTCGAAAGAGCCGACGCGCGGACCAGTTTGTCCGAATTTGGCGTTTTCTGCGGCAATCGTGATGTCGCAGATCATATGCAGGACGTGACCTCCCCCGACACACCAACCGGCAACCATGGCGATCACAGGTTTGGGGCAGGTTCGAATTTCACGCTGAAAGTCCAGCACGTTAAGCCGCGGCGTACCGTCATTGCCGACATACCCGCCTGTTCCGCGAACTTTTTGGTCCCCGCCGGAACAAAAGGCAAGTTCGCCTGCTCCGGTCAGAATGACGACGCCGATTGCGGCATCGTCTCGGGCGTCAGCAAGAGCCTCTCGCATTTCTTTGACAGTCAATGGACGAAAAGCGTTTCTAACTTCTGGGCGGTTAATGGTGATCTTGGCGATCCCTTCTGCTTTTTCATAGAGGATATCCGTGAAAGTTTTTGCGGTTTTCCATTGCGGAATGCGTGCAAGGCCGGAAGTATCAAGCATGGGTTGCATGGGATGTCTCCAAAAAAATATTGGCGGATTGTATCGCTCCGGCCAACTAGGTAGTTCGCTGTAGAAAATATAAGCAGTTTCTTCTAGGGTTTGTACTTTTAGCAACAGTTGCCTCTGGGGCGCCCGTTTCTTTTTTGTATTGCCTATTTCAGTGAGGTTATCTTTTCATCGTCCCGAGGGGATTTTTCCCTGTAGAAGCACAAGAGAAACCATCTTCCGGGTCATGAATTCAACGAATTTGCAGATTAGGAGACAAGATTATGAAGAAGAAAATTCTCGCCTGCGCAGTTGCAGCCGCTTTTGCAACAGCCGCTTCCGCGGCTGATGTGTCGATCTATGGCGTGGTCGACACTGGTTTGAACTATGGCCACTCTAAAGTGACTGGTTCCAGTTCAAGCAACACTTTCAAAATGGACAGTGGTATTAGTGCACCTTCTCGTTGGGGATTGCAGGGATCGGAAGACCTCGGAAATGGTTATTCCGTGAGTTTTAATCTCCAGAGCGGATTCGATGTTGACACAGGTCGTTTGGGCTATGACAACCGCATCTTCGGTCGTGAAGCTCGTTTGACGATCGCCGGTCCCGTTGGTGAACTGAGTTTCGGACGTATGGGAAGCCTTGCTTCTTCCGCTGGTACCTACGATATCTTCATGGGCTATGCCGATATTTATGACGGCGGCTGGGGTACAGCCAACGGTGCAATCGGTGGCATGAATTTCTTCTATGACCGTTCTCGTTGCGACAACATGGTGACCTATGCGACACCCACTGTGGCCGGTTTCAAGGGATATGCACAGTATTCCTTTAAGGTTGATGCGAATGGTACCGGTACAGAAGGCAAGAACTCTTCCAAGCGTTATGCCGGCGTCGGCGTCACCTATGAGAATGGCCCCTTGGCTGCCGTTGTTGTCTTTGACTCCATCCTGAATCCGACGGCTGATGCTGTTGCGAAGAAGGACGGCCGTGCAGTGAGCGTCGGCGGTAGTTACGACTTTGGTGCGGCGAAGGTTTTCGTAGCGTACCAGTACGGCAAAAACGAGAACTTTGCCGGCGGCGTCTCTGCGTATGACGAAGGAACACAGGTTAAGGGACACAACTTCCACGTCGGTGCCTCCGTTCCGGTTTGTGCAGGTACATTGAGTGCCGGTGTTTACTACACGACGGTTGAGTCGATTTCCGATTCTGACAAGACGGTGAAGACCTATGACGTGGCTGCCACGTACGTCTATCCGCTGAGCAAGCGCACCTCCATCTATGCAGGCGTTGGCTACGCTCAGATCAAGAACAAGCTTTCTGGAGCAGAAGTGAAGACCAAGGCCTTTGATGCGGCCGCTGGTTTGACGTACTCCTTCTAAAGAGAGTTCTCAGAGTTCTGCAGAAAGGGTAGTTGAACTGCAACTCTAAAAAGTAATGTAATGAAACGGGCAGAGAATCAACGCTTTGCCCGTTTTTGTATTTCTCTCGAAAGTTCTCTCCATGAGAGGAATGGGTTCACTTCTTGAGCAGGACTTCAAATCAAATAGTTGGAGAGTTATCTGGGCAAAAAAAGGACAGCAATCGAAATTGCTGTCCTCTTTGCCAAAGGGATAAAGAATTATTTCTTTGTCTTTTTCTTTGCAGCGACGTCGTTCAGTTCCTTGTTCTTGGCAGCGAACTTGGCGCGGAACTTTTCAACACGGCCAGCTTCGACGATTCTCGTCTGAGCACCTGTGTAGAAGGGATGACTCTCGGAGGACGTATCCAACTTAAAGAGGGGATAGGTCTTTCCATCGATCTCAATGGTCTCTTTGGTCTGAACGGCACTTGAGATAATGAAAGTCTTGTTGACGGAAACGTCAAGGAACGCTACTTCGCGGTACTCCGGATGGATATTGGGTTTCATCTTTAAATTTTTCCTAGTAATGAATTTGTCGGTCGCCCTGACGTCCTTGCGCACCGGCCGCTCTGAAAAACGGTCTTACAGCGGGCATGCGTCCACGTGCCAAACTGGGAAGAGACTGCATTATGTAGAAGTGGCTCGTGAAAATCAAATAAACAGCGAAAAATTTAAAGAAAATCAGTCAGCTTTTAGTTGATTTTTACAGGACGTTCGGCATCAAGCATCCGCCTGACGCTTACAACGGGATCGAGTGCACTGAGTTCTTGAAGAATCCGTTCCAAATGTGCCTTGTCTCGCACTTGAATCATGAGGCGGATGGTATGAGTCTTGCCGGTTATTTGATCTGAAATGCCGACGCCGGTGATGGCAGAACGCAATTTGGCAAGCACAGTTGCCGCTTTGGCAAGTGTTGCGCGTTCGTCTTTGACGACGAGGAGAATCGGAACCGTGAAAAGAGCCTCTGTGTGAAATTCTTCTTTCCACTGAGCCGGCATCCAGCGGCTTGGGTCTGCTTGTCGGCCGCGTGCAACATGGATGCAGTCAGAACGATGTACGCTCAGTCCAAGACCGTTTCGCATAAATCCCCAGATGGAGTCGCCGGGAATCGGATGACAGCACCCGGCCAACTGCACGGCAACGCCTTCTGTGCCGTGAATGGTTACTGGAACGCGACTCGTTGCCGGTGCCTTTTCTTGGGCTAGACTCGTGATGCGGGAAATGAGAACAGCGGCAAAAACCTTGCCGAGCCCGACATCCGTCAACAGTGCCTGACGGTTGGGTTCGTTTGTTTCCTTGAGAATCTTGTACCAGATAGGTTCCGGCACCGTGTCAATGTCGAGTTTGGCGTCGAGAGCGGCCTTTTTCAGCGCCTCTTCGCCAAGCTTGATGGATTCTTCCGGATTGCGTTCTCGCAAGAATTCGCGGATTTTCGCACGCGCTTTCCCCGTTCGAACAAAACGCAACCACTCAGGAGCCGGATGTGCGTGCTCATCCGTCAAAATTTCGATCATGTCGCCGTTGCGTAAAGTCGTTGAAAGAGAGGCCAATTCACCGTTGACGCGGCAACCGATGGCTTGATTGCCGATGCCTGTGTGAATTTGATAAGCAAAGTCAACAGGCGTAGCGCCTTGTGGGAGGGAAAGAATCTTGCTTTTTGGTGTAAAAACGTAAATGCGATCGGGGAAAAGGTCAATTTTGATGTTTTCGATAAATTCAGAGGGATCTGAACTTGTGCTTTGTATCTCCATCAGACTTTGTAGCCAATTGGAAACAAGGTTCTGAATCTCGCTTGTGTCCATTCCGTCGCCGTAAAGCCAATGCGCAAGCAATCCTTTTTCGGCGATTCGATGCATTTTTTCCGTTCGAATCTGGTACTCAATCGGAGTCCCAAAGGGACCGATAACTGTTGTGTGAAGACTTTGGTAGCCGTTTGACTTCGGAATCGCAATAAAGTCCTTAAATCGACGGTTTACCGGTTTGTAGAGTTTATGCAAAGCACCGAGCGTGAGATAGCATTCTTCGACCGTACGAACGATGATTCGAAATCCGTATATGTCAAGCACTTCAGAAAAGGAAGCGTGCGTATCCTTCATGCGGTTGTAAATGCCGTAGATCGTGCGGTCGCGTCCTTGAATTTTTGCGCGAATATTGGATTTTGGGAGGGCTTCTCGCGTTTCCTTAAGAATCCGCTCCAAAACGGCACGGCGTTTGTCGCGCGTGCGCATGACGTTTCCAAGGAGAATCTTGTAGCGCAGGGGATGCTGGTTCATGAATGCGAGTTCTTGTAACTCGCGGTACAGACCGTTTAATCCGAGACGGTGAGCAATTGGAACGAAAATCTCGAGGGACTCAGTCGCAATGCGGCGACGTTTTTCCGGGCGCATAACCCCAAGGGTGCGCATGTTGTGAAGACGGTCGGCGAGTTTGACGAGAATGACTCGGACATCCCTGCTCATCGCCAAGAGCATCTTACGAAAGCTTTCCGCCTGAGCAATCTCGCTGGAGGAGAAACTGATTTTCGCCAGTTTGCTGACGCCGTCGACGAGGTCTGCAATCTGCACGCCGAAGCGTTGCACCATTTCGATTTTGCTCATGCCGGTGTCTTCAAGGACATCGTGCAAAAGTCCGGCACAAATCGTGTCGGCGTCCAAATGCCACTCAGCCAAAATGGAAGCAACGGCTAGTGGGTGTGTGATATAGGGTTCACCGGATTTACGAAACTGTCCGAGGTGCGCTTCGTCGGCGCAACGGAATGCTGCCTTGATTTTGGCAATGTCTGACTTGGACAGATAGACGGAACAACGATCAAGAAGTTCTGCGCTTGTAACAATCTTGGCGGGTTCTGCTACCGAAAAGAAAAGAGGGAGATCTGCTGATTCGTCAACGACATCCTGAGAACGGTTCAGATACGCAACGTCGTAGTCCTCATCGTACTCAGAGGACTGGCTTAGCGAGGGGGAATTCGTTGTTTTGTTCTCCATGCTTCTTCCCGATTTATTCGCGCGCCGACGTCTGATTGCCCTCCGGTATTAGCGACAACGCAGAAGAAGAGGCTAAGAGACCCGTTCGAGCATCTCTTTCCCGATAAAGCCTTGCTCGATCTCACGCAAAGCGATTACCGTGTATTTGTCCTTGGTATCAACTTTCGGAGCATGTCCTTGCGAGAGCATGCGTGCACGATAGGCTGCACAAAGAACAAGTTCGAAGCGGTTTGTCACCTTTTTCAGGCAATCTTCAACAGTAACACGAGCCATTTTGAGCGAAATTTCTTTAATTTTGAAAAGACAAATTTTACAACAAATGCAGGTTTTTAGAGACCGAGGGAAGCAAAAAGTGTCTTTTTTGATTTTTTCTGCGCACGAAACGTCAGGCGTGATGCCGTGATGATGGCAAAGAGTTCATCGGAAGCTTTTTGGAAGTCGTCATTAATGACAACATATTCAAAATGCGGTGCTTGACTAATCTCAAGCTGCGCCCCCTGAAGCCTTCTGGAAATAACTTCTTGGCTGTCCGTTGCACGTCCTTGTAAGCGTTTTTCAAGCGTTTGAATCGAAGGGGGCAAAATGAAGATCCCCGTGGCGTCCGGAAAAATTGCTTTGACTTGACGCGCACCCTGCCAGTCGATTTCAAGAATGATGTTGGCTCCTAAGGAAAGTTGTTCTTCAATCCAAGTGCGACTTGTTCCGTAGTAATTTCCGTGCACGAAGGCCGTTTCGAGAAATTCGCCGGCTTCTTTCCTGCGGTTGAATTCCTCAATGGTAATGAAGTTGTAATCCCGGCCGTCAACTTCCCCCGTTCGAGGCATTCGCGTCGTGAACGAAACAGACATCTTGAGCGACGGATCTCGGGCAAGCAGGGATTTATTGAGAGAGCTCTTTCCGGCACCCGAAGGAGCAGAGATGATGTAAAGGCAACCTGAAGAGGACAAAGGGACGCAAGTCATGGTCAAAAGAGAGTGTATTTTTGAAACCTAAAAACGCAGTGAGGATAACTGCCTGCGTTTTAACCTCGGGAACCCCGACGCTGAGTTGAATCGTTCTTTGCGCTAATATCTGAGTCCTCTTAAAGAATGCAGTTTAGCAGAGTATCAGAGAGCGGGCGGGCGTTTTTTCAGTCTTCCTCGGATTGTCTGAAAGAGTCCGGACAACAGATACTCTTCTCTTTTTTGTACCAGGGACGGCGCGCATGAAATACCACTTTCCAGTTGTGATCATAGATGAGCACTACAACGCGGAGAATGTCAGCGGACTTGGCATTCGGGATCTTGCGAAAGCTCTGGAATCGCTTGGCATTGAAGTGACGGCTGCGACGACTTATTCAGACATGGCCAGCATTGCAGCGCATGCAAGTCGAGCCTCGGCTTTTATTGTCGGACTTAATGATGGGGATTTCTTATCCGACGGACGAGAAAATGCGACAGTTCGCGAACTTCGCAACTTCGTTCGCAAAGTGCGGATCTGCAGTCCCGATGTGCCGATCTTCCTGTACGGAGAGACAAAAAGTGCTGCAGCCGTTCCCAATGACGTGACGCGCGAATTGCACGGCTTTATCCATATGTTTGAGGATACGCCGGAGTTCGTTGCTCGTTATATTGCCCGTGAAGTCCGAGAGTATTTGGAAAGTTTGCCGCCGCCGTTTTTTAAAGCACTTACCCAATATGCCGCCGGCTCTTCTTATTCTTGGCACTGCCCGGGGCATTCCGGCGGTGTTGCCTTTTTAAAAAGTCCGGTCGGGCAGATGTTCCACCAGTTTTTTGGCGAGAACATGTTGCGTGCAGACGTTTGCAATGCTGTTGAAGAACTCGGACAGCTTCTGGAGCACACAGGGCCGGTTGCAAAGTCCGAACAAAATGCTGCTCGCATCTTTGGATGTGATCATCTTTTCTTTGTGACGAACGGCACATCGACGTCCAATAAGATTGTGTGGAACTATGCCGTTGCTCCCGGTGACGTTGTTGTTGTCGACCGCAATTGCCACAAGTCTATTTTGCACGCGATTACGTTAACGGGAGCGATTCCGGTTTTCTTGATGCCGACGCGTAATCATTACGGCATCATCGGACCCATCCCGAAAAAAGAATTTTCGATCAAGGAAATTCGAAAAAAGATTAAAGCCAATCCGTTGATAAAAAATAAAGACGCTCGACTGAGAATTTTGACGCTGACGCAGTCAACTTACGACGGCATTATCTATAACGATGAAAAAATCAAAAAAGCGCTTGACGGTCAAGTAGACATTTTGCACTTCGATGAGGCTTGGCTTCCGCATGCTGAGTTTCATCCGTTCTACTCGGAGATGCATGCGATTGATCCGGAAAGGCCGAGAACGAAAGAAAGCCTTGTGTTTGCGACGCATTCGACGCACAAGCTCTTAGCGGGGCTTTCGCAGGCCAGTCAAATCTGCGTGGAAAATTCAGAGAAGAAAAAACTGGATTTAGCCAATTTCAACGAATCGTTCATGATGCACACGTCGACGTCTCCGCAGTATGCCATCATCGCCAGTTGTGACGTTGCCGCCTCTATGATGGAAGGGAGTGCTGGCCGTGCGCTCGTGGAAGAATCTCTTCAGGAAGCGGTTGATTTCCGGCGGGCGATGCGCCAGGTGGCGAAGAATTACAAAGATTGGTGGTTTGAGGTCTGGGGACCAGAGAAGCTGCCCGACCACGGAATAGGAACGCAAAACGATTGGATGCTGGGCTCCGGTGCGCGTTGGCATGGGTTCGGCGCCGTTGCCCGCGGATTCAATATGCTTGACCCGATCAAGGCTACTGTGGTTACGCCGGGACTTGATTTGAACGGGAAATTTTCCGAAAGCGGCATTCCGGCAGCCGTTGTTACGAAATATCTTTCAGAACACGGCATCATCGTAGAAAAAACCGGTCTTTATTCTTTCTTCATTATGTTTACGATCGGTATTACGAAGAGTCGATGGAATACGCTTGTGACGGAACTGCAGCAATTCAAAGATGCCTACGATGCGAATGCTCCGCTTTGGCGCGTTATGCCGAAGTTCATTTCTGCCTTCCCCATGTATGAAAACAAGGGGTTGAAGGATTTGTGTTCTGAGGTTCATGAGGCCTATCGTTCAAGAGATGTTGCTTGCCTGACGACGGAAATGTATGTTTCTGAGATGCATCCGGCAATGACTCCGACTGAGGCGTATGCGAAACTCGTGCACGGAGAAATCGAAAGATTGCCTGTTGATGACTTAGAGGGTCGAATTTCTGCCGTTCTTTTAACTCCGTATCCTCCGGGGATTCCTCTGCTTGTTCCGGGAGAGAGGGTTAACAGCCGTATTGTGGAGTATTTGCGCTTTGCGCGAGACTTTACGACAAAATTCCCAGGATTTGAAAGTGATGTGCACGGACTCGTAAAGGAAAAGGGCAAGGATGGAACGCTTGCTTATTTCCTCGATTGTGTAAAGGAAGACTGAAAATGGTTTTGGATATGGTGTACTTTCCCGTTCAGCCTGTCACCGTCTTGACAGTAGACTCGGCATCGAAGTTCCTGGCCCGACTTTTAGTCGGAGATCCTGAAAAACTTTCCGAAGGCAGCCTCGTTCGCACGGCGATGCTCAATGCGACGGGAGGCATGCTCGGAACGCTGCTTTTGGCTCGAGAGAGTGCAACTCGCTTTTCGCTATTCTTCTTGGAAGAGAATGCGGATGCGTTGCAGGCATGGGCTCGTCAGGTTTCGCAGGCTTTTGATGCAGAAATTTCGGTTCGAAAGTTGTCGGCACTCCCTTTTGTCGGGGACTTGGCCGGAGAAGCGCCTGCTCGCGGACATTTCATTGTCAAAACTGAACTTACGCTTTTAAACCGGGGGTGGATGTCCTATGCCATCGGAGAGAAAGAACCGGTTGAGACTCTTATCTCAAAACTGACAAGGGCCGGCGTCAACTGCGCAGATCCTGGAGTGATGGAAGCGCTTCGCATCATGGCTCGAGAGCCTGCCTGCGGGTTGGAATACGATGAAACGAAAAGTCCCTTGGAAACAGGACTTGAGGATGCTTTGGATTTCTCCGACGCTTCCCGTATTTTTATTGGTCGCGCCTTGACGGAGGCTCGGCGTGATGCGGGCGGCTACGAGAGGTTGAATCTTGTTGCCTTCAATGTTCCCTTTGATCCTTCGGCGCTTACTGAAATACCTCTCATCATTTCAGGTGAGTTCGGGTATCAGCCTACGTCGCTTGTTCGGATTTCTGAGATGAATTTGACGGCAGGTTTGGTTCGTCTTCCCCACGAAGTCGAAATCGGCGCCACGCTGGAAGCGCTTGTGAAAACAGATCCGCCGTGTGCAGCAAAGTCTGTGCTTGTTGTTGCACCGCAAACTTAATTGATTAACTGCTTTAGCCACCGGGTGAAAACCGTGAACGCAAAGACACTTTATGTGCGCAGCTTCGGCTGCCAAATGAACGACTACGACTCCAAACGCATTGTTGATCTTCTGAAAGATCGGTACGCACTTTCTCGCGTGGACTCGCCGGAACAAGCTGACATCGTGGTTGTCGTTACCTGCTCAATTCGTGAGAAAGCTCACGAGAAAACATTTTCTGATCTCGGGCGACTGCGCGAAATCAAAAAGATGCGCCCCGAGATGTTGATTGCAGTCGGCGGTTGTGTTGCCAGCCTTGAGGGAAAAGGGGTCCTGACGCGGGCTCCGTGGGTGGATGTCGTATTCGGCCCCCAAACGTTGCATCGTCTGCCGGATCTTTTGGAAGCACGGCTGGAAACGGGTAAGGCGCAGGTGGATACGTCTTTCCCGGAAATCGAGAAATTTGATTGTTTGCCAAAGCCCCAGGCAGAGGGAGCGGCGGCGTTTTGTTCCGTGATGGAAGGGTGCAGTCACTTTTGTTCCTACTGCATCGTTCCGTATACCCGAGGAGCCGAAATCAGTCGTCCGGTGATGGATGTGCTGGTCGAGTGTGCTCAATTGGCGGATCAGGGCGTAAAAGAGGTGACGCTCCTCGGCCAGAACGTGAATGGATACAGAGGGAAGGCTCCGGATGGGTCGCTTGCTGATTTTGCCCTTCTTCTCGAATATGTGGCTGAAATTGAGGGGATCGAAAGAATCCGCTTTATGACGAGTCATCCGACGGAATTTTCTGATCGTCTTATCGAAGCATTCGGGAAAATTCCGAAGATTGCCAATCACGTGCATCTGCCTGTGCAGAGCGGGTCGGACAAGATTCTCGCCGCAATGAAACGCGGTTACACGCGTGCGCAGTACATCGACCGTGTTCAAAAGTTAAGAGCCGTGCGGCCGAACATTTCTATCTCCACGGATATCATCGTCGGTTTTCCCGGCGAGACAGAGGAAGATTTCGAAGAGTCATTCTCGTTGGTCAGAGAAATCGGGTTTGATGCGAGTTTTTCTTTTGTGTACTCAAGGCGCCCCGGAACTCCGGCTGCTCGGCTTGACGATACAACGCCGCACGACGTGAAGCTAGCTAGGTTGCAGAAATTGCAGAGCTTGATTGACGCACAGGCGAGGAGCATTTCGGAGTCGATGGTCGGTCGCGTTGAGCGGTGCCTTGTTGTCGGCTCTGCTCGCCGAGGCGAAGGTCTTTTAAGTGCTCGCACGGACAACAACCGGATTGTGAATTTTGCGGGAGATGCTTCGCTCATCAACACTATTGCCGACGTGCGCATTACGGAGGTTTTCTCGCACACTCTAGGAGGGGAACTTGTCAAAGCCTGAATCAAAAAAGGACGAACTCGTCTTCGTTTTTGATGCTACTTCCGGCGAAATGGCGCAACTGGTAGGTCCTTTAGAGGAAAACATTCGACGGATCGAAGCGGTTTTCCAAGTGAGAATCCGCCGTCGCGGTTCTCAGTTTGAAATTATCGGAGAAGCTGCCTCTGGTGCTTTGCGCGTACTGGAACTGTGTGCCGCCCGCGTGCAGGCCGGGGATGCCATTACATCTGAAGATGTTGAGTTGTTATGCGTTAGCGAGAGCAAGAACCGAAAACACGAATCGTTTGAAGAAGAGGCCGATTTGAAGACGAGAAAAATCGGTCTTAAGCCCCGTACGGAGCACCAGCGGGATTATTTGAGAGCGATTCTTACAACAGATATTACGTTTGGAATCGGACCGGCCGGAACGGGTAAAACCTATTTGGCGGTTGCCGCCGCCGTCGATGCGTACGAGCGAAATGTTGTCGAACGGATCGTTCTGACGCGTCCGGCTATTGAAGCAGGCGAGCGTCTTGGATTCTTGCCGGGCGATCTTGCCCAGAAGGTGGATCCTTATCTGCGGCCGCTTTATGACGCACTTTATGATTTGTTTGGATTCGATCGGACGCAGCGTCTGATCCAAAAGCAGGTTATTGAAATTGCTCCTTTGGCCTACATGCGGGGAAGGACACTCAATAACGCCTTTGTGATTTTGGATGAGGCACAGAATACGACAGGCGAGCAAATGAAGATGTTTCTGACGCGCATCGGGTTTGGAACACATGCTGTCATTAACGGTGACGTTACGCAGATTGACCTCCCGAGAGGGATCAAGAGCGGTCTGAGGGAAGCCGCTGAGATTCTCAAAGAGGTAAAAGGAATTTCATTTGTTCGCTTCAATGCTGCCGATGTTGTACGGCATCCGTTGGTCGGCGCGATTGTGCGGGCTTACGATTTGGCCAAAAGGCAAGGGGAAGTTTGAAGAGCATGCTGAACCGAAAAAAGATTATGGTGGTGTTTGAGCGCGCAGATCGTGAAAACGGCGTTCTCAAACGATTGCCGACTCGAAGCGAAATGCTTGAGTGGATCCGCAGGGCAAGTTTTTGTCCTGTATCGCTCACTGTTCGTTTCGTCGGCGAAATTGAGGGGAGAGCTCTCAATTTTCGGTATCGTAAGAAAGATTATCCAACCAATGTTTTGACGTTTGATTACGTTCACTCTCCGATAGCGCAGGCAGATATCGTTATCTGTACGCCTGTTCTTGTCCGGCAGGCGCGAGAACAGGGAAAGTCCTTTCGAGCACATTTAGCGCATTTGCTTGTTCATGCGACGCTTCATGCTCAAGGGTATGATCACGAAACCGACGAAGCCGCCGAAGAGATGGAAGCTTTGGAGGCCGACATTCTGAAAAAAATCGGATTCCCGAATCCTTACTCGGATCGTGCTAGAGCGCATTAGGAGAGACAATGCGGATTTCGGAGCGCATGAGCAGTTACCTTTCTTTGTTTTTATGCTTGAGTTCAGGGGCGCTGGCAACGCTTGGCTTTTTCTTTCCCGGCGCTTATTTTTGGACGATTGTCGGTTTTGCCGTTTTTTTCTGGCTTTTGGCTTCTGAAAAACGTCCGCTTTGGGGGAGCCTTTTCGGATTTTCTTTCGGATTGGCCTATTTCGCATTCGGTCTGAGTTGGATTTTCCCAGCGGTTTACGTGCATGGGAATGCCCCATGGCTTTTTTCAGTTCTTGCCGTGCTGGCTCTTTCTGGGGTTTTATCCATTTTTCCGACTTTGGTTGGTTTTTTGTCAACCAAAATTTCGACCACTCCGGCGGTCAAGACAGCTTTTGTTCTTCCGCTGTTGTGGACGTGTTTTGAATTTTTGCGCGGTGAATGGATCTGTGGTTTCGGTTGGCTTTCAACCGGCTATGCTTTTGTTGACAATTTGTTGTCTGAATATGCTCCGCTTCTCGGAGGGTACGGCGTCGGTCTCGTTGTGCTTTTAGTTACGGGAGGCGCCTGTGCCGTGTTCTTGCGCCAAGAAGGGAGAGCGATTCGGCTTTTAGCCGGCTTTGTCAGCGCACTTCTTGTTGTCGGAGCTTATTTTCTTCAGAACGTTCAATGGTCTTCCCCGGCCGAAAGACTGGAAGTTCGGCTTGTGCAACCCAACCTTGCCGTGACGACTCGTGCGACTTTCCGTGCCCAGGCGTCTGCGCTTGAGCGCGTTCGTTCCATGAGTGAAATGCGACCGATGGGGCGTCCGCTCGACCTGATTATTTGGCCTGAGAGCGTATACGCATTTTTACCGCAACGGTTGCCTGACTCTTGGGTGAAAGTGCCGAGGCGGGTGGCTGAAGCACAGACCTGCGAGGTCTTATATAACGCCTTTTCGGAATCGGGAAAGAACGCAATCTTCAATAGCATTTTTCTTGCAACGGAATCGCAAGAGTCGAGAATTTATTCCAAACGCCATTTGGTTCCTTTCGGAGAGCGTGTTCCCTTTGGTTTTCGTTGGTTGATCAATGCACTCGGTATTCCGATGGCAGATCAGCAAGTCGGCAGTCCCCCGTCAGCAGAGGTGCGAGTTGCCGGCGTTCCGGTGGCTCTCGGCATTTGTTATGAGAACTTGTTTGCCGGAGAGTTGCGCGATTGGTTTTTAGTCAGCGATCCGCAGTTTGTCGTTTACTCTGCCAATCTTGGCTGGTTTGCTGAGTCAGTCGTCGGGCAATTTACTCAGATGAGTCGTATGCGGGCAAGGGAGTCGGCTCGTCCCGTTCTTCAGATTGTCAACAATTCGGGATCGGCTCTGCTGGATGCCAGAGGCGGCGTTGAACGCCTTGCAGGCCGCGGAGCCCAAAATTTGGATGTCCTTTTTCGCTCAACTTCCGGCGAATTGACCCCTTTTATGCAGTACGGTTTTTCCCTTTTATTCGCCTTCGGACTGCTTCTTTTCGCAACAGTTTTCCTGATTTGCAGGCTTGCTCGCCGTTTTTCTCGGAAAAGCCTCGACTAAGTCGCTAAAATCAGATACCGATTGTTCTCCGCCCGAAGGGTGCTTATCCTCCGGGCGCTTTCCCGTTTTTGGGATGGGGATTGAACCAGATAATAAGGGCTATCATGATTACCTTTCAGGAAGTTATCCTGCGCCTGCAGACGTATTGGAATAAACAGGGTTGTGCACTTTTGCAACCGATTGATATTGAAGTCGGTGCCGGAACAAGTCACACGGCGACGTTTTTACGTGCCCTAGGGCCGGAACCGTGGCGAGCTGCCTATGTGCAGCCAAGCCGCAGACCTAAGGATGCGCGTTATGGCGAAAATCCAAATCGCTTGCATCAACATCACCAATATCAGGTCGTTTTGAAACCTGCTCCCGTCAATATCGTTGATTTATATTTGGATTCTCTGCGTTTTCTGGGAATCGACACAGAAATAAACGACATCCGCTTCGTTGAGGACAACTGGGAAAATCCGACGCTCGGCGCATGGGGACTTGGCTGGGAAGTCTGGATGAACGGAATGGAAGTAACGCAGTTCACGTACTTCCAACAGGTCGGCGGTTTGGAGTGCAAGCCGATTACCGGCGAAATTACCTACGGACTTGAACGCCTGACGATGTACTTGCAAAACTGCGACAACGTCTTTGACCTTGTCTATACGAATTGGGAAGATGGTTTAGGTAAGCAACGGACTCTGACGTATGGCGATGTGTTCCACCAGAACGAAGTTGAACAAAGCCATTACAACTTTGAGGCCAGTGATCCGGAAAAACTCTTTAAACAGTTCGATTACTTTGAGAGCGAAGCGAAACGGCTCATGGAACTTCAATTGGCTTTGCCTGCATATGAGATGGTTTTGAAGGCCGGACATACCTTTAATTTGTTGGATGCCCGCGGAGCGATCTCCGTGACGGAACGTGCTGCGTACATCGCACGAATCCGCAACTTCAGTCGTGCAGTTGCGCAGAGTTATTACGAGTCGCGTGAACGTCTTGGTTTCCCGATGCTGAAGGCCGAATAGAGATATAGGTGGATAAAAATGACGAGTTTGCTTGTTGAATTTCAGACCGAGGAGTTGCCGCCTAAGGCACTCAGAAAGCTTTCAGAGGCATTCGCTGAGGGAGTATTTCACGGATTGCGTGCGAAGCACTTTGCTGAAAAATCATCCGTGATGACGCCTTTTGGATCTCCGAGACGGTTGGGGGTTCTTGTCACAGATATTTTGGAGAAGTCTCCTGACGAAACTTTCCGTCAGAAACTTGTTCCCGTGAAAATTGGTTTGACGGAAAGCGGGGAAGCGACGCCGGCTCTTGCCAAGAAAATGGCGGCGCTCGACATTTCTTGTCAGCCGAGCGAATTGTTGCGCGTGCAGGAAGGCAAGAATGAATATCTTGTTTACGAGGGCGTGCGGGCAGGTTCGGCGTTGAGCGATGGGCTGCAGAAAATTTTGGAAGAGACTGTTAAAACGCTTCCCATTCCAAAGGTTATGAATTATCAACTCTCTGACGGACAAACGACTGTTCAGTTCGTCAGACCGGTTAAGCATTTGACAGCACTTTACGGGGAAAATATTGTCCCTGTGACGCTTTTCGGCTTAAAGGCAGACCGCGTAACCTCAGGACATCGCTTCCATACGAAAGGGCTTCTTTCAATTGCAGATGCCGATTCGTATGAGGAGACGCTTTATACGTCCGGTAAGGTTGTTGCCAATTACGAGAGACGCCGCGAGATTCTTACGGATCTTTTGAAAAAAGAGGCAGAGAAGAATCAAGGAACGCTAATTGCACCGAAATCGCTTATTGACGAAACGAATTCGCTCACGGAATGGCCGGTGATTTATACATCGAGTTTTGAAGAGAAGTACCTTGATGTGCCGGAAGAATGTCTGATTTTGACCATGCAGACGAATCAGAAGTATTTTCCGATGCGGGATGCGGCTGGGAAATTGATGAATCGGTTCTGCCTGGTTTCTCATATTGAGGCAAAGGACGGCGGCGAAGCGATTCGTGCCGGAAATGCCCGCGTCGTACGCGCACGTTTGGCCGATGCAGAGTTTTTCTACAGAGAAGACTGCAAGAGTTCGCTCGAAAGCCGCGTGGACGGATTAAAGCACGTCGTATACCACAATAAACTCGGAACGCAGGCCGAGCGTATGACCCGAGTGAGATCACTCGCTGGCATGATTGCTTCGAAGATTGGTGCAGATCGAGAAAAGGCCGAAAGAGCGGCCATGCTTGCCAAGGCAGACTTGAGAACGTTGATGGTGGGCGAGTTCCCCGAACTGCAGGGCATCATGGGCGAGTACTATGCGAAAAATGATCGGGAAGATCCGGAAGTGGCACTGGCCATTCGAGAGCATTATGCGCCACGGTTTGCCGGCGATGCACTCCCCAGTACTCCCGTTTCAGTTGCGGTGGCTATTGCCGATAAGATGGAAACGTTAAGCGGAATGTTCGGAATCGAGCAGATGCCAACCGGCGATAAAGATCCGTTTGCGCTTCGTCGCCATGCACTCGGCGTTCTTCGCATGCTGATTGAGCGCAATATCGATCTTGGTCTTGATGAACTCGTTGCGATGGCATTTTCCGTTGAGGGCAGTGTTGCTGGGGTTAAAGATGCCACTGAGCCGCTTTTGACGTTCTTCTTTGACCGTTTGCGCGTGATGTTGCGTGATGCTCAGTACACGGCGCAAGAAGTTGAATCGGTTATGGCCAAACACATCATGTGCCCGGCCGACTTCGTTCGACGCATTGCGGCTGTGAAGAAGTTCATGATGCTTACAGAAGCGCAGAGCCTTTCGGATGCCAATAAGCGCATCTGCAATATTCTCAGAAAGGTGGATCACGAAATTTCTGAGAAGGTCAATGAGAATCTGTTGACCGAGCCGGCTGAAAAGGAACTCTTCAAAGCGCTTTGCGAACATGAACCCGTTGCAAAGCTTCTTTATGAAAGTGGCGGTTACGAGGGGATGCTCGCCTCACTTACGCCGTTGAAAATGCCGGTCGATCGCTTCTTTGCAGATGTGATGGTTAATGCGGAAAATGCGGAAGTGCGTGCAAATCGTCAAGCGCTCTTGAAGCGTTTGAGCGTGCTAATGAACCGTGTGGCTGAGTTTTCTCTTTTAGCCAGCTAAAAAATCGGAGGACACGCGTTTGATCCGCTCGTTTCTATACTACCTCGTCCTTGCAATTGCGGCTGTTCCTGCCGGGATCGGTTGTGTTCTTTGCTGGCCTCTGGTGAGTACGGAGCGTCGCTATGACTGGTTTGTGCGTCCGTGGATGCGGTTTGCCATAAAGAGCGCACGAACGATCTGCGGATTGGATTTTGAAGTTCGCGGAAAAGAAAATCTGCCGACTTCCGAGGCGGCAGAGCGCGTCGTTGTTTTTTGCAAGCACCAGTCCGCTTGGGAGACGCTTTTTCTGCCGGCTTTCCTCCCAGAGCGCATCGGTTATGTTTACAAGAGGTCATTGCATTGGATTCCGTTCTTCGGTTGGGGAATGAAGTCCATGCAAATGATCCCGATTGACCGCGCAAACGGGCGAAAGGCTTTTGATCAAATATTAACGGGCGGAGCACAACTTCTAAACCGCGGTTGGTGGGTCGGCATTTTTCCAGAAGGAACTCGGGTGGCTCCTGGGGCGTCTGCTGTCTACAAGACGGGGGCTGCACGTTTTGCCGTCAAACAGAAGGCGCTTGTTGTGCCGATTGCATTAAATTCAGGTGAGTTTTGGCCGAAAAACTCCATGAGAAAAACGCCCGGGAAAATTATTGTCTCTATCGGACCGGCCATTTCGACAGAAGGGCGGGATTTTGCAGAAGTTAACCGTCTTGCTTCCGAATGGATTGAGTCAGAAGTTCGAAAAATCGGCAATCCGCATTTCTATGCATGATCCGTATCAGTTTTCTCTGTTTGGAGAGGAGAAGAAATCTGACGGCATCCCGAAAAGAGAATCTTCCCGTAATCCGTTGCGTCAAACAGATGCTGTTACTCCTTCTCGGCGAGAGATTCCTTATCTATTAAAACGTGTGCGGCGCCGTTCCGTCGGTCTTCGGATTGGAGTAAATGGGCTTGAAGTATCGGCTCCTCGCTGGGTAAGCGTTGTCGAGATCGAGCGCATTATCGAAGAAAAACGTCAATGGATTGAGAAGAAGCTTTCAGAACGCGAAGCCTGGAGACGGGACGCAGAAATCGACAAAATCCGATTCGAAACAGGCGGACTCATTCCTTATCGCGGGCAACGCATAAAAATTGTCGTGGGCTCTGCAGCGAAAACGGAACTTCTTTCTGATGGAAAGACGCTTGCTGTCGCTTTACCTCAAGATGCGGAAAGCTCTCGTGTCCGCGAGTCAGTCCGAGCGTGGCTTACGAAGGAAGCAGAACGCGTGATCGGAGAAAGGCTAAAACTTTTTTCATCCAAAACGGGTTTGATCCCGTCGCGTTGGCGGCTTTCGAGTGCTCACGGCCGGTGGGGAAGTTGTTCTGCAGATCGAGTTATTCGGTTTTCTTGGCGACTCATCTTTTTTGAGGACGATGTGATCGACTATGTTGTTGCTCATGAATTGACGCATCTGAAACACATGGATCACTCTGAGCGGTTTTGGAAGTCTCTTGAGAAGATTTTCCCGGGTTACGTGCAATCCCGTTCTAAATTAATGGGCATTCCGGCCGGCGAGCTTGTTTTTTGAGCAAAAATAGTTCCTGTTTTATCTGATTTTTAAAGAAAAACTCTCACGCTTCCTGTGATTCGCAGGGCGTGCCGGATTGTGGTAAAGTTCGGTAGAAAAGTGGGAAAAAGTGGTTTTTCCTGCAGTTTATTCTGCTGAATCGGAAAGAGGAATCGGACGTGTTTCAGGGGACGTCTTTGCTTACGCTGGATTCTCGCGGTCGTATCGGTGTTCCCGTACGGCATCGCGACGGGTTCAAGACCTCCGAGGTGACGTTAACGCGCCATCCGGATGGTTGCGTTCTCCTGTATCCCCGTTCTCTTTGGCAGGAAAAGCGTGCAATGCTTGCCGCTTTACCGTTTGCCGCTAGAAATTTTCAGCGCATTGTGCTTGGTAGTGCGGTGGATTTGGAAATCGATGCAGTCGGTCGCATTCTGATCCCGGTTGAATTGAGGTCGCTTTGTTCCTTGGACCGTAAAGTTTCTTTGGTCGGTCTGGGAGATCATCTTGAGATTTGGGATGCAAAGCGTTTGGCAGAGGCGGAAAAAGCAAGCATAGAAAAAGGGTTCGGCGAAGCAGCCGAAAACTTTAAATTCTAGGGGTGTTCAGCGATGAGCATGCCTTGCAGCTCGGATAAGATCTTGCAACACAGGCCAGTGCTTCCGAAGGAGGTGCTTGTTGCTCTCATTCGAAATCCGGACGGGGTTTATGTCGATGCGACGTTTGGTCGCGGAGGGCATACGCGTTTGATTCTGGGGCAACTGTCTGCAAAAGCGAAACTGTTTGCTTTTGACCGCGATGCTGAGGCTGTACAGGAAGCCCAAAAAATCCAAGATGATCGTTTTCATATGATCCCGTCGGCTTTTTCCCGAATGTGCGAGGAACTTCAGAGTCGCGGTGTGAATGAAGTTGACGGCATTCTCATGGATATCGGCGTCAGCAGTCCCCAAATCGATGATCCGAAGCGCGGTTTTTCTTTTAGGACGGACGGTCCGCTTGATATGCGGATGGATCAGACTCAGGGAATCAGTGCGGCACAGTGGCTCAAAACTTCCGATGAGAAAAAAATAGAAAGCGTTCTGCGTGAGTATGGCGAGGAACGTTTCGCCAAAGCGATTGCTCGGGCCATTGTTCGGGAAGAAGAAGTGAATCCCATCGAGACGACGCAGCAATTGGCCAGACTCGTTGAGAAAACGGTTCCGAGAAGTTCAAAGGATTCTTCTCAGCATCCGGCGACGCGGACTTTTCAGGCCTTTCGCATTGCGGTAAACGATGAATTTGGAGAGTTGAGAACAGCACTTGAGGCTTCCGGTTCAC
The DNA here is from genome assembly GCA_964509205.1 of uncultured Sutterella sp. Lineage (GTDB taxonomy): Bacteria > Pseudomonadota > Gammaproteobacteria > Burkholderiales > Burkholderiaceae_F > Duodenibacillus. Next base: position 53,867 of record CAZDVW010000003.1, on the reverse strand, counting down.
TCTTGCGGCAAGGCGGACGTCTTGTTGTGATTTCTTTTCATTCGCTCGAAGATCGAATCGTGAAGCGGTTCTTTGCCGAAGGACTTCATCCGGAGAGTCGAATTGATGCAAGGTTAGCGCTGAGAACGGATGAAATGCCGCATCCTGTGTGGAGTGAAGCGGATCGAATCCGTCCGTCTGCCGAAGAAACAAATTCGAATCCAAGAGCGAGAAGTGCCATTTTGCGCGCAGCAACGCGAACGGGGGAACCTTGGAGCATCGGAGGCGCACTATGAAATTTAATATGGCGCGTTTCTCTGATCGAATTCTTTCCTGTGTTGCCGTCGTCAGTGCGTTGGTTTTGCTGACAAGTTGTTTTGAGCTCGTAAAGACGCAGTATCAAGTTCGAATGCTGACCGCAGAAAAAGAGAGAGCGGAACGCGTCAGACATGCTCTTTTGGATGAAGCCAGTCAGCTTGCTTTGGATCTTTCAAAGGCAGCATTGCCTAAATCCGTGATTGAACGAGCCAGCGAACTGGGCTATGTGAATGCGGATGTAACGAACACCGTTATGATCCAAGTTGCAGCGGATAAGTTTGGAAAAATCAGTCTTGAGGTGCGTAAATGAAAAAACACTTTGAGCTGATTTGGAATCGGATTCAGGATAAGATCCTTGAAATTTTGAGAGCCGACAGTGCGCCGCGCAAAAACGAGACGCAGGGCGTTGAAGCCATGCTCGGGGCTCAGATTTCTCCGGCTCGTAGCCGTTATGCCTTTCTCGCAATTGTGCTCTGTTTAGGCACGCTGTTAATTCGGGCAGCCTACCTTCAGTGCGGGATCCAAACAGAATTCCTTCAAAAGAAAGGGGAGGAACGTTACGCGAGAACAATTTCTGTTCCTGCTCAGCGCGGTCGTATTCTTGATCGAAACGGCATTGTTTTGGCCAGTTCCATTCCGGCTAAGAGCATCTGGGCAATCCCGAGCGAAGTTGAACAGGCAACGCCCGAGCAGATGAAGTTACTGGCCTCACTGCTGGAGATGCCGCTTCCGACACTGTTGGGCAAATTGCGCGAAAAGAAAAATCGAACATTCGTGTACTTGGCTCGTAAGATTGATCTTGAGACGGCTCAGAAAATATCTGACCTGCGTATTCCCGGTATCTGCGATGAAGAAGAAGCTAAGCGCAATTACCCGGATGGGGAAGTCTCTGCCCATGTTGTCGGGTATACCGATACGGACAATCGTGGCAGGGAAGGCGTTGAACTCGGAAGTGACACTGTCCTTTCGGGACAAAAGGGGTTGCGTTATGTTATCCGGGATCGCCTCGGTCAGCGAATCGACGGAGCTTGGCTCAAAGAAGCAACCCGGGGACGGGATGTCGTACTTTCCATCGATTCACGTTTACAGTACATTGCCTACAAAGCGATTCGAAGGGCAGTAGAGGCAGCACAAGCCAAAGCAGGAGCGGTTGTTGTGGCGGATGTTCGTACAGGAGAAATTCTCGCCATGAACAATTGGCCCTCCTATGACCCGAACCAGAGAAAAGATCTTCGGATTGAGAACGTTCGAAATCGAGTTCTTACCGATATGTTTGAGCCCGGGAGCACGATGAAGCCGTTTGCGATTGCTAAGGCACTCGATCTCGGCATCGTTCGCCCTGATACATTGGTCGAAACCGGTCCCGGCGTATTACGGATCGGAGACAGAAGCATTTCGGATACGCACAACTACGGCATGCTTACGGTCAGTCAGATTGTTTCAAAGTCTTCCAATATCGGAACCTGCAAGATTGCTTTGGAAATCAACAGTGAAGACTTGTGGGCAACTTACGATGCGCTCGGATTCGGCAACGTGCCGAATGTTAACTTCCCCGGTGCAGTTCGCGGAAAATTGCGTCGAGGCAATTTGTGGCGACCTGTTGAAAAAGCAACGATTTCGTATGGTTACGGCGTATCGGTTTCCTTGATGCAGCTCGTACGTGCTTACACGGCTCTGGCCAGAAATGGCGACGTGATTGATCTCACCTTTAAAAAGAGTCCCAGAGAGGCAATCGGTCAGCAGGTGTTTCGTCCTGAGGTAGCTCGCCAGATGCGGGCCATGATGAGCGGAACCGTTCTTCAGGGCGGGACGGCGCATCGCGTGAATGTGCAGGGTTACACCATAGCGGGAAAAACAGGAACGGCGAATAAATTGCGCGATGGAAAATATGTCGACAAATTAGCTGTCGGCAGTTTCGTCGGAATGGCTCCTGCCAGCCACCCACGCCTGATTGTTGCCGTGATGATTGATGAGCCGACGCGAGGGAGTTATTTCGGGGGAACGGTTGCAGCTCCGGTTTTCAATGAAGTGATGGCGGGGGCTTTGCGTTTGATTGGTGTGAACCCGGATGCGCCTGATTATGTGGCGAACCCAGGGATTTCGATTCGAGGGATGCGGCATGAGTGAGATTTCGAATTGGCGCGTCAATGCATTGCGCTGGTTAAAGATGCGAGCTAGGCCTGGTTCACACATGCGAATTGATTCGCGGGATGTGATGGCCGGAGATGTATTTGTTGCCTTGCGCGGAGCAAAAACGGATGCGCTCAGTTTTGTTCCTGTTGCGGCGGCGCGCGGTGCTCGTGCCGTTGTCTCGGACGTAAGACCTGAGCTGAATCAACCCTGTGAGCTGGAACGTCTGGAAGTAGAAAAGCTTGAAGAGCGGTTGGGTTTTATCGCTTCCGATTTTTACGAATGTCCGTCAAAAGACCTTTTTGGCATTGCAATCACGGGAACGAATGGAAAAACGAGCATCAGTCATTGGTGTTCAGCCCTTTTTACACGGCTTGGAATGCCATGTGCGGCGATAGGAACCATTGGTACATACTTTGAGGGTGCCTCGGTGAAATCGCCGCCGCTTACAACACCGGATGCGGTCAGTACTCAAGGACTTTTTTACGATCTTCGAGAAGCCGGAGCAAAAGCTTTCGCTATTGAGGCCAGCTCCATTGGTCTGGTTCGGGGACGGTTAAGCGGAACTTGTCTGAAAACTGCTGTATTCAGCAATCTTACGCGTGATCATCTTGACTACCACGGGACGGAGGAGGCCTATGCCAAAGCCAAGGCGATCCTTTTTGAGTGGCCGGATTTGGAGCATGCGGTTATTAATCTAGACGACGCTTTTGGACGTCAGTTGGCAAAGAGGACAACAGAACGCGGCATCGAAACGCTGGGTTATGCCGTCGAAGGAGTCTCCTCTTCGTACGATTCTGTCGAGCCTGTGCTGGTTGCTAAAAATGTGCAGTCGGGTTCAGCAGGCATGTGTTTTGATGTTGAATGGAAGGGAAAAACTTACCGACTTGAGGCGAAAGTCCTTGGGCTTTTTAATGTTTACAACCTCCTGGCCGTCGCTCTTGTTGCTTTGAGTGCCGGGTTTGAACCGACCTTAGTTTTTGAAAATTTGGCTGAACTTCAACCGCCGGCGGGACGATTACAGGTATTTGCTCGACCGGGAATGCCCCTGGCTGTTGTGGATTATTGCCATACGCCGGATGCAATCGAAAAGGCGCTGTCAGCGCTTCGGCCGTCAGTGAACAAACGCGGCGGACATCTTTGGATTGTATTTGGTGCCGGCGGAGACAGAGATCACGGAAAGCGGCCCGTCATGGGTGCTGTTGCCGAGAAAAATGCGGATTTTGTGGTTGTAACGAGCGACAACCCGAGAACAGAAGAACCGGACGAGATTGCAAAGGAAATTTGCGAGGGAATGAGCGCCTCGTGCCCTGTTGTTTTGGATCGCCGACAGGCCATTATCGATACATTCTGTCGGGCAGATCCTCGTGACGTGGTGCTCGTGGCCGGGAAAGGTCATGAGGAATACCAAGAAATCAACGGCATTAAGCACCATTTCAGCGACACGGAAACGGTAAGAGAGGCGGCAAACGAACGGTTTGTGAGAGAAAAAAGTCATGAAGCAGGAAGTAATAAATCCGAATTGGACCATTGAGTCACTAAAGACTGTTCTTTCGCCTCTTTTAAAGGAGGTGCGCGGTACCAGCGAACGTTCTTTTTTCTCGGTTTCAACGGACACGCGCCATCTTGCAGCAGGCGAGATTTTCGTTGCTTTGCGAGGCGAACGCTTTGACGGACATGATTACGCTCTTGAGGCGGAGAGGCGAGGTGCCGGTGCGTTGGTTCTGGATCACTCCGTCGGTGCTTCTTGCCCGGAAATCATTGTGAAGGATACGCTTGAAGCCTACGGAGCGCTCGCCTGCGCCTGGCGCAGACAGTTTCATATTCCTCTTATTTGCGTGACGGGTTCGAACGGAAAGACGACGACCACGCAGATGATCGGCTCCATTTTGCGCGAAGCTGCTTCAGCGGAAGGCGTTCTTTGCACGGAAGGCAATCTCAATAACGAGATCGGCGTTCCGAAAATGCTGTTGAAACTTTGCCCACAGACACGGCTGGCTGTGATCGAGGCCGGAATGAATCACCCAGGGGAAATGGCTCGCTTGGCAGGTTGGATTCGTCCGAGCGTCGTTGTTGTAACGAATGCGCAGCGCGAACACCAGGCATACATTGACGGAATTGAAGGTTCTGCCAGAGAAAATGCAATGGCGATTGTCGCCTTGCCGGAGGAAGGAACGGCTGTTTTGCCGCTTGCGGATCCGTGTTTCAAAATTTGGCATGGATTTGCTCGGGCAAGAGGTTGTTTTTTGACAACGTATTCGGCTAAAGAGTCGGACGCGCAAATTTGCGCGATCCGCAGGGGAGCGTCGCTCGTGATTCGAACGCCTCAGGGAAACATCGAGACAACGCTTCAAATGGCCGGGGAACATGCTGTACACGATGCGGCTGCAGCTGCAGCCGCTGCGATGGCAGCCGGAGTTGACATCGGAAGCATTGCGCGCGGGATTGCTGCTTTCAAGCCCGTTAAAGGGCGCGGGAGAATGCATTTTTTTGAGAACGGAGCTCTTTTAATTGATGAATCGTATAACGCCAATCCGGACAGCGTGAGAGCGGCTATTGATGTTTTGGCGCAGATGCCGTCGCCGCGTATTTTGGTGATCGGAGAAATGGGTGAGCTCGGCGACAAGAGTGAGGCCTACCACAGAGAAATTGTTCACTATGCACGATCGAAGGGAATCGAGAGGCTTCTTTCTATCGGGGAGAAATTTCGCGGGGTTTATTCCGAGTTTGGAGAAAATGCGGAATTTTTTGAGTCACGCGAAGCCTTGTGCAGCGCCGTGCAGCACTGTTTTATTTTGCCCTGCAGCCTTCTTGTGAAGGCAAGCCACTATATGCGGCTCGATTTAGTTGTGGATGCGGCTCTTTCGCAAAATACGATGACGGATAAAACGAAGGAAAAATAAGGGATGTTGTTAAGTCTTTTTCAGTGGCTCTCTGAAAGTGTTCGAGCTTTCAGTGTTTTCAATTACTTGAGCCTGAGAGCAGTTTTGGCGGCCTTAACGGCCATGGCGATCGGATTCGGAGCCGGACCTTGGGTGATTCGTCGTCTTCGCGCACTTAAAATCGGGCAGGCGGTTCGTCATTGCGGACCGAAGACGCATCTTGCGAAGGATGGAACACCGACCATGGGCGGTGTTTTAATTCTTGTGAGCATTGGAATTTCGACACTTCTTTGGATGGATTTGTCCAATCGCTTTGTTTGGGTTGTTTTGTTCGTTGTGTTTTGCTACGGACTGATTGGATGGTCGGATGACTACCGCAAGGTTGTGCACCATGATCCAAACGGCATGAGCGCAAAAGAGAAGTTTGCTTGGCAAAGTTTGGTTGGAATCGTGGCGGCTGTCTACCTGGCGTTTGCTGTTTCAATGCCGACTAACGCGGATATTTGGAGTGCTGTCGTTCAGTGGGTGCAAAGCGGATTTTCTGATAACCAAATCTCGAAATTGGATCTTTTGGTGCCTTTCTTTAAGCAAATAGCCTTTCCATTCGGGATTTGGGGCTTTATCTTTTTGACCTATATCGTTATCGTCGGAACGTCCAATGCGGTGAATTTGACCGATGGTTTGGACGGGTTGGCCATTCTGCCGTGCGTGATGGTCGGATCGGCACTCGGAATCTTCGCTTATGTTGTCGGACGTCCTGATTTCTCGAGTTATTTGTTATTTCCTTATATTCCCGGTTCCGGTGAGTTGGTCGTCGTTTGTGCGGCTCTCGCGGGAGCAGGCCTTGCGTTCCTTTGGTTTAATACCCACCCGGCTGAAGTTTTTATGGGCGACGTCGGAGCTCTTGCCTTGGGAGGTTGCCTTGGAACGGTAGCGGTGATTACTCGGCAAGAGATTGTTTTGGCCGTTATGGGCGGCATTTTTGTTGTTGAGACGCTCTCTGTCATGATTCAAACGACCTATTTCCGGTGGACTCACGGAAAGCGGTTTTTTCTGATGGCGCCGATTCATCACCATTTTGAATTGAAAGGCTGGAAAGAAACGCAAGTAGTCGTTCGTTTTTGGATCATTACATTTATTTTGGTGCTCATCGGATTATCGACGCTCAAGATTCGATAATTGATTTGGGAGATTCGCTGTGAGCAAAGCTTTGGTTCTTGGATGCGGTGCTTCGGGGTTGGCGTGCGTGCGGTTTCTCGTTCGCCGCGGTTGGGATGTTTCTGTAGCGGATACGCGTGAAGCTCCCGCAGGTCTTGCGGAGTTGCGTCGAGATTTTCCATCAATCCGTTTCACAGGCGGCGATCTTCCGGATTCGCTCATCCAAGATTGTGACATTGTTGTTCTCAGCCCCGGGCTCTCTCCGGAGCACTCAATGGCCGCCAAACTCGTCAGTCGTGCGAAAAAGGAAGGAAAAGAGATTCTTGGGGAAATTGAACTTTTCGCCCGTGAATTGGCTCGGCTGAAAGAGACAAAAGGGTATGAGCCGAAAATCGTCGGCATTACCGGGACGAACGGGAAAACAACAACGACGCGCTTGGTTGGGCTGATGGCTCAAGAAGCCGGGAGAAGCGTCTGCGTTGCCGGAAATATCGGACCGAATGCTGTGACGGAATTGGATCGTCTGAATGACGGCGGAGAACTCCCTTCCTTTTGGGTATTGGAACTTTCCAGTTTCCAACTGGCAACGACTCAAAGCCTTAAGGCAAGTGCCGCCGCATTTCTTAACCTGACGCAGGATCATGTGGATTGGCATGGTTCTATGGCCGAATACGAGGCAGCGAAACGTCGGATTTTTTCTCAAGGAACCGTCAGGATCCTAAACCGCGACGATGCGGCGTCTATGCGCGCAGCAGAAGAGGCGGCGAGCATACGCACGTTCGGAGTTTCCGAGCCCAAACTTCCTGGAGAATACGGTTTGGTGCGTGATGCCGGAATTGAGTGGCTTTGTGAAATACCGCCTCAGGCCGAGGGTTTGCCGCGCCGACGCAGTCTTTTGCTTGCGGCCGATCCCGCCGAGCGCAGACTTTTGATGCCGGTTGATTCACTGAAGATCCGAGGGCGTCACAATGCGATGAATGCGCTGGCCGCCATCGCTTTGGCAGAAGCGGTCGGTTTGCCTTTGTCAGCGGCGCTTCGAACGCTTTCGAAATTCCCTGGCGAAGCACATCGTGTGCAATTTGTTTTGAAAACTGCCTCCGGAGTGGAATTTATTGACGACTCGAAAGGAACGAATGTTGGCGCAACGTGCGCGGCGCTGTGCGGGCTGGGAGCTTCAGGGCAGAAATGTTCTCTGATTCTTGGGGGAGATTCCAAAGGACAGGACTTTTCTGATATTTCGGAGGCGGTTGCCGCCTATGCCCGCAGCGTTGTGTTGATTGGGCGAGATGCGGACAGAATTAAGCCGGCGGTGAGCGGGCTCGGCGTTCCAGTGCAAAACGCGGGTTTTGATTTTGAAAAAGCGATTGAACTGGCTTATGAAGCGGCCCACAAAGGCGATGCCGTCCTTCTGAGTCCGGCATGTGCAAGTTGGGACATGTTTAAAAATTATGCAGAGCGAGCCTCGCGTTTCATTGTGAAGGCCAAAGAAATCGCCTTGCGCGAGGATCAGGCGGAGTAACAGTGTTCGGATTGGTTCAGAAAAAGAAAACTGAACAAAAGCCTTTGATTTGGACAGGGGCGGAGTCGAGTCTGCTCGGCGGAAAAAGTTCCAGAAGCAACAAGCCGGGAGGGGTTGATCCCGTGATTGTCGGCACAACGCTCTTTCTTCTGGCCTTCGGCGCTTTGATGGTTTACTCTGCAACGATTTCGTTTGCCGACAGCCCGAAGTACAACACGGAACCGTACCACTTCTTTATTCGGCAGATTATTTGGATCTGTATCGGTACTTTGATCGGAAGTTTTATCTATCAAATTCCTATGCGGGTCTGGATGAAATTGGCGCCGGCTCTTGCTTTTGTTTCCGTGGCAGCCCTTTTTATTGTTCTGATTCCGGGAATCGGTCGCTCCGTTAACGGCGCTCGTCGGTGGATCGCTCTTGGTCCGATCAATTTTCAGGTGACTGAATTTGTAAAGTTCGCCATCCTCATCAGTGCGGCTGCTTTTACTGTGAAACGTCAGGATTACATGCACTCGGTGACAAAGGGACTGGCTCCCATGTTAATCGTGATGGCGGTTATCGCCGCTCTCATCGGTGTTCAGCCCGATCTTGGAGCGACGGCCGTCATTATCGTGATCGCCATGGGCGTGTTGTTCCTGGGAGGCCTTGACGGGAAAATTTTTACGGCTGTTCTGATTTTGGCCTTTACGATCGGTATTTCGATGATTTACTACTCGCCTTGGCGACTGGAACGCATGATTTCCTACTGGGATGTTTGGGGCAATGCCTACGGAAAGGGATATCAGTTGAGTCACTCGCTTATCGCATTCGGCCGAGGCGAATGGTTCGGTGTCGGACTCGGAGCCTCGATTGAAAAGTTGCATTATCTGCCGGAGGCGCACACCGATTTCATCATGGCCGTGATCGCTGAGGAGCTCGGCTTTGTCGGCGTTGTTGTTGTCACGTTGGCTTTTTATATTTTTGTGCGTCGGGCCTTTGCCATCGGCAGACAGTCGATCAAATTGGATCGCGTGTTTTCAGGGCTTGTGGCAGAGGGTGTCGGCATTTGGATCGGTTGCCAGATGATTGTTAACTTAGGGGTTGCTACGGGTTTTCTTCCGACAAAAGGTCTGACGCTTCCGTTTGTGAGTTACGGAGGTTCGTCGCTGATCGCTACAATTGCCGCCGTTGCACTTTTATTGCGCGTCGATCGAGAGAACCGTGTTTTGATGCGCGGCGGGAGGGTGTAGGAATGCAGCAGAAACATTTATTGATTGCAGCGGCAGGAACCGGCGGACATGTTATGCCTGGTTTGGCTGTTGCCCGCGAAATGAAAAAGCGCGGATGGCGCATCACTTGGATCGGAACAAAAAAAGGCATGGAAGGTGCGCTGGTTGCCAAAGACGGGATTGATTTTATCGGCCTGGATTTTCAGGGCGTGCGCGGACACGGAATTCTCGGTTTCATTACGGGCGGGATTAAATTACTCTTCGCCGGGCGCCGTTGCCGATCGCTTCTGAAAAAACTGAAACCGGATGTCTTTTTTACAACGGGCGGTTACGTTGCTGTTCCCGTCAATGAAGGGGCTCGAGTTAATCACATTCGTCCTGTTCTGATGAACTGCGATGCAGATGTGCTTCTCTCAACAAAGATGATTCTGAAGGACGCCTGGGGAGTAGCTTGTGGTTTTGCCGGCGGCGCAAGATCGATCGCCGGAGCTCGAGGAGCGATCACGGGAAATCCCGTTCGTGAGGACATTGAGTCAATTGAACCTCCGGAAGACCGGTTAAAGGGACGAAGCGGACGGCTTAAATTGCTGGTTTTCGGCGGCAGTCTCGGCGCTCAGGTTTTAAATGAAACACTTCCGAAAGCACTGTCTTTCTTTGAAGAGGATAAGCGCCCCGAAGTCGTTCATCAGTGCGGCGCCGGTTCTGTGGAAGAGGTTAAAAAACGCTACGAGGCTCTCGGAGTCAAAGCGCAGGTTGTGGGTTTTATTGACGATATGGCGCAGGCTTATCGTCAAAGCGATTTGGTCATTTGCCGAGCCGGCGCTACGAGCGTGGCCGAATTGTGTGCAGCCGGAGCGGCAAGCATTCTCGTCCCGCTCGTCGTCGGAACGACGTCGCATCAGCAGGGAAATGCACGGTATATGCAGAGGAATTCAGCGGCTATTATGGTCGAGCAGCCGCAGTTCACTCCGGAACATCTCTTTGGAACGCTGATGACGTTAAAGCGTGAGAAGATTTTTGAGATGGCGGTCAATGCCAGAAAACTCAGCCGACCGCATGCAACTCAGGCTGTTGCAGATATGATTGAGTCCGTCAGCACAATGCGCAAACGCCCTTATTAGCAGAGAGAACCATGAAGTTTGTTGTCAAGCACTTGCATTTTGTCGGCATCGGGGGTTCCGGAATGTGCGGAATCGCTGAAGTTCTTCTTAATCTCGGTTATGTCGTAACCGGATCGGATATCGCAGAAAGCTCTGTTACGCAACATTTGCGGAAGCTTGGGGCAAAAGTTCACATCGGACACCGTGCGGAAAATATCGAAGGAGCAGATGCTGTTGTGATCAGTTCGGCTATTAAGTCGGATAATCCGGAAGTTCTTGCTGCAAGAGAAAAAAAACTTCCTGTGGTTCCTCGCGCCGTGATGCTTGCTGAACTGATGCGCCTTCGTCGGGGAATTGCAATCGCCGGCGCACACGGCAAAACGACGACAACGTCGTTGACGGCAACGCTTTTGGCAGCAGGAGGCATGGATCCAACGTATGTAATCGGCGGACGACTCAACAGTTCTGGAGCCAACGCTCGATTGGGAACCGGTGAGTTCATTGTTGCCGAAGCGGATGAATCGGATGCTTCCTTTTTGAATTTGACGCCGGTTCTTTCAGCGGTGACAAACATTGATCATGACCACATGGACACGTATGGTCATGACTTCAATAAGTTAAAAGATGCGTTCGTCGAATTTCTTTCACGGCTTCCTTTCTATGGCGTTGCCGTTCTTTGCGTTGACGATGAAAATGTACGCTCAATTATTCCGCGCGTGACGCGCCGCGTTGTCGGATACGGTTTGAGCGAAACAGCGGAAGTGCGTGCGATTAATGTGCGAAGCATGGGAACGCGAACAGCATTTACCGTGCTGAGGCCCGGACATGCTCCCTTGCCTGTTGTTCTCAATCTTCCCGGCATACACAATGTGACCAATTCATTAGCCGCAATTGCCATTGCCACACTTGTCGGTGTCTCGGACGAGGCGATTGTCAAGGGGCTTTCTGAGTTTACCGGGGTCGGCCGTCGATTTGCGCAGTACGGAGAGATTCCCATCACGGATGCAGCGGGGAAGAAAACAGGGACTTTCACGCTGGTTGACGATTACGGACATCATCCGCATGAGATTCAGGCAACAATTGCCGCTGTGCACGCTGCGTGGCCGGAAAAACGACTTGTCGTGGCGTTCCAACCGCATCGCTACACACGAACTCGGGACTGTTTTGAAGATTTTGCTAACTTACTGAGCAAAGCGGATGCGGTCGTTTTGGCGGACGTTTATCCGGCAGGTGAAAGTCCTGTTGTTGGAGCAGATGGCCGAGCACTCGCACATGCCGTTCGTCTGCAGGGGCAAAATAATTTGATTTTTTGTTCATCAATTGAAGATGTTCCGTCGGCCATTCGCAAGATTGTTCGGGATGGAGACGTTGTTCTGACGGTTGGTGCGGGATCCATTGGTCGGGTTCCGGCCATGCTTGTGAAGGAAGCGCAATGAAAGAGAGTAAAGAATACGGCCATGTTGCTGTTTTAATGGGCGGCGTGAGTTCCGAGCGAGAAGTTTCCATGATGAGCGGAACGGGTGTTTTGAAGGCACTTCTCTCTCGTGGCGTCGACGCGGTCGGCATTGATCCGGCTGAAGGAATCTCACGACTTCTCAATGAGAAATTTGATCGCGCTTATATTGCGTTGCATGGCCGATTCGGTGAAGACGGAACCATTCAGGGTGTCTTGGAATATCTTCAGATTCCGTATACAGGTCCGGGAGTTCAGGCAAACGCCATTGCCATTGATAAGATCGCTACGCGCGCGATGTGGGCAGACGCCGGGCTTCCTGTTGCCCGAGGCATGACGGTTCATAGCGTGCAGGAGGCAAAAGCGGTTTTGGAGAATCTCGGGGGAGATGTTGTGATCAAACCCTCGCGGGAAGGCTCTTCTATTGGAGTCGTTCGTCTTCAGAACGCCGATCAGGAACAGATCGAAAAGGCACTCGGCGAAGCGCTCCGACTTGACAAAGATGTTCTTGTTGAGGAACGTATCTTTGGTTCGGAACTAACGGTCGCCATCCTAGGCGGCAAAGCCCTTCCGGTGATTGAGATTCAGGCTCCGGACGGAGACTATGATTACAAGAATAAGTATTGGGGAGATGCTGTCCGCTATGTTTGTCCGGCCGAAATGGAAGAGACGCTTTCCTTGCGTGTGCAAGAGGCTTGCGAAAAGGCATTTTCAGTACTCGGAGCTCGGGGATGGGGACGCATCGATGTAATGATGCGCAAAGACGGTTCGTTTGTTCTCCTTGAGCTTAATACAAGTCCCGGCATGACGCCGCATTCGCTGGTTCCGATGGCGGCTCGGGCCATAGGGCTTTCCTATGAAGATTTGGTGCTTCGAGTTTTGGATGCCGCTGCGCTTGATTTAGAAAATGCAACTTTAAAGTCGGTTTAAGTCCGTGAAAAAAAAGCATCGCCTTTACGCTGTCTCGTTGATTGCTGTTGTTGCGCTCCTGCTTTTTATTCTTCGGAGCATGAGTTTTCCGACGCTTGAGATTCGAGAACTTGTTGTGACCGGCGAAAGAGATGTGCGAGCCATAACGGATGTGCGCCGTGCGGTTGAAGGAGAACTTTCAGGAAGCTTTTTCACGCAGGATTTGGATCAAATTAAACAAGCTGTTGAGCGGCTGACATGGGTTAAGTCAGTAACGGTTACGCGTGTCTGGCCTGACTCTGTTAACGTCAATGTGGTGCGGCTTGAACCTGTTGCCCGATGGGAAGACGGTCGACTTGTTTCGGCAGACGGGATTGTTTATGTTCCTCTTGTTGAGGAAACGGGAAAGACGGACGGTTTGCCGTTGATCGTTGCCGACACAACGGTGTTTGCTCCGGATGCGGTGAAGTTTTTACCGAGGTTTCAGTCGATTGCCGCTGCTTTTCGGGTGCAGGTGAAGTCCATTGCGATTTCGTATCGCGGCAGTTGGACAGTGAGCCTCAAGATGCCAAAAGATCGGATTCTGCGGATTGAACTGGGGCGGGCGACGAGTTCGGATGTGGTGTTTGACAGATTAAAGCGTGTATTGGAAAACTATGAACGGGTTTGTGAGACTTTGCAGGCTTGTCCGTCTTTTATTGATGCACGTTATGAAAATGCATTTGCCGCTCGTTGGCCGGACAGCCGATTCGGCATGAAGCAAAAGGATTTAAAACGGGGAGGCTCTTGATGGAAGGTACCCAACCGGACAACATTATTGCGGCAATTGATATCGGGACAAGCAAAATTGAAGTTGCCGTTGCCGATGTGAGCGTTCCTAATCAAATTGATGTGATTGGCATTGGCAATGTTTCCTCCTATGGAGTTGACGGAGGGAGCATCCAAGATGTTGAGTTGGCTGTTGAATCAATCCGACGAGCTGTGGCTGAAGCGAGTGAGACCTCCGGACAGCCGATTTCTCATGTGACGGCAGCGCTTACCGGAAAACACTTGCACTGCATTAACAAGGTCGGAAGGTTGGTGCTCTCGGGCGACGAGGTTACCGAAGAAGACGTAAAGACGGCAACGAAGCTTGCCATGATGTTCGATCCGAAGGTGCACGACTCGGAGACAGAAACATCGTTCAAAAGTGAGAGTGATGAAGTCGTCATGCATTCAATCAAGGGATATACGATTGATGACGACGACACGCTTATTTCTGATCCGGTTGGTATGGCTGGATCGGTTTTAAAGGCGCACGTTCATTTGGCGATTGGTTCGGACAGCATTGCTTTGAATCTGATTAAATGCATTCGCAAGGCAGGATTGGATTTGGACGGCGTTGTGATGCAGCCATGGGCAAGCGCCGCCAGTTGCCTAACGCCGACGGAGAAGGAACTCGGTGTGATTCTCATGGATCTTGGCGCAGGAGCAACAGATATTGCTTGTTATCAGTCCAATCAAATCCAATATACAGCGGTTTCTCCGATCGGAAGCGGAATTTTCTCGAGAGATATTGCCGCCGGCATCGGTTGTTCTTTGGATGCTGCCGAGGAGATAAAAACAGCTTACGGGCACATTGGAAAAAGGGAAAATGATCCGTTTGTTCGAATCCGTTATACCCATGAAGCCAGCGGGGCTGAACGTGAGATCACAGCTGAAGAATTGGTGAATATTATCGAACCGCGAGCGCTTGAAATATTGCAATGGCTCGATGCGCACCACTTTGCTCGTGACAACTGGTTAGGGCGTGCGGCCGGAGGCGTCGTTATTACGGGAGGACTTTCAAAACTTCCGGGTTTTGAAGCGCTCATACGAGAGACGTTCAAATTGCCGGTTCGCATCGGAGAACCTTTGATGGTTCGTTCGACACGTTTTAAATTGACGGATCCGGAAGATGCAACGGTTATGGGTGTTCTGAGCGAATCGAAACGACGTCTTGAAATTGGAAAGCATCAGGCTGTTCACACCCATGCTGGGGTTCTCGGCTGGTTCCGTCGATTGATTTACGGAGATTTTTGCGATTAAAAGAAAACCCTCTCGGAAAATCCGAGAGGGTTGAGTATGGGGTGGGAAATGGGGCTCGAACCCACGACAACCGGAATCACAATCCGGGACTCTACCAACTGAGCTATTCCCACCATACAAATTTTTTGGCCTGCCCGGCAGGATTCGAACCAGCGACCCTCGGCTTAGAAGGCCGATGCTCTATCCAACTGAGCTACGGGCAGTCCAGGATAATGCTACTTTGGTCGGGGTGAAGAGATTCGAACTCCCGACATCCTGCTCCCAAAGCAGGCGCGCTACCGGACTGCGCTACACCCCGCAAGAGAGGCGGATTATAGCAAAGGTAACTTCGCTTGCAACGTCTGCGTTTGAGTGCGAGGACACACTAGGTGTAAGTTTATGGAAAAATACGAAACAAGTGAAGATTCTCTTGATCTGGCTAAATTCCGGCCGGAAGGTTTTCCTCGAGGTTGGAAAGAGTCGTTGGAAACTTTTTTTTCTTCGCCTGCCGGAGTAAATGTCCGGCATCAAATTGAGAGCCGGATTCGAGCCGGCGTCAATGTCTTCCCGCCTGATCCGTTTCGCATTCTGCGGTGTTTAGCCCCCGAAAATGTGCGTGTTGTCATTCTCGGACAGGATCCTTATCACGAAAAAGGGCAAGCAACGGGAATGGCTTTCTCTGTACCAAAAACACTTTCAAAACTGCCGCCGAGTCTGAAAAATATTTTTAAGGAAATTGCTCGAGAGACAGGAGATCCGATCCGCACAGACGGTGATTTGACAGACTGGGTTGAGCAGGGTGTTTTTCTTTTAAACGCCGTTTTGACCGTAGAAGAGGGGTTGGCAGCAAGCCATTCACGGCTTGGTTGGCAGGGACTGACGGATGCCGTCCTTTTTTCCCTTCTGCAGACGCCTCGTCCCAGAGTCTTTCTTTTATGGGGAGCACATGCGCAGGAGAAAGAGCGTTTCATTTACGAAAATTCTATCTCTGACACAGTGATTTTAAAAGCGAATCATCCGTCTCCTCTGTCTGCTCTCCGACCGCCTGTTCCGTTTATCGGTTGCGATCATTTCATTGAAGTTAACCGTTTTTTGGCTGAACATGGGGAAAAACCAATTGTTTGGACGAAATCTTCGGCAGACTTCTTAGTCTGACGCTAAGAAGTGGCAGTTCGTTTTTTTTCGTGAAAAGAAAAACAAAATAGTTGATAATGTGCTGTCTAGTGGGTGTCTTTATTTGAAGACCCAGTGAGTGGTGTTTTTGTACACAAGGAAAAGTGATGTCTTTGCAGATGGTTAATGATCAGCCTGGAATGTTTGATGCCGTTATCAAGGTTATCGGTGTAGGTGGCGGCGGCGGAAATGCTGTCGAACATATGATTGAAAATGAAGCGCAGGGCATTACGTTTATTGCGGCGAACACAGATCAGCAGGCTTTAAATCGCTCGCGTGCAGACGTGATCATCCCGCTCGGTAAGACTGGTCTTGGCGCAGGAGCTCGTCCTGAGGTCGGCGCTATGGCCGCTCAAGAGGCGAGCGACAAGATTCGTGAAGCCTTGGAAGGAACAAATTTGCTCTTTATCACGGCCGGCATGGGCGGTGGTACAGGAACCGGGGCTGCTCCCGTCATTGCTGAGATTGCCAAGCAGCTGGGGATTTTGACGGTTGCGGTTGTCACAAAGCCTTTCGGTTTTGAGGGGATGCGTCGTATGCGTCAGGCGCAGGCCGGTATTGAGAATCTCAAGGATAAGGTTGACAGTCTGATCGTGATTCTCAACGATAAGCTCGAAGAAGAAGTCGGCGAAGATGCGACGATGATTGATTGCTTTGCAGCAGCAGATGACGTGCTGTACAAGGCTTGTAATGGAATTGCGGAAATTATTCACACGCCCGGACTCATCAATGTGGACTTTGAGGACTTAAAGACGGTGATGAGTGCACACGGAACGGCCATGATGGGAACAGCCGTTGCTTCCGGCGGTAATCGTGCTTCGGAAGCGGCCGAGCGCGCGATTTCTTGCCCGTTGCTTGAGGGGGCTAATCTTCAAGGAGCGCGGGGACTTCTCGTATACGTCACGGCTTCGGCAGCCACGATGAGGCAAAGCGAAGTTCGTGAAGTGATGTCGATCATGAAAAACTTTGTGAAAAAAGACGCGATCCAAGTGATGGGAACCGCCTTTGACAACGATATGGGCGACGAACTTCGCGTTACTGTTGTGGCGACGGGACTCGATGAGCCACAGGCAAAGCCTGATGTGCAGATCGGTAAGGAATACATCACGAATCAAGGAGAGAACGCGGCAGAGCGGGTTTTGGAGAGAAAAGCAACGGACAATGCGCCCTTGCATGAAGTTTCTCCCTCGTTTGAAAAAACGGCACCTCGAGATGTTGTGAAGGCGCCTGTTGCTCCGCCGTCGGTGCCCTCGCTTGACACGATGATTAAGTCAACGCAGCCAACGACAACTCCGATTTGGAAGAATCCTCATTCGTTTACGGAAGGAAACTTTGAAGTACCGACATTTCTGCGCAACAACAATAATAAAAAGTAATTTCAGGTTTTAGAAATGCCGAAACAACGTACATTTCGCTCTCCTGCTGAGATTGAGGGAATCGGACTGCATTCAGGAAAGCAGATTCGGCTCCGGCTTTTGCCTGCCCCTCCGGGGTTCGGGATTCGCTTTTGCCGAACCGATGTTTCACCGACTGTCGTTATTCCGGCAGAGGCGACGCGTGTCAACGATACGCGTTTGGCAACGGCTCTTTTTGAAGGACAGATTTTTGTTTCAACGGTTGAGCATCTCATGAGCGCCTTGTGCGGCATGCGAATCGACAATGCTCTTATTGAAGTGAATGCTCCGGAAACGCCGATTTTGGATGGCTCCGCCTTAAACTATGTCGATTTAATTCGAAAAGCAGGCATTGAGGAACAAGAGGCAGAGAGGCGATTCGTGCGCCTCACAAAATCCATCGAAGTTCGAGACGGAGACAAGTGGGCGAAACTGGAACCGTTTGATGGCTTTTCTGTGCAGTTTTCGATTGCCTTTAACAATCCGGTGATTGACCAAACTGTGCAGACGGCTGAGGTGGATTTGGAGCATGATGATTATGCGGAAACGGTTGCCTATGCACGGACTTTCTGCTTTGCTTCTGACGTCGAAAAGATGCACGCTGTCGGACTTGCCCTCGGCGGGTCATTGGACAATGCCGTTGTTGTTGACGGGGATCACATTGTCAATCCGGAAGGACTGCGGGCTTCGGATGAATTTGTCAAGCACAAAATGCTCGATTCCATCGGAGATCTGTATGTTCTGGGTAAACCTCTGAAGGCTCGGTACAGTGCCTACAAGTCCGGGCATGGTCTTAATAATTTGTTGCTAAGGAAATTGCTCTCTCAGACAGAGGCTTGGACGCTTTCCTGACAGAGGGTCGTCAGCAGAGAAATCTCAAAAGGGCTGATTTTTTGAGCAGAAAATCAGCCTTTTTGTCGCAAAGTGTTTGCCAGTTTCAAAACAACTTCCCGTAAGGCAGTGTCGCTGATAGAAGCCGCTTTGCTCTCGATGCAGTTAGCCGCAGCGACCGAGCCGGTGCGCGGCAAGGAGTTTGAGTGAACGACGGTGCGAGCCGGCGTTTTCATGATTGGGCGGACGCAAATTTCCACAGGCTTCGTAATGCCTGCATTTTGAACGGCTGCTTCAATTCGCGGAAGGAGTTGGCGCAGTTTTGTTTTTTGTAACGAGTTTCTGACAAATAAAACAATTTTTTTGTCAGAAGCGCGCAAGTTGGCTAAATCGGCCCAATCAATGCCTGTTTTTAAGGGGCGAAGTATCGGGCAGAGAACGTTCATGACGCGTCTTGAATCCATGAGGGCTCTCTCTAGCCCAACATTTTCTCCTATATCTTCAATGGTTAGATCGGAAAGGCGCCGTATTGGGGTATGTCGCATATGTTTAACCATCGTCGTACGAAAAAAACTGCCAAGTTGCAGTTTAACGGGTTTTTTCGATAAGCATCTCATGTGTCCTTGTGCGATAATGTCCGACTTACATCGGGCGCATCGGAAAACGCACAGTTGTGCCGTTTTTATGCTGTTTTGGAATCGATTTCTTGGGGTTGGACGGTTTTATGTTTGATTCTTTTCTGACGAAAATTTTTGGTAGCCGCAACGACCGTTTGGTCAAACAATATCGTCGCAAAGTTGCGCTCATCAATAAACTGGAACCGGAAGTACAAAAACTCTCCGATGCCGATTTAGCAAAAAAGACTGAGGAGTTCCGCTCCCGTTATGCGAAGGGCGAAACGCTCGAGCAACTTTTGCCGGAAGCTTTTGCGGTTGCCCGAGAGGCAAGCCTGCGCGTTCTTGGACAGCGTCCGTACGATGTGCAGTTAATTGGCGCGATGGTGCTCAACGATAACAAGATCGCTGAGATGCGAACGGGCGAAGGAAAAACCTTGACGGCTGTGATGGCTGTTTACCTTAATGCCATCGCCGGCAAGGGTGTGCACGTCGTGACGGTTAACGATTATCTTGCCTCGCGTGATGCGGCCTGGATGGGACACGTTTACAACTTTTTAGGGCTGACCGTCGGGACGATTCTTTCGACGGAGCAAGACACGGAAAAAAAGCGCCAGGCTTACGCAGCGGACGTTACCTATGGAACGAACAATGAGTTCGGATTCGACTATCTTCGCGACAACATGGAATACGACGTTTCCCATCGACGTCAGCGCGGGCTTTTTTACGCCATCGTCGACGAAGTCGACTCCATCTTGATTGATGAGGCCAGAACGCCGCTTATTATTTCCGGTGCAGCCGAAGACAACACGGATCTTTATCGCCAGGTCAATGACATTCCAGCTTTGCTGACCAGACAGACGGAAGAAAAAGGCCAGGGCGATTACTGGGTTGATGAAAAACAGCATCAGGTGTATTTGTCGGATGCTGGTCACGAGCACGTGGAGAAAATTCTTGTCGAACGAGGCCTTATCCAGAACGATTCAAGTCTTTACTCGGCCAAGAACATTGTGATTATGAGCCACCTCAATGCGGCTCTCCGAGCACACACGCTCTTTCACCGTGATCAGCACTACGTTGTTCAGAACGGTGAAATCGTTATTGTTGACGAGTTCACCGGACGCCTTATGCCGGGACGGCGCTGGTCAGAAGGTCTGCATCAAGCGATTGAGGCCAAAGAGGGCGTTCAAATTAAGCAGGAAAACCAGACACTTGCTTCGATAACATTCCAAAACTACTTCCGTATGTATAAGAAATTGGCCGGCATGACGGGAACGGCTGATACGGAAGCCTATGAGTTTCAAGATATTTATGGACTTGAAACGGTCGTTATTCCGACGCACAGAGCCATGATCCGCGTTGATGAGCAGGACAAGGTTTTCAGAACGGAAGACGAGAAATATCGTGCGATTATTCGGGATATCGAGGCATGTCATGCGCGCCATCAGCCGGTTTTGGTTGGAACAACGTCCATCGAAAACTCCGAGCGTCTCTCGAAGATGCTTGACAAACTCGGCATTGAGCACAATGTGCTGAACGCCAAACAACACGAGCGAGAGGCTCAGGTCATTCTTGAGGCCGGACGTCCGGGAGTCGTTACGATTGCGACAAACATGGCAGGTCGAGGCACGGATATTGTTTTGGGCGGCGGCATCAATAAGCGTTTGGATGAAATCAATTTTGACAATGAATTGTCAGACGAAGAAAAGAAGAGACGCTCAGATGCATTAAAGGCAGAATGGCAGAAATTGCATGATGAAGTCGTTTCCGCCGGCGGTCTTCGCATCATCGGCAGCGAACGCCACGAGTCGCGTCGTATCGATAATCAGTTGCGTGGTCGTTCCGGACGTCAGGGTGATCCGGGAAGTTCCGTTTTTTACCTTTCCATGGAAGATCAGCTCTTGAGAATTTTCGGCGGAGACAGGATGCGCGCAATCGCAGACCGCTTGAAACTTGAGAAAGATGTGGCGATCGAGTCGAAGATGTTGAGCCGAATGATTGAATCTGCTCAACGAAAGGTTGAAGGTCACAACTACGATATTCGTAAGCAGTTGCTCGAATTTGACGATGTTCAGAACGATCAACGTCGTGAAATTTACCGTTTGCGCAACGAGATTCTTGAAAATAAGGACGTTGCCGAGGGAATGAAGGAACTGCGTCAGGGGTACTTTACGAAGCTCTTCAGAGCCTATGTCCCGGCCGAGACTGTCGAGGAGCAATGGGATCTGGAGGGTTTGACGAAGATTCTCAAAGAGCAGTGGGGAATTGATATCCCGATGCAGAAGATGCTCGAAGAGAGCAATCAGACAACCGATGAGGATCTTCTCAATAAGCTGATTGAGGAAACGGATCGGATCGTTCGAGAGAAAGAAGAGATCGTCGGACATGAGTCCTGGACGAGCTTTAGCAAGAATGTTCTTCTGCAGATGATTGACTCCATGTGGCGTCAGCATATTCAAGCGCTTGATGCTTTGCGCATGAGCGTTTTCTTGAGAAGTTATGCGGCCAAGCAACCGAAACAGGAGTACAAGCGCGAAGCGTTCGCTATGTTTGAGACGCTTCTGGACAACGTGGCTGAATCCGTTTCTCGTATTTTGATGCGCGTTCAAATTCAGGTGGAATCCGATTCGGCTGAGACGATTGCCGCGCAAAAACGCGAAGCTGAAGCAGCCGGAATTGATTTCTCCAATGTCGGACGCAATGAACCGTGCCCGTGCGGATCCGGAAAGAAGTACAAGGATTGTCACGGAAGACTTGCCTAGGCCTTTTGCAGCTTGATCGAATGGAGTTGAAACGGCGCTTTTTCCGGGTTTTCTCGGGGAGGCGTCGTTTTTCTAAGTATGGAAGAGAAAGAAGAAAAAATTGTTTTTTCCCAGGAAGCTTTTGAAGCGGGAGCTTGTGCCTCATTCGTCAAGGATTCCGGTCGCGTTGCTGTTGATGTGCGAGCGTCGTTTTCGATTGCCCCTGAAACGGTGAAGAAACGTCTCGCAACGCATTCATTCATCGAATTTGCAGAGGTTTCTGCGGGTGCCTGTCTCGTTCAAAATGGTTCGGATCAGCCGCCTTGTGTTTTCTTGCTGACCAATGCCGTGCTTTCCAATGCTGTGTTGCGAGAAATCGGTCGCCGCATCTCGCATGAACTGGGACATGCGGTTTTTCTTTTTGCGAATGCAAAAGCAAAGATGAAACCGGTAGCGGAGATTTCCGATGAGCGTTTTGAGGCATTTGCGGCAACAATGATCGCATTGGCTCGCCGTCTGTTTCAGGAAGAAAAGGCATGAAGCGCAAAGTGACGGAAGTTGCCTGCGGAGTGTTGATTAACTCTAAGACGCATCAATTTCTTTTAGGATCTCGTCCGGAGGGAAAACCGTGTGCCGGGTTTTGGGAGTTCCCGGGAGGAAAGCTGGAAATCGGTGAGAGCGTGCATGATGCGCTTTTCCGAGAGTTGAACGAAGAATTGGGCATTCAGATCGGGAAGTCGTACCCCTGGTTCGTTCTCGAACACGATTATCCTCATGCCTATGTGCGGCTTCATTTTCGTCGTTGCTTCGATTGGCAGGGGGAACCCCGCAGTTTGGAACATCAGAAATTTGCTTGGTTCGATGGCGTCAGTTCCCTTGGCGGATTGCAACTTTTGCCCATGGATGCGCTTGTTTCTGAACGTATTTTTCTGCCAGACATTGTTCTGACGCATGCCCCTGATGAGCTCCAGGCTTTTACCGGTCTGGATGCAACGCGCGGTGTTTTTGTTCAAGATGCTTTACAAATGAAACGAGCGGCAGAGGCAGGTTTTTTGTACGCAGTCGTCTGTCAAGGGTTTGAACGTGCTTTCTGCGATCAGCGCAATGAATTGCCGTTTTATGTTTTCGGGAAGCCTTCAGACCTTGAAGCCGCTCGAGAGTGCGGAGCGCACGGCGTTGTTGTCGTCACAACTTAGCGCGACGAGTTGTTCCCTTTTTCCGATAATTGCTTTCTGGCTTCTTCTGCGAGAAGTTCGGGGTCTGCTGTTCCAGGTTCGCCTTCAATCTTGTAGGCACCGCTTGCCCAAGCGCCGAGGTCGATGATTTTGCAACGCTCTGAACAGAAGGGACGCCACGGGCTTTTTGTATCGTATTCGTGCAGTCGTTTGCAGGTCGGGCATTTTACAAGCATGGATGGGTTCCTTCTTGGTGACGATGATCGGATGCGCAATGTTAGAGCGAATTTGATCAAAATAGGAACGATGCAGATTGCATTGCAACAGAGCTCTGCTGAGTCGTCTTGCCACGTGAGGGCGTGAGTTTGTTTTTGCAAAAGACAAAAGACATCCTAGTTTCCTGAAGGCAACGGCGAAGCGGCTGATAGCAGAAGAAATTTCTCATGCAGAGCGGTCACTTTTTTTCGAAGATCGTCCAGGGTTCCTGTGTTTTCAATCACGTCATCGGCGTATTGAAGCCGTTCCTGACGGGAGGCCTGCGCAAGGAGTATCCCTTGGGCTATTTCTTCGGATAGATTTCGGTTTTTCTTCAAACGTTCCAGTTGAACAGATGCCGGCACGTCAATCAAAAGAATACGGTTGACAAACGACCGCCAGGAAGCTTTTTCAACTAGGAGCGCTGCATCAAGAATGACGTAAGGTGAGGTCGCTTTTTCAATGGTTTCCTGCAATTCCTTTGTGATCATCGGGTGCAGAATCGCTTCCAATTTTTTCCGTTCAGAGGGATTGCGAAAAACATGTTCGCGCATGCGAACTCTGTCCATCGCTCCGTCTCGGATATAGTCGCCTCCGAAAGCAGAAGCAATGGCAGATACGGCTTTGCCGCCTCGGTTTGTTAACTGGCGGGCAATAACATCTGCGTCCGCTACGGAGATGCCGAGCGATTTAAAGACGGTACTTGCTTCCGATTTGCCACTGGCGGCTCCGCCAGTTAGTCCGATGACGTAACGCATGGCTAGTGAATGGTTGCCAAGTTAAAAGAAGCGGTATAGGGATCTGTTGGTAACAAAACGCCCTCGAAGTATAAAGACGAGGGCGTTAAAGCGAAATGATCCGCATGATCATCTCTTTTTAAATTTGGTCGGGGTGAGAGGATTCGAACCTCCGACACCTGCGTCCCGAACGCAGTACTCTACCAGGCTGAGCTACACCCCGAATTTTGCATAAACCGAACTAGAAATTTCGGTCAACTGCAAGGGTCAGAAACTTTATCAGAGAATCTCTGAAAAGTCCAATCGGAAGGCGTTCAATTGCTTCTTTTCCGAGTCGAACTTCGTCATGTGCTTTCTCTAAACAGCGTTCAAGCGCATGGGTTTTCAGAACAATGGCATGAATGGCCTCAAAGTCTCCTTGCCCGGAATGGATGGCAGAGCGAATGAGTTCATTTTCTGTCGGTGAGGCCAGTTTCATAGCGTAGAGCAAAGGAAGCGTGACTTTGCCTTCTCGAAGGTCGGCACCGATGTTCTTTCCCGTGCTTGTTGCTTCTCCTGCATAGTCGAGGATGTCATCAGCAATCTGAAAGGCATTTCCGAGTCGTAAGGCGTATTCAGAGCAGGCTTCTTCTTTGTGGGCGTCAGCATCGGAAATTGCAGCGGCCATCCCGGCGGCCGCGCGGAAAAGGCAGGCCGTTTTTCGTTCAATGACGGCAAAATAGTCGGCTTCATTGATGTCGGGATTATGCGCATTTTTCAGTTGAAGAACTTCTCCCTCGCTTAAGCGGTTGGCCGCATCTGAGAGCGCTTGCATGACGCGCAGATTTCCCATTCGAACCATCATTTGAAAGGAACGAGTGTAGAGAAAGTCTCCGACAAGGACGGCTTGCTGGTTTCCCCACTTTGCATTAGCCGTCGGTCTGCCGCGGCGCATTAATCCTTCGTCGACGACATCGTCGTGCATCAAGGTTGAGGTGTGCAAAAGCTCAATCACAGCACCGAGAAAGGCTGCTTTTTGAGCATCGGCTCCGAGTGCGCGAGCCATCAGAATGAGGAGCGCAGGCCGCATGCGTTTCCCGCCGGCCTGAGTGATGAACTCGGCGATCTCTTGCACTTGTCCGACGCAACTTTGAATCTCACGGGAAATGATGCGTTCAACTTCACGCATGTCTTCAGCAATAGGAGCCAGTGCGATTTGAAGGGCTTCTTTTTGACGATCTGAATGTGTCATCCGTACTAACTATCTTTTGAAATTCGGAAGGGATCCGCTTTGTTACATCAGAAAACAAGAACCTTTTCACACAGCGGACAGAAGAAAAGAGGATACAACGCATCTTCTGAGGATGCCAATGTCAGCCGATAAAATCGTCAGACTGCGGAGGTAAAGGTCAAAGCCGCATTTTTACAACTTCGGAATCCACTGTCGCAAGATCTTCATCCGTTGGGCTGAAGACGAGCCGCTTAGGGAAAGTATTGTCCCTTCGGTCGTATAATTCGACTGCTGTCTGTGTGACCGCCAGACAGCGAATTTCCCTGACAAACTTTGAATCCTGGATTGAAAAATGAACGAGCAATACGTGAAAGCGTCGCTCTGCGAGGCACGGGCGTGTCTTGACGCGCTGATTTCGAATGAGCAGATGCTTCAAAAAATCGCTCAGGCAGGACAGGAAATCGTTAAAAGTCAGCGTCTGGGAGGTTCTGTTTATTCATGTGGGAACGGCGGCAGTCTTTGTGATGCAATGCATTTTGCCGAAGAGATGACCGGGCGCTATCGGAAAGACAGGCAAGCATTTCGCGCAGCGGCGATCGCTGATGTATCTCACATGGCTTGTGTTGCGAATGATTTTGGTTATCTTGATGTTTTTTCACGTTGGATTGAGGCCTTTGGGAAGCGTGAAGATGTGTTGTTAGCCATTTCGACATCAGGAAAGAGTTCCAATATTCTTAAGGCAGCACGGGCAGCAAAAGAGAAGGGCATGACAGTCATCGCTCTGACCGGACGTGAAAAGTCTGAACTGTGCGAGCTTGCAGATGTTGCAATTGTGACGCCTGCCGGAATATGGGCGGATCGGATACAAGAACTTCACATCAAGGTGATTCATATCTTGATTGAACTTGTTGAACGAGAACTTTCGCCCGACAATTACAAAGACTAAAAATTTTTAATAACAGGGCATTCCGCCTGGAGCGGAATGTGGTTTTGTTACCTTTGAAGTCTGAAAGAGACTTTGGATTAACGGATTTCATGGAGCCGCAGAGGCTTTTTTGGTATTTCGGAGAATTGAGTTTATGGATAAACGCATTCCTATTACGGTTCGTGGTGCTGAGCAGTTGCGTGCAGAATTGGATGAGCTCAAGCGTGTTCGCCGTCCGGAAGTTGTCCGTGCGATTGCCGAAGCGCGGGACAAAGGAGATCTGTCGGAGAATGCTGAGTATGATGCAGCCAAAGATCTTCAGGGACAGATTGAAGGCCGCATTGCGGAACTTGAAGGTAAATTGTCTCTTTTGCAGATCATTGATCCCAAGTCGTTAAATGCAGGCGACAAGATTGTGTTTGGTGCTACTGTCGAACTGGAAGACGATGAAACCGGTGAAACAAAGACCTATCAGATTGTCGGCGATGACGAAGCGGATATTCGTCAGGGTCGAATTTCAATTTCAAGCCCGCTTGCTCGTGCTTTGATTGGCAAATTTGAGGGAGATGAGGCGAAATGTCCGGCTCCGAAAGGAATCATCAGTTATTCCATTGTGAGCGTTCGCTATGAATAAATCACAGGGAATGCAGAGCATTCCCTGTGATGAATATCCCGAAAAATCACGAAAACCGATAAGCGGTTAGGTTGATTCTTCCTCTGTGACTTGAGTTACCAGCAGAGGAACATTTCCGCGGGAGGCAATCCTCAGAGCTGTCGAACCCATAACGGCAGACTTCAGACGTCCATAACCGTGGCTTCCCATAACGATCAAGTCGAGCCCCTCCTTTTTTGCATAGGCTGCAATTTCATCTCCCGGGTTGCCGGAAAGACCGATTAGTCGGGGTTTGATGCCTGCTTTTTCGAACAGCGGAAGCAAAGGAGCCATGACTTCTGAAAATTCCTTCTTTTGCATGGCAGAAATTTCCTCTGCAGAGAGCGTCGGAAGCGACATACCGAAGATATCAGGATAAACGGTTGATGCATAGTCGTTCGTAACGTGCAAAAGGAAGACTTCCGAAGTTTTTCCGAAGAAGGAGGGATTCTCCAAGACATAGCGCACGGCCGCTTGACCGTATTTGGATCCGTCAACAGCAATTCCGATTCGGATCGCTTCTGAATGCGGTGCAGGTTGGTCGCGCAAAATTAACACAGGGATTTTGGTGCTTTTCAAAACGCCGTTTGTAACGGAGCCAAGAAACAGCCCTGCAAGTGCCGTGCGTCCGCGAGATCCCATCACAATGAGATCGGCACTAAATCGGGTAGCCTCTTCGGCAATTTTCTCTGCAGGATCTCCCAGAAGAAAACTTTCCACCAATTGGATGCGTTTGCCGACTAAAAGCTTTCTAGCAGGAGCAAAAATGGCCTCAGCTTGTTCTTCGCAATAGCGTTTTCTTGCACAATCCGATGTA
Organism: uncultured Sutterella sp.; assembly: GCA_964509205.1. GTDB lineage: Bacteria > Pseudomonadota > Gammaproteobacteria > Burkholderiales > Burkholderiaceae_F > Duodenibacillus. The sequence goes on along the minus strand of CAZDVW010000003.1, from coordinate 26,641 downwards.
TTTCCCGGAACCGAATTGAAGATAACGAGAAGCTCAATGGTCGGATTTTCTCCGAAAAGGGACGTGCGTGAAGCAAGAAACGCAATGGAGTTCTCGCTGTAAGAAGAACCGTCAATCGGAACCAAAATTTTCATAGAGTAGCCTCTCCTTTCCGATAGTTTTGTTGACGCCGTTTAATTGCGCAAACTGTGAATCGGGGCAGGAATCCGTCCGCCGAATTGGATAAAGCGTTCGGAGTTTCCCTGGGGAACACGGATAATGCTCGCCTCTCCGAGAAGTCCTCCGAAAACAGCCTTCTCGCCAATGGTTTTCCCAGGAACTGGGATGATACGTACAGCTGTTGTTTTTGAGTTAATCATACCAATGGCGGCTTCGTCGGCAATTAAACCGGCGATTGTTTCTGCCGGTGTGTCGCCTGGAACAGCAATCATATCGAGTCCGACGGAGCATACGCAGGTCATGGCTTCGAGTTTCTCAAGCGTGAGTGCTCCCGAGCGTGCAGCCGCCTCAATTGCACTGTCTTCGCTGACCGGAATGAAGGCGCCGGAAAGACCGCCGACATGACTTGAAGCAAAGACGCCGCCTTTTTTCACGGCATCATTGAGCATTGCGAGCACGGCTGTCGAACCGGGGGCTCCGATGGAAGAAAGCCCCAGTGTTTGAAAGATTTCTCCGACGCTGTCGCCGACGGCAGGTGTCGGCGCCAAAGAAAGGTCGGCAACGCCGTAGGGGATTGCCATGCGTTCTGCAACGTCCCGTCCGATCAATTCGCCAACCTTTGTCACTTTGTAGGCTGTTTGCTTAATGACTTCAGCAATTTCGGAAAGCGTGAGTTTTCTTCCGGCATGCTCAATCGCTCGCTCCAAAGCCTTGTTGACGACGCCGGGACCAGAGACGCCGACATCGATCACAACGTCCGGTTCCCCGACCCCCAGATAGGCTCCTGCCATGAAGGGAACGTCCTGCGGGATGTTGCAGAAGACGACGAGTTTGGCGCAACCGATTCCGTCACGATCAGAACTTGCCGCCGCTACGTCAAGAATGCGTTTCCCCATTAAGGCGACGGCATCCATGTTAATGCCGGAACGTGTGGATCCGACGTTGATTGATGAACAGATCCGATCAGTGGTTGTCAGCGCCTCCGGAAGGGCGTCGATCAGGTTCCTTTCTCCCGGCGTGATGCCTTTTTCAACAAGAGCACCAAAGCCGCCTAAGAAATCCACTCCGACTTCTTTGGCCGCATCATCGAGTACACGGCAGGCTTTTACCATCTCATCGCGCGTGAATGCGGCTCCGACAGTTCCGATCGGACTCACTGAAATGCGTTTGTTGACGACGGGAATGCCGTAGCGGTCACCGACGGCGTTGCACGTGTCAACGAGTTTTCCTGCGTAACGTGCAATTTTGGTCCGAACTTTTTTTTCAAAAGTGGAGAAATTGTCGCTTGCGCAATCAAACAAGTTGATGCCGAGTGTGACGGTTCGGACATCTAAGTGCTCGCTTCGGAGCATGTTAATGGTAGAAATAACTTCACGTTCTGTCAGCATGCTCTTCTCCTAAACGACTTGGACGCGGTGAATGGCTTCGAAAATATCTCGGTGTTGCATTGTGAGATTAAGTCCCATGCGTTTAGCCTGTGAGAGCAATTTTGCGTGAACGGCAGGAACGTCAGAATTGGTCGGCACGAGAACTTCATAGACAATCATGAATTCGCCGGGTTCAGGTTGCAGAGCTCGCAAGTCTTCGATATTGATTTTTTCTTCGGCAAATATCGAGGCAAAAGTTCCGACGATATCGTTTCGGTCGCCGCCGTAAACGCTGATGACAAAAGGTTCAGTTGAAGAAACCTTGGAAGAGGGAGAAACATCAGGATCCCAAACACGAGCTGTCACGTGAAGACCGGCCGTCTTTAGCGCAGAGCAGAGTTTGTTTTTTAATTCCTCATTGTCGAGTTCTGACGGCTTTTCGATGATGAAAAGACTGGCAAATTGATTGTGCAGATTCGACTGAGTCATTTCTGAAATATTGCAGTGCGCAGCAGTCAGCGTTTTGCACAGGGTCGCAACGACTCCGGGCTCATCAACGCCGAGAGCACTGACAACGCATTTGGATGTGTTCATAAATCGTAAATCCTTCCTTTATGAAGGGATTGTCCAGCAGTGAAAGAAAAATTAATCATCCTCGTCCTTCCGATGGTATTTTCCTGCAAGTTCTTCTTGTTTTTGAGTCGGTGCAGGCTGATAGGAATGGAATTCAGCCGTAAATACGGCTGCACCTTGTGTGATTGCATTAAGGCGTGCGGCATAGCCGTCCATTTCAGCCAGCGGAAGAATTGCCAGGATTTCCATCGACGTCGAACTGGTGGATGTCGTATTGATGACTTGGCCGCGCCGACTTGCAAGATCGCCTGCAATGTCTCCCAAAGAAAGGGTTGGAGCCGTGATTGTCAGTTTTACGATGGGTTCAAGGAGCGTTGGAGCGGCTTTGGCAACGGCATCCAACATGGCTTTTCGCCCTGCGCTGACAAAGGCGACTTCTTTGCTGTCGACAGGATGAGATTTTCCGTCGTAAACAGTGACCTTCACGTCCTGCATCGGATAACCGGCGATAAATCCTTGGTCAAGGACTTCGCGTACGCCCTTTTCAACAGCCGGGATGAAGTTAAACGGAATAGCGCCTCCCTTGACCTCATCAACGAACTGGAAGCCCTCGCCGCGCGCCAGTGGTTCGACGCGCAAATACACTTCACCGAACTGCCCCGCACCGCCTGATTGTTTCTTATGGCGGGCATGGCCTTCAGCTTTCCCGCTGATCGTCTCACGGTAAGGAACAGAGGGAGCGTTTGTCTCAACTTCTAAGTTGAATTGTGCTTTCATCCGTTCGAGTACGGTACGCAGGTGCAATTCGGAAAGCCCCTGAAGCATTGTTTTGTTCAGTACGGTATCCGTAGCCGTTTTAAGCGTCGGATCTTCCGCGATCATCTTTCCAAGAACATCACTCATGCGGCTTTCATCACCGCGTCTGGAAGGGGTTAGATCAAGACCAAACATGGGTTGAGGAAAGTCCATGGGATGCATGCGTACGTCAAAGTCCAAAATGCTCGAGTGCAGGATCGCACCGTAGTGCATATCGTCGATCTTGTTAAGCGCACCAATGTCTCCCGGATTCAGTTCATCGGTTTCGGATGTTTCCTTGCCCTGCAGAATCATGGGTTTATTAACTTTGATGGGCTTTCTGGAATCATCGATATAAAGCGTTGATCCCGGTTTAATTTGACCTTGATGGACGCGGAAGATGCCGATCTTTCCGACGAAGGGGTCGCTGATGATCTTAAAGACGTGCGCAAGAACCGGCATCTGAGAGGACGGTTCTGTGGTAATTGGAGTTCCGTCGCGTTTTTCGAAAAGGGAAACATTCGCTTCGGCAGGCGAGGGAAGGTGACGAATGATGACTTTCATGAAGTCCCGGATGCCGATAAGATTCTTCGCACTCGTGAAGCAGACAGGGATAATATGTCCTTCTCGCAAAGCCTTTGTAATCGGGGCATGGAGGCTGGCAGGATCGGCTTCGCCTTCTTCCAGGTAACGTTCCATTGTGGCGTCGTCAACTTCAACAACGCGTTCGATGAAGGCGCGGTGAACATCTGAAACGCTCATAATGTCGCTTTCGCCTTCTTCCGTGTTGTAGCAGTCGATGACGTGCGTCATGCCTTTCGTCGGCAGGTTAAGCGGGATGACGGCATCGCCGAAAGTCAGTCGTAACTGCGAGAGAACTCCCATCAGATCGACGCCGGGAACGTCAATTTTGTTGACGACGATCATGCGGCAAAGACCGCGTTTTTCGGCCCAGGTCATCATGCGTTCCGTCATCAGTTCAACGCCCTTTGTGGCGTCAACGACGACAACAGCCGTTTTGGCCGCATCCAGAGCCGGAAGCGATTGACCGATGTAGTCAGGATATCCCGGCGTGTCAATCACATGAATGCGAACCGGATCGAGCCCCAGTTTCTCTGTGTCCATGTGTGCCACGGCCAGACGCAGAGAGTGTCCGACTTGTTTTTCTTGAGGATCGCTGTCGCAAACGGTTGTGCCTTTTTCAATGCTGCCGCACTCGGAAATGGCTCCGGCACGCATCAGCATCGCTTCGATAAGAGAGGTTTTTCCGCTACCGCCGTGACCGACGAAAGCAACTGTACGCAGGTTTTGTGTTGGGTATTTCGACATGTACGACTCCTCAAATGCAGATCAGAATTCCCAGGCGCGAGAGGAACGACCGCGCAGAACTGAGATTCAAGGACAATTCTACGGATCTCAAGGGTAAATGGCGTGATGAGTTTTAAAAAAACTGCGGTTTAAAGTTTCCTAATTTCGGAAATGCATGTGTGGAGTTTTCAGTCGCATGCCGTGCAAGGTTCTCCGGCGATGTTTTTCTCAGTTCTGAGGCACATAAAAGGGTTGCCTCAATATCAGAAGGATGCGTTCTCTTGTCTGACGCATTGCGCCTGTGTTGTCCGGGCATGTCGGGGGCATCCGTTTCTAAAACAAAATCTGTATCCGAGAGACTCTGAAAGATGCGCCGAATTCGAAGGCTTCCCGTATAGGTGAGCGCTCCGCCGAATCCAAGTTTGAGTCCGAGACCGGTTAAGCGAGCGGCTTGTTGCACAGAACCGTTAAAAGCGTGAACAGCTCCGCGGCTGATCCCGAAAGTTGCCAGTTCTTTGGAAACCGCATCAACGGCATGCCGAGCGTGAACGCTTACGGGCAGGGCGTATTTGCGAGCGATTCGAAGCTGTTCTCTAAAAAGGAAAAGCATTTTTGTCTTGTCGATTCCCGGAACGAAACCGTCAAGACCGATTTCTCCGACGGCTGCAAAAAGGGGATCGGAAAGCGATTCCCGTATGAGATTTTCCAAAGAAGCAAGGAAGGAGACAGGATCTGTCACGCTTTCAACGTAAAGCGGATGAACGCCGAGGGCATAGTGCCAACCGATTTGATGCGCGACTAAACGAGTCTTTTCAAGAGTCTCTGGAATGCCTGAACAAATAAGGGCATCCTCGACGCCCTTTTCTCGCGCTGTTTCGACGAGTTGGAATCTGTCTGCGTCAAATATCTCAGAGTCAATGTGATTATGCGTATCAATCAGTCTGAATGCCATTTAGGGATTGAGTTCCTTGATATAGCCGTTTTCAAGTTGAATGATTCGGTCACAGGCTGATGCAATCGATTTGTCGTGCGTGACGATCACAACAGCTGTTTTAAAGTCGTGAGCAAGCCGCACAAAGCAATCGAAAACGCTTTTGGCGGTTTCTTCATCCAAGTTCCCCGTTGGTTCGTCGGCCAAAATGCAGTCTGGTTTTCCGACAATCGCTCTGGCAATGGCTACTCGTTGACGTTCGCCTCCGGAAAGTTGGCTCGGAAGATGTTCCGTTCGGTTTTCAAGTCCGATATCGCACAAAAGCTTTTCGGCAGTTTTCAGAGCCTCTTCACGAGGAACTCGGCGAATAAGAAGGGGCATGGCGGTGTTTTCAACGGCCGTAAATTCCGGTTGCAGATGATGAAATTGGTAGACAAATCCAAGGTGTTGATTCCTGAATTTTCCCCGTTCTGATTCTGTTAGGGTCGACAGATCGCATCCGGCAATTCGGATTTTTCCTGAGTCAACGGAGTCTAGGCCGCCGAGGGCATGCAGCAACGTGCTTTTTCCGGATCCGGAAGCCCCGATGACGGCGATGATTTCTCCTGACTGTACCGTAAAACTGACCCCTTTTAAAACAGAGGTACGAATCCCAGATCCGTCGTCATAGGTTTTTATAAGATTTTCGATGCAGATGGCTTCACTCATGACGCAATGCCTGTGCTGGATGAGTCTTGGCTGCTCGCCAAGACGGATAAAGAGTTGCCAGAAGACTGGCACCGAGACTGACTAATGCAATCGGAATAATGTCGGAGGCTCTCGGATCACTGGGCATTTGGCTGATGTAATAAATTTCGCGGGGCAGGAATTCCACGCCGAGCAGATGTTCAACAGTCGGAACAATGACATCAAGATTACAGGCAATTGCAAGCCCGAGGCTGATACCGAACAAGACACCGACAAAACCAACGATCGTGCCTTGAATCACGAAAATCGCCATGATCGATCTCGGAGAGGCTCCGAGAGTTCGCAAAATGGCAATGTCGGACTGCTTTTCTGTGACGGTCATCACAAGTGTAGAAACAAGACCGAACGAGCCGACTAAAACGATTAAGAAAAGAATAATTGCCATCATCCTTTTTTCAACCTGAACGGCCGCAAACCATGTTCTGTTTTGTTGTGTCCAGTCCGAGGCATAGTAATCAAAGGGAAGTTTAGATGCGATGTCTTGCGCAACGGCAGGGGCGTCCTCGATATTGGCGAGTTTTATGCGAATTCCAGTCGGTCCACCTGTCCGGAAAAGCGTTGCAACATCATCAAGGTGCGCAAAGGCCAAAGAGCTGTCAAACTCGTAATGCCCCGATTGAAACACGGCTTTAACCGTCATTTGTTTCATGCGAGGAACAAATCCTGCCGGCGTCGTATTGCCTTTGGCTACGACGAGTGTGACTTTGTCACCGGTTTTGACTCGAAGAAGGCGTGCAAGATCCCTTCCGATAATCAGACCAAATTCTCCGGCTTGAAGTTCGGAAAGCGTTTTTTCTCCGAGGGTTTTGGCAACATCGCTGACCTTAGGTTCAATCGTAGGATCGATTCCTCGAACGGCTACCCCTCGAAGGTTTCCTCGCGAGTTGATGAGTCCTTGCCCAGAAACGTAGGGGGCACACGCGACAACGCGCTTGTCGGAGAGAAGGGATTTTTCCAGTTGTGTCCAATCAGGGATGGCGCCGTTGATGCGAACGATTTCTGCATGAGAAAGAACAGAAAGCATCCGATCGCGTACTTCTTTTTGAAAACCGTTCATGACGGAAAGCACGATGATGAGCGCCATAACGCCGAGGGCAATTGAGGAAACGGAGATAGCTGAGATAAAACTCATGAAACCGTCTTTCCGACGACCGCGGCGTCCTGCTTTTGTGTAACGTAATCCTACGAGTAGTTCAAATGGCAAATTCATCGTAATGAGCTCAATCTTTAACGATAGCGACGTTAACGGGTATGGCTCCGAGCTTTTCTGTCAGAACGTTGGGATTGATTGTGATGATAAAGCCGCGTCTTCCGCCGTTGATGTGAATTTTATCCAAGGAAAGAATGGATTTTTCGACATAAACAGGCATTTTTTTGCGGGTCCCGAAGGGGCTAGTTCCTCCAACCTGATAGCCTGAATTTCGCTGTGCTTGCTCCGGCGTGCAGGGAGCGATCGATTTGCGTCCTGTTTGTCGGGCGAGATTTTTTGTCGATACCTCTTTGTCTCCGTGCATGAGAATCACGAGAGGTTTTGAATTTTCATCTTCCATGATGAGAGTTTTGATGACGCAATGTTCATCCAGTCCAAGACTGAGCGCAGTGACATGTGTTCCGCCATGTTCGACGTAATCGTAAGAGTGCTCTTCGTAGGGAACGCCTCGGGCTTTGAGCCAAACCGTTGCCGGCGTAGCACTTTCGTGTTTTGATTTGCTCATGGTCTGATGTCCAAAAATTGATGATTGATAAAGCTAGACCCGTATCTTAGGAATGCGCCAGATCGTTCAGGCGCAACCAAGCACCAATCGGCGCAAATGCATGAGAACCCCTGAAGGAGGAGCCTTCGAAAGTTTTGGGGTTTGTGATATCCATTTTTTCAAGCATTTCCTTGGAAACAATGCGGTGACAAGGAATAAGAATTGGAAAAGGATTGTGAGCCAAAACTTGTCCGACAGCCTGTGATGCACCGGTCATCCCGATTTCAGAGGCGATTTCTCGGTATGTTCTGAATTGTCCGCAGGGAATGGTTGCGATGACTTGCAAGACTTTCTGACTGAAAGCGGAGAGTCCCTTCCAGCGTCTTGTTCGAAACAGGGATTCAAGTACCTCTTCGTCAAGGGAAATACCGGACAGCGTCGAGCGGATTGCTTCGATCCAGAATGATTCTGCCGAAAAAGGCGAAGAGCTTGGTTTCGGAGGCTCTGTGTTGAAGCCGATTTCCCAGATTTCGTCATAAACGAAAGTGGAAATGATTGTCCCCCACGGAGCCGGAATTTCAACGGGACGCTTGACGTCGTCGGACGCAAAAGTTCGAAACATAATTAATCCTTCGGCAGATCCTCTTTCCAAAGCCCTTTCGGCATCGGAAAGGCAAACTGCTCTTCATCGCCGGACAGTTCGCAGACCGAGCAATCCGGAAAGAGCTTTTTCATAGAGAGAACAAGATCCTTTACAAGAAACTCGGGTGCCGATGCTCCGGCTGTGATGCCCACGGTTGCAACACCGTCAAACCAGCTCAGATCAACAGCTGAGGCGTTTTCAATCAAGTACGCCTTTGCGCCGTAGCGTTCGGCAACTTCTTTTAATCGGTTGGAATTTGAACTGGTTTCCGAGCCGATTACCAGCATGAGGTCCACTTTCTCGGCAAGATCTTTGACGGCATTTTGGCGAGATTGCGTTGCATAGCAAATGTCCGATTTTTTGGGTTCAACAAGAGCCGGGAAACGGCGTCTTAGCGTACTGAGAACGGCAGAGGCGTCGTCAATGGAAATTGTTGTTTGCGTGACGCAGGCAAGTTTTCCGTTGTTGAGAGGAAGATTTTCGGCATCTTTGACAGACTCAATGACGGAGATCCCGTCGGGGATTTGTCCGACGGCGCCTTCGACTTCCGGATGGCCTTTGTGTCCGATGATGACAATGGGAAGCCCCTGGGCATGCATTTTGGCAATTTCTCGATGCACCTTCGTCACGAGCGGACAAGTGGCATCAAAAATTTTCAGCGGTCGACTTCTCGCTTTCCGTTCAATCTCCTTTGGAACGCCGTGGGCGGAAAAGATGAGCGTCGCTCCGTCCGGAACGTTGTCAATCGAATCGACGAAAACAGCCCCTTTTTCCCGCAATGTTTTGACGATTGTTCGGTTGTGCACAATTTCATGGTGAACGTAAACCGGCGCGCCGTAAATGGCAAGGGCTCGTTCAACGACAGAAATCGCACGCGTCACGCCGGCGCAAAAGCCTCGAGGTCTTACAAGAAGGATCTTCATGATGATGGTGTTTTGTGTAATGCGGTTATTTTAGCGTGAGCGGATTTTCAGGCGATTGCACCGGAAGTACGGTCCCATGATGCGAATAAGGGCAAAGGTAGCAAGAGAAAATTGCAAAAATCGTTGGCACAGAGACACTCACACAAAGGATTGCCGATGTTGTAAATGCCTCACTTTGGAAGAAAAAAGTGAGGATCTTGTTTCATCATTTGTCTTGCGCATCGGTTTTGTCCTATAATCGCTACCCTTGAATTTTGAGTCCGCACTCTGCAAAGAGAGTGTGATGTGTTTTTTAACTTTTTATACGGGAGTATGTGATGGCAAGAGTCTGTCAAGTCACCGGCAAGAAGCCGATGGTCGGCCATCAAGTCTCGCACGCGAACAACAAAACCAAGCGTCGTTTCCTGCCGAATTTGCAGTATCGTCGTTTCTGGGTTGAAAGTGAAAACCGTTGGGTCCGCCTGCGTTTGACAACGGCCGGATTGCGTACGGTTGACAAGGTTGGTATTGATGTGGTGCTCGCGGATCTGCGCGCCCGCGGCGAAATCTAATTATTCGGAGATTGAACCATGGCAAAGGGTGCACGCGAAATCATCAAACTCGAATCGACGGCCAAAACCGGCTATTTCGTGACGACTGTGAAAAACAAGAAGAACACGACAGAAAAGCTTGAGCGCAACATGTTTGACCCGGTTGCCCGCAAGCACGTGCTCTTTAAAGAAGTCAAGTTGCGTTAGTCTGCGGCCTTGTGTGTCGTGTATGAAAAAGAGCTGACCTAGCAGTTGGCTCTTTTTTCGTGTCTGGAAGATTTATATCAGCCCAATTTTTTTCGGAGACATTGATGCATCAGATTTTCTCCAAAAATGTCTGCATTCGCTTCTCTCACTGCGACAGTGCGGGGATCGTCTTTCATCCTCATTACTTTACGATTTTTAATGGGCTCATTGAAGATTTTTTCAGTGAAGTTGTGCAAAAGCCTTTTCCCGCTATTCTTCAAAGCGGTCTGATGCTTCCTTTGGCTGGGGTTCGTTGCGATTTTCTGCGTCCGTGCCGCACGGGCGATTGCTGCAGAGCGAATCTTTGGATTGAAAAGCTCGGGTATTCCTCCGTGCGTTTTGCGATGACTCTTTTCCGCGGAGAGGAGGAATGCGTTCGATTGGTTGAGACAATGGTGTGTGTTTCGCAGGCAAAGGGATTTAAGCCAATCGGACTTCCAGAGAGTTTTCGTCAAAGAATGACTCCGTTTGTCGCAGATTCTGGGGCTAAATCGCTAGCTCTTCGGGCGTAGTTGCCGTACTCCAAAGTTTTCTCAGAACCGGAGAAAATTGCTCAGCGTTTTTAATCCAAAAGCGTTCCGTTCCGATTCTCGCTGTTTCGCAGACAAGGTCAGCCGTTTTTAGCCGCAGGTAAAGAACGTCTGCAACGGCCGAACTCGGTTCGATGATCTTGACGGATTCTCCGGCGACTTCTCTAATCGCTTTTTCTAAAAATGGGTAGTGGGTACAGGCAAGCACGAGCGTGTCAATATTGGCCTGCAGCATAGGAGAAAGATACTTTTCGATCAGCCTTTTTGTTTCGGGGGTGTCAAATTCTCCGCGCTCGACGCATTCCATCAGTCCGGGAGCTGCTACGGACATGACATGGGTTCCTTGGGTGAAGCGGACAAGAAGATTGTGATAGCGCTCACTTGTGATTGTGCGGGTAGTTCCAAGTACGCCGAATCGACCGGAGGGACTTAGTTTTGCTGCTGGTTTCACAGCCGGTTCGATTCCGATAATCGGCAAAGAAAATTCCGCCCGTACTGTTTCTGCCGCAACGGCTGTGGCGGTATTGCAGGCAATAACGACGGCTTTTGCGCCGTGCTCGATCAGAAAACGAATGATTGCTCGAGTCCGATCAATGATAAAGGCGCAGTCTTTGTCGCCCCACGGGGCATTGCCGTTATCCGCGCAATAAAAGAAGTTTTCTGCCGGCAGTTTTTTTCGGAGGGCTTTTAGAACGGAAAGTCCTCCGAAGCCCGAGTCCATAACGCCGACGGGATTATCGCTTGGCATTCTCGTTTTTCTCCGCAGCGGCGCGTCCGAGTCTGTCATTGACGGCAGCCCAGTCCGGAAGAGCCGGTGGTGCTTCAACAAGGATGAGATCCGCATTGGCGGCATCGAGTTTATGCAGATTCTCGTACAGCCCGTGTGCGTAACTCTTAAGCGTCGCTGGTGCTTCTATCGAAAAGAATCCCCAATCTTTTACGGAGATAAGGGTTTCTTTTGAGGCCATGACGGCCAATTTTTTTCCTTTTAGTTCTTCAATGCGAGATCGGAGGCTTTGGCTTGGAACAATCTCAAGCTTTGTTTTTGGGGCATAGTGACTCTTTAGGCGACCAGAGGCACGGGGTGCATTGCTTCCCGCATCCGGGACGGGACGCTTTAAAACTGCCTCAAGCATTTCGCGGGTTACGGCTCCGTGTCGAAGAATTTCCGGTCGATCGCCAGAAAGATTGACCATAGTGGATTCAACGCCAACTTCACAGATTCCGCCGTCAAGAATGAAATCTAACTTGCCGTCAGGTTTTAGACCTAAATCATCAAAAACATGCTTTGCGCTTGTCGGGGAAATACGTCCGAACGTGTTGCAGCTCGGAGCCGTAAGTCCCTTGTAATCGTTGCCGGAGAAGCGTCTTAAAAGTTCATGTGTCCATGGGTGCGAGGGGCAACGCAGAGCGACGGAGTCTTGATTGCCTGTGACGAATTCTCCGCATCGATCGGCTTTCTTTAATACGAGAGTAAGCGGACCGGGCCAAAAAGTTTTGACAAGAAGCCTCGCTTCCGGAGGAATGTTGATTGCCCATGCATCCAAGGCGCAGGGATCAGCAACGTGCACAATCAACGGATGATTCGTCGGTCTGTTTTTTACTGCGAATGTGGCTAACACAGCCGCTTCATTGTCAGCGTCTGCCGCTAGGCCGTAGACGGTCTCTGTCGGAATGGCGACAAGACCGCCTGCGGTAAGAATTTCGACGGCGCGGTCAATGGCCGCCTCGTCGATTGAAGGGTAGACCGAAACCGTCATGATTCGAAGGGAACTTTTGCTTCACGTACTTTCTGGCTTTGTTTGGCGCGGAAAGCATCCAGTTTCTCGGAAAGCGTTTTGTCTGTAACTGCCATTATTGTCACAGCGAAGATGGCTGCGTTTGCTGCACCGCCTTCTCCGATGGCAAACGTCGCAACGGGAATTCCGCGCGGCATCTGGACGATGGACAACAGGCTGTCAAGACCTTTTAAATATTTTGAAGGAACCGGAACGCCTAAAACAGGAAGTGTTGTTTTGGCTGCGATGACCCCGGCCAAATGGGCAGCGCCGCCCGCTCCGGCAATGATGGCCTTCAAGCCGCGGGTTTTTGCGGTTGCTGCATATTGGGCTGTCTCATCGGGCAAGCGGTGTGCACTGATGATTTTGACCTCACAGGGAACATCGAACATTTTCAAAATATCGACAGCAGGCTTCATCATTTCCCAGTCGGAAGCGGAGCCCATCACAATTCCGACAAGGGGATGCATTTCATTGGTCATGTCATTTCCTCAAAAATAATCAAAAGAGTGCTTATCCAGGTTGCTGCGCAAAAGAAAAGCGAGAAGAGCACGGCAGCGCTTGCCGCATCTTTTGCAAATTTCGATTTAGGATGGATTTCCGAACCGATTCGATCAATAGCCGCTTCAATTCCGGTGTTCAAAAGTTCAACGACTAAGACGAAGATAACGGAAAACAGGCATAAGAGGCGAAGCGACAGAGCAACGGGAAGAAAAAAGCTTAAGGGAATCAGAATCAGGGCAAGAGAGGCTTCCTGCCGAAACGCTTCTTCAGACTTCCAGGCCTGACGGATTCCGTCAAACGAATAACGAGTCGCATTCATCAGACGAATGAGACCGGTCTTTCCTTTAAGGTCGTTTGCGTTTTTTTCAACCATGGATGAAAAAGGGGAGCCGGAGGCTCCCCGATGCTGGATGTTGGGTTAAAGAACCTTCTGAGCCAAGGAACCGTCTGCGTAACGGTTTGCCATCACATAAAGGGGAATCGGTTTAATGTGCGCGGCTTGACCTTCGCATCCGAAGGCAAGATAGCGGCTCTTGCAGAGTTCTTTTGCCGCTTCGCGTGCCTTTGTCAGGTAGCCGCGCGGATCAAATCCGCTCGGATTTTCAACAAAATAGCGACGAATGGCTCCTGTCATCGCAAGACGAATGTCGGTGTCGACATTGACTTTGCGTACGCCGTGTTTAATCGCTTCCTGAATTTCTTCGACAGGAACACCGTAGGTTTCGCGCATCTGACCGCCGTATTGACGGATCTCCGCAAGCAACTCTTGCGGAACAGAACTGGATCCGTGCATGACAAGATGTGTATTGGGAAGCCGTGCATGGATTTCTTTAACGCGCTGGATCGAAAGAATCTCTCCGGTTGGCTTGCGCGTGAACTTGTAGGCGCCGTGACTTGTTCCGATGGCAATGGCGAGAGCATCCAACTGGGTGGCACGCACAAAGTCAGCGGCTTGATCCGGATCGGTCAGCAGCATGTCTCGAGTCATCTTACCGGTGGCGCCGTGTCCGTCTTCTTTGGCTGCCTGAAGAGTTTCAAGAGATCCGATACAACCCAGTTCGCCTTCGACGGATACGCCGATTGAGTGCGCGGCTTCGACAACGCGTTTGGTTGTTTCAACGTTGTATTCGTAGGTCGACGGTGTCTTTCCGTCAGTCATCAATGAACCGTCCATCATCACGGAAGTAAAGCCGTATCGCATTGCGCCCTGGCAGACGGCAGGGCTCTGACCATGGTCCTGATGCATGCAAACGGGAATATCCGGATAGCTTTCGACGGCTGCTTCGATCAGAGATTTGAGAAATAACTCTCCTGCATACTTGCGAGCTCCGGCAGATGCTTGCATGATGACCGGAGCACCGACTTCTTGCGCCGCCGTCATGATGGCATGCACCTGTTCAAGATTGTTGATGTTGAATGCGGGAATTCCGTAGTTGTTTTCTGCCGCGTGATCAAGCAGTTGGCGCAAACTGACGAGTGCCATATTGATGTGCTCCGAGTTGGTTGATGCCGAATTGGGTGCGAAGAATTTATTACTGACGCATCTTCCCGTCCATTTTATCCCAATGCAGACGGAAAAGTTTTGGCTCGGAGGTAGAACTTTGGTGCAATCTGAGAATCTGAATTCTGCAAGTTTTTCTCTTTTTTGGGATAGCTTAAATACAATGAGGACTCAAAGCGGAAGAAAACGAGCAGAAAGTTTTCTGACGGGATGGATTGATGAGTTTGTTTTTTTGTTATTAAAACGTTGGAGTAATTGATATGCAAGGCCTTATGAAGACGTCTCTTCGCGATTTGCCGTTGGTCTATCGCGGTAAGGTGCGTGAATGTTACGCACTTGGGGAGGATAAATTGCTTATGGTGGCGACGGATCGCATTAGCGCATTCGACGTCATTCTGAGTGTTCCGATTCGCGACAAGGGCAAAGTTTTGACGGGATTGACGAAGTTCTGGTTTGAAAAATTGGCAGGAAATATGCCCTCGCAGATTACCGACATTGAGCCTGAATCGGTAGTGGCTCCCGACGAAATCTCGCAGGTTCAGGGACGCGCGATGGTTGTCAAGCGGTTAAAGCCGATTTTAGTTGAGTGTGTTGCCCGCGGCTACGTCATCGGCAGCAGTTGGAAGTCCTATCAGGAAGACGGAACAATTTGCGGAATTAAGCTTCCGCAAGGGCTTCGTCAGGCTGAGAAGTTGCCGACCCCCATTTTTACGCCGGCGGCCAAAGCTGAGGTCGGGACGCATGATGAAAATATCGACTTCGAACGAGTTTGCTCGCTGTATGGAAAAGATATTGCAACGGAACTCCGTGATCGCACGATCGATCTCTATACACGCGCGGCCGAGTATGCAAAGACCAAGGGAATCATCATTGCGGATACGAAATTCGAGTTTGGGCTCGATGAAGCTGGCCGTGTCTGTTTGATGGATGAGGTTTTGACGCCTGATAGTTCGCGTTTCTGGCCGGAGGATGGGTATGGCCTCGGTATCTCGCCCCCGAGTTTTGATAAGCAATTCCTTCGCGATTGGCTTGAGACGCAGCCTTGGAACAAAACGCCTCCGGCTCCTGTTCCTCCCGAGGAGATTCTTGAAAAAACAGCGGCAAAGTATCGCGAGGCGTACGAGCGTCTGACAGGCAAAAGCCTCTAGGCAGACGTCTTGGTAAATTAAGCCGTTTTGTGCGGAACCGATTCTTCTTAAGAGGAATCGGTTTCGCTTTTTTTGAGGTCTGATCGATTACAAGCCCCGAGAGGCAAGACTTTCTGCGCTGACGTCTCCGGTGACGTAGTGTCCGTCAAAGCAAGAGCAATCGAATGCCGAAATCTCTGGGTTTAAATCATGCAAAGCACGGGGCAAGTCTTCCATGGGCAGGTAGACGACTGCATCGGCTCCGATTCGACGTGCGACATCTTCTTCGCTTTCACCTTTTCCGCAGATGAGTTCCGAACTCGAAGGGATGTCAATTCCGTAAACGTTCGGGAACATCACGCGGGGAGCCGTCGATGCCACGAAAACCTTCTTTGCCCCGGACTGCCTGGCGAGATCGACAATTTGTTCCATTGTCGTGCCGCGAACAATGGAGTCATCGACGAGAAGTACATTCTTCCCGGCAAATTCGACCGGCATGGCATTTAACTTTTGGCGAACGCTTTTCTTGCGAATAGCCTGATTAGGCATGATGAATGTTCGTCCGACGTAGCGATTTTTGAGGAATCCTTCGCGGTAGGGAAGATTTAAGAGACCGGCCAGTTCTTGAGCGGCAGGTCTTCCTGTGTCTGGAATGGGGATGACGCAGTCAATCTGAGAAACATCAATCCGATGGCGGACGGTTTGTGCAAGGTAGCGGCCGAGTTGCAGGCGAGCAGCGTAGACGTTAATTTTGTCGATGACGCTTTCCGGGCGTGCAAAGTAAATGTACTCGAATGCGCAGGGGGTTAGTTGAGGATTGTCCGCACATTGAGCGCTTAAAATTTGGCCGTCAAGTCCGGCAAAGATCGCTTCCCCGGCGGCGATATCACGCTCCAGCGTGAAACCGAGACGCCCCATGGCGACAGATTCGGAGCTGAACATGCAGTCGCTCATGCCGTTTTCAGAACGGCGAGTTCCGAAGCAAATCGGTCGAATGCCGTGCGGATCTCTGAAAGCGACAAGACCGTGCCCGGCAATAAGGGCTACGCAGGCATAAGAACCCTTGACGATTCGATGCACGGATCGAATTGCTCGAAAAAGTGCCTGCGGCGTGAATTCCTTGCCGTCGGTTTCCCGAGCAAGTTCATCGGCAAAAACGTTAAGAAGCACTTCCGAATCGCTCATCGTTAAAGTGTGGCGGTGATCGATTTGAGCCAGTTGTTTTTTTATTTTTTCGGCATTCGTCAGATTGCCGTTGTGAGCCAAGAGAATCCCAAAAGGAGCATTGACGTAAAAGGGCTGACTTTCCAGATTGTCGCTTGCGCATCCCTGGGTCGGATACCGCACATGTCCGATTCCTGCATTTCCGATCAGGGTACGCATGTTGCGCGTGCGAAAGATATCGCTTACCAGACCTTTGGCTTTGAAAACAGAAAACCGATCTTCCTGCATCGTTCCGATGCCGGCTGCATCTTGACCGCGATGCTGTAAAAGCAGAAGGGCATCATAGATGTCTTGATTAACAGGACTGTTCCCGAGAATTCCAACAATACCGCACATGGTTGTTTCTTGCCTTTCTGTAAAATTTTTCTTGCGCTTGTTTTCGCTGCCTTAAAGGGGATCCCAATGGTAAATCCCCGAACGGCGGAATTGTACTAGGACTTTGGGAATCCTCCGTGTAATGCGAATGCAATCTTTACTGATGCAGTCGTTCATCCTTTAAACGATCTTTGGAGATATAGGCAGCGTAAGCACTGATCGCGATGCTGACAAGAATAATTCCGGTTGCTGTTGCTGCCCAAAAGCCGTGCGCTCCGAACGGGCCTCCAAACTTTTCTGCGCTGAATCCGAGCCAGTAGCCTCCGCCGAGGCCGACGGACCAGAGAAGAACGCCGTAGATCAGCATCGGCAGGAATGTAACGCGGTACCCGCGCAGGGCAAAGCAACTGATTGTCTGCAATGCGTCGGCGACGTGGAAAATCACAGCAATTGACAAAATAGAACCGGCGAGTGCCGCCACCGGGAAGTCATTCGTGTAAAACGAGACAACTTCGTGACGGAAAACGAAAAGACTCAAGGAAGTCACGGCTGCCACGACTAAAGCCAGACGCATAACGCGGAACATGGCTTGCCGAGCCATGCTCGGGGAGCCGGCACCGAGACTTTGAGCCACAAGAACACTCACGGCAATGCCGAGTGAAAGCGGAATTTGAAAAATAAAGGATGTGGCATTGGCCACAATTTGGTGAGCGGCAACATCGACAGTTCCGATTCGACCGATGAGGATAGCCATGAGTGCAAAGGAACTGATCTCAAAAAACATGGAAAATGAGATTGGAACGCCGATTTTTAAATGCGTCTTGATGGCTGCAAAATTCGGAAGATAAAGGCGTGCCGGACGCATCCGGTCATAGACCTTCGCAAATCGCCAATAAGCGTAAAGAGCGAGAAGACTTAAAGTTGCACCAAGGGCGGAGGCGATTCCTGCACCGGCTCCGCCGAGGGCAGGAAAGCCGAACAAGCCGTACATAAAGACGGCATTAAGGGGTGTTTTTAGGGCAAGGAGTCCCACGGAAACCCACATCGTGACGCGGGGAAGGTTAATAGCGGCATTGAGTGCAACATAGGGTCGCCCAAGCATAAAGGCAGGGACGCTTGCCGCACTGGCAAGCAGGTAAATGCGAAGCATTTGAGCAACTTCGCCTTTGGCATCGCACAGAGAGACCCAAAAGTCGGTCGCCGATAAAATAAGAGCACCGACGATACCGAGAAGAGCGGCAAGCCAGAGACTTTGCGTTAATTCGAAACCAATCCGTTCATAGAGACGAGCTCCGAAGTGGTGTCCTGCCAACGGACTTAAGGATTGAATAATGCCCACGAGCGTCATGATCACCATGACGACCGTCGCATTGCCGATCGCAACGGCTGCCAAATGGTCGGCTCCGAGCCGGCCGGCCATAACAGTGTCAATCGTCCCCGAACCGATAATGGAAAGATTGGCCACAAGAATCGGTGAGGCAAGCCGAGCAATCGCCTGATAACTGATATCAGGTTTCGAGAGAGAACTGCTGTGCGTCATAACTATTTCAGCGGCGTTTTCTTCGGCTGGATGCTCACAAGCCCTCGAATTCCATAGGGAGATTCCACGGGATGCATGGGTTGCTCTTGGCGCACAAAAGCTTGCCCGCTTATGATGGAACGCAATCCTTCAAAACTCAGAATTTGTACGTGTTTCTGATTAACAAGAATGAGATTGTCGCTTGTGAAACGTGAAAGAACTCTGCTGACGGTTTCAAGTTTAAGACCGAGATAAGAGCCAATTTCTGCACGCGTCATGCGAAGGACAAATTCGCTGCGTGAATAGCCGCGTTGCTCAAAGCGTTGCGACAGGTTCAGCAGAAAAGCTGCAATTCGTTGCTCGGCATGCATGGAGCCCAGTAGGAGCAGGACGCCGTTTTGCCGGATAATCTCTCTTGAGAGAAGTTTTTCAAAGTGTCCTGACAGGGATGGAGCAGAGGCAGAAACCTCTCGCAACCGCTTATAGGAAATGACGCAGACCTCTGTGTCTTCCAGCGCAGTCATGTCGCTTGCATAGACGTTGTTTGCAAGACCGTCAAAACCGACGATGTCGCCAGACATATGAAACATCGTCACTTGTTCGCGTCCGTCGCTTGAGAGCACCGAACTCTTTAGAAACCCGAGGCGCACGGCATAAAAAGCTTCAAAAGGGTCGCCCGCACGATATAGCGTTTCGCCTCGGCGAATTCTTTTGCGCATTGTGATTAATTCTTCAACCCGCTCAATTTCTTTGAAGTCCAGTCCTTCGGAAAGACAGAAGTCACGCAGGCTGCAGGACGAGCAAATCATTCGCATGCCGGCCGAAGGTGTGTTCGGTGTGTGGAACATTTTGGCAACCCTCCAGTGGTTTGAATTTGTTTTTCTGTCAATCCGTTTTTTGAGTCTTTCGGATTAATCTGCAATCCGGGAAGACCGATAGTGGAACGCTATAATCCGCGGGGTCTGATCGATATAAAAACCCATACAAAGAAATCGTTTTTACGCGAGCAGAACGGTCTAATTTTGTATCGAGATTTGATTAAAGTCAATTGACGGAAGTCAATTTCGAAAAAAGAGTGAACCGAGACTGTTTGAGAGCGCTTAGTTTTTCTTGGGAACAAGGAGGAATCAATGATTGCCCCGAATTTGAGCGGTGTTGAATTGCCGGATGCTGATCTTTGGCGAAAATTTGATGTTCCGGCGCCGCGTTACACCTCATACCCGACGGCAGATCGTTTCAAGGCGGATGTCGGCGTTTCCGATTATGAGGTAGCGCTGGCCTCTCGGCAAGACGGGAGAGGCCTTTCGGTTTATACGCATGTTCCTTTTTGTTCAGATGTGTGTTTTTACTGCGGTTGCAACAAGGTTGTGACGCGAGATCATACGAAAGCGGATGAATACATTGATGTCGTTTTAAAGGAAGCAAAACTGACGAAGCAGCATCTGGTCGGGCGAAAGAGTCTTTCTCAGCTTCATTGGGGCGGCGGCTCTCCGACTTTTCTCAGCAACGAGCAGATTGAACGGCTTTTGTCCGGGATCAAGGAGGAATTTCCATTTGAGTCAGACGGCGAGTATTCCATTGAGATTGATGCTCGTACGTGTCCGCCGGATAAAACGGAACTTCTGGCGAAACTCGGATTTAACCGCATGAGTCTCGGGATCCAAGACTTCAATGAAGAGGTTTTAAAAGCAGTCAACCGCATTCAGTCGTATGAGTTAATTCGCGATGTCATGCAAAAAGCTCGGTCGGTGGGCTTTCGTTCCATTAACGCAGATCTTATCTATGGTCTTCCGAAGCAGACGCGGGAAAGTTTTGCTCAGACGATCGAGAAGATCATCGAATTGTCTCCTGACAGAATTGCTCTTTATCACTATGCGCACTTGCCGAATATTTTTAAACCGCAACGCCGAATTATTCCGGCGGACATTCCAAGTGCAACCGAAAGAGTCAACATCATGTTCGATTCAATTCGGACACTGACGGCAAACGGGTATCGCTATATCGGAATGGATCACTTTGCAAAGGAAGGCGATGAGCTGTCGATTGCACAGAAAGAAGGAACGATTCAGCGCAATTTTCAGGGCTACTCAACGAAGGCCGAGTGCGACATGATAGCGCTCGGCGCCAGTGCGATTTCCTATGTGGGCAACACCTATGCATGCAATCCGCGTGAAATTGAACCGTATTACGAGGCAATTCGCTCCGGACATTTGGCGACATGCCGAGGATTTTGCCTTTCCAATGAGGATGTTCTTCGCCGAACAGTCATCATGACGATCATGTGTCGTTTTGAACTTGTTAAAAGGGAAATTGAAGAGAGCTTCGGTATTCGTTTCGATGAGACGTTTGCGTATGAGTTAAAGAGGCTTCAGGCGTACGCCAAGCACGAGTTGGTTGAACTGACTCCGGATCGCATTGTCGTGAGCGCTAAGGGAAAGATGTTTGTGCGTGCTGTTGCAATGCAGTTTGATCGCTATTTGCGTGAATCAGATCGAGCGGGTGTGTATTCAAAAATTGCGTGATTTTTCTTAGGGAATACAGGGTCAGGTTAGGATCGGGTTGAATTGGAATTAAGTATGAGTGAAATAACGTTTTATTGGCATGACTATGAGACGTACGGACTAGACAAGCGGCTTGATCGCCCGGCGCAGTTTGCCGGGGTTCGAACGGATGCCGATCTCAATCTTGTCGGGGATCCGGATGTTTGGTATTGCGACTGCGCACCCGACTATCTTCCTAATCCTCAAGCCTGTCTTCTTACCGGTTTGACCCCGCAGTTGGTTCACGCGAAGGGCGCTGTGTGTGAGGCCTCGTTTGCAAGCCGGATTAACCGCGTATTCCGCATTCCGAACACAGTGTCAATTGGATATAACTCTCGCTGTTTCGATGATGAAGTTTCTCGGTTTTTATTTTGGCGAAACCTCGAAGATCCCTATGCTCGGGAATGGGAAAACGGTTGTTCACGCTGGGATCTTTTCCCCTTGGTTCAGGCGGTTTGGGCGTTGCGTCCGGAAGGAATCGTTTGGCCGGAAGTCGTTGGGGCGGACGGCAGGAAGCGAATTTCATTCCGGTTGGAAAAGTTAACGGCTGCCAATCGCCTGGAGCATCAGCATGCTCATGATGCGATGAGCGATGTCTATGCGACCATTGCGTTGGCTCGTTTGATTCGAGAGAAAAATCCGAGATTTTGGCAGTGGGCTTTTGATAATCGTTCAAAAAAGGCAATCCAAAACGCACTGATGGGATCGGACGGGGCGTGCGCCAAACCCGCAGTATGGATTGATGCAGGGGCAGGACAGAGTCGGGGATTTATTCGTGTGGCGTTCCCTCTGTGGGAAACGAAGCAACATGAGATCATTGTTTGGGACTGTATGGAAGACCCGACAGAGCTTCTTTCGCTCTCGGCCGAGGAAATTCGTCGTCGGTCTTGGCAGCGAATGGGGTTGGCAGACGGCGAACAACCGCTTCCGCTCTTTCGTTTGAGACCCAACAAGTTTCCCTTTATCTGCTCGAATTTGAATGTGCTTAAAAAGAGTGCGTGCGAGCGGTTTGGAATCAATCTGGATTCCGTTGCTCACAACGTTGAAAAACTCCAAGAAATGATGCCTTCGCTTCAGGGACCGATTTCTCTGAGTACGGAAGAAATTAGTGAGCCCGAAAAAGTTGATGCCGATTGTGCGCTGTATGAGAGGTTTGTTTCGGCTTCGGACCGAGCCGTCATTGACCGTGCGGCTTCGCTCAACCCGGAAACTTTAGCTCAAGCGACAGCCGACGGGCGTATTCATTTTGAGGATGAACGGCTCGGGGAACTCTTTTGGAGAAAACGGGCGCGCAATTGGCCGGAAACATTGACAGAAGCTGAACGGATTCGTTGGAAAGCATTTTGTGAGGTGCGTCTTCAGGGGGTTGTTCAGGGAACGCGCAGTTTGGCGGAGTACTTTGATCTCGTGGATCAGGCTGCCGCAGCGGATTGTGAGGCACTGGAATCGGCAAAATTGAATGAAAAACAATTTGAGGAACGCCAGCAGATACTCGATGACCTTTACAACTGGGGCGAGTACGTGGGTTCTTCGGCACAACAGGATGCAGAGGGAGACTGAGATGCAAGAAGTTAAAAACGGCGGAGAAACAAAGCGCGTTGCTTTTGTCGGTTTGGGTGTTATGGGCTATCCCATGGCAGGACATCTGAAGGCGGCCGGCCATGATGTGGTCGTCTACAACAGAACAACCGAGAAGGCAGAAAAATGGGTTCGCGAACACGGCGGAAGGTTGGCAAAAACTCCGAGAGAGGCGTCTGAGGGACGAGATATTGTTTTCGTTTGCGTCGGCAACGATGACGACGTCAGGAGTGTTGTTTACGGCGACGACGGAATTTTTGCCGGAATGCAGCCCGGGGCGATCCTTGTGGATTCAACGACGGATTCTGCCATGCTGTCTCGTGAGCTTTTTGCGAAAGCGAAGGAAAAAGGATTAGGGTTCCTTGATGCTCCGGTTTCGGGCGGACAGTCGGGGGCTGAAGCCGGAACGCTTACAGTTATGGTCGGCGGAGATACGGCCGATTTTGATGCGGCTGTCGGTGTGATTGCCGCGTACTCGAGTGCCGTTACTTACATGGGTAAGGCCGGCAGCGGTCAGTTGACGAAAATGGTTAACCAGGTTTGTATTGCGGGTGTCCTGCAATCATTGTCGGAAGGGCTCGCTTTCGGCAGGAATGCCGGTCTTGATATGGATCGCGTTGTTCAAGCAATCTCAAAGGGATGTGCCGGCTCCTGGCAGATGGATAATCGCTCTAAAACAATGCTCGAAGGCAAGTTTGATTTCGGTTTTGCGGTTGACTGGATGAAAAAGGATCTTTGCATCGTGTTGGACGAAGCTGAAAAGAACGGTTCGGAGATGCCGCTTACCGCAATGGTTGAAAAGTTTTATGAAAAGCTCCAGCAGCGAGGCGACGGACGGCTGGACACTTCTGCACTCATCCGACTTTTGGCAGACAAGATCCACTAAAAAAGACCCGAGGTAATCTGCAATCAGATTCCTCGGGTAATTAGTTTGCTTTGTGTTTCTAAGAACTGCTTCATCAGACGCGGAGGATGTTGCGCCTGAAGGGGTGTTGTCTTTAAAGACTTGACTAAGTTGCTTTAAAGGCAATAAAAATGAGTGCAAGTGCGACGCCCGCAGCAATGACGAGCGCAATGATGTCGACTGAATTCTGGATTGGGAACATGATTCTCTCCTAAGTGGTTCTTTTATGAAAGCGACTTTAAAAAATATTTCGCTTTTACGAAATTGTGTTTTATGACTAAGTAGAAAACGAAGGTGGCGATTTTCCTCCTGTCTGATTAACCTCTGAGGCGGAGGGAAGGATTTTCCATGCACAGTCTTTTATTGCGATTGATTGTTTTTTTTATCGGCCTTGCATCTGCTTCGGCGAGTTTTTGTGCGGACCCGTCAAGCAATTGGGTTATCGGCGTCCTAGACAGCAGCATGCCGAAGATGCAATGGGTGATTCGTGATTCTTTTCACAAGATTGATCCGCTGTATCCCGAAAGACGTCTTGTCGTGCGTCAACTTCCCGTTGAAGCGATCTATGAGGCTGTTCGAAATCAAGAGATCGATTTTGTTTGTGCAAGCCCGCAGGTTATCAGCGTTTTAGAGCGTTACTACGGTTACGAATTGCTCGCATCGCTTTACCAAGAAAAGGACAAAGAATTTTTCTCTGAAACAACGGCGCTTGTTTTCACAAAAAAAGGCAATAAACGGTGGTCGGATCTGCAAGGCAAAGAGATTGCGCTTATTGAACACGACATTCCGGATACAGAACTGTTGTTGCTCGATGAACTGCATCAAAGGAAGCTTCCGCTTAAAAACTTTTGGCGTCTTACGCGTATTCCTCGCTTGGAAAAAGCGGTTGAGCTCTTAAAGAGAGGAGAGATTGATGCTCTAGCTGTCTCCTCGTGTCTTTACCGAGAAGTCGATGCGGAGATGTTTTCAGAGTTTGAAATTATTCCGGGAAAGAATAACGGGACGAAAAAAACGTTGACGCCTCATTCAACAGGGATTTTCCCGGGATGGGCCTTTGCCTCCAGCATCCGCGTCAGCAAAAAGACGGGAGAACACTTTGCTCATGCTTTGCGAGCGTTTGATTTCTCCAGAACCGTCACGTGGGATACGGCACGCGATTATCGTGAGGTGCATGACGCACAAGAAGTGTTGCAGTTCCAGCCTTATCTTAAGTTTCGTCAAAAAACAGCCACTGAGTTCTTGCTCGATCACATCACATGGGTTGTTTTGGCGCTCCTTCTCGTCATCGGGCTTCTTGTCCATAATTTCTTGACGGAACGCACTGTTCGCCGTCTTACGGCGGAATTGACGCAAACTATGCAAAAAAAGCGACTTGCAGAGAAGCGCTTTGAAGAGGTCGAACATGCGGCGAGTGTTTCACAGATTTCGAGCATCGTGGCGCACGAACTGCGGCAACCTCTTGCCGCTATCACAAATTTCGCAATGGGCATTAAGCGGAGAGCCAACAACAACGCATTGACTCCGGAATCCTTGTCTTTCGCTCTCGGGCGAATTCTTCAAGAGAATGAGCGTGCAAGTGCCATTGTGGATCACGTGAGAAATTATGCGAAAAAAAGAGAAAGCCAGCCTGAAGTTGTTCAGCTGGATCATCTTGTCAAGAAAGTAATTCTTGGATTTGAGACAGTCTCGCCAGAAAAGATCCAGTTGACTACAGCAAACAACCCCCGAATTCGCGTCGATCAGCTTGAAATGACGCTTGTGATTCGAAACTTAATTAAGAATGCGCTGGAAGCCATTGAAGGGAAGCCAGAGGGTCGGGTGGCAGTTGATGTTCGGACGCAGGATCAAACAATCCTTCTCGTGGTTTCCGACAACGGAACCATTGAGACAGATGAGCAACTTGAGCAACTTTCCGTTCCGATGCAATCGGAAAAGAACGAAGGGCTCGGTCTCGGCCTTTCGATCGCCAGACGCATCATCGAGTCGTACGACGGAACAATTTCTTTCGCACGCAATGAGCCGTGCGGACTCAAAGTAACAGTGAAGTTTCCTTTGACTGAGGAGTAATTTCGATGGATAACCGAAAATCGCGCGCTGTAATTCGTATTGTGGATGATGATAAGGGAGTCCGTGATTCCTACAAATATCTGATTGAGGGAGAAGGGTGGCTTGTCAGAACCTACTCGAGTGCAGAGGATTTCCTGGAAAATGATGACCCGACAATTCAGGGATGCGGAGTGTTTGACGTTCGTATGCCGGGACTAAATGGTATCGAATTGCAAGCAAAGTTAGCTCAGCGTTCTTCCCAAATGCCGGTGATTCTTGTCTCTGCGCACGGGGACATCGAAATGGCTGTTAAAGCACTGAAGCAGGGAGCAATGGACTTTCTTTGCAAACCGGTTGTTGATGAGAAATTGCTGGAAGCCATTGACAGGGCAGTCGAGAAGAGTTTCTCGGATACTCAAGAACAGATCGAAAACAGCAAGCTTATTGAGCGCTGGAACTCGCTGAGCCGCCGGGAAAGAGAAGTTGCCTTGCTCGTGTATGAAGGACTGATGAACAAAATTATTGCCGACAGACTCCAAATTGCCGAACGCACAGTTCAAGTGCATCGAGCCAACTTGTGCCAGAAACTGGGAGTGAGGAATGCCGTCGGCATTTCGAAGTGCCTTAATCAACTTCATCAGCTTGGAATTTTTGAAAAATAAAACTCGAGCGAAAAGGTATTGGGTTGTTGGCACCGATGCTCTTTAGCATTGTCCGGAGCGAGCAATGAATTGATTATCAAATACACAGCGATTCCTTGCGTCGTCGCAGTTATCGCCTGCGCCGTTCTCATGGTTTAATGCTGCTTATTCGTACGTTCGAATGTTTCGGACGTACGAATTGGCAAAAAAGTAAAGACCGCGTTCCTTGATCGGGCGCGGTTTTTTCATGCCTGTGTATTCAATGAAAAGAGTCATTTTTCAAGCGAATTTTTTGAGAAAACGTTTTGCAGTTCCTATAAAAACTCACTTGCAGCGATTCGATGCAGAATGTCATTACTTGAGAGAATTCTCGAGTTGAATCGAAGAAGGATCGTCTACATATTTCGGATGATCTGAGAGAAAACGATTTGACAAACGGAAATATTTTTTGCCAAACTACCGTCGAACAATTTGAGTAGGTTCTTTCAGACGTTTTCCTTGAAGGAAACAGTGAGGAA
>CAZDVW010000002.1:0-116153 GCA_964509205.1 uncultured Sutterella sp. | reverse complement strand
CCCGGAAATCGAAAATCCCATCGCAGCCGACTCAGACTTCGGCCTGTGCTTGATTCTAAAAGGAGCGCAGGAAAGAGGATCTGTTTAATTGACCCGGTTCGGATTATTTCGCTGCAATGGAGTCGATTGCATCGATGACGGCGTGGCGAAATCCGTTTTTCTCGAGTGCGGCAACTCCGACGATTGTGGTTCCGCCTGGTGAACAGACGGCATCTTTCATTGCGCCGGGGTGAGCTCCTGAGGTTTGCTGCAGTTTTGCCGTTCCTGCTAAGGTCTGAGAAGCCAGTTTATAGGCAAGTGCTCTCGGAACGCCGTGCTTGACGGCGCCGTCAGCTAAGCTTTCAATGAACATGGCAACAAAAGCCGGTCCGCATCCGGAAACAATTCCGGCGGTCTTCATTTGGGCACTATCAATATAGGCAACAACGCCCAGGGAGGTTAAAAGTGCATCAATCAGAGGCTTATGTTGCTCAGCAATGGAATGCTTTGTTTCGCAAAGCAAGACGCCTTCGTTAACGGAGACCGGCGTATTCGGCAGCACGTAAAGGTGCTCAATGCCGGCAGGAAGCATTTTTTCAATATCGTCAAAGAAGAGATTGACGGCAACAGAAAGTACGATTTTCCCGGAAAGCTCGTTTCTGACTTCGTCAAGAACGCCGGCGACAAGATGGGGTTTAACGGCAACGACAACGATATCGGCCCAGCGGACGGCTTCGATGTTATTGGAAAAGGCAAGGATTTTGCGAGAGGCTGTTTTCTCTTGCAAAACAGGAAAACGACGTGCGCTGGCTCCGAGGTGCTGAGGCAAAAAACCTGCGCGCAACAGACCGTCGACCATTGCTGAAGCCATATTTCCGAAGCCCAGGAAAGCAATTTTTGCAGAATCAGTCGTTTTCATAAGTACTCCTTTCCTAAGTATCGGAGAATTCAATGGGTTCAGTCTACTGTGAAGAGTTGATTATAGGAGGCTTGTGAAAAGAGGTTTCTTGCGCACAGGGCATCCTGCGAAATGGCTTCTTTAAGAGCAGCAAGATTGTCGAATTTTTTTTCGTCTCGGAGTTTTTCAAGGAATGTGATTTCAACCATTTTGCCGTACGCATTACCCGTCCAATCAAAGACATTGACTTCAAGCAACCAACGGGCATCCGCTGTGACGGTGGGTTTGACTCCGAGGCTCGCAACGCCGCCGTAGGTTTTTCCGCTTTCGTCAAGATTTCGGATGGCGACGGCAAAAACACCTTGAAGCGCCGGTTTTGAAATCGATCCGGGAGGCAAAATGTCGATGTTAAGGGTAGGAAATCCCAATTTTCGTCCGAGTTGTGCACCGTGAACGACACGACCTGTGATGCAGTAGGGGTGCCCTAAAAGCTGGGTGGCTGTTTTGAGATCCCCGAGTGCGAGGGCCTCTCGAATGCGGGAGCTGCAGGCGATTTGTCCGTCAATGGAAAAAAGTGGCTGAAGATGCACATCGAAGTGAAGTTCTTTCCCCAAACGTTCTAACGTGTCGCCTGAGCCCATGCCTTTGGACCCAAAATAAAAATTTTTCCCAACGGCAACCCATTTCGCATCCAAGCCGTCAACGAGGATTTTCTCAGCAAATTCTCTCGGGGAGAGCTCGGCAAGAGTCTTATTGAACGGTAACACGCAGATGCGTTCAATTCCGCAGGCAAGAATGGTCCGATACCGGTCGCGCAGCGTAGAGATGCGGCGAATGGATGTGTCTCCGAAAAATTCTCTCGGATGCGGCTCAAACGTCAAAACACTCGGAAGCAGACCGCGTGCGCGTGCTTCGCTGACGACGGTTTGAAAAAGCGCTTGATGCCCGAGGTGGGTCCCGTCAAAGTTGCCGATGGCAAGGGCGCACGGCGTGCGTTCTTCGGGCCGAGGTAATCCTCGGATGATTCGGAGTGTTTCGTAGGCTGTCATAGAAGGCTAATTGTGTCTTCTTTTCCAGACAAAAGCAACGGGCGGCAGCGTCGAGGTGCTTCGTGTATTGAAGAAGTCAAGAATTGCCGCGCCGTAAGGAATTTCGTTTTTTTGAGATCGATTTAACGAGAGAGGAGGGTTTTCAAACGAATTGTCTAAGTTTTTCAAACAGTTGCTAATGCTAGAATGGCGCCCTCTGATTCCGTTGTACTGCCATGAAAAACATTGTTGTCCTGATTTCCGGGCGCGGGTCGAATTTTGTTGCAATTGCCCGAAAAGCCGAGGAAGAAAACTGGGAAAAAGAAGGGATTCGAATTGCTCTGGTACTCAGCAATCGGCCGAATGCGGCCGGTCTTGAGCGTGCGAAGGAGCTTGGAATTCCAACAGCGGTGGTTGATCACAAAGACTATGCCGACCGCGAGAGTTTTGAGCGAGCCATGATTTCGGTGATTGAACCGTACAATCCTGCCGTGATCGTGTTAGCCGGGTTCATGCGTATCCTGACAAATGTCTTTATCAGTCGCTATGAAGGCAAAATTCTTAACATTCATCCGGCTCTTCTTCCCCTTTTTAAGGGATTAGACACGCACAAGCGTGCATTGGAGGCAGGCGTTCGTCTTCACGGTTGCACGGTGCATTTTGCCAGCTGTGAACTCGACGGCGGTCCGATTGTCGGACAGGCAGCCGTTCCGGTTGTGCCGACCGATACGCCCGAAGAATTGGCAGCACGCGCTCTAAAACTCGAACACATTCTGTATCCGCGCTGCGTTCATGCTCTTGCGGCAGGCAAGATCACATTGAGCAAGGGACGCGTCATGATGGATGCTGAAACGGCTCAGAGCCTTGCTGTCTTTGATGGGACAATTGAATGATGCAGGGAAAGAAAACATCCAAAAAAATGCCTTTTGCTCCGGTTCGTACCAAACATCGGGAATCGGAAAAGCACATGACGGATCGCCAAAAGGCGGCTTATAAGCGTCAAAAGGAAGAATACAGACAAGCCAAGGAGCAGGGAACCGTTGTCAAGGGACCTGTCTCGAAAAGCCGGCTTGTGAAATTAAATCCCGGCGAGGTTCGCATTACGGGACTTGTCGTCAATGAACTGACTCGGGCTCTTTCTGTGATTCTTCGATTGGATGGACCGGCCGATCAATTGATGAAGGCTTTTTTTAAGTCGAATCCCAAACTGGGCGCAAGGGATCGTGCGTTGCTTGCCGAATCCATCTTCTATGCACTGCGGCACTACGCTTCGATTTCCTATCGCATGCGTCCGATTCCTCCTTCAAGAGCACCCAAAGTGGCCGCGCTTCTCACCCTTTTGTTGCAATACGGAAGAAATTGCGTGTCCGACTCCGTTCTCGGGTCCGACAAGGGAC
Organism: uncultured Sutterella sp.; assembly: GCA_964509205.1. GTDB lineage: Bacteria > Pseudomonadota > Gammaproteobacteria > Burkholderiales > Burkholderiaceae_F > Duodenibacillus. Next base: position 112,851 of record CAZDVW010000002.1, on the reverse strand, counting down.
CTGTTGAAAACATGCTCGGAGTTCCCTTGGCGAAAGCCGCTCCCGAGGTGCGTGCGGAAATGCCGTTTTGGTTGTTTGATCGGATCGATAAGCAATATGGGAAAGAAGAGGCGGGAAAGATTTTCACGTGCTCTCAGCAGGGCGCTCCTCTGGATTTGCGCGTCAATTTGTTGAAGTGCCGTCGTGAAGACGTCCTTTGTGAACTCGAAGAGCATGGCGTCAAAGGGGAAGCCACTCCGTTTTCTCCGGAGGGCGTTCGCTTGATCGACAAGCCCGGTTTGATTCGCTGGCCTATGTATCAAGAGGGACGCATTGATGTTCAGGATGAGGGCAGTCAGCTGATTGCTCGGTTGCTTGGAGCCAAACGCTCAGAGATGGTCTGCGATTTCTGTGCCGGGGCTGGCGGAAAAACGCTTGCGATCGGAGCCATGATGCGCTCAACGGGTCGCCTGTACGCATTTGACGTGAATGAAAAGCGTCTTGCAGGACTTACGCCTCGTATGCGCCGCGCCGGGCTCTCCAATGTTCATCCGATGGCTATTCGCAATGAAAAAGACATTCGAATCAAACGACTTCGAGGGAAGTTTGACCGTGTTTTGATTGATGCCCCCTGCACGGGAACCGGAACATTGCGTCGCAATCCGGATCTTCGTTGGCGTTTGAATCTGAAGGAACTTGAGCGAATCAATGAGCTTCAGAAGTCGATTCTGGAAGAGGCGGCAAAGTTGGTTAAATCAGGCGGTCGTTTGGTTTATGCGACGTGCTCGCTCCTAAACGAAGAAAATGCGGCTGTTGTGGAAGCCTTCTTAAGCGAACACCCGGAATTTAAGCGATTGAATGCCACGGACGTTCTTGAAAAACAAGGAATCCATTTGCCGGATTTCCAAAAAGAACGCTTTGGGGATTACTTCGTAACGCTTCCGCATCTTCACGGGACGGACGCTTTCTTCGGCGCTGTTTTGGAAAAGGATTAGCGCTTCTCTTTAGTCGTACCACCCGAAAAGGCTTTTTCCGGTGTCCAATGAGCGCAGGCGCTGCATATCGTCTGCGCTCAATCGGAAGTCGAAAATTTCGAGATTTTCTTTCAGGCGGCTCGGACTCGAGGTTTTCGGAATGACGGAAATACCGAGTTCAATCAGAAATCGCAGTGCGATTTGAGCCGGTGTTTTGCGGTAACGAAGACTCAATGCGCGAAGCAGCGGATTAGCAAGCAAGTCTTTCTTTCCTGCCCCCAGAGGACTCCAGGCCTGCAGGTGCGTTCCGTGATTGGCCAATTCATGAAGAAGATTCATGGGTTGGTAGAAAAGGTGAGCCTCAACCTGATTGACGGCCGGAATGACCGAGCAAGACTTCAGGAGGTCTTTATAGCGAGTTGCATTGAAATTGGAAATGCCGATAGCTTTAAGTTTTCCGGCGCTTTGTGCTTCTTCTAAGGCCGAATACATCTCCTCTGCTTGCGGGTAGGGTTCGTGAATCAGAAAGAGATCTAGGTAGTCAACTTGCAAAGCATTCAGAGACCTTTCGATAGCCTCCTTTGTTTTTGCAAACGACGTGTTGGGGCGATAGACCTTTGAGGTAATAAAGAGCTCCGAGCGGGAAACGTTGCTTTGAGAGAGGGCATTGCCGATTTCTTGTTCATTTTCGTACATTTGTGCCGTATCAAAGAGGCGATATCCGAGATCAAGGGCCTCAAAGATGCAGTGTTCGCACGTTTTCCCACGCAACGCATACGTTCCGAGGCCAATCATGGGCATTGAAGTGCCGTTATTTAAAGCTGTAAATTCCATGGTTCTCTGAAGCGCAAGAGCAAACGGAATGGGCGTCGGTGCCTTTTCGCAATTGTATTGAGTGATTCGATTCTCGTCTTACTGGAGAAACGGTAGATGGGGCAGAAAGGGATGTTAGAAGATGGCACTTTGTTAAACTCAGTGCTCGAATCTTGGCTGTAAGGCATTTATAGCTCACGGATGCCAATTTCAAAGGCGATTTTTGATGATTGGATATGATTGTCAACAACGTTGTCCGAGATTACGTCATTGCCTCTTGATAGGAGTTATTCGATGACAGCGTCAATTTCCCAAGAAACGATGAGGTTGAATCTTGGCGGAATGCATTGGAGCGCAGAAAGAGTCCCGCTTGCGATACCTTATTTTGGAGATTCTTTCAAAAGTTCTACTGTATTTAAGAAGAATCTCGCAGAAATCACTTGGCACTGCATGAGAACGCTGGAAAACAATCCGGCCTCTCTTTCTCAGATCGAAACGATTCTGGCTGGGCAGTCTGTTGGTGGAATCAGCGTCTTTGAACTGTTGCAGGTTAAAAATTATGGGGATGCCGCAAAACGGCTCACAGATTTCATTCGCGCTTCGACTTTTTCTCTTGACCTGAAAACAGCCTGTGCACTCCATAAGTTTTCAGGACGAGAGGATGCTTTGGTTTGGGGTGCTTTACGTACAGGCGATGTTCAGATCGAAGGAGTTGATTTTGTACCGCCGAGAGCGGATTCGTTGGAAAAACTTGCTCAGTCTGGATTCGACTGGCTTAATACCGTGATTGCAAATCCGAAAGAACGTGCAATTGCAACTTTCCTTTTTATGTCAAGGTCTCAGTTTTTCTACGATGCCAATAAACGCACGGCCTCTCTGATGATGAACGGAGTGCTGATGAGCAACGGTTACTTGCCGATTACCGTTCTTAACAAACAGTCTGAACGCTTTCATCGAGAGTTGAAGTTATTTTACGAATCGGGAAATGCGGATGGCATGTTTGCCTTCTTTTCAGAAATGGTCTCTGGTATGTATCAGGGATTGCCGCAGGAAGAACTTCACATTGATCCTTTCCCATAAGGGTAAATAGCTTTTGAAATCAAAGAGATTGATCCAAAATCGCTGATTTTAAATAAAACTTGTCTTTGAGTCAGATCAAAAACCGCAATCCGAATGATCCTGTTCGAAGTGCTAAATATGCTCTTTAGCACAGTGTTCAATACAAGGTTTTGTGCCCCCTAAAAAGAGACGACTAAAACAAAGAGGATCATTGATTGATTCTTAAAAAGTCCTTATGATTCAAAGCGAAATAACGTGATATAAATGGATCTTTTAATGATCCTGTAGGCGAATTTCACTAAAATACGATCATGTTTTTAGGAGGGGTCGACATGATCAAAACATCCGGTTTTCGCCAACTTGTTGTTTCACCTTTTGCACAATTTTCCAGTGCGTTTGTTAACTTCGCGCGTTTGCAAATCCCGAACAGGGCGAGTTCGCTTTGCCGATATGGATTGAGTGAAGAAATTGCAGCAAAAATTCAAAGTCTTGCTTCGGATCCTGTGGAAGAGGCGATGCTTGTCGCGACCTTTATCATGATCGTGTATGAGAAGGAACTGCTTGAGGCACGTTGTGATCTGAGAAGTTGGATTGCCAGAAAAGGCGGGGTTTCCATCGAAAAGAAGATGAGACTCGCTGAACTTGCCGAAGAGTTTGAGAAATCAGATGTCTGGAATTCCCAAACTTTTTCACCCAAAACCAAAAGACAAGTCGATTCACGAACTCAAATGAAAGGCGTTTTTCATCAGAGCAATCTCTCTTGGATTGACGCAGACCGAATGCGCAAGCCTATCCCAATCCCCGACAGCACGCATGGCCTCAAGGAGCATTTCCTTTGCTTCTTTCCCGGATAAATTGAAGTAGCGTGCCAATGCAAGGGCTTTTTGCGGGTCAGCATAGGGGATGTTTTCCGCAATCGGCAGAGCCAAGGTTCGAATCGGGTAGAGCGGAGGATGCGAAAGAGGAGACGACATGGGAGCGAGTTTCCAGCCTCCGTTTTCTCGGAAGAACCAGATGCGATCAAGCGTCAATCGTGAGTTGCAGGTAAGTGTGTCAAATAGAAGACGAAGGAAAAGTTCCCGCAAATCTGCTTTAGGCGAAGTCCCTTCACGATTGAGAATGTCAGCCACGTCAAGCCAGCAAGGAACAGTATTTTTCGAGAGCCGGACCAGAGTTTTAGCACTTAAACAGAAGAGTTCCTCTTCGTCGCGACGGTCAAAACGCTCTTCCAGATAACCAACACCGGACATAAAAGTTCCAGAAAGAACATGAATACCTGCGTTTTTGGCCAATTCCGCACAGATGTACATCCAAGAGGGCTCATCGAATTTCGAGATCGGATTTCGTACGCGCAGCACATATTCTTTAAAGGGCGGTTTTTCCGATCGAACCAGAAACTTCATTTTTCTGCCGCCCAAATCACTGCCTGTTTTTTTAAGAAGGTCCCTTTCTTTTTCAGTCAAACGAGCTGGATCCCGAAAAAAGCTTTCTGTTGCGTGAATAAGTTCGGAGGCGAAGCGTTTTGTCAGTATGGGGGACTCTGCCGTTTCAACGGGGCTTTCCCCGATCAGGAGAGAAGAAAAACGGTTTTTCCCGTTCCTGCAGGAGCTAAGTTGATGCAGAAGAAAGGGGAAAGATGTTAATTGGTTTGCATTTTCGTCTGTACGAGATAAGTTTTCGAGCCATTTCCCGGGTTGGTGATCTCGTAAAAAGCCGAATAAAGGGGGAGTTTCAATTTCACCGAAATCGCCTTCCTCGTTTTTTGGAAACTGAACAGCATTATTCAGCGGCAGATCGCTTCCAAGCGGGAAGCCATTTTTCAGCCAATCTGCGTCATACCGAAATCCAAGAGCAGGGGAAGAATGATTTTTCGGCTTTTCGTCAAATGCAAGTTGACCAACCCGAAAAATTTCATTTTTTAGTTTCAGCGAGATGGGAAAAATTTTTGTCATGGTCGCTAGATTTTTTTTGCCGTACTCCGAATTCTTTTTGGCAAGGCTTCTTCTTCGAATGCTTGCGTCAGCGGATCGGTCAACAAAATTTCGGAGAAGGGCAGTCCAAATCCGAGCGCCTGGATGACCGACGCAACGGTTCCGATCGCGACGCCGCAATTGCCTTTTTCTATCTTCGTCAACGTGCTCAATCCGATGCCTGCTCGCTCTGCCAGCGTCTCTTGGGGGAGACGACGCTTCAACCTGGCGAGCCGGATGTTGCGACCAAGCGCTATCAAAGACTCTTCTACTGCAATCGATGGTCTCATACAAGTATTATCCGAATTGTTAGTCTGTTTAAAACTTACTATTATGTTAATTAACTTGAGACGGATTGTCAATAGAGCTCGACTGGAAAAATCATCAGAAATTAGCAATCTTTACATTAAAGTCCTTTCTTTTGCAAAAGATAAAGCGTATTATATAACGTATAAAGGCATATAAAACGTTATATATGATACTTTAACCTTTTTTAGGGATTGTCTCTTGCCTCGAAAGTCTGAGACAGATGCTGAAAAAACGGGCTTGCGAAAAGCTCCATCCTGCTCGATTCAGTGCGATCCGGTCATGATCGGGTTTGGGGTAAAACTGATAGTTATTGTCTATCGATTTTTATATAGTAAAAATAACTATAAGAAAACTAAAAATACTAATTCGTGAATGCGGCATCTTCCTTTGCGGTGAGCGCGTCGGAATTAGGGGTGGCAGTTAACAGAAAAAATGGAACGGTTCGGATTTCCTTTTTTAGAAAGTATTTTTGTTTTTGCAATAACTAAAAATACTATTCTATAAGGCATATTCCATATTCCATTCAGAGCGACAGAAGTGTATCCTTCACTTTTTTAAAAAACTTGCGTAAAACCCTGAGATTGAGATTCGCATTTCGCTCGGGGGTCGTGACGCGATCTCGGAGAGAATTTATATTATGAAAAGAAAAATTCGATTGAGTCAGGCCATGCCGCTGATTTTGGGCGGATCGTTGGTCAAACGGGTGATGGTAGCACTTGTTTTGGGTGCGATTACGGCCTATTTCTTCCCTGATTTTGCAACATCTGTGGGCTTTTTAGGAACACTTTTTGTCTCTGCATTGAAGGCTGTAGCACCCGTTTTGGTTTTGATTCTTGTCTGTGCAGCCATTGCCAATCAAGATGTTGAGGCAAATAGCCACATTAAACCGATTTTGGTTTTATATCTAATCGGGACTTTTTGTGCAGCTACAACAGCTGTTATTGCCAGTTTTGCATTCCCTGTCAGTATTCAATTGGCAGCGACAGGGGCATCGACTTCTGCACCGGGCGGAATCGCAGAAGTGTTAAAAAACCTTTTCCTTTCAGCAGTTGACAATCCCGTACATGCGCTTTTAAGCGGCAATTACATCGGGATTCTTGCTTGGGCAGTCGGTTTTGGCATTGCTCTGAAGAAGGCATCGGACCACACTCGGACAGTCTTAAATGACCTGACAAGCGGCATTGAGTTCATTGTGCGTGTTGTTATCGGTTGCGCTCCGTTTGGTATTTATGGATTGGTTTCAAACACGTTAGCGACAGAAGGCTTTAGTGCTCTTATCGGCTACGCTCAGCTTTTGGGATTGTTGCTCGGAAGCATGTTCTTTGTGGCTTTGGTTCTGAATCCTTTGATTGTTTGGTTCTATACGCACAAGAATCCGTATCCGCTCACGTTCCAGACGCTTCGTGAGTCGGGTGTAATGGCATTTTTTACGCGTTCTTCCGCTGCGAACATTCCCGTCAATCTCGAACTTTGCCGCAAACTGAAGCTGTCGGAGGATACGTATAGCGTTTCCATTCCGCTTGGTGCCACTATTAATATGGCGGGTGCCGCAATCACAATTACTGTGCTTGCGCTTTCTGCCTGTACGACGCTCGGCGTCCATGTGGATATCCTGACGGCTATTTTGCTTGCCGTAGTCGCTTCTTTGTGCGCATGCGGTGCAGCGGGAGTTCCCGGCGGTTCTTTGATGTTGATTCCTTTGGCTTGCAGTCTTTTTGGTATCGACAACGAAACGGCTATGCAGGTTGTGGCGGTCGGATTCATCATCGGCGTTTTGCAGGATTCCTGCGAAACAGCTTTGAATTCTTCTTCAGACGTTCTTTTCACGGCGGCTGCTTGCTTGCGAGCTGAGCGCCTGGGAGAAGGACAGCACAACTAAAACAATCGATCGCAAGGAGAATACCGGCTTGGGAGCAATTCTTGGCCGGTATTTTTTTTATGATGAATTCTTGAAAAATTGATGTAACTTTGAAAAATAATGAATTTTTACCTAAAAAGTCAACATAACTACTATTATGTTGACTTCTCGATATGGGGCTCACTCTACCACTTCTACGGCCAAATTATAATAAAACGCCTCTTGCGTCCATTTCTCATTCTCACTGATGAAGACCAATCTAGTCAAATTTTTCAGGCGTCATGAAAACCGAAGCGACAATTTTTGATCACGCCTTTCATGGTCAATTTTCTTAGTGAACGAATTTCAGAAAACCTTGAACGTACCAGATGTGTTTGTCTTTTCTCTTCTTGCCGGGGATTCCTAGAAACATCATTTTTACAGTTCGACAGAACAGCGATTGGATTTCTTTTCCCCTCTCTTCAAGAACAAGTATGGAACCGTTAAGAATCGTACTGTTATCCCTAAAATGCCCAAATAACTTTAGAAACTTTTTACCTAGATACTATGAAAAAAGGACTTGCAGTTGGCGGCGATGCATTTGCCGATTTGGTTCGCAAAAACTGCTACTACGTTGATAAAACACTGTTTATTAGGACAATTATGGAGTCGCAAAGCAAGGTTTTATTGCTTATGCGACCTCGGCGTTTTGGTAAAACACTTTTCATGGATACGATAAAGAGTTTCCTGCAGGTGAATTTTGGAGATCCAGGCAATTCAGAAGCGCAAAAAGCACTGTTTTCGGGATTGAGGATTACTGAGGATATGACCTTTTGTGATCAGTTTATGGGGCAATGCCCTGTTATCTCAATTACTCTTAAGGACGTCGAGGGATTAACTTTTGAGTCTGCCTACGTGCATTTTGCATTGATTTTAGTGGATATTGTGTCCTCTTACGATTTTCTGCTAAATAGTCCTCGATTGTCTGATATTGAAAAGAAAACGCTTCGCAATTATTTGACGCCGGGTTATTTAACTAACTTGCAGAATTTCGGCGATTGCCAAGATTTTTTGAAAAATCTCACTGCTTGGCTAGCTAAACATTTTGAGCGACAGGTCGTTTTGCTGATTGATGACTACGACGCTCCTTTAGCAAGTGCTGTTCAACATGGCTATTACGCAGAGATGCTTGAGTTAATGCGATCCTTCCTCGGACAAGCACTAAAGGCGAAAGCAAACACGGCAAGCGATGCATCTGCCTATTTGAAAAAGGCAGTATTAACAGGATGTTTGCATGAGTTTCTTTTAAACAGTAATAATTTTGACGTCAATACTGTTTGCATGCAGCGCGGCCCTCTGGCATCTGCCATTGGATTTACTGATTCAGAGGTTGATACCCTTCTTCAATACTATAGACTTGAATCAAAAAAGGATGTTGTGAAAGGTTGGTATGACGGGTATCAGATTGGACAAACGGAGATCTATTGTCCGTGGGATGTGATTCATTTTTGTAATGATATCCTCGCAGAAGATGTTGATTTAGAAACGTTTATCCCGGAAAACTATTGGGCCAACACCAGCGGCAACAATGTGATTGATGAATTCCTGAATTTTCTGTCGGAAGAAGATGCCGACTGGATGCAAACTCTCATTGACGGCGGCGAGATTGAATTAAACATTAATGAAAAGTTGACGTACAGCGATTTTGTGCACCATGAGTCACGGGATTTTTGGACTTTGTTACTCTATAGCGGGTATTTAACAGTCGTCGGAAGAGTTGCAGAGAAGCCGAATTGGTACAAAGTTCGTATCCCAAATGAGGAGATCCGCGATACCTTCGAACAGAACGTCAGACAGCATTTTTCACGATCCAATAAACAGTCGGCTCATTACGGAGAAGATTTGGCACGGACAATTCTTTCCGGAGATGCTGCAGGGGTTAGAAAACTTTTACTGACGCTCCTCAGAAAGTACGTCTCCGTGAGGGATTCTGCAACGAAATCCCCTCCGGAAAATTATTACCAAGGGTTTCTGACGGCTATTCTTGCCTGTGCCGGAGACATCGTTCAAAACTTTCGCTCTAATCAAGAAGCGGGTTCTGGCTTTGCTGATATCGTCTTCACGTCGTCAGATTGGGATACCGGAGTTGTCATCGAACTGAAGCGTTGCGCAAAGGTATCTGATATGCGTGCGACGGCTCAGTCGGCACTCGAACAAATTAGAACCAAGGATTATGTTCAGGCTCTGGACGATTACGGGTGTCATTCTGGTCACGCTTTCGGGATCTCCTTTTGCGGGAAAGGATGCTTTGTTCTTTCAGAAAAGCTGATGGATCGGAATAAGAAAGAAATTTAACCGATTGATTTTCAATATAAAAACTTTCAGTTTTGGAAGGTTTGATACTGACAATATTGTTGTCAGGAAAGACGTTTCATTGTCGGATAGAAAGACGAAGATATCGGTTTTGGTTAGAATCGCTTCAATTGGAAATTCGGAGATTCGCAATGGACGTCAAAAAAGACAATGCGATGTATATGCATATTGCTCAAATCGCTTCCCAGCGCAGTTATGCAGTTCGTTTGAAGGTCGGTTGTGTGATTGTTAAGAATAATGCCATTATTTCAATCGGCTGGAATGGGATGCCGACCGGATACGACAATTGCTGTGAAACCGAGGTCGACGGAAAACTGGTTACTCGACCCGAGGTTCAGCATGCAGAACTCAACGCAATCTCCAAATTGGCCTATAACGGATTTTCCAGTTGCGGAGCCAGTATCTTTATCACCCACTCCCCTTGCATTCATTGCGCCCTTTTGATTCAAAAATGCGGAATTGAGCACGTCTACTACCACGAAATTTACCGGGATGATTCCGGAATTCGATTCTTAAAGCGTGCCGGGATTGATGTCCAACAACTCTAATGTTATCAATCGTGTAGCCATCGGTCAGTCGTCGAAAGACTTTAAAGATTGACCAATGGCTGTTACACGATAGTCGTTTTACTCCTCTGAGAGAAGAAGATCCTTGACAGGAATAATTTTCTTCTCGGCTTTTCGATTGGTATAGCCGGTATGAAGGAGATGGTGCGAAAGTTCTGAGCAGGGTTTGCCAAGAAACTCTTTATAGAGCGTTTGTACGTCCGGATTGTTGTGACTTTGCCGCATTTTCCGATTCTTATCAATCGTATAAATGCCTTCCAGCCGTTTTTTCGCACGCGTTAAATATTCCCCCTTAACCCGAGGAGTGCCGCCTCCGTCAATGCACCCGCCCGGGCAAGCCATGACTTCAATGAAATGGTAGGGACAGGTTCCGGCCTTGATTTGATCGACCAGTTTCTGTGCATTGGCAAGCCCGTGCACAACGGCGATTCGAACTGTTCCGGCCGCTCCCAGGTCAAGTGAAGCTTCTTTGAGCCACTGCATTCCGCGCACTGCCGTGAATTCAACAGGTCCTAATTCTTTTCCTGTGAGAACAAAGTGAACGGTTCGTACAGCGGCTTCCATGACACCGCCCGTTGCTCCGAAAATCACAGCCGCTCCCGTGTTTTCACTCATAACGGGTGAGTCAAATTCCGACTCCGGCAAAATCGATAAATCGGTTCCGTACATCTTTAATAATCGAGCAAATTCCCGAACGGTCAATACCAAGTCGGTGTCTGGCAAACCGTTTTGTTTCAATTGATTACGGATTGCTTCATCCTTTTTTGCCGTGCACGGCATGACGGAAATAAAACGAAGCTGCTTCGGATCAATGTTCTTCTTTTGGGCAAAATACGTTTTGGCCAAAGCGCCGAAAATGGCTTGCGGAGAACGCGTTGTTGAAAGATTGGGGATGACTTCCGGATTGATTTTTTCAACAAAGTTAATCCATCCAGGACAGCAACTTGTCATCATGGGAAGCTTGCCGCCATGTTGGATGCGGGAAATCAATTCGGTTCCCTCCTCCATGATGGTGACGTCAGCGGCCCAGTTGATGTCGCAGACATAGTCAGCACCGATATTTTTCAGAGCCGTCACAATGCGTTTTTCTGCATTTGTTCCAAGCGGCATCCCAAACGTTTCCCCAAGTGTGACGCGCACGGCCGGAGCAAAAGCGACAACCGTTTTAATGGCCGGGTTGTTAAACCAGCCGATAGCCGTATCGATTTCGTCTTTTTCCGAAAGAGCTCCGACGGGACAGACCAAAGTACATTGCCCGCATTGCACGCATTTGGCACTGTCTGCCCAGCGTTCGGCTCCTGCGATGCCGACGCCGCTTTGCGTGCCGAAGCCTTCGATCGTGAGAGCCGCCAAACCTTGAACTTGTCGACAGACTTCAACGCAGCGCGAGCAACGGATGCACTTGGAGACATCTCTTACCAGTGCGCGTGCCGAATCATCGTACGGACGATCGGTTTTCAGTTTTCCGTTATCGGGGTTTTCTGTTAAACCAACCCATGCGGCCGCGTCCTGCAGTTCGCAGTCGCCGTGCCTCGGGCAGGCTCCGCAGTTTTGATCGTGGTCGGAAAAAAGCCACTGAACCTGTTTTTTCTGCATCGCACGTACGGCATCCGTTCTGGTAAAGATACGCATCCCGTCTTTTATGGGCGTTGTGCAGGCCGTTGTAATCTTTGAAGAATTTTCATCCTGAATTTCAACAAGACACACGCGGCAGGTTCCCGGCGTATGGTCAATGGGGAGCAATGCACACAGCGTGGGAATGAAAACTCCCGCTTTTCTGGCGGCCGCAAGGATCGTGTCGCCTTCCTCAAAGGCAACGGGCTGATTATTGATATAGGCTTTCATGCTGGTCTCTCCCTAGTCGGCTGCCGTATTGGGAATGGGTTTTTCCGTATAGAACCGAATAATTCGGTAGCAACGCATGCAGCGAGCCGCCTCTTTCCTGGCCTCTTCGTCCGTAAATCCTGTATCGGCCGGCTTAAAGGTTTCACGCCGATGCGCAGCATCAACCGGATGAATGGACAGTCGCGGCTGCGTCTTGCAAGGATCGACTTTATCCCAAACAAGTTTGAGTTTCCCGATAATTTCCGAGGCTCTGTCTCGGGGGTTAAACAGCGATCGCCCGGTTAAGTAAGCCGCAATGGAATGGGCGGCACGTTCTCCCTGCGCGAGCGCACCGACAAGACTGGCCGGTCCCGTGGCGCAATCGCCTCCGGCGAACACGCCGGCGATGCCTGTCATCTGAACGGCGTCGACTTCCACATTGCCGCGACGGCCAAAGGTGATGCCTGAGTCTTGTTCTATAACGTCTTTTTCAATTTTTTGGCCAATGGCGGCAACGAGTGTCTGACATGTGAGCGTATATTCACTTCCGGGGGTCGGCGCGACTCCCATGCGTCCTCTGGCGTCGGGTTCCGTTAAATGCATCTTCGTTAAACGAACGCCTGTGAGAATGCCGTCTTCGCTTTCGATGCCGATCGGGTTGGTGAGGAAATGAAATTCCACGCCCTCCTCTTTGGCCGCTTCAATTTCTTCGTGATCGGCAGGCGCTTCTTTCAGTGTTCGCCTGTAGATCAAATGGACTTTCCCTTTGGTCACGCGCCGTGCTGTTCGGCAGCAGTCCATGGCAACGTTTCCGCAACCGACAACGGCAATATCGCCTTGAATTTCAGGCATTTTTCCTGCAGAAACAGCGCGTTCGATATCGAGCAGAAAATCGATGCCGTTACGGTAGCCCTTAATCGTTGTGTCCTCATCGGGCAATCCCAGATAGGCTCCTTTGGCACATCCGATGCCGAGAAATACGGCATCGTACTGCTTTTTCAAATCGGAAACCGTAAAGTCGCGTCCGAGTTTTTTCTGAAAGAAAAACCGTCCGCCCAGTTCTTGGATGGCATCGGTTTCGCTTTGGAGAATGTCTTTGGGCAGGCGATACGGCGGAATTCCTCGAAGCGCCATTCCGCCGGCTTGAGAATCCGCATCATAGATGTCAACGGGAAATCCCTTTAACAACAGATGATAGGCACAGTTCAGTCCCGAGGGGCCTGCACCGATAACGGCTGTTTTTTTTCGTTTTAAATCAACATGAGCCGAGCCGCAAAAGACCTGCGCCACGGATCCGGCGGCGTGTTCGGCAATGTAGCGCTTCACGTCTTTAATGGCGAGAGCACCCTCAAGGGCATTGCGCCGACAGGCTCTTTCGCAGGGGCGAACGCAAACGCGTCCGCAGGTTGAAACCATCGGATAGCGCCTGAGAATGACGGCACGTGCGCGATCCGTGTCTCCGTCGCGCACGAAATCCATATAGCGCGGGATATTGACGTGGTCAGGACACGCTTCCATGCAACTGGACGTGACAACCCCGTAGCTGGCGCCGAAAGCCGGACTTTGAACGCGCAACAGTTCGTCTCTGAAATAGCGCAAGGCACCGATGATGGCTTTGGCGCTCGTGCGGCCGATGCCGCAGAGGCTGGTTGCATCCATTTGCTCGGCCGCTGCGAGCACAGCATCCCAATCAACGGTATCTCCATGCCCGGCTAAGAGAGACTGCAACGCCTCATCGATGAGGACGGATGCATTTCGACAGGGCGTACAACGGCCGCAGGAGTTGTTTCGAACTATTTTGTAGTAGTCAGCGAGAACAGACGCAAGGGATTTTGTCGGATTAAAGACAAGGAATCCGGCATTCGAGACGATGGCCTCGAGGGGATTGCCTGCGTCAAAATCGTCAATCGAGTCTAAGGGAAAATCGTCAGCATCTGCGGTTGAATCCCGATGATCAAGAACTTTTCCGTTCCAGATGCCGTATAAAACTTTTGGCATCGTCCGCTCCTTCGAAAATAGCAAAAATGCTTGGTGATTTTACTGGATTTTCTCCCGCATTCGAGCGGCGAACATACCCTAATCATGCTGTGCCGGACATTGGGTCAATTTGAAGATTTATTGTCGAAAAAAGAGGTAAAAGCGCCTTAAAAGAGCCATGCCTCCTGCAAGGGAAGCTTCGAAGACAAGGAGCTCCAGGGGTATTCTGAAAACGGATTCTCCGCGAAAACTGGGGATGAAGGCACTTTGGAACGTGAGGATCAGATCCCAATCGCGTTCCAAAAAACGCTCCGATAAAAACAGGATGCCCAAACAAAGCGAAACAAGGCCAATCCAAAGACTTCCCTTTTCTCCCAGTTTTTGGGTCAAAAATTGGACGGGTTTTTGGAATAAAAGAGAACTGTGTAGTCCGATGTGCAGCCCGATGCCGATAAAAAACCAGACTGACACTCCGAGATGAAAAGAGCGGTAAAAGAGGTCTGTGTGCCAGCTCTCAGGAAAAATGTTTCGAAACAGCGACTGCGAAGAAAGAATGCCGCTTAGTACAGATCCGAGAAACAGGACGGCAAGAAGGCAGTTGAAACCGAAAAGAACGTTGTCTCGCAGGGAGGGCTTTCTGTGCGAGCCGCCCTTTTTAAAAAGAGCGGCCCCTTTTCTTTGGTACCAACGTCGATTCAGCGTGCCGTGAAGCGCAACGAGCAGAAAAAAGAGCAAGGCTGCGGTTTCATGCAACGGATTTCCGGTCAGGCGACCGAACATCACGAAAAAGCACAAAAACAGAATAACCCCATCCAGCCGCAGGCGTCTTTTCCAAATCGCAAGAGGATCCCCCTCTTCGAGCCATGCCAGGAACCGCATCGTGTGTTGCCCTTTTAAGAAGAGACGCCCACTTTTCGCCCGAGTTCGTAGGCTTGCTGCGGGAAGACAGATCCTTCGCAGGCCGAGCGCGTACCGCATCCGGTTGCGCAAACCTGACCGACGTCGGTCCAGCCCATGTAGCGGACAAGTGCTTCGTAGTGATGGATAAGTGCCGGGAAGGTTTCCTCGCTTGAGTTCCAGGCGGCAGCCAGCAAAACAGCCTCTTTGGAAACGTGCAGTTGGGTGTTAATGGCGTAGAAGCGATCGATGACGGCTTTGATTTGAGCGGAAAAGCCGAAGTAGTAAAGCGGCGAGCAGAAAACCACCAAATCCGCATCGATTAAGTGCGGGTTAACTTCAAACATATCATCGCGGTACACGCAGTCGGAAGAACCAAGGCCGCAGCGGTCGCAGCCGCTACAAGGGGTGACGCGTTTAAATCCGGAATCGAATCGGAAAACCTCTGCGCCGGCCTCTCGAGCGCCCCGAATAAAGTGATCGGCTAAGAGAAACGTGGCTCCGCGCCGATGGGGACTGCCCGTGATGACAGTGATTTTTTTTGAGGCCGCAGCGGCCCAAACGTTGTTTGATCCAAGGAGTGTTCCTGCCGCCAAGGTTCCGGCAAGCGTGCCGGCCGTTCCGAGGAACTGACGCCGGTTAAAGAAGGTAACGGGCTTTTGAGTGGGGGCCGCGTGTTTGGAATCGGTCATTCTTTTTTCTCCATTTGACGAAATGTCACTATTGAATTTCCGCTGGATTCGATGGCCTGAAGGGCTTCCTGAGGAAGTTTTCCAAGAGCGACGAGCCCTTCTGAGGTACGAAACGGTTTGAGAAAAACCGCAAGATTGCCCCATGGGGCGTAGTACGTGATGTCGCCTCGTTCGGGTTTCGTACGTGCCAGAGCCGTACCGATATCAAGGGGCGGTTCTAAGTAGGCAATGCGTTCTGTCGATCCGTAGTCTTCGAAACGCACACGGATCGGCAGACGATCTGCAAAAGCGCGTGCCGCATCGTTTTCAATAAGTTCAAAGGCGTAAACGCTTTTTCCAATCTCGACTTGAATCCACGGTGCGGCAAGAGTTTCGCCGGACAGGAGCGCTAAGGCCGCCAAAAGTGCTGGAGCGTGTTTTTGCACAGTGTGTTCTCCCCGTAAGCGTGAGTTTTTGGCAGAGTTTTTTTTCTTAGGATGTGTCTTCGTGAATATAAGTGCTAAACTTTATTAATGCAAATACTTTATTTTTATTTAAATTAATAAATTTATAGAATAAATCGGATGGACATTAAATCACTTCGCTATTTCGTTGAGGTCGCCCAGGAAAAAAGCTTTACGAAGGCAGCAAAAAAGCTTTTTATTTCGCAACCGGCTCTGTCTCGCCAGATTGCTGAACTCGAAGAGGAGCTCGGACAAACGCTGTTTGACAGAACAACCCGCCGCCTTGAGTTGACGGAAAAAGGCGATTTCCTCCGCCAGCAAGCCCAGTCGATACTGTCTTTGATGGACAAGACTAAGATGGAAATGATGTCCACGCACAATCTAGTCGGGGACATTGTGATTTGTGCCGGTGAAACACGTGCGTCGTCTTGGATTGCCGCAGCGGTGCAGGCATTTCAAAACAATCATTTAAACGTGCGCATCCATCTGGTGAGTGCCAATGCCCAGGAAGCCGCCCGAAGCCTTCGCATGGGAGAGTGTGATTTTGCGCTCTTTAATTTGCCGGTCGATCTCACCGATTTCGACAGCCTTGTTCTGCCTTATCGAAATCGCTGGGGAATCCTGGCTCCTCGGGACCGATTTGTCGGCAAGAATGGACTGCTTGCCTCCGATTTGGTCGGTATTCCTCTTTATGTTCCTCAGCAACGCCTCATTCGGAGTCAGATGTCGGGGTGGCTGAATTTCCCCTTTGAGCAGCTGCATATCGTCGGTACGTACAATCTTTTGTACAACGCTTCTCTGGTTGTCAGAAACGGCGCGGCGGCACTTTGCATCGACGGCATCATTGCCGATGACCCACAAATTCGCTTTCTTCCGCTGGAGCCGGAATTTAGTTCCGGAGCCGTCGTGGCTTGGTCATCGGCAAGACCGAGACGAACATTAACGGAAGAATTCTTAAAAGTCTTGCGCAATCAGATTGCTCAGTCGGAAAATCTTGTTGATTTTGAAAGAGAAGAGTCATTCAAAATCGAAAATCAGAGTTCCTCTTTCTGACATAGGAACATGAGAGAAAACTCGCATCGGTTTCGAGGCTTTAAAATGGCGGCTCATCTTTGAGGGGGCTCTCTTTGGTTTGAGAGAGGAACTTGTTGAATTAAGGTGCCGTTTTCCGATAATCGAGTGACAGATTCGATGAAAGACGTTCAGTTTTGCGATGTTTTCTACATGGATCGGATGGATGCCGAGCCGGAGGAGTCTTTTTCGGCTCTTTTGCCGCAAGATGCCTTGCAGCGAGCCTCGAGTTTCTTAAGTACGAAGCGGCGCGCGGATTTTCTTTGGACGCGTCTGATCGTGGCAGCTCTGGCCAAAAGCCGAAAGCTCAAAGTGCGGTTGGCGGAGAATCCTCCCTACTCGCCTGTGATTCATTCGGATAGGCCACTTTTTTGCTCGATTTCTCATACGGCAACGCTTGTCGGTGCCGCCCTTTGTTCTCGGCCGGTTGCCGTGGACTTAGAGGTTCTGAGGAAAGATCGACCGATTCAGGAAATTTCCGATCGGTGTTTCGGAAAAGACTTTCTTGCCTTTTTTCCTGAAGAAAACCGATTGGTTGAATTCTATAAGGCATGGGGCGTTCGCGAATGCGCCATTAAGATGAACGCCCGTTTTACTTCCGATGCAGGCAAGACAAACATTGTCCTCGATGAAAAGAAGCCCGTGCGGATTTCTCACTGGGTTTTGCAAAACACAAGTTTTACGCTCGCCTTTGCGGGCGAAGCGACTCCTGTCTCCCAAAAACTATCCCTTGGTCAGCTAAAAGCCCTTTTGGGACTATAGATCCTTTGAAAATTCGTTCTTAACGGAAATTTTTCGCCAGTATCGGCGGGTTAAGCGAAATAGGAAGAAAAGCCCAAGTGAAGTTGCGCATCCCAAGACAATGGCAAGGAGAATGGAGTATTGCATCGTGAAAAAAATGACAAGAATGCCTGAGGCAAACGGGATGCCTTCTGTCCAACTCATGCCGAGTTTCTTAGGTTGAACCGTTTTGGCCTGTGCCAGTTCGGACACTTCGATGATTCGCGTTGCGCCGACATCTTCGGAAACGGCGCCGCGCGTCTGAGGAACGGCTGTTTTGCGATTGGCTAGGATTTTCAGAATCGCTTCATCATCGACATCCGTATGCGGCTTCTCGTAAAGGCTGAGAAGTTCCTCTGTTTTCAGGGAATTGAGTTCGTTATAGCGTTTTCGAAAATATTTTTTATTGGCTGTCATAACGGCTTTCTTTTGAGCAAAACAACCGCCTGGGCACTGATGCCCTCGGAGCGACCTTCAAAACCGAGGCGTTCATTGGTTTTGGGTTTCACGCTGAGGTCTTCGACGGGAATATCCAGAATTTGAGCCAGACGCCGCTCGATTTTGGCAAGGTGCGGGTTGATTTTCGGGGCTTCTGTGATGAGGATCGTATCAAGATTTTCGATGATCCACCCTTTTTCCCGTACGAGTCGGACTGTCTTTTGCAGAAGTTTTGCCGAATCAATGTCTTTGTAAGCTGGGTCGGTGTTTGGAAAAAGTAGTCCGATGTTGCCGAGATGCGCGGCACCCAAAAGCGCATCAATGACGGCATGAATTAAAACATCGGCGTCGCTGTGTCCGTCAAGCCCTTTTTCAAAGGGAATCTCCACACCGCCTAAAATCAATTTTCTCCCGACAACAAGCCGATGGGAGTCGTAGCCGATACCAATGCGCATTTTGGGTTGTTTCTCCGCAAGACGACGAGCGACCTGAAGGTCTGCCGGTTCCGTGATTTTAAAGTTAAGAGGAGAGCCCGATACAACGCGAACTTTGCCGCCGATGCCGCGCACGGCACTCGATTCATCGGTGGCTGTCCGATTGTTTTCAAGGGCCTTTAAAAGAACTGACAAAGGAAATGCTTGAGGGGTGGCAATGCGAACCAGACCGGTTCGTTCAATGTCTTCGCAGATGACGGCATCGTCATTGACGCGTTTGACCGTATCCGGAAGCGCCGTTGTCAGGACGGCTCCGCAGCAGGCACCGGACCGGATCACGTCGGCGGCACACTCTGTCAGGTGTCTGACGTCCTCGGGCTCAACAAGCGCCCGGGCAGCGTCATGAACCAGGACAAGCGTCGCCGGATCAAACTGGTCCTTTAGGCAAGAGAGTGTTTGATAGACCGTCTGTGCCCGAGTTTCTCCGCCGGAAGTCAAAATCTCTGCTTCGGGAAGCGACAATGTCTTCGCCTGCTCGTCTCCGGGGCGAACGGCTACCACAATTCGGGCATCGGGCAGTGCCTGATGCAAAGCGGCCACGGAGAGTTCCAACAGTGTTTTCGGCGGGTTTCCGATTTTAAGATACTGCTTGGGCATACCGGCGCCCATGCGCGTCCCTGTTCCGGCAGCCGGAACAATAATCAGAAATTGGTTTTGTTCTGCAGACATGTGAAAACCCGATCGCCTTGAATGCAGCGATTCTACCCTGCATTGAAGGTCGATCGGGAAAATCCGACAGATTACGTCGTCCGGTCTTCTTACGAGTTACTGTTATTTGATGCGAATTTGGGCATCAACGCTTAGCGTAACAGACGTATCGCCTGCTTCCAGCGTTGGCGCATTGGCGCTGACGCTGTCGGCAGCGAGCATCTTGCTCGCACGCAACACGCGCGGGACGGCGCCGCCCGTGTGTCCGAAATTGAGCGATTCAATGCGCACGGCAGACGCGGGTTTGCCCATTGCCTGAGCCACGTCAGCCGCGCGTTTTGCCGCTTCTTCCACAGCCAGTTGCGTTAAAGCGGACTGCATGCCTTGGCGAGCCTCGCGAGAGAGCGAGAAATTGACGCTGTCAAAGGCAAAGTATGCTTGAGCCGCCTGAATGATCTGAGCGGCTTGGGCCGAATTTTTCACCTTGACCTGCAGGCTCTGACGCACTTGCCAGCCGTCGATGACCGCCGACTCCCCCTTTTTCTTCGTCACATATTTCGGCCAGGAAGACAATTGCGTCGATTCAAATTTTGCCTCCGCTATGTTGAGTTTCTTCAAGGCTTCAAGTCCCGCATTCGTACGGTTGATGACATTTTTTGTGACGGTACTCGCTTCTTTTCCGGTCTCTGTGTAGTAAAGATTCACAGTCGCTTCATCGTTGGGTTGCGAAAGCGTTGCTTCCGCAGAGATTGTGACGACGGTGCCGTCTTTTCCGGTACGCATTCCGTCCGGAAGAGCGGCCAACGAGCAAAACGTGACAGCCGTCAGAGTCGCCGCCACCGAAGTCTGAAGAATCCATTTTTGGCAGTTCATTGTTTTTGTCTCCCCAAGAACAGGTTGTCGATGTTGCGATTTTGCACAGATTCGTGAAAAAAAATTCGGCACGAAACAGATTGAAACAGTCTTTAACCCAAATCGGCAGTCACTCCCCTGATTCTCGGGAGAAGGCAACCGAGTGATACGTTGAGTTCGCACGGAATTCTGTCAAAGCGAAAGCCGTTCGAAAACAGAGTTTTCTTTCAGAATCCGTTTGTTTTTAAAAGACTTGCAATGGGTTCAAAGGTTTTTCGGTGAATGGGAAGGACTCCGAATTGCTTAATGGCCGCAATGTGTGCGGCGGTTCCGTAGCCCATGTGCGATTCGAATCCGTAGCCCGGGTAGCGTTCGGCGTATTGCAGAAAAAGCGCATCGTGAGCGGTCTTTGCCAGAATGGAGGCTGCCGAGATAGCCGCAATGGTGTCATCTCCTTTGATCACGGTTCGGATTCTGTAAGGCATCTTCGGCATCTGATTGCCGTCAATCAGTAAGAGCGATGGCGTGACGCTCAGTCCCGAGACGGCTCGTTTCATGGCAAGAAACGTGGCCTGAAGAATGTTGAATTGGTCAATTTCTTCAACACTGGCCGAGGCAATGCTCCAGGCAAGCGATCGTTCTTTAATGATCGGAGCGAGCCGTTCGCGCTCGGCAGGGGTCAGTTTCTTGCTGTCTCTGAGCCCGATAATCGGACGAACGGGATCCAAAATGACGGCGGCGGCAAAAACAGGTCCGGCCAAAGGCCCCCGCCCTGCCTCATCGATGCCGGCAGCCTGTCTTAAGTCATCTTCGGAATCGGTTGCAAACAGATCACCGGTCAGTTTGTCTTTCATGGGAAAAAGCATCCTTTGCGCACGTTGAGAGCGCATTTTTCCCGTCTCGCAATGAAAAAGCAACCCGAAGGTTGCTTTTTCGACGATTGAAGCGAACGAAACGGTTAACGCAAATGATCGTTTTCCGGATCGTAGTGTTCGTCGTAATCTTCAAGTGCCTTCGAGGCAATCTTGCCGAGCCCGATTAAGGCAATCAAGTTCGGAATGACCATCAGACCGTTAAAGAGATCGGCCAGCTCCCAAACAAGATTGACCTGAAGCAGAGATCCGAGGAAGACAAAACCGACAACAATGAACTGATACGGTCGAATCCAACGGGTTCCGAAGAGATATTTCACGTTTTGTTCAGCGAAGAAATACCAGCCGATGATGGTGGAAAAGGCAAAGAAAAACAAGCAAATCGCAACAAATCCGAATCCGAGGGAACCGAGTCCGGTCTGAAAGGCATGCTGCGTTAACTCAATGCCGGTCGTCTTGCCGTCAAGAACGCCCGTGCAAAGAATGACAAAGGCCGTCATGTTCAGAACCACGAAGGTGTCAAAGAAAACGCCGATGACGGCCACAAGTCCCTGTTTGGCCGGATGATCGACCTTGGCAACGGCATGCGCATGCGGTGTCGAGCCCATGCCGGCTTCGTTACTGAAAAGACCTCTGGCCACGCCGTAGCGAATCGCCTCCTTGATGCTCGCTCCGATGATGCCGCCGGTTGCCGCCGACGGATCAAAGGCACCGATGAAGATCATCTTGAAGGCCGGAATGATTTGATCGCAGAAACTGACTAAAACAAAGGTTCCGCCGACCAGATAAAGAAGCGCCATCAAAGGCACGATCTTTTCCGTTGTCGAGGCAATGCGCCGAATTCCGCCGATGAAGATAAAGGCAGCAATCAGGGCAATGAAGATGCCGGCAACCCAGGGCGTAATGCCGAACGCCGAATCAAAGGCACAGGCAATGGAATTGGCCTGAACCATGTTGCCGATAAAACCTAAGGCAATGATGATGGCAATCGAAAAGAAAACGGCAAGCGGTTTGCAGTGTAAGCCGTTTGTAATGTAGTAAGCCGGTCCTCCGGTGACATGCCCTTTTTCGTCGACAGACTTAAAACGCTGCGCAAGAACGGCTTCGACGAAAATGGTTGCCATGCCGAAAAAGGCGGCAAGCCACATCCAGAAGATGGCGCCGGGCCCGCCCATGGCCAAGGCTGTGGCCACGCCGGCTAAATTGCCGGTTCCGACTTGGGCGGCAACCGCCGTGGCAAGAGACTGGAACGAACTCATGCCGGAGCCGTCGGCCTTTTTGCCGAAGATTTTGACGCTGCGGAAAACATAGCGCACGGCGCGCGAGAAGCGTCGAACCTGAACAAAACGAAGCTTTAACGTAAAGTAGATGCCGGTGCCGACAAGCAGAGGAATGAGGCAGAACGGGCCCCAAAGAATGCTGTTTATTTGAGAAACAAATGCAGTTAATTCGTGCATAGGTTTCCTCCATTAATCAAAAAGAATTAACGAACGAACCCGGAAACCTTTCACGAATCGGGGTCAACAGAGGGTGATTCTGCTCAAAAAACTTTAATCAAGCAAGGATTTATCGGGGATCCATACGAAACGGATTCGATTTTGTATCAATTCTGCATCAGCATAGAGCCGAACGTCCGCTCCGAGACCGGCGGCAAAAAGAAGCGTTTCGTTAAGCCACACAAGCGGAAGTTTTTCCCGCTCGAAACTCGGAATGTCGGCGGCTTGATAAAGATGTTTCAGATTTCGGCTCGGACGAAACGGATGCAGCTTCAGTTTCTCTCCGCCTTGCCGAGCGCGAATGCGAAGCGTGCCCTTTTTTAAGAGTTCCGCATCAAAACCGGGCTCGGATGCCGCACACTGTTCAAAGCAGAGAACGCCGTTCCAGGCCGGAATACTGAGGCGTTTCTCTCCGTTCCAATGAAGTGCGACCTCGAGTGCATCGCAGTGTCGTTTGACCGTCGAGTCGGTGAGAATCAGTTTGTCTCCCCAACGGCGCATTTCTTTGGATTCGAATCGGATAGCAAGCTTCGTGTCGGTACAGGACTCTCGAATTTGCCGCAGCGTCTCTTCGAGCTTGGCTTTGTTCGGAAAGCGAATGCCGCCCTCTGCGAGCCAGTGACGGACGACGAGTGCCTGACGCTCCGGAGCCAGACGCCTTAATTTTTCAATGGAAAGTGCTTTTCCATCATCGGCAAGGGCCGTCTGCGTGTCTTCAATCGAGAGTTCTTTTAAAACGTGCGAGGCCTGAGCGATGAGACCGACGGAACGAAAGGCCGCTTCTTTCCACCCCGGGCGTGCTTGCTCAAGGATCGGAAAGACGTCATTGCGGATGAGATTGCGTAAAAAACGGTTGTCGCCGTTACTTTCATCTTCAATGAAGTTCAGATGGGATCGAGCGGCGTAGGTATTGATCTCATTGCGCGTGATCGAAAGCCAAGGGCGGCACAGCATCACGCCGTCTGATGCCGATGGCGTCAGGGGTCTGGATGTCGCAAGTCCCGATAGTCCGTCGAGCCCGGCTCCCCGCATCCACTGAATCAGGAAGGTTTCGAGTTGATCGTCCAAATGATGCGCCGTGAATATGGCGTCGGCTCGAATCTCGCGCGCAATCCGAAACAGTGCGCGGTAGCGCGCTTGCCGAGCGGCCGCTTCAATGCCGTCGGGACTTGTTTTCGGAACATAGACGGTTTCGGCGCGAAACGGCAGGCGTAATCGAGCCGATTCGGTTCGGCAGTGTTCGGCCCAGTCCTCGGCGTTTTTCGAGAGACCGTGGTTGATGTAAACGGCCGTCACGGAGGCAATTTCAGACTGCCCTGCCTTATGGAAACACTTGGCCGCCGTGTGAAGAAGCGCGCTCGAATCCCGTCCTCCCGAATACGCGATCAGGATGTGCACAGGATTTACGGCATGGAGAGAAAAATCGGAAGTCTCGCTTTGCGAGTGTTTTTGAGCAACGTCGCGCACGGCAGCCAGAAAGGCCTCAGTCAGTTTTTTGGGTGTACTGCGGCTTGGCTTGCCCGCGGACTTCTTGAGCATTTTTTCTTTTCCTGTCTCGGTCATTTACTGTTTGGCTTTTCTTCTTTTGCGGCCTTCTTGGAAGTCGTCTTTTTAGCGGTTGCTTTCTTGCCGGCCGTTTTCGCCGCAGTCTTCTTTCTCGTTTTTGTTGCCGCCGTTGTCCGTTTTTTCAGTGCAGGGCTTTGGGCGGTTTTCTTCTCTTTCTTAGCCGGCTCTTCCGCAACCTGTTGTTGACTTGCCGGCTCTTTTTCAGGTTCACTGACGGAGACTGCTTCCGGCTCCTGAGGCATCGGCTTTGCAGTTTCTTCTTTTTCCAACGGAACTTCTCGGAACTTTCCGTACAAAGAGAGTCGCGTCGCGCGGCGTTTGAGAAGGTCGTCCGTTGAGAAAGACAATAAAGCAAGGAGTTGGTCGAGAAGTGCCTTCTTTAAGGTGAGCGCCATCAATGCCGGATCTCGGTGGGCGCCGCCGAGCGGTTCGGAAATGATTTTGTCAACGAGTCCCAACTTTAAAAGTTTCGGAGCCGTCATGGAAAGCGATTCCGCCGCTTGCGGAGCCTTGGCCGCATCCTTCCACAGAATGGAGGCACAGCCCTCGGGACTGATCACGGAGTAAACCGCGTACTGCAAAATCATGACGATATCGGCAACAGCAAGCGCCAGAGCGCCGCCGGATCCGCCCTCGCCGATTACAACGCTGATGACGGGAACCTTCAGGCGCGACAACTCATAGATGGAGCGGCCGATGGCCTCAGCTTGATTTCTCTCTTCCGCACCGATTCCAGGGTACGCCCCAGGGGTATCAACGAAACTGATGACGGGAAGACCGAATTTTTCTGCCAGTTTCATGACTCGAAGCGCTTTTCGAAAGCCCTCGGGTTTGGCCATGCCGAAATTGCGTTTTGTGCGT
This sequence comes from uncultured Sutterella sp., assembly GCA_964509205.1. Taxonomy (GTDB): domain Bacteria; phylum Pseudomonadota; class Gammaproteobacteria; order Burkholderiales; family Burkholderiaceae_F; genus Duodenibacillus. The sequence goes on along the minus strand of CAZDVW010000002.1, from coordinate 88,060 downwards.
TCTTTGGTGTCTCGCCCCTTTTGGTGTCCGATGACGGCAACGGCGTGTTTGCCAAGATGTGCAAGCCCGGCGACGATGGACGGATCATCGGCGAACTCGCGGTCGCCGTGCAGTTCTGTGAAATCACTGAAAATGGCATCAATGTAATCGAGCGTGTACGGCCTTGCCGGGTGGCGGGCAAGCTGTGCGATTTGCCAATCCGTCAGATGAGCATAAATCTCCGAGAGCTTTTTGGCATAGGAGCGTTCGTACTGAGCACAGCGGCGTTTTTTTTCTTTTTCATTGAGTGTGTCGTCTTGCTCAAGACTCTCAATTTGGGAATGAATGACCTTGAGATCTTCTTCAAAATCAAAATACGTAAGCTTATTCATAGCATTCGAGAGGAAGGAAAAGTGTCAGTACTGTATCGGAGTTTTTGACCGATTGCGCCACAAAAGCCATGTCGCCGCACTTCTGTACGGTCGCCAATTCTCACTTCGTTCGAGCATTGTATCGAGATCACCGAAGACTGTTTTCCCGGATTCTCGAAGTCCGTAGTCTCCGATCGGAAAAACGTCGGGACGCCCTAAACCAAATAAGAGCACCATATTGGCCGTCCAAGGGCCGACGCCTGAAATTCGCGTAAGTTTTTTAAGGATTTCTTCGTCTGTCAGTCCGTTAAGAGCCGCGCAGGTAAGCTCTCCCTGAAGGTATCCTTGTGCAAGCCCCAATAAAGCGCTGAGTTTTGTCGGAGAAAGGCCGCATGCTTTCAGCCCCGCTTTATCAAGCGCCAGAATCCCTTCGGCTAAATGCGATTTTCCGGTATGTGCGGCAGCGGCGGCAACGCGTTGGATCTGTCGCTCGGCAGCGGCTCCGTTGACTTGTTGCCCGCAGACGGCTCGGGCCATAGACCGAAAGAGATCAGGGCTTTGGCAAAGCCCTTCTCCCTGACTGTCGGCAATGATGGGAAGAAAATGCGGTTCGCTTTGAAGATGCAAAAGCGCTTTATCCCACCAGGCAACAAGTTTTATGCACGTCTCCATGTCGTCACGCCTGCACGGTCTTCAAGAACGATTCCGGCCTCTGTCAGTTCTTTTCGGATGGAATCTGCTTTTGCCCAGTCTTTGTTTGCCTTGGCTGCCGCTCGTTCGGCAATTTTGGCGTTGATCGATGCCTCATCGAGTCCGACCGTGGATCCTTTTAAGAAGGAGGCCGGAGAGCAACGGAAAATATTGAGGATGGCGCCGAGGTTCTTTAACTGTGCCGCAAGCTTCGAGTCGTGCGTGCGGTTGACTTCAGCGGCAAGTTCAAAGAGAACGCCGACGGCCTGCGGGGTATTAAAGTCTTCATCCATTGCCGCCTTGAAGCGTTCGGCATAGGTTTCCGTCCAATCCAGCTCGCAATCGGGAGCCGGCGTCGTTTCTTGCAGGGCGCTGTAAAGGCGCGTCAAACCCTTGTGGGCATCTTCGATCAGTCCGGGATTGAAGCTGATGGGGCTTCTGTAGTGGCTTCTTAAGAGGAAGAAACGAAGCGTTTCGTTGCCGTTTCCGTCACCGTATTTGCCGTTTGTTTCTTTCAAAGCATCTCGAATGGTCCAGAAGTTGCCGAGGGATTTGCTCATTTTTTCCTCAGTGCCGTCGGCCGCGCGAACGCGAAGCGGTCCCGAATGCATCCAAATATTGGCAAATCCGTGGCCGTGCGCTCCTTCGCTTTGTGCAATTTCATTTTCATGGTGCGGGAAGATCAAGTCAGGACCGCCGCCGTGAATGTCGAAGTTCTCTCCTAAATAAAAGCAACTCATGGCTGAACACTCAATGTGCCAGCCCGGGCGGCCGGCGCCCCACTTGGACGGCCACTGCGGTTCTCCGGGTTTGGCATGCTTCCAAAGAACGAAGTCCAACGGATCGCGTTTGGCATCGGCCACGCCGACTCGGGCTCCCGAGAGCAGATCGTCAAGACTCTTTCCGGAAAGTTTCCCGTAATCTTTAAATTTTCTGACGGCAAAATCCACGTCCCCGTCCGAGGCTTGGTAGGCGAGCCCGTTTTTCTCAAGCTTTTCGATAATCGCAAGCATCTGCGGAATGAATTCGGTGGCACGCGGCTCGTAGGTTGGCGCCAGACAGCCGAGGGCGAGCATGTCTTCTTGCATGGCAGCCGTGAATTGATCAGTCAGCTCCTTGGTGCTGATCCCTCTTTCAGCGGCTCGGCGAATAATTTTGTCGTCAACGTCGGTCACGTTGCGAACAAACGTGACTTGATAGCCGCAGGCCTCTAGCCAGCGACGAATGACGTCAAAGGCAACGAAGGTCCTGCCGTGACCGATGTGCGTGTAGTCGTACACGGTAACGCCACAAACATACATGCCGACTTTCCCTTCCCGAATCGGTTTAAAGGGAGCAATCTCTTTTGTGAGCGTGGAGTAGATGGACAAAGACATAATTCAGGCGTCAAAACAATAAAAATAAATGAAACCACAGACACGCTCTTTGCTTTAAAAACAAAGAACTCCGCCCTCTCATCAGGCACCCCGATGATCTCTTTGCTCGATTCGTGCTTTTTGGATTCAATATCCCTCACAGAAGGAACGAACCCCGTCTAAGCCTGAACAAACACTCCGAGATTGGCTTGGATTGTCCTGTGTCGACCGTATGACCGCAAGGAATGCCTTGAAAAGCCCTTGCGAATCAAAAACTTTTGAATTGTACTGCTTTCGCAGTCGTTTGACGGTATTTGTCGGATTCGATGAGGAAAGATTTTCTTACCTTAAGGCAAGCGCTTGATCGTTGTTTGGCGTGTGTATTACGGTAAAATGACAACTCCGTTTTAAAACATCCGTACATGATTTTCCGTTGAAAATGCCCTTGATGAGTCATCGTTTTTCTGCATCTGTTTTGGCACTCTTTCTGGCAGGCGGCATTCCTTTTTATGCCCATGGCGCTGTTGATCTCGATAATCCGGCCGTTGAGTTGACCGCCGAGCAGTATCCGGCAGCCGTCGAGCGGTTGATTCTCGAGAAAAATTTCGAAAAGGCGCTTTCCTATATTGAAGAAGGACTAGAAAAGAATCCGCTTTCCGCGCAGCTTCGTTTCCAAAAATGCGTTCTTTTTGAGCGTTCCGGTCAGGATGATCTGGCCAAGGAAGAACTCGAAGCCTTTATTAAGACCTATCCGGAAATTCCGGAAGCGTACAACAATTTGGCCAGAATTGTGACGAAGGCCGGTGATTTTGATCGGGCTCAGGAGTTGCTCGAACGAGCCGTGGCCTTACGCCCGAGTTATGCGACGGCTCGGGAAAATCTCGGCAGCCTCTATCTGACTCGAGCCCTCTCGAACTTGAAAATTGCGGCACGAAATGGTTCGCGCTCGGCAGCCAAGCGCGCGACTGCTTTGGAATCTGTCTTAAAAGAGAAATGAAACCAATATGAAAAATCGTCTTCGTTTATTCTTGTTTGCTTCAGCCTCGACGCTTTTGCTTTTTCAGACGCCGCTCTATGCGGCCGCGTCCCCTCTTGTGGCTCGGGTCGATACGACTCTCGGCAGTTTTGACATCCGTTTGGATGCCAACCGCGCCCCTGTGACGGTGCGCAATTTTGTCAATTATGTCAACAAGGGCTTTTACGACGGCACGATTTTCCACCGCGTGATTGACGGATTCATGGTTCAGGGCGGCGGGTTTACGCCGGATATGAAGCAAAAAGAAACGGATCCGAAAATCGTCAATGAGGCACGCGGAACCGAATCGAATCGTCGGGGAACCGTTGCGATGGCTCGTACGAGCGAACCGCATTCGGCAACCAGTCAATTTTTTATTAACACCGTCAACAATGAATTCCTGGATGCGAACAACAGCCACGATGGTTGGGGGTATGCCGTTTTCGGCCGTGTCGTCAAGGGAATGGATGTTGTTGACAAAATCTCGATCGTCCGTACGGGACGAAACAGCGGCTACTCGGATGTCCCTGTGACTCCCGTCGTGATTAAATCGATCCGAATGATTGATAACAAAAGGAAGTAAAGAATGATCCGCTTGACAACGAATAAGGGCGTTATCGATATTGAACTCAATAAAGAGAAAGCGCCCGTGACCTGCGAAAACTTTGAAAACTATGTCGCCTCCGGCTTTTACGACGGAACGATTTTTCACCGAGTGATCAAGGGATTTATGATCCAGGGCGGCGGATTCCTTCGCGGCTTAAAACAAAAGGATGACGTAAAGGATCCGATTCAAAACGAAGCGGCCAACGGACTTGCTAACGACAAGTACACGATTGCAATGGCTCGCACGAGTGATCCGCATTCGGCCACGTGTCAGTTTTTCATCAATGTGGCGGACAATGCCTTTTTGAATTTCAGAAGTCCGAATGCCCAGGGTTATGGCTATGCGGTTTTCGGAAAGGTGGTCGCCGGCTTTGACGTCGTGGATGCCATTGCCGTCGCTCGCACGGGTCGCGTCGGCTGGTACGACGATGTTCCCAATGACGACATTGTCATTGAAAAGGCTGAAATCATTGCCTGAAGGTAACGTGAAAAGCGATGAAACTCCCGTGTGAATGCGGCGTTTCCGCGATCGAGCCGTTGGAAAACCCGGTTTTTATCGCCGATCTTCACCTCTCTTGGCGCAAGATCGGCACAGCAAGGCGGTTTTTCCAATTCTTGCGCGAGGAAGCGCCTCGTTTTAAAGAACTTTTTATTCTCGGCGATCTCTTCGAATTCTGGGTCGGAGATGATTCGAGTTTCATCGCGTTGCCTGTTTCCCGAGCATTGCGTCGTTATGCTGAGGCCGGTCACAAGGTTTACCTCATGCAGGGAAATCGTGATGTGTTATTGGGAGAGGATTTCGCAGAGCGTTCCGGCGCCACGCTCGTTCGCAGTTCGATTGCCGTGACGGCAGCCGGTCACCGCATTCTCATCGCTCACGGCGATGAGTGGTGCACACTCGATACGGATTATCAAAATTTTCGCACGCTTTCTCGTTCAGAAGAGTTTCAGAGAAAAGCGTTTTCCATGAAACTTTGGACGCGAATTTTTTGGGCGCTTAAAGCCCGGCGAACTTCGATTCTTCATAAAAAGAAGAAAACCCAAGAACAGATGGATGTGGTGGAGGCGGTTGTCGAAGAATGCGCCAGCGCACTGGAGTGCTGTTACGTGATTCACGGACACACGCACCGCCCGGCTGTACATTCCGGAAAGCAACTCACTCGCATTGTTCTTCCGAGTTGGGAAATTGGGGCAGATCGTAAAGACAGCTGGGGCTGGGCCGAAGTTGACCCGGCCCGCGGGCCTTTGCTTATTTTGAAGTAGCCTCTTTTTTCGCTTTTTCTTGTGCGGCTCTCGATGTGCCTCCGATGCCCCAGTTTTCCATCGGAACCTCTTCAATGACGACAACTGTTGTCGCCGGATTCTTTCCGAGGACTTTCACAAGCAACTCGGTTGCCCCTGCAATCAGTTGCTCTTTCTGTTCGGTTGTTGCGGGATGCTCCCCGCCCGTGATTTTGATATTAACGAAAGGCATAAACCCTCCCCCATTCGAATGTTGAGATTTCATGTTACCAAAGAATGCATCGGATACAATGTCACGCTGTTAGGAACTTGGTGATTCATGCCCTGCTTTTTTGATTCCCATTGTCACATCAATGCCTCTCAATTCGACTCGGATCGAGCCGCCGTTATTGAACGGATGAAAGGCGCCGGCCTTATCGGGGCTCTTGTTCTCGGCTGCGAGCGAAACGAGATTGATCCTGTGCTTCGTTTGGCGCGAGAAAATCCCGGATTCCTTTATGCCGCCTGGGCTCTGCATCCGGAATACGAGGACGTCAAAGAGACAAGCGTTGACGAGATCTGTTCGGTCTGTTCGGCTCCGGAAATCGTGGCAGTCGGAGAAACCGGCCTCGATTATCATTGGTGCAGCGGTGATCTTTCTTGGCAAAAAGAACGGTTTCGCATGCACATTGAGGCTGCCAAGCTTCTTGGGAAACCCATCGTTGTACACGCCAGAGAGGCCGAAGGCGATGCACTGGCGCTTTTAAAGGAAGAAAAAGCCGGCGACGTCGGTTTTGTTCTGCATTGCTTTGCCGGCGATATGGAAACGGCCAAAGCGTGCGCAGATGCCGGCGGAATGATTTCCTTTACGGGTGTTTTGACATTCAAAAATGCTGAAAATTTACGCCGCATTGCCCGGGAAATTCCGCTTGAAAATCTGATGATTGAGACGGATTGCCCCTACATGGCCCCTGTTCCGTATCGAGGAAAACGGAATGAGCCGAGCTATGTCGTCGAAGTTGCCCGCACAATCGCATCGGTCAAAGAAATCGACCTTGAAACTGTCGCAAAAATAACGACAGAGAATGCTCTTCATTTCTTTCGGATTTAGGAGAAATTTCCTTGAAACTTTTCACGAAATCAGTTCTTTCTGTCTTATTTGCTCTGTCTGTTTGTTCATTAGCAGGATCGAATGTTGCAGCGAAATCCTCTCTTGGCGAAGTGCGGGTGTTTACCGATTCGCAGTTGCGTTTTTCAGAGGCCGTTGAGCAAGACAGAGTCAGTGTCGTCAAAAAACTGCTGGCTGACGGACTCTCTCCGAATCAGATGGTCAAAGAAGGTGATCCGGCACTGGTTCGGGCGATCCGTCTCGGACATTCGGAATTGGTGGAGATTCTTCTTGAACAGCCGAATATCGACGTTAATATGAGCAGCGACTACGGCGAAACGGCTCTGATGTTGGCCGCGTTTAGCGGGGACATGGATCTGACGAAAACGCTTTTCGAAAAGGGTGCGGCATTGCAGAAGTCCATCGGTTGGAGTCCCCTGCACTACGCGGCGACAAACGGACATGAAGCGATTGTTCAATTTTTAATCGCCAAAGGGGCAAACGTCAATGTTCGAACGGATGCGGGAGTGACGCCTTTATATATGGCGGCACGCGGGTTGCACCGAAAGACTGTCATGACGCTGATGCGAGCCGGGGCATATCGGGATCTGTGCAATTTCCGTTCGGAAAGTCCTGCTGACGCAGCACGCAAAGCGGGCGACAAGGAACTGGCTGACTATTTGTCGATAGACCGTTGTATTGAGCCGGAAAACAGTCCGTTTAAGCAAAAAATTGAATCAACTCAAAGGAAATAGTTCTCGTCTTTCGGACATACAATTCGAGTGACGAAGGTCTTTGGCTGGAAATAAACGGGGAAATGTTCAGAGAAGGCCTGGTGCCCGGGACGGGAATTGAACCCGTACGCCAGAAGGCTGCGGATTTTAAGTCCGCTACGTCTACCAATTTCGTCACCCGGGCAACCTTCGGCAGGGCGCCCATTTTACACGAGATTTCTTGCTTTGCTGATCCGATCTTGCCGGAGCACTATCTTTGGACAGGGTATCAGAGAAACCCTAGGGTTGTATGCCTTTGTAACAACATAGTGACTGAAAGCGTCAATTTGTGTTTAAATACACGTCTTCTTTGAAACGGAAACTTACCGCAGATATTTTGAAGGTTTGGCTCCGATTTTTAAAATTCGGTGGACGGCTTTTTAATACAGAATTGCTATGAATCGACAGTTGTTTTTAGTTTCAGGTCTGATCTCATGCCTTGCCTGTGATGTGGTTTGTGCGCAGGTCGCGCCTCTTGACTACTCCTCGGCTCGCGATCTTGTTCGCGATAGGAGTGATGTATTACGGATAAACAGTTCTGAAACAGCTCGCAGAGAGCACGAAACAGAGAGTCTGCGCAGTCTTCACGGTCCGAAAGTGACGGCCGAATTTCGTCATTTGTGGGGCAGTAAGGATGTGGATCTCGGACAAAAACAGATTAATTTAGGTCCCGGGCTCCCGATTCCGCCGATTTCTGTCCCGTTGCAGTTTTCCCAAGATCTTTACGGACCCAGAGTGATCGGTAGCATCGAATTGCCGATTTACATGGGAGGTGCGATCAGCGCCAAAATTGCCGCAAGCGAAGCCTCTGTGACGGAAGCCCGCGAAGATGAGCAGGCCGCGCGCGATCGGCTTGACATCACGCTGGCGCAAAAATATTTCGGGGTTCAGTTGGCTCGATCTGTTTTGCAATTGCGTCAATCCATGCTGGATCAGCAAAACGAAGAACTGCGCCGCGCCAACCGCATGAAGCAAACCGGATCCGTCAGCCGTCTTGAAAGCATGGCCGTTGCGGTTGACCGCGACAAATCGGCGCAGGAACTCATTGCCAGCGAAACAGACGTCAAGATCGCAGAGAATGATTTGATGCGGCTTTTGCATGAAGAGACGCTCGGGAAACTGACGACTCCCCTCTTTGTTCTTTCCGGTTCTGTCGGTAATTTGCAGGACTGGAAAACCAAAGCCGCACTCGGTAGCCCCGCCCTGCGTTCGATTCGTGCCAAACGACTTCAGGCCGAACAGGGAGTAAAGGCAGCAAAGGCCGCATGGGCTCCGCAGGTTTATGCTTTTGCCCAAGGAAATGCGATCAAGCACTATCTGTCTGTTACGGAACCCGACTGGGTGGCCGGCATCGGCGTAAAGTTCACGCTTTGGGACAACAAAGACAGAAACGAGAGCATTGCCTCGGCCAGAGCCTTGGTTGACAAGGCCTCTGCCGGCATCCAGGAAGCTCAAAACCAAATTGAACAGGCCGTTGAAACCGCTTATTTGCGGACCCGTCAAACACAAGATCAGTATTTGCTGACGCTCTCAACCCTTGAATTGGCTCGAGAAAATTTGCGCTTGCGCCAAAGAGCTTTCGAGGAAGGGCTGTGCACGGCCGTTGAATTAAGCGAAGCACGCACGCAACTTCTCGGTGCAGAAATCACGCGTCGAGTGTCTGCTTACCAATTTGTCGTCTCTTGGGCTACATTGAACGCTGTCTGCGGAACGGCAGACGACTTTGTCGCCTCTTTCAACCGTAAAGATAATTTTATTGAGAAGTAAGTCATGAGTCTGCAACTTTCTTCATCCGTCAAAAAGATTCTTTGGTTTGTCCTTGCCGTGGCACTGGCTCTTGTCGTCTACGGACTCTGGTTGGCCACACACCCGACGCTTCCGCCCTTTCAGGGACAGACCGAGGCACGGGTCATCAATGTGTCGGCAAAGATCCCCGGACGTATTGCCAAGGTCAACATTCGTGAGGGCGACAGCGTTAAAGCCGGAGACGTCCTGCTGGAAATCGATATTCCTGAAATCTCTGCCAAACTCGGGCAGGTTCAGGCGCAAAGCGATGCCGCCCAGGCTCAGTCTCGTCTCGTTCATGAAGGCGTTCGCAGCGAACAACTAAAGGCCGCCAAGGCGCAGTTTGAGCGAGCCGATGCCCAGGCAACGTTGGCGAAAAAGAGTTTTGCCCGCGTGGATTCTCTTTTTAAGGAAGGACTCATTTCAGCACAAAAACACGACGAAGCTCGAGCGGCGCTTGACAATGCAGTCAATGCGCGTCTGGCTGCAAAAAGCCAATACGACATGGCTTTGGCCGGAGCGCGCGCCGATGAAAAGGTCGCTGCCGATGCATTGGCTCGTCAGGCCGAAAAAGGCGTGTCCGAGGTGATGAGCCTAGCCGGGGAAGCACAAGTTAAAGCGCCCCGTTCGGGAGAAGTGTCCCGTATTGTTCTTGAGGCCGGCGAAGTGACGAGTGCGGGTTTTCCGCTTGTTACGCTGGTGGATCTTTCTGATCAATGGGTTGTTTTCAATATCCGAGAAGATGAAATGCCTGAAATCGCTATGGGAAAGATCCTGACGGCTGAAATCCCTGCGCTTTCTGCCTCGGATGTCCCATTTAAGATTTATTACATCAGTCCGAGAGCTGACTACGCCACTTGGCGGTCAACCAAGCAGTCAAGCGGCTACGACATGCGCACATTTGAAGTCAGGGCTCGAGCTGAGCAGCCTGTTAAGGGACTGCGTCCCGGCATGAGCGTTATCGTCAGACGGTAATGAATCGGTATGGGATCAATCCGGGACATTGCCGAGGCTGCTCTGACAGAGATTCGAGAGCTTTTTGAACGTCCGGCGCTTTTCTTTACGGGCATTATCTGGCCTCTTGTGCTTGTTTGCGTGCTTGCCTCGATTTTCGCAAGCGGCTTGATGCGCAGTTTGCCGGTTGCCGTCATTGATTTGGATCGCTCTTCGATTAGCCGCGAAGTCGTCACGACCTTGCAAAGCGTCCCGTCTGTGAAAGTGGAGATGTTTGAAAACAAGGCGGCGGCTCTCGAAGCAATGAAGGCCGGGAAGGTCTATGCCAGCGTTCTGATTCCCAATGACTGGACCGCTCACCTCTTGGCGCGAACCGGTGAAAGCGCCATCGAGCTTTCGTTTGCAAAGAGTTACTACGCGATTGCAACGACGCTGGAAATTGACATTAAGTCAGCTCTCAGTTCCAAACTCGTGGGCATTGTTGCTCCTTACTTAAGCGGCTCAGGCGGCACGAAGGGCAGCGAAGCGGCTTTTCAAACGCTGACGGTGGATGTTTTTGTTCCGGGAAATTCCAACTTTAACTATGCCCCGTTTCTCTTAAGCACCCTTGTTCCCTGCGTGTTTGCGTTAAGTGTCATTCTGACCATGGTCGGTGTTTTTTCCCGAGAATGGCGAGAAAAGCGTTGCAGGAGCGTTTTCGGAGGAGTTTCTTCGGTTCGCGTAAAACTGATGGGGAAAGCCCTTCCCTGGCTAACTTTTTATTGCTTCTGTGCATTGGGTTACGTTGCTTGGTTTTCTGGTTTCCTCGGTTATGCCCCGGAGGGCAGCGCCCTGATTTGGGCCTTGGGCGCCGTTTTGTTGGTGTTATCCATGGCGGCTTTTGCCTTAGCTTTTGTTGCTTGCTCTCCGCTTTGGATTATTGCCATCTCCGTGGCGATCGGTTACTGCGCTCCGATCCTTCCCTTTACGGGATTTTCCTATCCGTTGGATTCGATGGATGCGGCGGCCAATGTTCTCGGAATGCTCTTGCCGCTGACGTGGTTCTTTCGCATCCAATCGGCCGAATGGGTGCTCGGAAGTCCCCTGTCGCACTCACTTTATCTGTTATTCGTTCAGGTCTTGTTTGTTCTTATCCCCTTGATTATCGGACTTCTTGTTTTTCCAAGGCGTGTTGCCGGTTGGATGCGAAAAGAGTCAGAACCCGAACAAGAAGACAGGGATGAAGGCCTTCCAAAAGGATGCTTTGCAACGATTTTTGAGGGGGTCAAGCGAGGGATTTTCTCTCCGGAAACCTGTGTTATTTATATTTTTGCTATTGCGTTTTATTGCTTCTTTTACGCTTGGCCTTATCTGCACCAGACTGTGACCGGAATCGAATGCGTTGTCGTTGATTCCGATCGGTCGGCAACTTCCCGAGATGCCATTGAACGTTTTCGGAGTCTTCCGGCGCTTAAAATCGTTGCTGAAGAAGCGGATCCCTTAAAAGCAATGGATCTTTATCAACGCGAAGCAGTTAGTGCTGTCATTGAAATTCCGAGGAATTTTGAAAAGTATCTGCTCTCGGGCAAGCCCGTAACGATTGCTGTCACCGTCAACGGGTTTTACACGGTTAAGGCTCGTGCGGTTCAAGCCGCTGCCCTTTCCGTTACCCTCGACGAAGCAAAGTTGCCGCTTGCGATGAATCTGAATCGTGCGGGTCTCCCGCTCTCAAGGATCAAAGCTCTGTCGAATCCGCCGGTTGTGCTTGTCGATCAAAATCTGTTTAACTCGATTGCCGGTTACGCCAATTACACGGTTCCCGTTGTCGGCCCCGTTATTTTGCAGGCAGTTCTTTTTATGTGCATCGGTATGACGGTCGGCGGATGGTTGGCCAAGCCTCGAATCGATGCCTATACACACCAGTTCTTGAAAGAACGCAAAACATTTGCATCCTGTTTGCTCGGATTTGTGCTGTTCGGTTTCATCTGGTTCTGCTACGCGGAGGGATTGGTGTTCTCTGCGTTTGAATTTTCAACCATGCAAAATTTCCCGGCAACGCTCCTTGTCATGTCGCTTGTTCTCGTGGCGATTGTTGCTCTCGGCGTGTGTCTGACGTTTCTTTTGAACTCCAACGCCTATTTTGCGCAGTGCATGGTCGTCACCTCGGCTCCGGCCGTCTTTTTGTCGGGAGCCATCTACCCGAATACAGGATTTGGTCCCCTTGCGAAGGCAACATCGTTCCTTTTCCCGTCAACCCCGGGAATTGAGGCGATGATTGCCGTGAGCCAAAACGGAGCCGCACTCGGCTCTGTGAGCAGTTCTGTTTGGATTCTTTTGGCTCAAGCGATCGTTTATCTTGTTCTGGCGGATTATCTTCGTAAGCGTGCGCTTTTGCGTCGAGGCATAACCAATGATGCCCGATGATGCGCGACTTTTCGTTGAGGCTTCCGAAGCCGGGATTTCCGTTGCGGATGTCGCTTCCGAAAGCGACATGCACAACATTTATGTATCCCGTCTTTATGATGCGAGTCCGACCGAGTTCTTTAAACTTTATGTTGCTCCCCGTCTCATCGGTTCGGCTCATTTAAGGGCAGATTTCTTTCGCAATGCGGTGGATTTTTTAGTCCAGTATCCGGAAGCGAAACTGCGTTGTGCCGGCTGTTTTGGAGAAAGTCGATTGCAGGAACTGCTTGCCCTTCTCGGGAAAGCCGATATTCGCTGCACCATTACCCGTACTCCGTTGCCTCGGGCGGCTGAAGTCCTTCAAACAGAGAATTCCTCGGCGATACCGCAAAAACTTCGTTTTTCTCACAGCGATCTTTCAACGTCGATTCGAGCAAGCGGGGTTAAGGCACAAGTCAGTTCTGCTCAGTATTGGGACGGTTGGTTTAAAGCGTTCTTTTCAGAAATGCTTTTAAGCGGCTCAAAGATCCAAGAAGAAGGTCTTTTCTTTGATTTTCTTCGGGAAACCGCTCGCTATACGGCAAAACCGGTGAATTGGACGCGAGTGTCCGATTGCGCTCGAGTCAGTCAGGCCACGGGAAGACGATGGGCGCAGCTACTTGAGTCATTCGGAGTTTTCGATCTCATCAATCCGGTTGACTACAGCGGAAAACGGCGTCTTTCGGTTCGAAAGAAACTGTATTGGAACGCTCCCGGCTTAGCGCTTTGGCTGTCTCGGTCGGATCTGTCTGACCGAGAAACGCTTCATGTGTTCACAGAGAATGCGCTTTACACGGCTTTAAAGGACGCTTTTTCACTGGGGCAATTTTCCTACGCTCTCGATACGAACAAAAAGGAAATTCCGTTACGGATGACGATGAACGGAAAACACTCGGCCTTCTTTGTTTGTCGGGATGAAAAAAGCAGAGAGAACGCGCAAAAACACGCCCTGGGCTACAGTAAAATTGGGTTGCTCGATGAGGCGTTTTCAATCAATACCGATAGCGGGTTGTGTGAGGCAGAGCATTTTGTGCTGCCGATCGATCCCCTTTATTTCAACGTCTGCTCCTCTGAAAACTTAGGGTCGACTCATGATGAAAAGAAAATGTAAAGCTATTGAATTCGGAATCTTCTCCGCCCTGGTTGCGGCGACTCTTTTGTCCGGGTGTTCCTCTTACGAGGGCAGAACACAGAAAGTGACGGAGTTGCAGTACAACGAATACAAACTGTATTTGTATGAGCCTTGGCAAAGCGTATATGGTCGTTTTCGTGACCAACAGATTGAACGCGCTCAGCAGGTCTGCCGGCAAAAAGGTCTTGAAATGATGCCTTTGGATGCTGTGACGCACGAAAAAGACAAGGGATTTGAAGGCGAAATCCTCTTTCGTTGCGTCAAGCGCGTTAATGGTCCGAATCTAGGTCTTTTCTGATTACTGTTCGAGACGCTTGAAAATCAACGTTGCATTGGTTCCGCCGAAGCCGAAGTTGTTCTTCATGGCGAAGTCAATCGGCTTTCGGCAAGCCGCTCCGGCGCAAACGTTGATCGGGCAATTGGGGTCTTGATTTTCCAGATTAAGCGTCGGCGGGATGATTTGATCCCGGATCGAAAGAACGGTAAAAACGGCTTCGATACCGCCGGCACCGCCAAGAGCGTGACCGGTAGCTCCCTTGGTGGAAGTGACTGTCAGTTTGTCCGCATGAGAACCGAACACTTCTCGGATGGCCTGCGCCTCGCTAATGTCTCCTGTCGGGGTCGAGGTTCCGTGGGCATTGACAAAATCGACTTTCTCCGGAGCAATGCCGGCTCGGTTCAGTGCCATGCGCATGCAACGGACAGCGCCGTTGCAACTGGGAGCCGTAAAGTGATAGGCATCCGAGCACAATCCGTATCCGACAAGTTCGCCGTAAACCTTAGCGCCTCGTGCTTTGGCGTGATCATAGTCCTCTAAAACAAGAACCCCTGCTCCCTCGCCGAGCACAAAACCGTCGCGATCTTTATCGAAAGGCCTGGAGGCTCGCTCCGGAGCATCATTTCGACGAGACAGTGCGTGAATGTTGTCGAAACCGCCGATACCGGCCGGATGAATCGGACTTTCCGTTCCGCCGGCGACCATGACATCGGCATCGCCGCGAAGGATCATCCAAGCCGCTTCACCGATGCAATGAAGACCGGTGGCACAGGCCGTTCCGATCGCAAGGTTCGGGCCCTTCAGATTTTGAAGAATGGAAAGCTTGCCGTTTGTCGAATTAATAATCGATGCCGGGACGACGAAAGGAGTAAAGCGCCGAGGACCATCCGTCAGATAGTTTGCATAATCGCGGCACTTCGTCGTAAGTCCGCCGATGCCGGATCCGATCAAACAGCCGGCGCGTTCGCTTTGCGGATCGTCGCTTTCGTAGTGAATGCCGGCGTCGTTTAAAGCCTCGGTGCCGGCAGCAATTCCATAGGCCGTGTAAAGCTCAAAGCGACGGGCGTCTTTGATTCCGAGAGCCGTTGCCGGATCAAAGTTTTTAATTTCAGCTGAGATCTTGCACGAAAAAGCGCTCGTATCAAACGAGGATGTCAAGCCGACAGCACACTTTCCTGCTAAAAGGGCATTCCAACTGTCTGCGGCATTGTTTCCAAGCGGGGAAACAAGACCGACACCGGTAATGACGACACGACGCATGCGAGAGGCTCCGCAAAAACCGGCAAAGAGCCTTGTAGAAAGGCTCTTTGGGTGAAAAACAACGAGGCAAAGCCCTGCTTAGGCCTTCAGATTGGCACGAATGTAATCGATGGCCTGCTGAACGGTGCGAAGGTTTTCCTGCTGCTCATCCGGGATTTGAATTTTGAAGGAATCTTCGAGAGCCATTACGAGTTCAACGGTATCAAGGCTGTCTGCACCAAGGTCTTCGATGAAAGAAGCTTCGTTCTTGATGTCCTGAACATCCTTGCCCAATTGTTCAGCAATGATCTTCTTAACTTTTTGTTCCAACTCGTCCATTTATAGCTCCGATATAAGTATCAAAAGAACGGCGCAGTTCACTCTTGTCTGAACCGTCCTGAAAGTTACGGCATTGTATCAAGTTTTCCATGCCCGACGCGTTAACCTGTAAATAATCCTCCATTTGTATGAAGGACGGTTCCGGTGATGTAGGCGGCTTGCTCGCTTGCCAAGAAGAGTACGGCTTGAGCAACGTCTTGCGGCTTGCCGAGCCGCTGCATCGGGATTTGAGTCAACAGCGAATTTCGAATTGACTCCGGAATTGTTTTTGTCATGTCGGTTTCGATGAAACCGGGGGCCACGCAGTTAACCGTGATTCCTCGAGGCGCTACTTCGCGCGCCACGGATTTGCTCATCGCAATCAGACCAGCCTTGGCAGCCGCGTAATTGGCTTGGCCGGGATTGCCGACGGCAGCAACAACGGAAGCAATATTGACAATGCGCCCGTAACGAGCTTTCATCATCGGCTTCAGGCTCGCCCTGATCAGACGGAAAGCTCCCGTCAGGTCCGCCTCAACAACGGCGTTCCAGTTCTCATCGGTAAGTCGCATACTCAAAGCATCGCGCGTAATGCCGGCATTGTTGACGAGAATGTCAATCTTTCCTTCTTTGTTAAGAACCGACTCGATAAGCGAGGTAATCGCCTCGGGGTTTGTGACGTCAAGAACGACGCCCTCTCCTTTTCCGGCAAGAAAACCCGTGATTGCGTCAGCTCCCGACTGTGAGGTTGCCGTTCCGATCACCTTTGCTCCGGCCTCTGCGAAGGCCTCGGCAATTGCTTTTCCGATGCCGCGGCTCGCTCCCGTTACGAGGACGATGCGTCCGGAAAAGGCCGCATCCGAGTAAAGTTTTTTCGTCATGTGGATTCTTTCGCCAATTCGTTTGAGATGAGATCGATGGACTCAAGGTTTGAGCAATTTAAAAGCCGAACGCCTGCCATGGTTCTTTTCGCCAGACCAGTAATCACGCGTCCCGGACCGCATTCCAAAAGGGTCGAAACGCCCTCTTTTTCCATGCGGCGCATGGTATTGAGCCATTGCACGGGGTGAGAGGTCTGCGCAGAAAGCGTTAAACGCACCTCTTCGGCCGCTTCATGGGGCATCGCATCAATGTTGGCGATGACGGGCGTCGTGGTGCTGTTGATGGTGATGCTGTTTAACTTCTCTCGAAGGGACTCGGCAACACCTTCAAAAAGATGCGTATGAAAAGCAGCCGAAACCGGCAAATCAATCACGCAACGCGCACCCTTTTGCAGGGCAATTTTCTTCGCTGCTTCCAAAGCATCCTTGGTTCCGGCGATGACGGTCTGCAAGGCGGCATTGAAGTTGGCCGGTTCCACAAATCCGGCAGATTTAACGCTTTGGCAGACCTGCGTCGTTTCTTCGGAATTCAGTCCGATCACAGCCGACATCCCGCCTGGATTCTTTAATGCAACTTCCTGCATGCGTTCGGCACGGAATTTCACAAGGCGCAAAGCATCCTCAAAACGGATGCGCCCTGAGGCAACGTAGGCCGTGTACTCGCCGAGACTGTGACCGGCGAAAAAGATAGGCTTGAGATGCACTCTCTCGGAAAGGGCGCGATACATCGCCACACAGACGGTTAAGAGAACCGGCTGCGTGTGTGCAGTCTCATTCAGCAGGGCGTCCGATCCGTTTCGTATTAATTCGGAAAAAGAACCGCCCAAAACGGCATCAGCCGTTTCAAGCGTCTCGCGTACGCACGGCAACTCGTCAAAGCCTCGGAGCATTCCGACGTGTTGACTACCCTGACCGGGAAAAACAACGGCAAGTTTCATGCGTGAATTATGACAAAATTTGGAACGACAAAAAAGCCGCCCCTTTTGTGCTTGCTGTGCTCGAGGCAACAGAAGCCTGAAGGCGGCTTAATCGACTCGTAAGAACTTTCGCTCTGCGGCTTGTCCGCAATGCAGGAAAGAACCCCTTATTCAGCAGCAGAGTTCTCTTCTTTGCTCGCAATCACCTTCTTGCCACGATAAAAGCCTGTGGCGCTGATATGGTGACGACGATGCACTTCACCTGTTGTTGCTTCAATGGCGACCGGCGGATTCGTCAGGGAATCGTGGGAACGATGATTACCGCGACGGCTCGTAGATTTCTTATTTTGTTGAACAGCCATTTCAATACCCCCACAAGGGTTAAATCTCAGAAAGGGCGCAATTATATCTAAATTTCAATAGCTCTGCGAATCCGTTTTGATTTCGATCTCACGAGTGTCCGAAATCCATTTCGGTCAGTCGTGAAGCAGTCTCTAAGAGACGGTAGACATTGGGGGAATCTGTCTGTCTCCTTCTCCATCAATGAAATCATTTTCTGCATATAAAATTTCGATTTATATGCATTTGGGATCGTCTTTCTGCATATGATTTGAAACAATTATGTGCAGAAAGCCGGACCGACCAACCTCATGCCGATTTCCAAGGCATAAATCTGCAAGATCCTTCCGGATGTCAGCCAGACGACTGTTGAAGCGGTTTTGGGTGCAATGGTTAAAACCGGCACCATCCGGCGTGTTGGCTCCGGGCGTCTGGCACGGTATATCAAAGTCTGATTTACTCTTATGTGGATCGGCTTTTCTTTTGCGTCATCTGCAGATGACTCTCTTTTCTTATTTTGAACTCTAGATTCGTGTGGAATCGATAGAATGCGCTCGAAACGTTAGGTGTATCAGGGCTGTGCCCTGATTGAGACAGTGCCTCATAACCTGATCCGATTAATATCGGCGTAGGGAAACGTTACCGGTCATTTTCTCCGAGAGCTCGGAGACGTCGCTTCGGTCAACTTTCCTGCGTCTGGATCCCATAGAAGCGAAAATCGAATGACTCTGCAAAAAACATCCAAAAAGAGACTGATTTCCCCCTCTTCTTTCTCGCATTGCGAGCGAATTGAGGTTAACGGACGCCTGTGCGGCGCCGTGCCGATGCGAGCTGTTTACCAAGCCGATTCCCACTTTCCGAACGGACTAACCGAGTCAAACCCTCCGATTTATGTGTATGACACATCCGGAGTCTGGGGCGATCCGACGAAAAATCCGAATATTCGCTGCGGTATTGAAAAGCGGCGCTTGCCTTGGATTATTGAACGCAACAACACGGAATGTTTTACCCAACCGACGAGCCGTTTTGCAAGAGATCGCGCCTCCGATCCTGCTCTCAAAGATGTCCGTTTCCCGACACAACAGAAAATCTATCGCTTCAAGAACGGATATCAACAGACGCAACTGTCCTATGCCAAGGCCGGCATCATCACCCCGGAAATGGAGTTTGCGGCGATCCGTGAAAATCTGAATCGCAAGGCCTACATCGACAGTCTTTCTGCGCTGAGTGAAAGAAGCCGGCAGTCTCTTCTGATGCAGCACGCTCCTTTGCACAACGCTTTTACGTGTCCGCAGGACGTGACTCCGGAGTTTGTTCGTGCGGAAATCGCGGCCGGCCGAGCTCTGATTCCGGCCTGCATTAATCATCCCGAAGCCGAACCGATGGTCATCGGAAGAAGTTTTTTAACAAAGATTAACGCCAATATCGGCAACTCCTCCCTTGGCTCTGACATCGAAGATGAAGTGGAAAAGATGCTTTGGTCCGTGCGTTGCGGAGCCGATACCGTGATGGATCTTTCGACGGGAAAAAACATCCACGAAACCCGTGAATGGATCATTCGCAACAGTCCGGTCCCGATCGGAACGGTTCCGCTTTATCAGGCGCTGGAAAAAACTGCCGGGTGCATCGAAAAGTTAAGTTGGGAGCTCTACCGGGATACGCTGATCGAACAGGCCGAGCAAGGCGTGGATTATTTTACGATTCACGCGGGATTAAGACTTCCCTTTGTTGAGTTCACGCAAAAGCGACTTACAGGCATTGTGTCTCGCGGCGGCTCCATTTTGGCTTTGTGGTGTATCCGGCACGGGAAAGAAAACTTCATTTGGACACATTTCGATGAGATTTGCGACATACTCGCTTCGTACGATGTGTCCGTCAGTCTCGGAGACGGACTGCGACCCGGATCCCTGCACGATGCCTGCGATGAGGCTCAAAGAGCGGAACTGGCTGAACTCGGCCGCCTTGCCAAGCGAGCCCGTCAACACGACGTGCAGGTCATGATCGAAGGACCGGGACATGTGCCTTTGCAGAGGGTAAAAGAAAATATCTTTGAGGAAACCGAGCTTTGCGATGCCGCTCCCTTTTACACATTGGGGCCGCTTGTAACCGATGCTGCGCCGGGATACGATCACATCACAAGTGCCGTCGGTGCCTCAGAAATCGGGGCATTCGGCACCGCCATGCTCTGCTGCGTTACGCCGAAAGAACATCTGGGGCTTCCGAACCGAGAGGATGTTAAAGAAGGGCTCATCGCCTACAAGATTGCCGCACACGCAGCGGATCTTGCCAAAGGGATCGCCGGAGCGCAGATTCGAGACAATGCCATGAGTAAGGCGCGTTTTGAATTTCGCTGGGAAGACCAATTTAATCTCGGATTTGATCCGCAGCGTGCAAGAAGTTTTCACGATGCTTCCCTGCCGAAAGAGAGCATGAAACAGGCGCACTTTTGTTCGATGTGCGGACCGAAATTCTGCGCCATGCGCATTACCGAAGAGGTGCGTGCCTGGTGTCAGGAAAAAGGCGCTTGACCTCAGAGGGTCTTCTTGCTGTAGTCGCGGTGTCCGAAAATAGCGGTACCGACGCGCACAAGCGTCGATCCTGCTTCGGCCGCCTCGATCATGTCGGCGCTCATTCCCATGGAAAGGGTGTCGAATCCAAAGCGCTGGGAAAGCGAGTCGTAAAGTGCCCTCATCTTTAAAAGGGGCTTTAATTTGTCGTCATGGGAAGATGCCGGGGCCGGAATCGCCATCAGTCCCCGCAGCCGCAGTCTCGGCAACGCCTTGATTGTTTCAGCAAAGTCGGCAACTTCTTGCGGTTTCACGCCGGACTTACTCTCTTCTTGGTCGATGTTAACTTCGATTAAGACGTTGAGGGGCCCGAGTTCCGGCGGACGCTGATCGTTTAACCGACGCGCGATTTTTTCTCGATTAAGACTTTCGACCCAATCGAAATGCTCGGCAATCATGCGCGTTTTGTTGGCCTGCACCGGTCCGATAAAGTGCCAAGTGAGATTCAATTCCGGGTGGTTGGTTCGGAACCAATCGACCTTTTCGCATCCTTCCTGAGCGTAATTTTCTCCAAAGAGTTGTTGCCCGCATTGGGCTGCGGCAAGAACGGCTTCGGCAGGAAAGGTTTTGCTCACGGCAAGAAGCTGAACCTCTTTTTCAAGGGATCGGGCTTGAGAAAGCGCCAAACGCACATCGTTGAGCCGTTCTTGAACACCGGCAATGAATTCGCTCATGAGTAAGCTCCTAGTTTTGGCGCGCCGCGCGCTTTAGTTCCTGGGCACGCCAGCCGAGAATATAAAGGGAAGCAAAATAGGCAACGGCCGTGAGAACAATGATGCCGAGAACTTTCACAAGCCTCATCTCCCAATGCGCCTGCATCGCTGCCCAGTCAATATCGCCCTGAATCCAGAAGAGAAAGGCACCGATCGCAACGGCGGCTATGAGGATGCGGACAATATAGAGCCCCCACCCTTCTTTTGGTTGATACCAGTTGCGGTGCAAAAGAATGAAAAGCAACACGCCTGCATTGAAGCAGGAACCGAGCGCAACGGAAAGAGCCAGACCGGCGTGAGAGAAAATGGGTACGGTGATTAAGTTGCAAAGCTGGACGATGATGACCGAGCAGATTGCGACAATGACCGGAGTTTTGATGTCTTTTCGTGCGTAGAAGGCCGGAGCCACGATCTTAATTCCGATTAAGCCGATCATGCCGACGGCATATCCGCGCATGGCAACCGATGTCTGAGCCACGTCAAGCGACGTAAAGTTCTTTCCTTGAAAGAGAACAGCCGACAGGCCTTCGGCGAGGAATCCGAGACCGACGGCGGCAGGAATTGAGAGCAGAAAAACGATTCGTAACCCCGTATCAAGTAAATTCCTGTAGTTTTCCGTCTCCCCTTTGGCATAAGTTCGGGACAGACTTGGGAGTAGAACAGTTCCCAAAGCCACGCCTAAAAGAGCCGTCGGAAATTCCATTAAGCGATCGGCGTAACTTAGCCACGTAACAGAGCCTTCGATTAATCGTGAGGCAATATTGGTGTTAATCAGAATGGATAACGGCGCAACCGCAACGCCGACGATGGCCGGAACCATAAGTTTGAGCATTCGCGTGACGGCCTTGTCTTTAAAGGCTGCTCCGGGTGAGCAAAACCGCGGCAAGAGCCCCATGCGCTTTAACTGAATGAACTGCGTTCCCAGCTGAAGGATGCCGCCGACAATGACGGCAAAGGCAAGAGACCAAACGGGTTCCGTAAGCCGCTCGCTTAGCACAACAATAAAGGCGATGAAACTGAGATTTAAGAGAACGGGCGTAAATGCCGGGATGGCGAAATGTCTCCATGTGTTTAAAACGGCAGCCGCAAGCGCCACGAGGCTCATGAAGATGATGTAGGGAAACATAAAGCGCGTGAGCGCCACCGCCAGATCAAACGTCGTCGGCGTTTTGGCAAAACCGGTCGCAATGAGCCAAATGACGGCCGGAGCGAAGACGACGCCGAGAATGCTGGCAAAAAACACAGACAAGGCGAGCAACGTAAAAACGTGATCGATAAAGTCTGAGGCGCGTTCTTCGCTTTCTTGTTCTTTGACCTGCGAGAGCATCGGTACAAAGGCTTGAGAGAAAGCCCCTTCAGCAAAAAGACGTCTTAATAGGTTCGGGATTCGAAAGGCTACGTAGAACGCATCCGTTGCCGCCGTTACGCCGAAATAGCGTGCGATCAGCATGTCGCGAATCAACCCCGTGATGCGCGAAAGCATTGTGAAAGCAGAAACTGTGGCAGCTGAGCGCAATAAAGACATATCCGGCGTATTTACAGTGTTTAATAGTTGTCGCTACGCCGGCATTTTGATACAATGAGGCGCTTTTCGGAAACAGGGGCGAATTGTTTCGCCCTCTTTGTTTTCGACAAGTGACATTGTAAACATACCGGCTGAGCCCACGATGCGTTACGGAGGGCACACCGGAAAAATCGAAGCGTGTGCTTGCCAGTTCAAGCATTTATTTTTAGGAATACCTAAATGGCTAATACAAAACAAGCTCGCAAACGTGCCCGTCAGGCCGTTGCCCGCAACCAGCACCTCTCTGCGCAGCGTACGCAGTTCCGTACCGCCATCAAGAATGTCCGTAAGGCAATTCTTGCCGGTGACAAGACGGTCGCTGCTGAAACCTTCAAGAAGGCTCAGTGTTTGGTTGATGCAATGTGCTCCAAGGGTGCCTTGCACAAGAACGCCGCTGCGCGTCACAAGAGCCGCCTGTCCGCCGCCATCAAGGCGATGGCCTAATTCGGTTCTCTTGAGCTTTTCCGTCTTTGTCCCTCAGCGAGGACGGTTCAGCCGTTTATCAGAAACGCATCGACTGCTCCTCGGTGCGTTTTTGTTAAGGAAAAGCAGTTTTTCTTCTACCACAAACAGATCGGGGGTACTGTGCAGAGAATCCGACGCATGGCATATGTGGCTGAATTTGCGGCTCTGATAGGACTCGCCAGTTTGTTTGTTTTGCCGATCGGCCCTGTACCGGTGACGCTGCAGGTACTCGTGATCGCCTTTTGCGGGTTGTTTTTGGGATCTCGAGCGGCTCTCGTTGCCGTTGCGCTTTACCTTTTGGCCGGCTGTGTCGGGGTTCCGGTTTTTGCCGGCGGCAAGGCCGGTTTCGGTGTCCTTTTGGGACCCTCAGGAGGCTATCTCATCGGTTTTCTCTCGTTGGCCTATTTCTCTGGAAAAGCGCGGGATAAAAGTTTTTTTGTGGCCCTCTTGATCCTTTTTTTTGCAGTGGTCTCCGATCACCTCTTCGGGATAGCCGGTCTTTGTCTGACGCTGCATAAGACAGTGCAGCAGGCGTTTTTCATGGATTTGGTTTTCTTGCCCGGGGACATCGCTAAGATCTTTCTTGCGTTGCTTTTTTGGCGCATGACGCGTCGAAGGCTCTCTGTATGATTTCAGTTGAGCATCTTAATGTTCGTGGACTTCGAGACGTCACGCTTCGCATCCCGAGGAATTCCGTTCACCTTCTCTTAGGGGCAAACGGCGCCGGAAAGAGCACCCTTTTGTATGCCCTCGCCGGAATTCTTGAGATCGATTCCGGAAATATTCACTTCGATGGGAAAGCATCTTTGCTGATGCAGGAATCTGACTATCAAATCTTTGGGGAAACGGTGCTTGAAGATCTTCTGATTCCTTTCCCCGAGAATTTCGATCAATGGGTGAAGAAAGCGCAGTCTCTCGCAGAGAGTTTCGGGCTTCCCCTGAATGCACGGACACGAACGCTTTCTTTCGGACAGAAACGAAAACTCGCGCTTGCCGCTTCGCTCATGACCGATCCAGATATTCTTCTTTTGGATGAGCCGACGGCAGGACTTGATTGGCCGGGGATTTGCTCACTCATCCGAAGCCTTCAGACAATGCGGACTGATCGGACTATTCTGATTGCAACACATGATGCAACAGACTTTCTCCCCCTCTTAAAAGAGACCGATACGGCGAGCCTCTTGTTCGAGGGGCGTTTGTCTGCCTGCGGGCGACGGGATTGCATTCGCGAAATCATTAAGAATTCCCCTGAGTTGGGAATCAGGCCCTTTTAACGCCATGGCGCATCTTGACGACAGAACGCTTTTGCTGCTTTTTATTCCAAGCGGATCCTTCGTTTGGTTTTTCCCGCCGTCAATTCTGCCCATCGCTCTGATTGCCCTATTGATCCTTTTTGCTTGTCGGTACGGAAAGAGAGAATTTGTCTCCTTTTTGAAAACATGGGGAGGTATGGCGCTTTTCTGGGCTGCTTTCTCTCTGGCGGCCTCTGTTCTGGCAGGAAGCGGAACCGTCCGGGAAAGTCTTTCTGAGGCAGGGTCTCTTTTTTCTCAACTCGTGACGCTTTTTCTCTTGACCGCGTTTTTAGGAAAAGAGACAACACCGATCGGATTGACTCGGGCCTGCTACTTACTGACGTTTCCCCTTTTTCGAGAAAAAGCAGCGGACAGCGTCTTGGCGCTGCTTTTGATGATGTCCGGCTTCAGGCGCTTTGCAAAGACAATTCGCCTCTTTCTTCTCACGGAAAAACTTCGGCTCTCGAATCTCTCGTGGATGGGGCGGATGAAGTTGTTGCTGGCAAGACTTGTTGAAGAAATTGAGCACACGTCCGAATTGAGTGCGCAAGGGTTGGTTTCGCGCGGGCTCGAAACGTTGCCGCTCACGCAAGGGAGAGCGCCGCTAGACCGAAGAGAATGCCTTTTGGTCGCTTTGGTATTTCTTGCCGAGTGCGGCGTCGTTTTCTATCCGGCGCTCAGTCAGGCAGGAATTGTTTAGCTCCTGCCTGAAAAAAGAGCAAGTCTTAATCGCCAGAGGCCTGACGAATTCCGGCAGCGATAAAGTCGCGAAACAGCGGGTGCGGCCGCGTCGGACGGGATTTAAATTCCGGATGGAACTGAACGCCCACAAACCAGGGGTGAACAGCAGGATCGAGTTCGACGATTTCAATGAGTTTCCCGTCAGGTGACGTTCCGCCGATGCGCAGTCCTTTGCTGAGTAAATTTTCCTTGTATAGGTTATTAAATTCCCAGCGGTGACGGTGACGTTCGAAAATCTGATCCTCGCCGTAGGCGCGGTGCGCCAGTGACGCTTTCGGCATGATGCACGGGTATTGACCCAGGCGCATGGTTCCGCCCAGATCCGTAATGTCTCTTTGCTCATTCATGAGCGCAATCACGGGGTATGCCGTTTCATCACTGAACTCCGTGCTGTTGGCATTGGGCATCTCTCCGACGTGGCGTGCAAATTCGATGACGGCGCACTGCATGCCAAGACAGATTCCAAGGAACGGAATTTTCTTTTCCCGAGCAAAGCGCACGGCAAGGATCTTGCCTTCAACCCCGCGGTTTCCGAATCCTCCGGGAACCAAAATGGCATTGACGCCGGCAAACACCTCATCCAAGTTAACCGAGGGAGCCTCGATTTTTTCAGCGTTTACCCACTTAATCGACAATTCTGCTCTGTCAAAAACAGCGGCATGCCGAAGACTCTCAGTAATAGAAATGTAGGCATCCTGCAGATCGACGTATTTGCCGACGACCGCAACGCAAACGCGTTTCTGGTACGGAGCGTGGATGCGTTCGACCATGGCATGCCACTCGCTCATGTCTTTGGGGGTGTCTTCGAGACCGAGTTTTTTCAGAACAATCGAATCGAGCCCCTCTTGCTCCATCAAGACCGGGACGTCGTAAATGGATGAAGCCGTGAGGTTCTCAATGACGGCCTCGGGCTCAACGTCACAGAACATGGCCATTTTTTCCCGCATTCCGGCAGAAATCGGGTGCTCCGTACGGCAGACGATGATATCGGGTTGGATGCCGATGGAGCGAAGTTCCTTAACGGAGTGTTGTGTGGGCTTGGTTTTTAGTTCCCCTGCTCCTGCAATATAAGGAACCAGCGTGACGTGAATGTAAAGGACGTTTTCTTTGCCGACGTCTTTTTTGACCTGACGAATGGCCTCCAGAAACGGCAGACTTTCAATGTCGCCGACCGTTCCTCCGATTTCAGTGATCACAAAATCGGCCGATTCCAGTTTGCCGACCTCATAAACGTGGGACTTGATTTCGTTTGTAACGTGAGGAATGACTTGCACCGTGCGCCCGAGGTAGTCACCGCGCCGTTCCTTGTTAATGATTGACTGGTAGATCTTACCGGTCGTCACGTTGGAGTTTTTGCTCAAATTAATGTCGATGAACCGCTCGTAATGACCGAGATCGAGATCGGTTTCTGCACCATCATCGGTCACAAAAACTTCCCCGTGCTGATACGGGTTCATGGTGCCCGGATCGATGTTGATGTAGGGATCAAACTTTTGAATGGTAATTTTGTAGCCGCGGCTTTTCAAAAGCCTGCCGAGAGAGGCAGCGGTAATTCCCTTCCCCAAGGAGGAAACCACGCCGCCTGTGACGAAGATGTATTTTGTCATTGTTTCAATACCCGAAAAAAGCTTTGAGAAATCAGTTACTCCGTGACGGAACAACCGCACGGGAGGCAGGTTTGATTTTCCCCGCCTCCCCTCTTTTGTTTAGTCGTTAACTCCGAACAAAAGTTCTCCGTAGGTCGGGTACGTTAAGTACTTCTCGGCGATAAGCGGTTCTGCTTCATCGACTTTTTCGCGTAAGGCTTCCATGGCCACCAAAACCTCATCGTGATAGGCCGCCGCTTTGGCTTTCTCACAGGAAATCTTGGCCGCTTTCGCTTTCGCAGTCTCGAGTTTTTCGGCTCTGACGTAGATTTCGCGGCTTAAGTCGGAAAGCTTATTGGCCAAATCCGATTCAAAGCCGGCCTTGATTCCTGCCTTGGATTTTGAGAGCACGCTTCGGGTCAGATCCGCTCCATAGGCTTCAATTCCGGGAAGAATGTCTCTGTAGAGCATATTGAGTGCCGCATCGGCTTCGATGGCGATGGTTTTGGAATAGTTTTCCAACAGAATGCTCACGCGAGACTTTGTTTCCTCGGGCGTGAAGATGCCGTACTTGGCAAGAAGCGCCACATTCTTCTCATCGGACAAGAGCGGCAAACACTCGGGAGAAGATTTCAGATTCAGCAGGCCGCGGCGTTCTGCCTCTTTGACCCACTCCTCAGAGTACCCGTTTCCGTTAAAGATGATGCGCTTGTGTGCGTTGTAAACCTCACGCACAACCGAGTAGACGGCCGCATCCCGATCTGCCTTGCCTTCGATCTTTTCGACAAGAGTATTCAAAGCATCCGCAACGATGGTGTTGAGAACGATGTTTGGTCCGGCCACGGAGAAACTCGACCCGAGCATTCTGAATTCAAACTTGTTGCCCGTGAAGGCAAAGGGAGATGTCCGGTTGCGATCCGTATTGTCCTGAGTCAGAGCAGGAACCGTGTCTTCGGAAAGCTTCAAGGCCTTCGCCGGACTCGGAGTCCAGGTTTTACCCGCCGCAATTGACTCGAGAACATCCGTCAGTTGCGTGCCTAAGAAGATCGACACAATCGCCGGAGGCGCTTCGTTGGCTCCCAAACGGTGATCATTGCCGGCACTGGCAACGGAAATGCGAAGCAGATCCTGATGCTCGTCAACCGCCTTAATGACGGCTGCAAGAAAGAGCAAGAACAGCGTGTTCTTGTAAGGGTTTTCTGACGGAGAAAGCAGATTTTTCCCTTCGGCGGTACTAAGCGACCAGTTGTTGTGCTTGCCCGATCCGTTAACTCCGGCAAAAGGTTTCTCATGAAGCAGGCAAACCATTCCGTGGCGCAAGGCAACCTTCTTCATGAATTCCATCGTGAGCTGGTTGTGATCCGTCGCAATGTTTGTCATCCCGAAAATGGGAGCGAGTTCGTGCTGCGCAGGCGCTACTTCGTTGTGCTCGGTCTTGGCGTGAACGCCGAGCTTCCAGAGTTCGGTGTCCAAATCCTTCATAAAGGCACGCACGCGCGGCTTGATCATGCCGAAATAGTGGTCTTCCATCTCCTGTCCGCGCGGAGAAGCCGCACCGAACAGGGTTCTGCCCGTATAAATGAGATCCTTGCGTTTATCAAAGAGTGCCTTGTCGACCAAAAAGTATTCCTGTTCGGGGCCGACCGTACTGTGGACGCGATTCGTCTCAATTCCAAAAAGCTTCAAAGCACGCACGCTAGCCTTTGAAATTACGTTCATGGAGCGCAAAAGTGGCGTTTTTTTATCAAGAGACTCTCCGGTATACGAACAGAAGGCCGTCGGAATGCAAAGCGTATCGTCTTTAATGAAGGCATAACTTGTCGGATCCCAGGCGGTGTAGCCTCTCGCTTCAAACGTTGCCCGCAGTCCTCCGGAAGGAAAAGACGAAGCATCGGGCTCGCCCTGGATCAGTTCTTTTCCAGAAAACTCCATAATGACGTGTCCGCCGGCGGTCGGCGTGATGAAACTCTCATGCTTTTCGGCCGTGATTCCTGTCATGGGCTGGAACCAATGTGTAAAGTGAGTGCAGCCATGTTCAAGAGCCCAATCCTTCATGGCCTCTGCAATGACGTTGGCCATCGGAAGATCTAACGCAGTTCCTTCGGCAACGGCTTTTCTGAAGGCTTTGTAGATGGGTTGCGGCAAACGATCCTTCATGACTGTTTCATTAAACACCAGTGAGCCGAACACTTCCGGTACGTCCTTCATGATTGATTCTCCTTTCCCAATTTCATATTCAGAAATGGTTTAAAAACAACGAACTAACTATCAAAAAATAAAGACACAAAAAAAGCGGTCACGCGAAAAGAATCGAAAAAAAAAAGATTCCTTTCGCGTGACCGCTCAACTATTTGACGTAATTGTATGCGCTCTGCCGAATCTGTAAATAAGGAATTTGCTTTATCTGTTTTGTTTTGAGGACAAATGGGAAGACAAAGAGTCGCTTTTTGGCCGACTCGTTTTATTCCTGCTGATTTTGATTTCTGCCGATAGATTGAACAATCTGCTCTTTATAATGGCGCATCAAACTTCAACCAAGTTCTGCTGACACATTGTCTGAAGCCGATGGTTCAGCTGCGGAGATAATTTTGAGCACGCATACGGAAAATCAAGAAACGATCCTCGTCATTGACTTTGGCGGACAATACAATCAGCTCATCGCTCGGCGCGTTCGAGAGTGCGGCGTGTATTGCGATATTTGTTCGTACAAGCGCCCTTTGTCGGCGATTCGCAAGAAGAACCTGAAGGGAATCATTTTTACAGGCGGCCCGAACAGTGTTTATTTGAAGGATGCGGCTGTCATTGATCCGGAAATTTATTCGTGGGGCATCCCGATTCTCGGAATTTGCTACGGAGCACAATTAATGAGCCACCAATTGGGCGGTCGAGTTGCGGTGGCGCCGGAGCGTGAGTATGGAAAAACGCTCGTGGATATGGATGTTTCGTCTGATCTTTTCTCGGGTTTGCCTGAGAAAAACGTCTGCTGGATGAGTCACAACGATACAATTTTTGAGCCGGCTCCGGGATTTCGGATTACGGCCAGTACGCCCGAGTGTCCGGTTGCCGCCAGCGAAGACGTTGCCCGAGGGCTCTACAACGTGCAGTTTCATCCGGAAGTTCTTCATACGGAAAACGGCATCAAGATACTCTCGAATTTTGTCTATAAGATCTGCCACTGTGCAGGAACGTGGAAAATGGATTCTTTTGCCGAGGCCACAGTCAATGCCTTGCGCGAAAAGATCGGAGACAAGAAGGTTCTCTGTGCACTCTCGGGCGGCGTGGACTCGAGCGTTTGCGCGGCGCTTCTTGCCCGAGCCGTCGGAAAGCAATTGACCTGCGTCTTTGTCGATCACGGTCTGCTTCGCAAGAACGAACGCGAGCGCGTGTGCTCAATCTTTGGCAAGGGCGGCGCTTTCGACATCAACTTTATTTGTGTGGACGCACGCGATCGTTTTCTTACCAAATTAAAGGGCGTCAGCTCTCCTGAAACAAAGCGAAAGATCATCGGCGAAGAATTTATTCGGGTCTTTGAGGATGAGGCTTCTAAGAACGGAGAGATTGATTTTCTGGCTCAAGGAACGATTTATCCGGATGTCGTAGAAAGCGGTCTCGGCGGAGAATCGGCAACCATTAAGAGCCACCATAACGTCGGAGGATTGCCGAAAAACATCCGCTTTAAAGAGATTGTGGAACCTTTGCGCGATCTCTTTAAGGATGAGGTCAGAAAAGTTGGTTTGGAGCTCGGTCTGCCGCCCTCTCAGGTTTATTGTCAGCCCTTCCCCGGTCCCGGCCTTGCCGTACGAATCATCGGCGACATCACACCGGAAAAAATTGCACTTGTTCAAGAAGCCGATGCCATTTGGCGTGAAGAAATCGATAAGCTTCCTTTGGAAAAGCGACCGAGTCAATACTTTGCCGCTCTGACCAATATGCGTAGCGTCGGTGTGATGGGCGATGAGCGCACGTACGATTCTGCCGTTGCCCTTCGCGCTGTGACGACTTCCGATTTTATGACTTCAGAAGTGACGATCCTTCCGACAGAAACAATCACGACGGCGGCCAATCGAATCGTCAATGAAGTCAAGCATGTTAATCGCGTGCTCTTTGACTACACGACGAAACCGCCGGCCACAATCGAGTTCGAGTAATTGGCGTGAAGGACTACGAGAGTTGTCAATGCTAATGTAAACGATGTCTTTGAGTTATATCCCTGTACAAAGAGCTGGATTAACATCCGTTTGTACTAAAAAATGGGTTATAAACCTTTTAATGTAATTACAGAAAACAGTGGACTTTCTTCGTGTATATGAGAAAAACGTAGTTTTTTTGTTAAATCCTCTTGATAACTTTCTGTTTGCGGACTGAAAAAAGTATCTGCTGATGCAACACAAGAATACCAAGACAGATGAGGCATTAAATATGGACTACTATATTGCAAGTTGTGTGTTTACAGCAAAATATCCTGAGTTAAGTAGCAAAATTCAAAAATATGTTGCATCCTTCGAAGACATTACGATCGTTCGGTGCTGTGTCCCGGGCTGGAAACAGAAACTCTACGAGGCAAAAATGCCGAATGGCTGTCTGGCTGAAAATTGGCAGGCACTTCCGCAAAGTCAGGTATTTACATCCCAAGATGCAATCTGGTCGTTGTGTCCGAATTGCATGAATATTACAGAAGAATGGAGAAAAGTAAGAGCAGTTCATTCACTCTGGGAATTAATCGATCAGGACAAGAATTTCCGCTTCCCGGATTATTCAGGGAGACATGTGACAATACAGGATTGTTGGAGAATGCGGGATAGGTTAGAAACACACAATGCGGTAAGAAGTCTGCTTTCTAAAATGAACATCAGATATGACGAGATTCTGATGAATCGAGAAAAGGCGGATTTTTGCGGAAAAAGTTTATACAGACCACAAGTTGAACGGAATCCAAAGCTGGCACCAATTCACTATAGAGAACAAAGCAAGGGCTTATTCGAAGAACGTACGGAAGAAGAACAACTTCAAATCATGAGGGAGTATTGCAAAAAGTATGAAACGGACACGGTCGTTTGCTACTGCCATTACTGTTTGGAAGGATTGCTTGCTGGAGGAGTGAATGGGATTCATATGGCAGAGCTTCTGTTTGAAAATCCAAAGTAGATGGACAGGAGAAAATCCCCTAATATCCCTAATAAAGGAGAAATTGCCATCGTAATGCGGTGCTCATTCGCATTACGCTACGCTCCATGCTCATGTCGCGCTGCTGCGCCATAACATCTAGCCCGAAAATCAGCCGCAAATGATAACAATAGTTTATACAGGCAGGATAATATGGACAAATCACAGAATCAAAAGAAAAACGAATACGATAGCAAATAATCTCTAAACACAATTGATTAGTAGTTGTCGAATTTGAATGCATAAAAGAAGAACGGCTTTAAAGTTCTGAGCATTGAAAAGGGCCAGTATTCTGAAAAGAATCCGGCCCTTCGCGCATCTAGATAAATGGTCGATTCCTCTTAATTTTCTAAGACTGAAATAAGCCTTTGAGACTCAATGGGTCTCAATCAGGAGTTGTCATCAAAGGCTGTTTTCTTCTTCCCTCTATTGCTATTTTCGTTCGTTATTTGGTTCTATCACGTGACCGCAGGGTTCGGACTGGGTCGGTTGCGATGGGATTTTTTTCGATTTCCGGGGATGAGCAGAAAGGGAGTAGTTACATTCCTGCTCGGAAATCTTTTTCGCTTCCGCCCCAGTCCGAACCCTGCGGTCACGTTTTTCAACGCTTTTTCTTTTGAGTTAATCTTTTCATTTCTTCCTTAAGGCAAATCCAACTTCCAGTTGTCTTAAAACCTCATCCGTGCCTCAACTTTGATGTTCTGATCCATGCGACCAGATTCGCCTGCAGCAAGACCGTAGCGGATGCCGAAGGTTTTATTACCATCTTCAAACTCAACTCCGACCTTGACTCCGGCCATGTAGTTCCCTGACACATCACCCCAAACTGTGTCTTGGATTTGTCGGTTGTTTATAACCGTTGTCTTGTAATCCTTATCACCAAAAATCGATGTAAACGACAAGTCGATACTCGGACGGGCGGTGATTCCAGTATCTGTCGTCAATTCTCCGGTAATACGCATACCCATCGGTAACCAGACCTGTGCCAAGCTATCCGGTGTGTTTTCATAAGCCTTCTTGCCGTCGAGTTTGGTTGTGAAGCGATCCTGTTCGACATAGGCAAATCGAGCACCTAAATAGGGTGTAAGCGTCACATAACCTTGTTTGAGCGAAATCTCAAATTGAATGCCAGCTGTTAATACGGTTGCACCGTTGTCTGTCGTCGCCGACTTCCAGTGTTGGGTACCGATCGTTTGCATCACGTTCGAATCCATGCGCATCAAGCCCACATCGAACTCGGCATTAAACTGTTCGCTCGGGGTATACGCTCCGTACAGGTGCATGCCCCAGCTGTCGTATGAGCCCTTAGTCGGCAAATAGTCTCCGCTCGATTCGGTTGAACCGCGCATCAAGCTTAACGCTGCTCCGACTTTCGTGTTGTGCGACCAATCTTTGTGGTCGACACCTGTGATAAAGCCGTACGCATTGTTCGAAAAGCCTCCCGTCATCTTGCCTTTCGCTTCGTAACGTGACGCACGGCTCTTGTTTGCCAAGATATCCACCCACAGTGATTCAGAAAGGAGATTCTGATTCAGTGCGCTCATGCGTCGATCCAGAGAATCAACTATTGTTCTCAAGTTTGAAATTGCCGCTGTTGCTGTGGCGGCCGCATAACCAATTTCTGCTACGGAGTTGATGATTTTCGTCTTTTGAGGGTTCGTGAGCGTTGAGTCCCTTAAGGAGTCAGAGATGAACTTGTCGTCTGCTGCATCCGAGTTGCCGCTTCCGTTCATCGCATCATTGGTGATGTTGGGAATCGTGATGTCGGGATAGACGTTACTGATGTCTTCGTACCTGGCTCCGACCCAGATCTCATCACCGATCGGTTCGAGCAGCGTCAGAATATAGCCTAATCCCGACGCATCGTTCGGAAGAGAATAGAGAGTATCGCTGGTGTTCCAACCCCCGATGCCGTTCAAGGTAAATCCTCGCGCTATCAAGTAATCTCCTGCCTCCGTTAAGCCTGTCAATACAAGAGTTGCTCCGGCTTCGACCGTGATCTTTCCCGTGCCTTCAAAGGCCGCCGTATCCTGACCTCTCAAAAGACGTCGGGCCGATACGAGCGTGACGCTGTCGCTACCAAATGAGGCCGAGCCTTCTGTGGCGTCAGCCACTGAAGACGAACCAACCGTGAGCGTTGTCGTTTCCAACTTCACCGTCGTATCCGTCACGGTCACACGCGCCTTTCCGCTTGTTCTCAAGAGTCCCACGGCATCTCCTAGATCTAGAGCACCGTCCCCCAGTCCTAGTTCACCGTCTCGACCTACAAGGATGGCGCCGTGCTGAAGTGGATTATTGAGCACGGCGCTAGCAATCGAAAGTTGTCCGTTCGCTGTTGTCTCTGCTGCACTTAAGCGAGTCGCAGGCGAGAGATTCCCCACTGTGATCGTACCGCCTTCAGCCAATTCGAGGGAACGCTCAATACTTGCTTGCCCTTCCGTCACGTTAAGTCCTGTGCCGTGAAAGTCTTGTATCGTTGTTACGCCGCCCGTCACAGCCATCTCGCCTGTGACCGTTGCGGACTCAATTGATGTTGTCCCTGCCGTGATTCCCAAATGTCCGTCAATCGAGGCTTCTGTGATCTCAGTAACCCCTGACAAGGCACCTTTGCCGTTTGCCTCAATCATCACCGTGCTAAATTGTGACAAGCCCGCATTCTTCCATGCGCCTTGAGCTTTTACGGTCAGCGTATTGCCCTTCTCGCGGGACATTTGACCAAGGTCTGCGCCGTTTGCTTCGGCTGTGAGTGACGTTGCATTGCCTTCTGCATTCAAGCCGTTATCCAGTTGTGCGCCGCTTTCAACTACGACGTCTTTATACAGAGCAACACCTGTGTTGCCGAGCCGTACGCCTTCACCGCTTACCGTTATCGTTTCAATGCCGTCGCCTTCCGTATCCTCAGTGAAATACGTTTCATCGCCCGCGGCGTTGTAGATGCCCTCATTCACAAAGGTGCGATCCCATGTGAAAGCGTCACTTGCCCCAGTGCCGAGGTGATTGAGAATTCCCCGCGTTGCATTGGTCACAACCGCTCCTGCATTCAGGACCAATTCTTTGATGTTGGCCGTGGCGCCGTTTAGGAATTTCGTCGCATCCGAGATCTTGAGTACATTGGCTCGAATCTCACCTTTGCCCGTATTGACGTTGCCTTCCGTGACGGAAGCTTGACGCGCGGCGTCATTCCACTCGGCGCTTGACTGTGCGCCGTTGCGAAGTGTGCCGTCGATCGTCACTTCATCAAAGAGCACCGTTCCTTCATTGCTGACTGTTCCGGCCAAAGACAGTGCGGAATCATCCGTCATGTTGTTAAACGCTCGCAGATCTGCCGTTGCCTTCTCTTCCACATCAAGCCACGCTTTGGCGGCCACAAGGAGCTTCTCAAACGTAAAGACGGTATTGCCTCCGAGCGTGAGTTTAGAAGCTGCGGTCGAGCTCGCATCAGCCACTTTAACTTCGCCGAGGCTTGAGGCCGTCTGTGCGGCCGCATCTTTGCCGCCCCTCAGTTCAACAATTGAGCCCTCGGTTTGAACGTTGCTCACCGTGAGATTGCCGCCTGCTTCCAGCACAGCGCTCTTGACGGTATCGGCCTTAAGACCCAGTGCCGGTGCAGCGGCTCCGTTGGCTTCAGCCGAGACCGTCATGTCTGCGCCGCTCACAAACTTAAAGACTGTATTAAGAGCACCATCAACAGCCGCTCCGAGGTCAATGGCGACAGCTTCGAGCGTCGTCTGGGCATTTCGGGCAATGGCCTTGATGGTCGCTTCACTCTGAACACTGCCCTCGTACTTGCCGCCCTTGATGTCAAATCCCTTGGCAACGGACGTGTTGCCCTGGGTTGTTGCTGTCGTTCCCTCTTTGCGGTTCGTGCTGTCGGCCCTTGCCGTCAACATAAAAGCCCCTTCGACGCTTTGCGTGATGTCGGTTCCTTCGACGACAAAGCCTTTGGCATCATTTCGATCCGCCGCATTGTCCGCTGCAACGGTCATCGAAAAGCCGTTTTCCGATATCAGGTTCGTTTGGCCGTTTTTGACGTCAAGTCCCCGAGCTACAGCATTCGCACCGTTCGCTGATGCGTCAATCTCGGTATCGACCGTATCGCTCTCTGCCTCAGTGCGGGCTTCACTCAAATAAAACCGTGTTGTATCGGTGTATTGCGCCTGACCGGAACCGGCTGTTGCTGTAACACGGATCTCTCCCGTGCGCACGGTGGTCGTGCCGCCTTCTGTCTGAAGACCGGTTGCCGCCGCTGATCCGCCGATGCCGCTCGTGCCAGCTTTAATGCTTGTCGGTAAATCTCGAGCCGATCCGTCGGCGTTCACCCAGAGCGTATCGCTTTGTCCGCCGCCGCGGGCACCGTTCCCTCCTGTCGCCGTCACCGTGACCGTAGCGGTTATGACCTCATAACTCCCGCCGGTGATCTGAGAGCCAACAGCCGTTGCCGCACCGCCGTCGCCGCCCTTTCCTCCCGTCGAGAGCTCAGCATTGATTCCGGATGCACCGGTTTCGCCTGCAGTTCCAGTCGCCCCGGTGCTGCCAGATTGCGGAGCTGTACCCGCTGGAGAACCGACACCGACAGCTCCTTGGGCTCCAGCCGCACCTCCGGCGCCTCCAAGTCCTGCCGTTCCGCCTTGTCCGCCTAAACCGGCTTTGCCGACTTGACCGGCGTTACCTCCAATGCCTCCGTTGCCGCCCTGCGCTGCAATGGTTATGGATCCCCTGCCCAAGTCGAGAACGAGATTGCCGTCAGCCGCCACCTCAACGCCTGAGGCTTCTAAAGAGCCGCCAGCACCTCCGTCAGCCCCGGCACCGGCCGCTCCCGCTGCTCCGCCAGCGCCGCCTTGACCCCCGTTGCCTCCAGCTCCGCCCTTGCCGCCGTTGCCACCTTGGCCGGGCGTTCCTTTTTCATTTGAAGTCTCAATAGTTTTGGGTTGTCCCGATATACCTGCTCCGGTATCCCAAGTAAGTCTGTCAGATTTTCCAGGCTCTCCGCCGTCTCCGCCTTGTTGTCCCTGACCTCCGTTACCTCCTGTTCCGCCGTTACCTCCTGTTCCGCCGTTTCCGCCCGTGCCGCCGGCTCCTCCATTACCTCCTTTTCCACCATGATTACCGCTCACTGAAACTTTGAGTCCCGATGCGGTCAGACGATTTTGCGACGATGCCGTCACGGCCTTCACCCAAACCGCCCCGGCTTCTTTTCCCACATTCCCTTGACCTCCGTCTGCGCCAACAGAACCATCGACGCCATTCTCCCCCGACTCTCCCGCTCCTCCTGTTCTTCCCGAAGCACCATTAGTACCGGCTCCGCCTTTATTATCTTGGACAACTATTCCGTTGTATCTCTTATTGCCATCTCTGTCCGTGGTTTCGGTTAGCTTACATACCCCATCTTTCCCTTTTGCTCCCTTTGGCGCTGAACTCGTCCATGCTTCAGCGGTGACTCCGTCTGCACCATCTTCACCCGCGGCACCATTAACTGGTGCTGACGCTGAACCGTCGGTTCCAGAACTTCCCTGACTTCCGCTACTTCCCGTCACCGAAATCGTCAGTTCGTTCGTGAGCGTAATATCTTCTCCAGTGGTCTTAAGTCCTGTCACACTCGCATCTTTCTTGCCGATTTCGTCCAGTCGGATCTCTAAAGAACTGTTGTTTCGCCAATCGTCTGCTGTTCCCGTGTGTTGATAGTCTTCGGCCGATGCCGTCGCCGTAAGACCTAATGCTCCGACAGCCGCAACCAAGACGTGCGAAGTTGTTGCCTGTTTGGCAGACATCACTGTCTCGTTTACGACTACCCACATACCTCTGGAGGCGTTAAAAACTTTTTTAAATATTCTGTTCATCGCTCAACACCCAAATCTAGAACTGTCGTTTCCTTACCATTGAGAGATACTCTTTAACTGGATGTATTTAAAAATTGATATCGGAATTGATGTTCTTTTAACCTAGAAGCTGTACCGATACTGCATCCGGACGCTGTGTGCTTCTTTGTCCGAAGCCCCTGCCGCAAATCGATACTTCAGCCCAAAGGCGTGTTTTGCCTTCGTAAGTTCCAGTCCCACCGTCCCTGCGCCGTACACGTCGCTCGTCAAGTCCGATTTCGTCGACACTCCATAGAGGTCTCCGGCATGAATCTTTGAGTGAAGGGAGTTTCCGCCCACTGTCGGAACAACCCGAATGTCTGCCATCGGCTCAATGCGCCAGCCGTCTTTCTCCAATACTCGCCCGGCTCGCACGCCGATCGGAATCTGTACCACGTGATTGGCTTGCTTCTCGGCTCGGTAGACGCCCGCTCCGTTGTGCGTGGCTTCAAACCCTTCCGTTCTCACATAGTCGTACTTCACTCCGGTATAGGGGCGCACTTCCCAACCATTCAGCCTCAGCGGAACTTCTAGGCTCAATTGAGCTGTTGCCACGTGGCTCTCGGGATCGGCCTTTAACAAGCCGCCGACGACGTTCGGCAGTTCCTGCTTGATGTCGTTGTCGCCGTACACGTAGCCGATCTGTCCGATGAGAACGACACTCTCGCCTAAGGCTTGTTTGCCGTAGAGCTTTACGCCGTATGTGTTTTGTTTGTTCTTTGTCTTCTGATACGACCCGGTACTCTCGATATCGTTTCGCACAAACGTAAAGGCCGCACCCAGAACGGTGCCCTCATGAACACGGGCATCGGTTCCGACTGTCACGCCGTAGACATCCGTCTTAAGACCATATCGGTGATTGGTTCGCCCCAGTTTCTTCATGCGATCCTGGCCTCCGATGGCGTCAATCCAGAGATCTTGCTCTTGATGATTCATCTCGCCCCTTAAGTGTTCGCTTACCGATTCTGCAGCGATGTCGGAGGCATTGAGTACGGCGTAGCTTGCTCCGGAGAGTTTTCCGAGATCAAAGAGACTATCAAGGGCATAGCCCTGAGCTTCGGCGCCTAAGCCGGCACTGATGATGGAATCCATCATCTCGCGGGCTTTGCTTGAAGTGGAGGCTCCGGCTAAGCGATTGATGATGTCGGCATTATTCAGTCCGTCACCGATTCCGTTTATCGGCTCAGGATCAGGTTCCGGGTCTGGTTCAGGATCGGGATCAGGGTTGGGATCAGGTGTCGGTTCCGGCTCTCCCTCGACTGTGAATCGATAGGTGCCTTCTTCACCGGAAACTTGTTCCAGCAAAGTCAATGTTCGTCCGTCAGCAGAGACTAAGGTGACATTGCCTTCTACCAAATCAAATCCGCTTGCCAACGTGTAATACTGCCCCTGCGTTAAGGAACCCAAGCCGCTGAATGTGATTGTCACCCCATTAAAGGTTAGTGTTCGTCCAGCATCTCCAATGAATATGCCTTGAGTGTCTCCGATCGTCAGATTGCTACCGTCAATCGTAATGTTCCCTGAAATCGTCGACTGTGTGTTCGTCAGACGAATCCGGCCTTTTTTTACAATTAAATTCCCGCTCAGTTGATCATTGAAAAGGCCCATTTCAAGAACACCGGCAGTTTCCTTCTGAAATGTCGTACTTTCCGTTGCCTTGTAGGTTCCGATCTTGTCAACAATGTCTGCTGAGTCTTCGCCCTCATCCCTTTTCAAAAAGACCTTCATTGCCTCAGTTGGGGCAACATCTAAGAGACCAACATGGTTAACTCGGCCATTGAGAGTTAAGTTGCCTGTTCCTGTCTTGCTAAGAACAGCGCCTTCGTTCGTTGACTTAAGCGCATAGTCTCCATTCAGAGTGGCTTCCTTTTGGAATTGAACGGTTCCAGAACCCTCAAAATTCACAGCCGTTGTATGGTTGGATGTTGAAAATGCGGATCCGTCTTGTTTTCGCGCTGTGATAGTCGCCTCAGCTTTAACATCAACACGGCCTTCGTCAATGGTAAATCCAAAAATTTGATTGGTGGCACTATTCCCTGTGTTTTTAACCGTTACGTCAAAGAGTCCTGTTTCCGTTTCAATTGTTGTTGTTCCACGTCGTTGCCAAATCCCTGCGATTGTTTCTGCATCCCCGGATAAGTCAATCACAACACCTTCGTCAGCCAAAATCTCCACGTTGTTTGCATATAGATCTGCAGAAATGCCGGTTATATTCGTTCCCCCGCTTACTGTTGATTTTATTTCCACGGATTTCTTTGCTTGAACGCTGAGAGATGCCTGGATACCCATAGCCTCATATCCGATAGAAATCAATTTGATTTCCCCAGATGTATTTAAAGTACCTGCGGCATTGACTGTTATATTGTCATTTTCGCTTGTCACCGTCATCATGTTTCTTTGGGCGGAGAAAGCAGTGACTCCGCGCCCATTTTCCAGATCCATATTAAGGCTGATTGCCTTGGCGGCTTTTACATGAAATTGTCCCTGGTTGTCGGAGGATTTTTTAAAGACTGATCCGTTCAGGGAATCAACGTGAACAAAAATGTTTCCTTCTGTGCTTTGAACTGTCGTCGTGCCCGAATTTGCATTGAAAATACTGGATTGGTATCCGCCATTGATATCAATATCGATATTGTTTTTAATATTGATGGTATAGGAGTTGACGCTGCTGGCAATTGACACGTTCGCTCGACTTCCTGGATTCTTCTTGACTATCAAGGAATTCGCCTTGACCGAGTTCACGTTCACGAAGATCTGACCGTAATTGCGCCCGGTCCCTTGAAAGGTAATGTCAATGACGTCCGCAAAGATGTTTGACACTCCATAGAACAAATAACCGTCGTTAACAGCTCCTGTGAGCTTGATGTTAAACGGGCTTGTGCTACTGCCGACTGTCAGAGCGGAACTTCCCTTTTGAAGTAAGCCTTGACCTGCGCCAAAGTTAAATGTTGCATCCACGTCCTCCTGCCAGATCGAACCGGTTGTTATAGTTGGTCTCAATTGCCCCGTAATGGTCGAAAAAGCCGGAGTAGCCACCATGGCACTCACGGCAACAGCAACAGCGGTTGAGATCAAACGGCGAGAAAACCGATTGATATTTTGTTGAGCGAAAACTTTTTTATTTGTCGAAATGGATGCTGGTTTATAAGCGGTATGAATCTGGTATTTCATAATTCTTTCCAAATAGAGTTAGAGCTTCGTCCAAGAGGTCTTTTTCTAGAAGCTGTACCGATACTGCATCCGGACGCTGTGCGCTTCTTTGTCTGAGGCTCCCGCCGCAAACCGGTACTTCAGACCAAAGGCGTGGTTCGCCTTTGTGAGTTCCAGTCCGATTGTTCCGGCGCCGTACACGTCGCTCGTCAGATCCGATTTCGTCGACACTCCATAGAGGTCTCCGGCATGAATCTTTGAGTAAAGGGAGTTTCCGCCCACTGTCGGAACGACCCGAATGTCTGCCATCGGCTCAATGCGCCAGCCGTCTTTCTCCAGCACTCGGCCCGCTCGCACGCCGATCGGAATCTGTACCACGTGATTGGCTTGCTTCTCGGCTCGGTAGACGCCCGCTCCGTTGTGCGTGGCTTCAAACCCCTCTGTTCTCACATAGTCGTACTTCACTCCCGCATAGGGGCGTACTTCCCAACCATTCAGGTTCAGAGGAACTTCTAGGCTCACCTGAGCTGTTGCGACGTGACTCTCGGGATCGGCCTTTAACAAGCCTCCGACGACGTTCGGCAGTTCCTGCTTAATGTCGTTGTCGCCGTACACATAGCCGAGCTGTCCGATGAGAACCGCACTTGCACCTAACGATTGTTTGCCGTAGAGCTTCACGCCGTACGTGTTTTGTTTGTTCTTTGTCTTCTGATATGACCCGGTACTCTCTATATCGTTTCGCACAAATGTGAAGGCCGCACCCAAGACGGTGCCCTCATGAACACGGGCATCGGTTCCGACGGTGACGCCGTAGACATCCGTCTTAAGACCATACCGGTGATTGGTTCGTCCCAGTTTCTTCACGCGATCCTGCCCTCCGATGGCGTCAATCCAGAGATCCGGCTCCTGATCGCCTCTTAAGTGTTCGCTCACCGCTTCTGCGGCAACGTCGGAGGCATTGAGTGCTGCGTAACTTGCTCCGGAGAGTTTTCCGAGATCAAAGAGACTATCAAGGGCATAGCCCTGAGCTTCGGCGCCTAAGCCGGCACTGATGATGGAATCCATCATCTCGCGGGCTTTGCTTGAAGTGGAGGCTCCGGCTAAGCGATTGATGATGTCGGCATTATTCAGTCCGTCACCGATTCCGTTTATCGGCTCAGGATCAGGCTCCGGGTCTGGTTCAGGATCAGGGTCGGGATCAGGCGTCGGTTCTCTCTTCTCCTCGACCGTGAATTTATAAATTCCTTTCTCATTTTCTGGCTGATCCAACAACGTCAGAACGTAGCGATCGTTGTCTGATATCAAACTCTCGCTGGTTAGCCCGAGCACCTCGTCAAATCCGCTTACAAGCGTGTAGTACTGCCCCGCTGTCAATGCAGCATTTAAATTCTTGATCGTTATCGTCG
Source organism: uncultured Sutterella sp. (assembly GCA_964509205.1). Taxonomy (GTDB): domain Bacteria; phylum Pseudomonadota; class Gammaproteobacteria; order Burkholderiales; family Burkholderiaceae_F; genus Duodenibacillus. The sequence continues at coordinate 46,177 of CAZDVW010000002.1, read as the reverse complement.
TTCCGTTAAAGGACAGTTTTCCAGCATTTCCAGCAACGATGACGCCTTTGTCTGATCCAATCGTCAGAGCAGCAGCATCAATTTCAATGGCTCCTGTAATCGTCGACTCTGTATTCGTCAGACGAATACGACCCTTTTTGATAACTAGATTTCCGGCTAGTTTGTCATTGTGAAGACCTAATTCGAGAAGCCCGCCTCTTTCTTTTGAAAATGTTGTTCCTTGTTCTGACGAGTAGGAACCAATCTTGTCAAACCAAGCAGTGGGATCGTCTCTGTCTGAAGCCTCATTTCCACCCACGCCGTAAAAGAAGATTTCGCTCCCTTCCTTCACCTCCAGGAGACCAGCAAAGTCAATTCGTCCATCAAGAATCAATTTGCCAGTTCCAGTCTTGCTGAGAGTCGCATCAGTCTCAGTTGACCTAAGCGCATAGTCTCCTTTCAGTGTTGCATCCTTTTGAAATTCAACCGTACCGATACCATTGGAACCATAGGGATCGAGTAGCTCAAAATTCACAGCAGTTGAGCTATTCGTATCAGAAAATCCACCGTTTGTCCGTGTCGCTGTTATCGTTGCATTGGCATTAATAACCATCTTGGCGTCATCTTCAAGATGCAAACCGAAGATGTGTTTACTTTCGGAATTTCCCGTATTAGAGACCGTCACTATGAATTGATCGGCATCGATTGTCGTGGAAGATAAAACTCCGTGAATTCCCGTCATCGCTTCCGCATCACCAGAAAGCTCAATCGTCACATCGTTTTCTGCTTTAATTTTCACTGTATCCGAGCCCTCAAGCCCATAGGCATCAACTCCAATAACAGAACTGCCCCCGCTGACAACTGCCTTGAGAGATACCGTCTCCCCTCCGTCCACGCTGAGAGATAGTTTGGGTAAGTCAAAATTGTTGAAGTCAGGGTCTAGATGAATCAGGCTAAGGTTTCCGTTCAATCCACCTTCGGCATTGATAACCACTTTCTCTTGACTGGTTACCGCCATCGATCCGGCAACTCTAAATGCCGATACAGTGTCGCTAGTCCCATCCATATCCGTCATATTGAGGTTGATTGCATTTTTAGCCTTTACCTCAAAAGGATTATTGGGATCAAAAATTAAATTACCCGTGGCATCGAATGTGGCAAAAAAGTCTTCACAGAAAATTGAATGACTGAGGGAATCAACGCTGACTGAAATTCCCCCATCAATGCTTTCAATCTTTGTCCCTGTCCCGCCGTGAAAAAGAGGTCTGCCGGTACCGAGATTGGCACTGATATTCACATCAATATCTTTAGTCGTCGTGATCTTATAAGGTTCGGCATTGAAACTTTCAGCAATGACTATATTGGAAAGACTTCCTTCCGTCTGACCGATCGTTAAACTGTTTGCTCTGATCTCTTTGACGCCTCTAAAGAGGATTCCCGTATTAGGTCCGGTTCCGCTCGTGAGCATGATGGTGAAATCTTTTGCAAATATACGTAAAGGAGCATCACTGATTCCTTGGAATAAAACGGAATTGATCCCTCTGTCATTGTTTTGAAGCGTTCCCCTCAGAGTAATGTCAGAACTTCCGTTTCCGACATCTGCACCGGCACTGCCGGTTGATATGTCGGTATAAACAAGCACTCTCCCCTCAAGATTGAATTCCGCATTCGCTCCATCTTCCCAGATCGATCCGGTCGCTTTAGTTGGAGTCAGGACTCCGGTTACGGGAGCTGAAAAAACCGGCGTTGCCACCATGGCGCTCAGCGCAACACTGACTGCGATCGAAATCAGTTGGCGAGGAAACGGACGAGCATTGCTGATCGTGACTCCCCGATCTTTCGATGAACTCCAATCCCTTGCAATCGATCGGGTAAATGAAGCGTTATCGGTTCTTTTCATGAAATTCTCCCTTGAGGTCAAATAGAGCGCATAGAGGGAGGGCTTGAGCCCTCTCCTCCTATTGACAGATGAAAAATCAGAATTTCCAAAGACCCTGCAACTGGCCGCTTACACCGTTGCGTGTTCCGATGTAACCGTTAAATCCAAATTCGCAGGCGAACGACCCAGACTCGTTCTGATAGACCCAACCGGCAGACATAATTCCGGTACTTCCCTCAAGATCGCTTGAGTTAAGCCGCAACGTGCCGGCGTAGTCTGTTGCCGATCCCTTGGCCTTAGCGCTGATGACTTGCTCGAACGTCACCCCTAAGTACGGACGCAACAATTCGTGCATCTTGAATTCGACTAAGCTTCCCACCTGAATGCGGTGAGCATTGAGCGAATCGGCTTTAACGTGTGCCCCTGCCGTTTGATCCGAACCGATAATGTCGTAGGTTTCGGACTCACGCGCATCGTAGAAGTACGAAAGGAAGAACCGCGTTCGGATGCTCGGCATATCAATGTCATACTGCGTCCCTAAGTGAGCGCCCCAATAGGCGGTCAATTTATCGTAGCTTGCGCTGATGTCAGCAATATGCGCTCTGAAATCGTTGTCAAGAACGCCGCCCTTAATGTAGCTCGTCAACCGTAAGCCCTCGACCGGCAACGGATAATCCACGAAGAATCCGCCGCCTGCATAATCGTGAGAACCCTTTCCGATGACATCGCCCAATGAAGCCTTCAGATTCGACTTGTAAGAGGCGTGTCCCATCTCCAAGAAAGCACCGACATTGGACTTACCGAGCGGAGCAGAAAACCCGAGCAGTCCGGAGACAATCGTGGATTCTAGATTCGACTTCGAGTCGTATTCATAGGTACCCGCGCGAGTCGCAGCAAATACGCCTTCTCGTTGTGTGTTGTGACTGCGCAGTGCAGCGTCAACAAAAAGGTCATCTGCAGAAAATGCCGTGGCAAGAGCCGTTAATGAGGATTCCATCAACGAGTCTGTCTGGTCATTGACCATGGAACGGGTTTCGGCCTTGCCGAGAACAGCCACCAACTGTTGCTCATGATTCTGCGTCAGATCAGCAATCGTTCCGACGTCGCGAATTTCCAGTCCGTAGTCACTCGCCTTGATTTCGCTTCTCGTTTGCCGAGCAACCGAATTGAGGGTCACAATATCTAAGTCCGTTTGCAGTCCCGATAGATCACTGTCTTTGGCCTGCCACAACGTCCCTTCTTGGTTAACAAAGCCACCGGCACTGGAAATTAAAACAATTTCGTCATTTCTAGAAGCATCCAAACCAGTTCCGTTGATACTGATGTGAGTACTCTTCGAAGTATCCTCTGCTAAAGCTAAGAGCACACTTAAGGTAGGATCCGTCGTTGTGATCAAAGCGTTTCCGCTGTTGATGTCTCCTGCCGTAACGAAGAAGTTGTAATTTTGGAAACCACTCAAAACATTTGTCTGAACGCGAGAATGCAAACTCAGCGTATTGCCTTCAAAGGCACTCGCATACTGTTTTGCAAAATCCGAAGTACTCGTTCCGGCCCATCCTCCGACTAATCCGCCTCCAAGAATAAGTGAGTCAGAATTCGACGAAGTAACAGACTCTCCGATGGTCACTGTATTGCCGATTGCAAGACCATTCGCAGAATATCCGCCTATCACGCGAGCGTTATCGATAATCGAATGACTGAGCGTAACAACGTTGTCGGTCGAATCGCCGGAAGTGTTTCCTGATACATATCCGCCGGTGATCCAAGTGAGTTGATTATTTGTTTTGTCCCCTAGGGAGGCGTATTGGACGGATACTTGATTAGCCTGTGCTGTGCCTGTTGAACGACCGCCGTAAATGTACATGCCCATGTTCAGATCGCTGTTGAGCAAAACACGGGAATCTTCGCTGTTACCTTGAATTTCGACCCGGTTATCTCTGACAACGGAGCTGTGAATCCCATCGTACGCACCGTATAGATTTCTTACTCCAACCAAGGAGCTCTCACCATAAATTCGCAACCAGTTCCCTGAAGCTTCGGAATTCGTGACAACATCTGCACTCGTAGCACCTCGAAAATAGACGCCGTAGATAGACAAACCGCTGGTTTGCGAATGTGAACCATTGGCAAGTTTGGCATCTAGTCTCACGTTAGTCAGAGTAACGCCATTTTCCCGAATCTTTCCCCCGTTGGAGTCAGTTCCGCCGCCGACTGTGCTTGAAAAAGTTCCAAAGCCCCCTGCAGATGAGGCAGTCCAAGTTATTTGACTGTCGCTAATCTCAACGCAGTTGCCTCTGGCAATTTCCTTCTCTTTATCACCATCGCGACTATAGACAGTCGCAGCAGTAATCCCGCTTGAGGTATATCGGTCAATTGCAATATTTAGAGTCGAATCAGAAACAGTAACTTTATTGTCCAGAGATACAATCTCTCCCGTTTTTGGAAGAGAGGCGGAATCCGCTGCCACGATCCTGTTAACGCTGACATTCGAATTTAAAACACGCACCTCATTCTCTGAGAACGTTCCATCCTCGGGAATCGCTTCTCCTTTGTTACCAAAAAGCTGTAATCCTCCCGCAATCAGAGTAAAGCCCGTGCCTTGTGTGTAGGTTGTTCCCTCTAGGGTCACAATGTTTTTAGAGAAAACGGTTTTAGATTGATCTCGACCGTCTGTGTCATCGTGTTGGAAATAGGCGCCAAAGACCGAACCGCCGGAAATCGATCCGCCTGTGATGTAAACCTCGTTGCCTGACATGGTCATCGTGGCGCCTTCTGCTCCTTCCCAAGCGGTTGCAGCAGAAATGAAACCACCCGATTCCCATGAGAGGCTGGTATTGCCAGTTAGATGCGTTTGTTCATCTAATGAAATAATGATGCGGTTGTCTTTCATCTCCCCTGTTTCTTTAGCAACCGCTCCGCGAATAATCCCTGTAATTCCATTGTCTGTGACAATGACAGTATTTCCAGAATCAGCATCGCGCAATCCATAACCAAAGGAGTTAGATTGCTTTTTTGAACCGCCATATGATGCTCGGCGAAAATACTCGATGTCGGTTAGACCGGTTGTGCCAGAGAATATCTTGCAATTTCCACTGACGGAGTCACAACTTATGACAGGAGCTTGACCCCAGGAAGGCGTAAAGGGAAGAAAAGCGCTGATCAGCGCAGAAGCAATGAGAGTGCGAGGAAAAGTAACAAGAGAGAGAGAGGATCGTGTGCTATTTACCCCCCCCCTCATGGACACAACTAGACAAAATGTCTTTCATTTTCAGTCTCCTACCCCCCCCCATCGAAAAAGGGGAACTTTATACAAACTGAGAGCTGCTCAGTAAACGAATGCGAAGTTTAGAACGTTAAACCAAAAGTTTGCAAAAAAGAAGCATGAATAGCAGTAGAACTGTTTCTGGAAAGGGAACACTCTTCTGGAACTAAGTTGAACAGAAAATACGATAAAAAGTCAAAAAAATTGGGAAAGTATTGAAACAGGATGAGCGTTCCTATTCTTTTCTAATCATCTAAAAATATCGACTTCGGGCATCAGAAGTCGGAATGCGATTTGATCGTTACGCAATTTTCTCATTCTCATAAATGGATCGCCGAAGTCTCAATATCTTTTCACGAACCAACGCTTCTCCAGTGCTCGAAAATGGCTTCTTTCCCTTTCTGCTAAGGCTCAACAGCGGCTAAGTGTTCCATGAATGCTACTTTGTTTTCTTTCGCCGTTGTCGTCGGGCGCCCCAGATCAGCGCGAGCACCGATGGCACTTTTAACCTCAATAAAGGTCAGTTCTCTAGCCGCCTTTGCATGACGCAGAGCTCTGCGTAAAGTGTCCCTATCCTCCACACAAACAGCATTTGAGTATCCGCAAGCCTTCGCAATAGCTGTGAAATCAACGCTCTTTCCCGCAGTCGGCATGCCGCCGACGCTTTCGTGGGCTTCGTTGTTGATAAGAACATGAATGAGATTTTTCGGTGCGATTGCTCCGATGACTCCCATGGCTCCCATGTGCATCAAAGCGGCTCCGTCTCCGTCAATGCACCAAACCGGCGTCTGCGGTTTTTGAACAGCAATGCCTAAAGCGATGGAAGACGAATGTCCCATGGATCCGACTGTCAGAAAATCCCGGTCGTGGCCGCTTGAAGAAGCTTCACGAATCTCAAACAGTTCGCGACTGGCCTTTCCCGTTGTCGAAACAATGGGATCATCGCCGCTGACGGCAACAATTTCCTCAATCACTTCTTCGCGCCGCAGGGTGTGGGCATTCTTAAAAACGGGTTTCCCTTCGTAAGAAAGGGCTCCCTTTTTAATGACGAAAGCGACATCGTCTCCGTCTTGAAGAAGTTGACGGAAATTCTCCATGGCGTCTTGCAGTTCTTTTTCTGTCGTCTCTTTGGAAACGACAAAGGTTTTTATCCCTAAGAGTTCTAACAAACTGACGGTGATTTCTCCCTGAAAGACATGTTGGGGTTCATCGTGAATGCCGGGCTCGCCTCGCCAGCCGACGACAAAAATTGTCGGGATGGCATAGACCTTTCGATTCAGAAGGCTGGCAGCGGGATTGACAATATTGCCCTCGCCGCTATTTTGCATATAGACGACGGGAGTTTTTCCTGTGGCGAGATGGTACCCGGCGGCCAAGGCAGCACAGTTGCCTTCATTGGCACCGATGATGTGGTGAGCCGGATCCTGTCCGTACAGGTCCAGAAGGTAACTTGACAAAGCTTTCAGAAGCGAATCCGGAACGCCTGTGAAGAAATCCGCTCCCAGTGTCTTAACAAAATTTTGAACATTCATAACGATTTTTTCTTATCAGAGAGATTCGATCAAGGTAATGATTTTCTTAATCGACATCAAACGGGCATCCACTTCCTGAGCGCGGTGATAGCGCAGGATGTCTTCGGCTGTTTGCTGCATGGCGGGAAATGCACTTCGAGTCAGCTGATTGGCGTAAATGACGATGTTGACACCGTGAGCAGCCAACTCGGACTCTGTCACCGAATTAAAGGAAGTCGGAACAACGACGATCGGCGTCGTCGTGTTTTCTTGGCGGAATTTATCGCAAAATTCAAAGATTTCAGCCGGATCCTTCTTGCGGCTGTGAATCATGATGCCGTCGGCTCCGGCTTTCACGTAAGCGCGTGCCCTGGCGAGTGCGTCTTCCATCCCCTGCTCAAGAATAAGGCTTTCGATTCGGGCGATGATCATAAAGTCGTCTGTTAACTGAACTCTCTTGCCCGCTTCAATCTTTTGCGAGAAATGCTCAATGGTGTCTTGCGTCTGCTTGACTTCGGTGCCGAAAAGAGAATTCTTTTTCAGTCCTGTCTTATCTTCCACGATGATGGCGGAAACTCCCATGCGTTCCAACGAACGGACGGTGTAGACAAAGTGCTCAATTTGTCCGCCGGTATCGCCGTCGAAAATAATCGGCTTCGTTGTCACTTCCATCACGTCGTCAATCGTCCGAAACCGCGACGTCATGTCCACGAGTTCAATGTCGGGCTTGCCTTTGGCCGTCGAATCGCAAAGAGAACTGATCCACATCGCATCGAATTGATCGAGTTCGCCGTCGTGCTCGACAACCGTTTTCTCGGCCAACAGTCCCGTTAAGCCGCTGTGAACCTCAATGGCCTTCACAATGGGGCGAAGACCGAGCATGCGGCGCAGACGGGCACGGCGAAATTCGGGCATCATGAGTTTGGCTCGAATGCGTTCATCCGTGTGACGAACAACTTCATTGCGTGTGTAGGGAACATCGATAATCTGTCCGCCGTAGGCCAAAAGAGCTTTTTCGGCATTGTCGCGAATGGCTTTTGTCGGTCCGTCCAACCAATTGTCGCCGTGAATGATGTAATCGGGTTTCAATTGTTCGATGACCTTGTCATACATCACATCGTCTTGGACGATGACGTCGGAGACTCCGTCTAAGCAACGGATCATCGCTATGCGATCGCTCATTGTTTTTGTCGGGAAACGGTCAAAACGCACAAGCGCCGCATCACTCATGACGCCGATGATCAGTTTTCCGTATTTTTGAGCTTCTCGGATGATGTTGATGTGACCGGCATGGATCACATCGGTCGTAAAGCAAGCATAAACGGTTTTCATGGGACGATCCTTTACTTTGAGTTGTAACGCACGGGAATTTGGATATCAAACGCTCTCAGGGCTTCTTTCAAGACCTTGAAGAACGCATCAATGTCCGGCGCGTCAATCGCACCGAGTGCACAGAGCCGGAAGGTATTGGCCGAACTGATTTTTCCCGGATAAATGGTGAATCCGCGCTCGTAGCAATAATCGTGAACTTTCATAAAGTCCCAGTTCGGATCGTCCGGATACAAAACGGATACGACAAGACCGCTTTGCCACTCGCGGCGAATCGCATCTTTAAAGCCGAGCGAATCCAGGCCGGCATGAATCGCATTAAAAACACGCGTGTGCCGTTCCCACTTCCGCGTCTCCCCTTCTGCTAAATACTCTTTCATCGCCTGGACGGCCGCATAGATCGTCTGCACGGGCGGCGTGAAATGCATCTGACCGGTCTTCTCAAAGTAATCGTATTGCAGAAAAAGATTGCAGTAATAAGAGCGTTTGGGGTAATTCTGAGAGGCTTTGATCAGTTGAGTGCGGCCGATAACGAATGAAAGTCCGGTCATGGCCATCAGACCTTTTTGCGCGGAGGCCATGCAGAAGTCAATGTTGTCCTTGACCATATCAATCGGGCGCATGGCAAGCGTTGAGGTCGTGTCGACAACAAACGTTGCACCGAACTGGTGCGCCAATGCACCGATTTCTCGGATGGGGTTCAGGATGCCCGTTCCTGTCTCGTTGTGTGTCGTATAGACAAGCCGAATCTCAGGATGGTTCCTCAAGGTTTTTTCGATCTCAGCCAGATCCGGAAGAGAATCCACCGGGAATTTCAGGTTGATATGTTCCAGTCCGTAGTATTCGCACACTTCAACGGCACGCGAGCTGTAGGCGCCGTTATTGACGATGAGAACTTTTGAATCCGCCGGCAAGAGCGAATTCAGACAGACATCGATGTTAAGTGTTCCCGATCCGCAAAACAGCACGGAGGTGAAGTTGTCCGGATCGGCGTGCACGGTCTTTAAAAGATCTTGACGCAAACCTTTCATTAAGTCTGCGAATTCCCTTTCTCTGGGACAGATATCCGGAACAACCTGTGCAAGTTTGACTGTATCGGTCGTTGTCGCCGGACCGGGATTGAGCAACACATTGCGCTTGATCATGCACCCTTCTCCTCGAAAGACAGAGTCAGAGGTTCTCTGCCTCATCATGTTTAAAAATAAAGTTAAAAAATAAAGAATTGAACACTTAAAAATAATGGATGCAAGTATATCAAAGGAAAATTAGAGGTCAATATCTCAATTTTGTTCAAATGTTAGAAATGTTAAACCGAAGAATCGAACACATCAGTATAAAAAAGCCGAACCGGGGGAGCGGTTCGGCTTTTGTGCCGGAAAATTCCGGCGGAGGGGAAAACTTTTCTAGTCTTCTGTCGGATTGACTTTGCCGACAAACGGATACGGTCCGTCAAACTTCGCAGGCGAATAGATCTGGCAGACGTGTGTATTCCATTGACCATCCTCGAAATCGTGCAGCAAATAGCCCGGCGTTTCCATGCGGAAGGTGTCGCCTCCCTGCACAGAGAAGTCCAGTTCGATCTGCATGGATGCGGCAGGTGCCGTCACACAGGGAACTCCTGCCCAGACGGTGAAGATCGGTCGGTGCATGTGCCCGCAGCAAAGCCGGACCCAGGGCGCCTTTTTAATGACGGAACGAAGAATTTCCCGATTCTCGTAAGGTTCATCCATCGCACCCATTCCCGTGATAAACGGCGGGTGATGCATGAAGATGAGTGTCGGAATTCCTTGATGTTCCTGCAACTCCTTATCCAGCCAGGCCGCGCAGACTTCAGGAATGTGACCGGAGTGCGATCCGGGACTCATCGAATCCATAAAGACAAGATGAAAATCCTTTTCTCGGACGGCATAACACAAATACGGAGCCGTCTGCGGGTTTTCAACCGTCCAGTCCGGGAGAAGCCTGCGCATTCTGTCGCGTCGATCGTGATTGCCCGGAACTGCAAACACGGGAACGCCGAATCCGCTTAATGCTTCGTAGACCATGCTGTAAGCGTGTTCGTCTCCGGAGTCGGCGATGTCACCGGTTACGGCGATCAGGTCAGGTTTTTGATTCGGAAGAGAAAAAACATGCTGCAAATGCTCTTGAGTTTTGCGCAAATACTCTGCCGTATCGACGACTTGGAAAGAAAGGTTTCCATCACCGCGTAAATGAAAATCCGAAATTTGCAAAATTCTCATAGTTTGTAGTCCGTTGGCGGGAAAAGAGCCCGAGGCTCCTTTCCCTTTTTAGGCATTAAATGTGTTCAACGTTTTCACCGTATTTCGCGACCGCTGCCGTGTGACGGCGCTGAATGACGAATCCGGCAAGCGCACTCGTAAAGCATGCAACCATCGTGTACAGGCAGACGTAAATCGGATCTCCACCTGTGATTCCCATGAAGTACGTGCAAAGACCCGGAACGATTCCGGCAACGAGGAACCCTGGGAACTGATAGCAAATTGAGATACCCGTATAGCGGACGTCAGCCGGGAAAAGATCAGCAAAGACGGCGGCTTCCGGCCCGAAGATTCCAGCGTAAAAGATCGAAAGCGGAATAATGATGGCCAAAGCGATAAGGAAGAGATTGCCGCCCGAATTCTGCATAATCCAGAAAGACGGGAAGATGGAAATTCCGCAAAGAATGGCATTGATGCCATAGACTTTTCCGCGACCGTACTTGTCGGCTAAGTGTCCGAAAATTGCAATAAACGGACACATCAAAAGTGCGGCGATCATGACAACGATCAGCGCAGAAGTGCGGTCCACATGGATGTATTGCACGAGGTACGTGATCACAAATACGGCCAGCACGTTAAAGAACACGCCGTCAACCCATCGCGCGCCGACGCCCAAAAGAATATTGAAGGGATGGTTCTTGCAAACACGCACAATCGGAAGAGACTTTTTGGTTTTATCCTTGGCGGCCTGATCTTGAACCTTGCGGAAATCCGGCGTTTCAAGAATCGAAAGACGAACCCAGAGAGCGATGCCGACAAGGAAAACACTCATTAAGAAGGCAACGCGCCATCCCCATTCAAGGAACTGTTCATCGGTAAGCGTCATCGAAAGCAGCGCGACGACGCCGGAAGAAAGACACAAACCCGTGGCCAAGCCCATCTGAGGAATGGAGGCATAAAAGGCTCGTTCCTTTTTCGAAGCATACTCATACGTCATGAGAACGGCACCGCCCCACTCGCCGCCCAGACCTAAACCTTGCAACAGACGGAACGTCTGAAGAAGAATGGGAGCCGCAATGCCGATGGCAGCATACGTCGGGACAAGTCCGATGCCGATTGTCGCGAGACCCATGATGAGCATCGTGAGAATCAGCATGCTTTTGCGACCGATTTTGTCGCCAAAGTGGCCAAAGATAAATCCTCCGAAAGGACGCGCCAGATAGCCGATGGCAAAGGTTGTGTAGGCTAAAAGCGTTCCGATATAGGGATCGCTTGTCGGGAAAAATAATTTGTTAAAAACAATGCCGGCGACAACGCCGTATAGAAAAAAGTCGTACCACTCGATTGTGGCGCCTAACAGCGACGCCAAGACAACCTTTCGAATTTCTTTTTTCGACGGTTGATTCATGGTTTTCTCCAGTTATTAGTAAATATTTATCAGGGTTCCGATCGCATATTGCGATCAAAACCATTTTATTCTTATAATTCGATGGCTTAAATGCGGAATTACAGTGATAAAAATTTACTAATTGATAAAAAAGATAACTAATGTAAACTCAAAAGAATATTAAATATTTAATTCTCTATTAAAGTTTTGATGGTCGTTGAGAAAATGGGATACAAAAAAATAACGCTTTCGCAAATCGCCGAACGTGCCGGCGTGTCAGCCACAACGGTTTCAATGATTTTAAGCCGGCGCCCCGGTGTTTCTTTTTCCAAAGAAACGATTGAAAAAGTGATGCGAATTGCCGAGGAAGCCGACTATAACCCAAGTCAAAAACATCAAATCAAAGGAACGGCTTCTCCGACGGTTCTCATCATTTGTCCCAATATTTCTAATCACTATTATTCGCGCATCGTCCAGGCCATTCAGCAGGAGGCCGACGCCAACGGCTACTCTACCCTCGTCTATACGCACTATCGCGACATCATGAAAGAGTCGGCTTGCATCCAATTGGCGCTTGATATCGGCATCAAAGGACTGATTTTTGCCACAATGCCGAACAATGTGAGATTGCTTGAGGACATTAAAGATCGAATTCCGGTCGTCGTGATCGGGGATCGCGACAACCGCGTTGCACTCGATACCGTCGAATTAAACGACTACGGCGCCGGAGAAATGCTTGCTCAACACTTGTTTTCTCTCGGACATCGATGCATCGCCTTTATTTCAACCTCCTTGGGCGATCACTTTGCCATGCGCCAAATGCGCCTTTTGGGTCTTAAGGATACGTTTTCTCGGAAGGATCCGAATTCTGTCGTACACGTCTGCTCGCATGCCGTGACGCCTGAAGAGGAATTGGGCGATATCGACATTGAATACAACGTCGGGTATCGTCTGACGACCGGATGCCTGCAAGAAAAACCGGAAGTTACGGCTTTCGTGGCTGTTAATGATTCGGTCGCTGCGGGCGTCATGGATGCCATCATCAATCGAGGTTTTCGCATTCCGGAGGATTACTCGGTCTGCGGCTGCGACAACACGAGCACGAGCCGCTATAAGTTTGCAAGCATCACAACGGTTGAGCATCAACTGGAAGAAAAAGGCCGGTATGCCTTTCACATCCTGCAAAAACGCATGAACGGTGCTCCGGCCGGACGCATTACGCACGTTGAGTATCCGAATCGCCTTATGGAAAGAAAGAGCACGGGGAAAGCGCGCCAGAACCTTTTGCCGGGAAAATGAGATAAACCGTGATGTGTTTCGAGCGATTTTGTGAGTCTTAAAAACGTCCCCGGCATTTGGCACACAGGTTAAAGGCTCGAAACATCTATAATTCTAAGTTTCACAGAAACTTCTGGAACGGAAAACCATTTCCGTTCGGATGATCCTGAGTCGCGAGCGCCAAGGCCTCGCATTACTTATTCAGGGAGATAATTTTGAATTCCATACAACTTGATGCACGGCCCGAAGCTGCTTTGGCGCTTGCCGATGGAACCGTTTATCGCGGACGCAGTTTCGGAGCGTCCGGTTCCGTGACGGCCGAGGTCGTGTTTAATACCTCGATGACGGGGTACCAAGAAATCTTGACGGATCCGAGTTACACCGGACAGATCGTTACCCTGACCTACCCTCACATCGGCAACGTCGGCGTTAACGCCGAGGATGAGGAAAGTCCGGCCATTGCTGTCGCCGGACTCATCGTTCGCTGTGTGTCGCCTCTCGTCAGCAATTTCCGTGCCACGGATGCGCTCGATAACTATCTTAAGAAAGCCGGAAAATGTGCTCTCTTTGACATTGATACGCGTGCTCTTGTGCGGCATCTCCGGACAAACGGTGCACAAGCCGGCACGATCGTTGTCGCGAAAGCGAAGAAACTGACCGAGGCTGAGATTCAAGAGGCTGTTCAAAAAGCCCAAGAATGGGGATCGATGAAAGGCAAGGACCTTGCGAGCACGGTTTCAACCAAAGAGGCCTATGTTTGGACGGAAGGACTTTGGAAAATTCGCGGAAAAGACGGACTGCCCTCTTTTCAAAAGCCCGGCAACTTCCAGTTTAATGTTGTTGCTTATGACTTCGGAATCAAACGCAACATCCTCCGAATGATGGCCGAAAGAGGCATTGCTGTAACCGTTGTTCCGGCAAAAACCCCGGCTAAAGACGTTCTTGCCATGAATCCGGACGGCGTTTTTCTCTCCAATGGCCCGGGAGACCCGGAACCCTGCACCTATGCGATCGAGGCAGCGCAGGTGCTTCTTGAGAAAAAAATTCCGCTTTTCGGAATTTGCCTGGGACACCAAATCATGGGTCTTGCCGCAGGCGCCAAGACAGTGAAGATGAAATTTGGGCATCACGGTGCCAATCACCCTGTTGTGGATCGCCGCACGCAGCGTGTGAGCATCACAAGCCAGAACCACGGTTTTGCCGTGGACGAAACTTCCCTTCCGAGCAACGTCGAAGGCGTGTACGCCAGTCTTTTTGACGGATCGCTCCAAGGACTTCGCTTTCTCGATGCGCCGGCTTTCAGTTTTCAAGGGCATCCGGAAGCCAGTCCCGGACCGAACGACATTGCGACTCTTTTTGATCAATTTGTGGAACTCATGCGCAGAAATCGACGATAGACGGGTTTATCAAGACCTTTTCTGTGTATGAAGTGAGTTCTAAAGAGTCAGCACAAACGAGTAAAAAATGCCTAAACGTACAGACATCCAATCGATATTGATCATCGGCGCCGGTCCCATTGTGATCGGACAAGCCTGCGAATTTGATTACTCAGGCGCGCAAGCCTGCAAAGCACTCCGAGAAGAGGGTTATCGAGTGATTTTGGTTAACTCGAACCCGGCAACCATCATGACCGATCCGGACACGGCCGATGTGACCTACATTGAGCCGCTTGACGTCCGAGTGCTTGAACGCATTATTGAACGCGAAAAGCCCGATGCCATCCTTCCGACGATGGGCGGGCAAACAGCCCTTAATCTCGCCATGGAATTGGATCGAAAAGGGATCCTTAAGCAGTATGGCGTCGAGTTGATCGGTGCCTCGCCTGAAGCCATCGACAAGGCGGAAGATCGTCAGCGTTTTAAGCGTGCGATGAGCCGCATCGGGTTGGAATCGGCTCGTTCCGGAATTGCCTACGATATGTCAGAAGCCCTTTCGGTTCAGGCACAGGTCGGATTTCCGGCTGTCATCCGACCCTCCTTTACGCTCGGCGGTTCCGGCGGCGGAATTGCCTACAACATGCAGGAATTCGTTGAAATCTGCCAAAGAGGACTGGAGCTCTCTCCGACGCATGAATTGCTCATTGAAGAGTCTCTGCTCGGTTGGAAAGAGTACGAAATGGAGGTTGTTCGCGATAAGAAAGACAATTGCATCATCGTTTGCTCCATTGAAAACTTCGATCCGATGGGAATCCATACGGGAGACTCCATCACCGTTGCTCCGGCTCAGACATTGACCGATCGCGAATATCAAATCATGCGAGACGCCTCGATTGCTGTTTTGCGGGAAATCGGTGTGGATACAGGCGGATCCAATGTGCAGTTTGCCGTTAATCCGAAAAATGGACGCCTCATCGTCATTGAGATGAACCCGCGCGTTTCTCGGTCTTCCGCATTGGCTTCAAAGGCAACGGGGTTCCCGATTGCAAAGATTGCGGCCAAACTCGCTGTCGGTTACACGCTCGATGAACTGAAAAACGACATCACGGGCGGAGCCACGCCGGCTTCTTTTGAGCCGACGATTGACTACGTTGTGACCAAGATTCCGCGTTTTGCGTTCGAGAAATTCCCGCAAGCCGATGATCGTCTGACCACGCAGATGAAGAGCGTCGGTGAAGTGATGGCCGTCGGCTCGTCCTTCCAAGAATCGCTGCAAAAGGCTCTCAGAGGTTTGGAAACCGGAAAAGACGGACTGACTTCGCTTTCCTCGGATCGGGAAGAAATTGTTCACGAGATCAGTGAAGCCGGTCCAGAAAGGATCTTTTACATCGCCGATGCCATGCGCCTTGGCATGAGTGTTGAAGAAATTCACTCGATGACATCGATTGATCCGTGGTTTCTCGCTCAAATTGCCGAATTGACGGACATCGAAAAAGAGCTTGAAAAGACGGATTTTTCTGAGATCCAAGCCGAAGAACTGTTTTATCTGAAGAAAAAAGGGTTTTCCGACAAACGCATTGCACGACTCACGAAAGTAAGCGAGACAGATGTCAGAAGTAAGCGTCATGCGCTCGGCATTCGTCCGGTCTATAAACGAGTCGATACATGTGCCGCAGAGTTTGAGACAAAAACCGCTTATCTCTACTCCACGTATGCGCAAGAAAACGAAGCCAAGCCGACTAATCGAAAGAAGATTATTGTGTTGGGCGGCGGTCCGAATCGAATCGGCCAAGGCATTGAATTCGATTACTGCTGCGTTCATGCGGCCATGGCGTTGCGCGAGGACGGTTACGAGACCATCATGGTCAACTGCAACCCGGAAACCGTTTCGACTGACTACGATACCTCGGACCGGTTGTATTTTGAACCGGTCACGCTCGAAGACGTTCTGGAAATTTGCCACCTTGAAAAACCGCAAGGCGTGATCGTGCAGTACGGCGGACAGACCCCTCTTAAGATCTGCCGTCTGCTTGAAAAAGAAGGCATTCCGATTATCGGAACATCCACCGATGCCATCGATTGTGCTGAGGATCGCGAACGCTTTAAGGAACTCATTACGAAACTCGGTTTGCGCCAGCCGGAAAACCGCACGGCGCATACCGAAGAGGTTGCCCTAAAGTGTGCCGAAGAGATCGGTTATCCGATTGTGGTTCGCCCGAGCTATGTGCTTGGCGGACGCGCGATGGATATTGTGCATGACAACAAGGAACTGATGCGTTACATGCATGAGGCGATTGTTGTAAGCGAGGATAGCCCTGTTCTTCTCGATCGATTCTTGGACGATGCCGTCGAAATGGACGTGGATGCGGTGAGCGACGGTAAGGAAGTCAAAATTGCCGGACTCATGCAACACGTTGAGGCCGCCGGCGTTCACTCCGGCGACTCGGCTTGTTCGCTGCCTCCATACAGTCTTCGCGAGGACATTTTGGCAGAAGTTCGCCGTGAAACCGTTCTGATGGCCAAAGCATTGGGTGTCGTCGGACTTATGAACGTGCAGTTTGCCATTAAGAACGCTGTGACGGAAAAGCCCGAAGTGTATGTGCTTGAGGTCAATCCGCGTGCGAGCCGTACGGTGCCCTTTGTGTCAAAGGCAACCGGGGTTCAGGTCGCTAAAGTAGCCGCTCGCTGCATGGTCGGCGAAACACTTCAAGAGCAAGGCGTGAACGTTGAGGTTATCCCCTCTCATATTTGCGTCAAGGAAGCGGTCTTCCCGTTTTCGAAGTTCCTGGGAGTTGATCCGGTTCTCGGACCGGAAATGCGCTCAACCGGTGAGGTGATGGGCGTCGGCAGAACATTCGGCGAAGCGCTCTTTAAGAGTCAGCTCGGAGCCGGCAATACGCTGCCGCCTACCGGTTCGACGGTATTTATTTCCGTACGCGACGACAACAAAGCACGTGCGATCGTTGTTGCCGCAGAACTGAGCGATGCCGGATACAAGATTGTGGCCACGAAGGGAACGGCCGCAGCCCTGGCGCATGCCGGAATTGACTGCAAGGTCATTAACAAGGTCAGCGACGGACGGCCCAATGTGCTCGATATGATTAAAAACCATGCCCTGCAGCTTGTCATTATGACGAGCAATGAGTCTCGCGGGGAAATCAACGATGCACGCGCTATTCGAATTGCGGCTTTGGCCAATCGCGTCACCTACTTTACGACGATTGCCGGCGGCAGAGCAGCTGTGGAAGGGATTAAACACCTTGCCGATACGCAGGTGTATTCACTGCAGGAAATTCATCAGTAAATCGGTAAAAACCGAGAAGACAGGACTCCCCTCGCCTCACGAAAAGGAAACGAGGGGAGTTTTTTGTTTACTTCCAGAAATCCGGTTTAACCGTCATTTGGCAGAACTTAATCTGTGCTTGGATCAAGTTGGCGAGTTCTTCAGGATTCTTGTAATCCATGTTGAATCCTGCCTTCTTGTGCAGATCTGCGCAGTCCTTATCCTGCATGGTCTTTGCGAAAGCATCTGCATAGAATTGCACGACCTCAGGCTTTGCGCCCTTCGGCAAAACGATGGCGCGTGCCGAACCGTACCACTCGGGATAAAAGCCCTGTTCTTTTAAGGTCGGAACATTCGGAAGCGAGGCATCGCGCTTTGTATCGAAGATGCCGAGAACACGCAGTTCGGGCTTCTCGCCCTTGATCATGCTGGCAACGTCAGCAATCTTCGGGCACGAGAAGTCGACTTCGCCCTGACGCAGTGCGAGCAGTTGGTCGGCCGTTCCGCCATACGGAATGGCTTTGTATTTGACCTGAGCTGAGCGAGCAAAGAGCTGCGCCGCAATGTGGTTGGATGCGCGGTTTCCGTTTGTCGACGCTTTCAGAGTCGGGTTCTTTTTCATGGCGTCAACGAGATCTTGAAGCGTCTTGTAGGGGCTGTCGGCCTTTACAACGATGACGCCCGTTTCCGTCACATGGTTGCAAACGGGAACAATTTGTTCGGCCTTGAAACGGCCTTCTGCGATGTATTGCGTGAAGGTCGGGAGATTGACAAAGCCGATTGTCCGGCCGTCAGGCTTGGCTTTAATCAGATCCGTCCAGCCGATCTTGCCGTCGCCGCCCGGCATGTTCTGAATCACTAAGGTTTTTCCGACGTACTTTTCAGCCATCATGATGAGCGGCCGGCAGGTCTTGTCCGTTCCGGAACCTGCTTTATAGGCCACAATAACCGAGACATCTCCCGGGGGAGTCCAAGCGAAACTGCTGAAAGGAAGCGTCAGCGCCAACGATGCAGCGAAGGCCATTCCTAAAACACGTCTTTTCATTTTTATTCCTCCTTTGAACGAAAACCTTTAAAAAGAAACCTCAAAACCGTTAATCCGATGTCGAGGCTGTATTGCCTCTTGCCTTCTTCACCATATTTTTTTCCAGTTTGCTCATCAAAATCGGCGAAAGAATTCCGACGACGCACAAACCGATCAGAATCCAGCACAGCGGTGTAGAGAAAAGGATGCTCGGATCGTTGTCATTTAATAAAAGAGCACGGCGCAATCCGCGTTCCCCGATCGGTCCGAGGATGAGTCCGAGAACCATGGCCGGGGTGCTGAAGTCAAACTTGCGCATCAGATAACCCAAAACGCCGAACAGCAACATCATGCTGACGTCAAACAACGAGTTATGAATCGCGTAGGAACCGACGACGCACAAAAGCACAATCGACGGAATCAAAATAGCATCAGACAGTCTCGCAATCTGAGCAAACCACCGGGCACCGGTGAGACCGACCGCAAGCATGGCAAATTGAACGAACACAAATCCGGCAAAGAACGTATAAGTCATTCCGGCATACGTCGTGAAAAGTTCCGGTCCCGGTTGCAGTCCGTGGATAATTAACCCACCCATCAAAACGGCCGTGACGGATTCTCCCGGAATGCCGAGCGTGAGCGTCGGAATCAGCGAGCCGCCGGTAACAGCGTTGTTGGCCGCTTCCGATCCGGCCACGCCCTCAATGGAGCCTTTTCCGAATTCTTCCTTGTGTTTGCTCCAGCGATGGGCTTCGTTATAGCCCATGAAGCAGGCAATCGTGGCTCCTGCTCCCGGAAGAATTCCGACGATGTTTCCGATAATCCAACTTCTGAAGCACGTCGGCATGATTCTCTTAACGTCTTGTCGCGACAATCCGAAGCGATCGGTGACTTTCGCCGCTTTTCCCCTCTCAACAATCTTCTTTTCTGCCAAGATTAAAACCTGAGACATAGAAAAGAGTCCGATGAGAGCGCAGGTGACGTTGATGCCGCCGAAAAGCGCATCCTGACCGAACATGAATCTCTCAACGCCTTCCATCGGATCCATGCCGATTGTGGAGATGAAAAGTCCCAAAAAGCCGGAAATCAATCCCTTGACGAGCGACTTTGAAGCAACGCCGGCAATGACCGTCAGTCCGAAAAGCGAGAGCCAAAAATACTCCGGACTCTTAAATTCCATGGCCAGTGCAGCAAGAGGCGGCGAGAAGAAGTAAAGAGATAAACAAGAAAGCAGTCCGCCGACAAAGGAAGCAAAGCAGGCAATCGTCAGCGCTCGGGCCGCCTGCCCTTTGAGCGTGAGCTGATAGCCTTCAATAGCCGTTGCGGCAGAAGCCGGCGTTCCCGGCGTGTGAATCAAAATTGCTGAAATGGATCCGCCGAAAATGGCGCCGCAATAAATGCCGCCAAGGACAATGAGTCCTGTGGCCGGATTCATTCCGAATGTCACAGGCAGCAAAAGGGCGACGCCCATCGCCGCAGAAAGACCTGGCAGACAGCCGATGGCGACGCCGAATGTTGTGGCAAGAACCATGGCCAAAAGATTGATCGGGGTTGCCGCCTGAATGAAACCGGCTCCCATCAAAGACAGTGTTTCTAACATGGCAAATTCTCCTTACCTGTGTTTAGGAAAAAAGTTGTCCGCCAGGAAGGGGAACTTTTAAGAAAAGTGTAAAAACAAGCCAAATGACGATCAGCAAGGAGACAATGACCACGGCAATCCATTTGGCGCGGACTCGCAAAAGTGCCAGAGCCACGCCCATGTAAAGAATGCTTGCGAAGTAGTATCCGATCCAATAAATGAGCGCAACGTAAATGCCCGCTCCGATCAGGACCGGAAAAAACTGCTTGGGAAGAAAGCCGTCATATAAATGTTCCATGTCGTTCTGGAAAACATTTTTTCGCTTCCATTTCCAAATGGAAAACGCGATGTAAAGCGTATTCAAGACAAAAATGACGGCTAATAGGAACCCGGGGTAAGACTGAGCTTCCGGAGGAAGTTGGGTTGTCTGGTAGGCAAAAAAGAAAACAAAACAATATAGGAGGGATACAACACCGACATCGGACTTCTTCATGGTAACCGACTCACTGTAAAACAAAGGAACGAAAAACTAAGTAGAAATCATTAAGTATTTCTGTCTAAGTCTTTCACGAGTGATTGTAACACAATATTACAAGAAAACAAGCCGAATCTATGAGAAGAATAACGATGCTATAAAAATGAGTAACTATTTGTTTTAAATAAATAATTTTCTTTAATATTGCATTCAGTTGAGAGAGTGTTCTCGAGGGCTTTTCCTGAAGATGTAAGCCTTTTTTCCCATTTTGTTACGTCTTGCGAAATGATCTCTCCCTGATCGGTTTTAGCATGCGAAATTGAAAAAAATACGGTTGAACCTCAAACAATTCTCAATGTTCTGAGTGGCATTTTCCCGTCGGGTTTGACCAGATTTCTGGAGGAGTCATGACTGCAGTCAAAATTCAGCAAACGGCCGGACGTTCCCTTTTGGGAGAGTTTGCACCGGAATTTGCCCACTTAAATGACGATGTTTTATTCGGTGAAGTTTGGAGCCGCAATGACAAGTTGTCTTTGCGCGACCGCTCTTTAATCACTGTGACGGCTCTGGTGGCTCAGGGAATCACCGATTCTTCGCTTTCTTACCATCTAAAGACGGCACGTCAAAACGGAATCGGCCGAGAGGAAATTGCCGAAATTTTGACGCACATTGCTTTTTATGCCGGTTGGCCCAAAGCGTGGGCTGCTTTCAATCAGGCTAAAGAGATTTGGAAAGACGATGCCGTTCTGACAGAAAAAGAACGCTTTCAGAATGAGATTTTCTTTCCGATCGGAGACCCAAATACAGCCTACGCCCCCTATTTCAAAGGACAAAGCTATTTGGCTTGTGTCTCAAGCGAACAGGTTCCTGTGTACAACGTGACGTTTGAACCGAAGTGCCGCAACAATTGGCACATCCACCGCGCTACGTCTGGCGGCGGCCAGATGCTGATCGGCGTCGGCGGCCGCGGTTGGTACCAGGAAGAAGGAAAAGCGGCCGTTGCGATTCTTCCGGGAACCGTCATTCACATTCCTGCCGGTGTCAAGCACTGGCACGGAGCATCCAGCGACTCGTGGTTTGCCCATTTGGCGTTTGAATGCAAGGGCGAAAACACGTCCAACGAATGGCTTGAAGCCGTCACAGATGAGCAGTACGCGGCTGCAGCAGGCAAATAAAGTTTGTCCTTGACAGACGCAGTTACGGAGAAACCGAGGCATTTCCTCGGTTTTTTCGTTCTGCCGAATCACCATTCAAAGAATGGTCAAGAATAAGGAAATCTCTGGGATCGCTTCTCTCTGAGAGAAGCCATTGGCGGAAGCGGTGAGATTCGAACTCACGGACGGCGTAAACCGTCGCCGGTTTTCAAGACCGGTGCATTCAACCACTCTGCCACACTTCCGCTGGATCGGAACAACCTTTTAGTTGAAAAAAGTGTGTTCCGCCAAAATGACGTCATAGACGATTTTTAGCAACGCACACAAAACAGCAATGCGAACAACCCATTCGAAGACAACTTTCAGTTTCTCGGAATCCACGTCGCACGCTCCTATTTTGTGTCGCGGGCGTAACTTTACCGTGAAATGATGAAGTTATCAATGAGACGCGTCTTTCCGATATAAACGGCAATGGCAAAAAGAACGGATCCTGTCACTTGAGAGACCGGTTTCATGCTGAGAGCATCAACGGCCTCTGCGTAGTCAAGTTTCGCAAGCGGTTCCCCGGCAATGACGTCTCGAATTGTCTGCAAAATACGAGCCGTGTCCGTTTCACCGGCCTCGCAGAGGCTGCGGGCCTTTTTTAGTGACAGGCTAAGAACCAGCGCAGCCTTTCTTTCTTCGTCATTCAGATACTTGTTGCGGCTTGATTTAGCGAGACCATCGCCTTCTCGAACGATCGGGCAGCCGATGATTTCAATATCAAAATTCAAATCCCGAACCATGCGTGTGATAACAGCCAGTTGCTGGGCGTCTTTCTGACCGAAATAGGCTTTATCCGGAGCCGCAATGTGAAAGAGTTTGCTCACGACTGTGCAGACGCCGCGAAAATGCGTCGGTCGTGTTTTACCGCACAGGTTTTTCGTTAACTCTGTTGTTTCGACCCACGTGCAAAAATCCGGCTCATACAATTCCTTTGGATCCGGATGAAAGACTAAATCGACGCCGAGAGATTCCAAAAGAGTGCAGTCCTGTTCGAAATTGCGCGGATAACTCTCGAAATCTTCATTCGGTCCGAACTGTGTCGGATTCACAAAAACGGAAACGATGGTGCGGCTGCAGTCTTTTTTGGCAGCTTTTACAAGACTTGCATGCCCTTCGTGAAGGTAACCCATTGTCGGAACAAGACCAATCGTCTCGCCTGCCCTGCGCCATTCTTTGACGGCTCGCCGGACATCTTGAACTGTCGATGCAATAATCATATCGAACTCCGAAAATCAAAAAAGTGCGCGAACATAGGCCAAAAGAAGAGCTTCAATCGTCATTTTGGCGTTCAAAGGATGCGAGCTGGCGCGGCATACGTCGTTGACGCTGTTGATCCATGCGTAAAGATTGGATGCCTGTGTTCGTTGAGCGATGCGACGCATGGCGTCGGTCTGTCTGGAAAAATAACGAGCTTCTCCCCCTTCGCGAAGCGAAGCGAGATCCCAAGCCCAACGCGATAAAAACTGAGAGACAGCCGGAAGCGGCAGATCTCGTCCGACAGCCGATGAGACGTCATCGGAATCGGCCGCCTTCCCTTTGAGAAGCAGGGAAAGCAGTTTTTCTTCGTCGTCTCTTGAAAGGATTCGTTTGTCGTCGACTTCAAAGACCGAAAGCGGCATGCCGCCGGCGGCTTCCAAAACCCGTTTCGGATCTTCGACGCTTTGCCCCTGAAGCCAAGTCAGAGCCTCTTCATGCGAAGGCGGTATGGCTCGAATCAGACGGCATCGAGAGCGGATTGTCGGCAAGACTCGGTCAATTTCATCAGAAACCAAAATAAAAACAGTGTTTTCCGGCGGTTCCTCGATACTTTTTAAAAGAGAAGCCGCAGCCTCGGCTCGGATTTTGTCTGCCGGGTAGACAAGAATGATGCGTCGACCGCCCTCATGGCTTTTGAGTGTTAAAAAATCCGATAAGGCGTGCGTTTGATGAATCAGGATTTCTCGATAAAGCGTTTTGCGTGTGCTGGAAGCGTTTTCCGGGGGCGTAAACGGGATTTCTCGTGGAAGTGCTTCGGCCTCACTCACAAGATAGCGGATATCCGGATGAGAAAACGTCTTAAGCAGTTTGCAACCCCGGCATTGACCGCAAGAGCCGCCGTCTGCGGTTGGTTTTTCACACAAAAGGGATTTGGCAAAGGCATGCGCCAAGTCGAATGTGCCGATCCCGCGCGGTCCGTAAAGGAGCACGGCATTGGGCATGGCTCTCTTTAGAGCGTTTAATTCACCGGCGAGGTTCTTCTGCCATGGATATTGCGCTAAAGCCATGTTTTGGCCTCCGCGAGCAAACAGTGCGTAATGGTCTCAGGAGACTGTTCGGCATTGAGGATGAAAAATCGATCACGAAACCGATCGGCGCGATCCAAATAGGCTTTGCGAACGGAGTCGAAAAAGGCAATGTCTTCTTGTTCGAACCGGTCTGTTTGATGCGTGCCGGCACGGCGCAAAGCGGCCTGTTGCGGAGAGATGTCAAAAAGAATCGTGTGATCCGGCTGCAGATCCTTTTGAACCAATTTTTCAAGGAGTTCCACATCACGAGCCGCGCACCCCTTGGCTCCGACCTGGTAGGCAAAAGTCGCATCCGTAAAGCGATCCGAAACGACCCAAGCACCCCGCTTAAGCGCCGGTTCAATCACCTGTGCAATGTGCTCACGGCGTGAGGCGAAAAAAAGGAGCGTTTCTGTCATGACGTCCATGGCATCGTTCAGAAGGAGCGAGCGAATTTTTTCAGACAACGGCGTTCCGCCGGGTTCCCGAGTCCGAACAACTTCCAATCCGGACGTTTCAAGAAGATTGACTAAGGCTTCGATTTGCGTACTTTTTCCAGCGCCGTCAATTCCCTCGAATGTAATAAAAGATCCTCGCCTCATGGCTTTGCCTTTGCCCTTGGTTTTGTTTTTTGATATTTCGTCACTGCCCGATTGTGAGAGTCAAGCGTATTGGAAAAAACCGTTGTACCGTCCCCTCGAGCGACAAAGTATAGATACTTCGTTGAGGTCGGGTGTAAGGCGGCTTGAATGGATTCGGCCGTCGGCATTGCAATCGGCGTCGGCGGAAGTCCGTAGTTGAGATAACTGTTGTACGGTCCCGGACGTCTTAAGTCGCGCTTTCTTAAGCGACCGCTGAATTCGTCGCCCAATCCGTAAATGATGGTCGGATCCGTTTGCAGAGGCATCCAGATTTTCAGCCGGTTATGAAAGACGGAGCTCACCAGATGGCGGTCGGTTCGAATGCCTGTTTCTTTCTCAATGACGGAGGCTAGGATCAGCGCCTCGTAAGGCGTCTTAAGTTTTAACCCGGGAAGCCTGTTTTTCCACTCGCGCTCTAGGATGGCTTTTTGTTTTTTATACGCAGCAATATAAAACGTTAAATCCGTCACTCCCGCTCTGAACTGGTAGGTATCGGGAGAAAAAAGTCCTTCCGGGTGTTTTTCTGCGGCACCGATTTTCTGAAGAATTTCTTCATCCGTCATAGTGAGCGTCGTGTGTTCCAAATCCGGGCTGGCATTCACAACGGCGCGTAAATCCCGAAATGTCATTCCGTCATGAATTCGAATTTTCCCCTCTGCCACCATGCCGTCGGCGATCTGCCCGGCAATTTCCCAAATAGAAACACCGCGTTCAAATCGATAGCGGCCAACGTGAATTCGAGAGTCATCGCCTTGCAAACGCAATAAAACTTCTAAAACCGTTTCGTTGACCTCAAGCCCGCTCTGAGAGACTTTGCGTGCAATGAGCCGCGCTGTGTCACCGCGGGCAACGGCAATGTCGACTTGGTCGGATCCGACGCCTTTAAAGGAGACGGGCCAATGCAGATAGAAAATCCCTGCAAAGATAAGGAGCGTAAACGCACAAAGGGCGGCGGCCGCTCCTAAAACAATGCGGTACTGCGTATCGGATAAAGAGGATAAATACGATTGAAGACGCGCCTTAAGGAAAAGCAGTCTGCCCGAGAAAGAGGTTTCACCTTCCTCAGGCAGAGAATCGCCGGAATCTTTAAAAAACAGCCCCACTGATGCCTCAATCGAAATCGGAAAAGCACAAGTTAAATATCTGCGCCATAATACATGGATTACGCTGAAGGCGACATTGTATGACGATATTCAAAAAGACTTTGTGTCCCCTAACCCGACTTGGGGTACTGCGCTTTACGGGACGGGATGTCCGAGCTTTTCTGCAGGGACAAATCACGCTCGATGTCGACCGTATTGATGATCAATTAAGACTGGCCGGCTATTGTGATCCGGCGGGAAAACTTCTGGCGACGTGGCTACTTTTTGAGCACTCGGGCGCTATTTTTGCTTTAACGGCCAAAGATAATCTCGATTTCCTTTCTCGGCGTTTGCGTCTGTACACGCTGCGAAGAGAGGTTTCGGTTGAGTCAGAGGAGAAGTGGTTGATTTACGGCACGACGGAATGCGAAGAAAACCCGTCCGATCTTTTTTTCACGCTTCCCTTCGGGGGCTTACTTCTTTCGCAAACCTCACTAGAGACGCCAATGGCTGAAGACTCTTGGTGGGAGGCCTCAGCCAAAGCGCTTTTCCCCTGGGTGTTTTCCTCCACCAAAGCCCGTTTCATCGCGCAGTCACTGAATTTGGATCTGCTCGATGCTGTAACCTGGAACAAAGGTTGCTATGTCGGGCAGGAAATCATCTCACGAATTCACAGCATCGGAAAGCCTTCCCGAAGAATGGCGTTGTACGAAAGAAGTCCGTCAGGGTTTCAAGTCGGCGGTGATTTAAAAAACAGCAAACAGGATGTTGCCGCTTCACTCGTATATGCTTCGGGTCGAGCTTGCTTGGCAGAGGTTTCCGTCAAAGAAACACCGAATGTACTTTTTTCCGATGCGGGCGAAACTCTCAGTCTTGTCAAAACGGTAAACGATAACAAATGACTTCTTCGATTATTATCTATAACAAAGACGAAATTGCGGCCATCCGACACGTGAGCTATCTGGCGTCACGGCTGCTTGATTTCATCACCCCTTTCGTCAAGGTTGGCGTGAGTACAAAACGCTTAGACGATCTGATGTTGGAACACATCGAGAAGGTTTTAGGGGCAAAATCGGCTTGTCTGCACTACGCCCCTGCCGGAATGACTCCCTACCCGGCGGCAACGTGTATTTCTGTTAATCATGTGATTTGTCACGGCATCCCGAGCGAAAAGAAAATTCTTCGAAACGGCGACATTGTCAATATTGACGTGACCTTGGAAAAAGACGGCTTTTACGGCGACAATTCACGCATGTTTCAGGTCGGCAAACCCACCATTGCAGGAAATCGCTTAACGCAAGCAACCTTTGAGTGCATGTGGGCAGGCATCGAGGCCGTGCGTCCGGGCGGTCAATTCAATGACATCGGACAGGCCTGCTACGATTTCGTCACTCCGCTCGGACTATCCGTCGTCCGTGAGTATGGCGGCCATGGAATCGGCAGCGTTTTTCACGGAGAACCGCATGTGAGCCATTTTCCGATTTCAGCGCCGACAGCCAATTTTGAACCCGGAATGATTTTTACGGTGGAACCGATGGTCAATGCCGGTAAACGCAATATTTCGACGCTCGGCAACGGCTGGACGGTTGTGACGAAGGATCAGAGTCTTTCTGCTCAGTGGGAACTGCAGGTTCTCGTGACCGAAACCGGCTACGACATTCTGACCGTGAGCGAAGGCTCTCGCGAAGCGCCTTCTTGGGTCAAAGGCTGGAAAAAACCGACGCAGTTTAAGTAAAGAGAGAGTTGTGAACAGCGCAACCGCAAGATATCAAGAAGAGAAAGATCGGCTCGGCCGGACTTTTTTGATCGACGGGAATGCCGAAAACTATCTGGCAGCTCATGCTGTGCTTTTAGAGAAGACGCTTACTTTAAAAGCCAAAGAGGCCTCTCTTTCCGATTCAATTGCTTTTTTGGCTGCAGGAAGTTTTTCTCGGTATGAGCTGTTTCCGTTTTCCGACATCGATGCTCTCGTTCTGATTCCCGAAGACTTGCCGGCGGCTGAAAAGGAAAAAATCAGCGCATTTCTGACATCGCTTTGGGATCTCGGACTGTCGGTTGGTACCGCCGTCAGAACCCCGGATGAAACTGTCAGGGAAGCCGAAAAAGACGTCTCGGTCTCGACCAATTTTCTTGAATCACGGTTTTTGTTCGGGGACAAATCGCTTTTTGAGTATACAAAAAGCCTTTTTTTTCAACATTTCGATGCCAAGCACTTTTTTCAAGAAAAAAAGTTTGAAATGCTTCAGCGTCACCGAAAGCACGATGAAACACCCTACGAACTTGAACCGGATGTCAAAGAAAGTCTCGGCGGACTCAGGGATATTCAGGTCATTTTGTGGTGCGCCCAAGCTGCCGGTTTCGGCAATCGCCTCGAGGATTTAGCCGTCAGCGGAATTCTTACCGGCGAAGAGGAAAAAGAACTGTCGGCTGCAAAAGCGTTTCTCTCGAATCTGCGTTTATGCCTGCAACTTTTAAGCGGACGACGCGAAAATCGGCTTCTCTTTGAAAAACAAATTCCTCTGGCACAGTCGCTCGGCATCACAGGAACCTCCGGACTCGATGCCGCTGAACTGCTCATGAAGCGCTACTACAGAAATGCGCACAATGTGGAATTGTTAAACGCGGTGGCCATGCGCTCGCTTGAGGAGCGACTTTTTAATCCCTATGAGGCCAAGTTGCCGATCAAGGCAATTACCCCGGAATTTCTTGCTCGCGGCTCGACGCTGGATGTCGCAGATGAAACACTCTTAGAAAATCACCCGGAGAATTTTCTAAAACTGTTTTTTGAGTTTTCTGTTCATCAAGAATTAAAAGACTTTTCCGCGCACCTCATGCGCACGCTGTATCGAAGCGTTAATCGGTCCAATCCGGAGAAGTTCAAAAGTCCCGACTGTAAAAGACTCTTTCGTTCCATTCTCGAATCGCGCTATGGCTGCACGCGTTGTCTTCAGTTAATGAATCAATGGGGAATTCTTGGTCGATTAATTCCGGACTTCGGGCGCATTGTCGGACAAATGCAGCACGATTTGTTTCATGCCTATACCGTTGATCAGCATACGCTTCGAGCCATTAAATTTATCCGTCGTTTTACTCATTCGACGTATGCACATGAATTTCCTCAGTGCTCTCAGGTGATGTCGGAAGTCGAGCGGCCGGAGCTGTTAGTGCTTGCCGCCCTTTTTCATGATGTCGGAAAAGGTCAAGGCGGTCATCATGCGCAAATCGGTGCGAAAGCCGTCGGGCAGTTTGCTCTGGAACTCGGTTACGCAAAAGAAGACGTTCAGTTTGTCGAATTTTTGGTTCGTGAGCATCTGACGATGAGCTCGGTTGCACAGAAAAAGGATACAAGCGACCCGAAAGTTATTCAGACTTTTTCGAAACTAGTCGGCAGCAAAGAGCGATTGGATGCGCTCTATCTGCTGACTGTGGCTGATATTCGAGCGACGAATCCGAAAATTTGGAACAGTTGGAAAGCGCAGCTGCTGGAAGATTTATACAAAAAAACGCTGGGATTTCTTTCCGGAAAACTTCAGCCGACAAGCAAAGAATCGTTTATTAAGGAAAAGAAAAACGACGTCTGTAAGGCTTTAAAGGATACCCCTGTTAAGAAGGAAGAAATCGATCGCTTTTTCAAAGAACTCGATCTTGCCTATTTCATGCGAAACAGCGTTGAGGACATTGTCTGGCATACCTCGGCGCTCGCTGCCGATCAAAAACGTGAGAATCCGGTTATCGAACTCAAAGATCTCGGCAAAGGCCTTATTAAGATTTTTATCTTTCTTCCGGATCAAACCGGCTTGTTCTCTAAAGTTCTTTATGCCTTCGAATGCAACGGTCTGTCGGTACTTGAAGCACGCATTCACACGACGCATTCGGGATGGGCGCTCGACACGTTTTTGGCAGAAGACAAACGCGGACATGTTGATTTCGCTGAATTTAAGGATACCTTCAGCACGCGTCTCAGAGAAAATCTTCTCGAATCCGGGAAACTGCCGCAAACCAAAACGGGACGCCTTTCTCGACGTTCGCGAAGTTTCCCGGTCAAACCCGTTGTGGATATCGAACAGGATGCTTCCGGGAAAGGATGGTTGTTGCAGATTGCGTGCAACGATCGAATGGGACTCCTTTATACGATTTCGTTGATCCTGACCTCCTACGGCGTCAATATGGTCAGTGCGAAGATCACGACGCTCGATGAACGCGTCGAGGATATTTTTCTCATTGACGGCGATCGATTAAAAGAGCCCGAGACGATTCTTTCCATCGAAAGAGAAATTCTGCGAGTCATTGAAAAAACGACGTAAAAGAAAAAATGGGGCGTTGACGGATATGCTAGGATACTCGCCCCAATTTTTGAGCAAATTCAGTCAAAATGGCGAATGAGCTTTTTCTCTTTTTTCTTCTGATCGTTGTGACGGTCCTCACGCCGGGGCCCGGCGTTTTGTTCACCATTTCCTGCGCCTTCCGCTACGGGAAACGGCATCTTTTTTTGTCGCCTGCAGCGATCTCGACCGGCGTGTTTATTACGAACGTTATGGCGGCAGCCGGCTTGGGAGTGATCGTTGCGACCTCACCGACGCTTTACCTCATTATCCAAGTTTTGGGAATCCTTGTCCTGTTTTATTTGGGATACCGCAATTGGACGGCCAGTGCCGTCGACCTGGCCAGTGCAAAAGAAAATACTCAGAAAAATGCTGCCGATGAGAATATGCGCTCCGTTTTTCTGACGGGGGTTTTCCTCAGTATTACCAATCCTGTTTTAATCGTCAGCCTGGTGTCTCTTTTCCCGCAATTTATTCATCCCTGGGAAAATTACGTCTACAAAGCCAGCCTTCTTGTGGCAATCTATTCGGTTGTTTGTTTTGTCGGACACGTCTTTTACAGTTCCTTGACGATTCTCGCAAGCCATTACCTTAAAGGGGAACGCGTCTCAAAAATTCTCAATAAGGGCAGTGCCATTCTCTTTTGGCTGATCGCCCTCGGGATTACCGTCAAGTTGGTGCAGGCGCTGTAAAGAAAAAGGGAACCAAATTGCTCATTTGATTCCCTGTTTCAACATTAAACGTTAAGCGAACGCTTACTTCTTGTTGTGGAATGTGACCTTGCCGGCCTTCTTCAGAGCGGCAAATTCCGCCTTCACTTCGTTCAGATCCTTCATGAACCAAGGATTGGCATGCAAAAGAGCCACGTTGGCGGCACCGATCAAGCGTGCGTTTTCAACATCAGAGGCCCAGTGATAACCGCAGATGATGCGGGAACGTCCCATGTCAAGACCGCGTTCCAAAATCGCATCCTTGTTGTCGGGGTTAATCTCAGCCAAGATCAAAGCGACAGCCCAGCCGCGAGCGGAGTGGCCGGAGGGATATCCGCCGTCCTTCGACAAACGCTCTTCGTCGTCTTTGTAGCATGTCGGCTGACCATAGTAGACGAAGGGACGGATGCGGTTGTACTTCTTCTTGGCGCCGCGTGGAGCCAAAGAGCCCGTTTCACTGCGAAGATGCTTGATGAACTTATAGAGTTTCGGTGTATCTTTTTCTGTAATTTTCACACCAAAAGCGTCCTGGAATGCCAAATGAACCTTCGATCCGGCGGCATCCAAAATCGCCTGCTGACCGCGTTCGGCCGTGCGCATCTTGAGACCCTCTTCGTAGGCAATGCGGTCTGCATCATTCACCGGATCCCCGGCTTTCACAGGCATCGGGGGCGGCGGAATCAAGGCGACGCTGTCGACCGTCTCATCCAATGTGGAATAATATTTTTTCGGATCAGAAATCGCATCGCTTCCGGTAATCGGGGCAGCCATGACAGTGCCTGCGAAGCAAAGAGCTGCCGCGATAAGGGTCAGTTTTTTCATTATTTACTCCAATTTATTTGTGTGTGTTGAAACCGAAGAAGATCTCACAGGAGATAGACGACGGTACCAGCAAACCGGATATCAAATCTGATGTTTGATTTATCCATTCGCTTCGCGTGATTGTACTTCCGGTCTTTGTTATGTCAATCCCTATCAAGGGTTTCTCCTTACAGGGAAATGCCTAATCTACTTTATGGAGCAAATCGGAAAGATTCGAAAAGGGACGATTTTGAGAATTCCCTGTTGCCTTGTCTGTCTCAGAATTGGAGAAGCGACACAGATCATGACGCGGAAAGGCAGGAAGACTCAGCATCAGTTCCTCTTCAACAAGGTGCGTCAGGTCAAAATGCTCGGAACCGACGATCACGTCATAATCCCCGTCTTCTTCGATCGGCAGATTGTCGGCTTCCTGTTCCGTGCGTGTGAGAAGAAAAGGCATCGTCTTCTCAATCTTAATGCGGCAAGGTTCTGCACAATAGACGCAAGCGGTCGTCAAAACGGCCTTTAAAGTGAGTTCGACGGCAGGAAGGCCTCGTTTGCTCATTTTCAGTGGTTTCAGGCAATAGCTGACGTCTGCGGATTGGTTTTCTCCGGAAAGCATCTGCGGCAATTCCGTAAAATCCGCAAGCGTGAATTGACCTGAGATTGGTTCCCCGAAATTGGAAAAATCAAAAATGTTAAATTGCTGCGCAGCACACATGATTGTCTCTTGTATCCTTTAGAATCCGCCCATTATGTCAAATATACGTTTGATTTTGGCAAGTTCCTCTGTTTACAGACAAGAACTTTTAAGAAGACTTGAGTTGCCCTTCGAGTGCATTTCACCAAAAATCGATGAAAGCGCTCGGGCGGGAGAAACTCCCCTTGCCCTTTCTTCGAGGCTTGCCCGAGAAAAAGCTCAGGCCGTTCGAGCAGAACATTCGGATGCGGTTGTGATCGGATCCGATCAAGTTTGTGAAGTTGAGGGCGTCGCTCTCGGCAAACCGCACACGTTTGAGCGAGCTCGAGCGCAACTGCGCTTGATGTCCGGAAAAAAAGCGCTTTTTCATACCGCCTTGTGCGTTGTCGACTCAAACGGAGCGATTCAGGAATGCGTGAGCGACACTGTCGTTCAGATGCGACCTCTGTCGGATGAAGCCATTGATGATTACCTTCATCGGGAAGAACCCTATCAATGCGCCGGCAGTGCCAAAATTGAATGCCTCGGGATTGCTCTCATGGAGTCCGTCGTCAGCGACGATCCGACTTCGCTCATCGGTTTGCCGCTGATTCGACTCACTTCGATGCTGGCCAAAGCCGGAATTCCTCCCATTCGAGGGTTGTTGCCGTGAGCGGAACGCTTTACCTATTGCCGAACCGAATCGCTGACGTGTGTCCGGAAGATGTTTTGCCGAAGAAAACACTTTCCGTGGCTCAATCCTGTACGTATTTTTTGGCAGAAAATGCCAAATCCGCCCGTTTGTTTCTCAAAACAATCCATCATCCGAAGCCGATTCGCGATCTGACCGTGATTGAGATTGGGCACGAACCGGATTCCAGACGCTTCAATGAATGGCTGCAACCGATTTTGACCGGACTCGATGCCTGTATTGTCAGCGAATCGGGTTGTCCCGGCGTCGCCGATCCGGGCGCCGGTCTGGTTCGTGAAGCGCACCGAGCCGGCATTCCTGTCGTTTCCCTCGTCGGTCCCTGCTCGATTCTTTTGACGCTCATGGCAAGCGGATTAAACGGTCAGCGTTTTCGCTTTTTGGGGTATTTGCCGATTGAGCCCGAAAAACGCGATGCCGCCCTCGTTCGTCTCGAAAACGAAAGCCGCAGGGGCGAGACGGAAATCTTTATTGAAACTCCCTATCGCAATAACAAGATGTTAGAAGCGCTCGCCACAAAGCTTAGCCCGGAGACGCTGGTTACCGTGGCCATTGATGTGACCGGAGCAAATGAGTCGATTCGAACGCAAAAAGCCTCGGCTTGGCGCCAAGAGATCGGAAAACTTCAAAAGGTACCGACGGTTTTTGCCATTCTTTCAATGCATTAGTCGGAAAAGAGCAAACGCTCCAAGCCGTGTGCATCTTCAGCGAGACCGACATTCGGAAAGGCATTAAGCTCCGTTTCCGTGCAAGCTCCGAATGTGACTCCGATTCCGGATGTCCCGGCATTGCTGGCCATTTGCAGGTCTAAGGTCGAGTCGCCGATCATGACCGTATCGGCTTGGCTGATGCAAAGTTCTTCGCAGATTTCCAACAACATCCCGGGAGCCGGTTTGGGGTTGATGACGGCTCCGACTCGAATCGCATCAAAATATCCCTTGAGATTGTGAGCGGACAGGACTCGATTCACTCCTCTTTCGCTTTTTCCGGTAGCCAGAGCGGTTTTAACGCCGGCCTTTCTGAGTTTGAGGATCAATTCGCGCATTCCGTCAATTAAGGGAATCTCCTTTTCAAATTCCAAGTAGTGTGACCGATAGACGGTTTCAAACTCTGACCAGCGTTCCTTCGGACAATCGGGCAATAGAAATTTCATGGTATCGACACGGCCCAGTCCGATCGCTCGCTTTGTCTTGGCTTCGGTCGGCGGCGTCAATCCCAAAATTTGCGAAGCCGTGCGAATGGACTGAACAATGGCATCGGTTGTATCCATCATCGTGCCGTCCCAGTCGAAAACACAAAGTTTAAAACGCGGAATCATGATTTCTGCTTATTTTTCAATGACGTTAGTAATTGCTCACATTCGCCGGGTAGTTCGGAAACAACCCGCAGAGTCACGCCTGAAACGGGGTGACGGAATTCAATTGAGAAGGCATGAAGGAACATTCTCTTAAACGGAACACCCAAATAACCGGCGGCAACTTTTTCGTTAAATTCATAGTCTCCGTATTTCGCATCACCGACAAGCGGGAACCCGAGACTGGCGGCATGCACGCGAATTTGATGCGTTCTTCCCGTTTTTAATTCAGCTTCAAGATAGGAAGCTGTTTTAAACCGTGTCAAAAGAGTAAAGATTGTATGAGAGAAGAGCCCTTTTTCTCGATCCACCCGAACACGTCGCTCACCG
Organism: uncultured Sutterella sp.; assembly: GCA_964509205.1. Classification (GTDB taxonomy): domain Bacteria; phylum Pseudomonadota; class Gammaproteobacteria; order Burkholderiales; family Burkholderiaceae_F; genus Duodenibacillus. The sequence goes on along the minus strand of CAZDVW010000002.1, from coordinate 11,505 downwards.
GAAGGCAAGGTGTATTTAAAAAGCGGCAGTTTGACGTTTTCTCTTTCATTGACCCAATCCCCGGCAACAAGAAGCCTGTAACGTTTACAGATGCTTCCCTCTCGGATTTGTTCCTGAAATCGAACTAAGGCCTTGCGTGTTTTGCAAACAACGATCGCCCCGGACGTATCCCGGTCAAGGCGATGTGCTAATTCCAACATCGGAGCATCCGGTCGAGTGGCTCGCAACCGTTCGATGAGACCAAAGGCAATTCCCGATCCGCCGTGAGCGGCTAAACCGGCTGGTTTATCAATGACTAAGATATCCCTGTCTTCATAGAGGACTTTTAACTCATCTTGAGAAAATGGTTTTGCCGAAGGCGCATGGGTCTTTTCAGAAATGCGCATCGGAGGGATCCGCACGGTGTCGCCTGCCGCAAGCCGCTGGGAGACTGTGGCTCGTTTTTTATTGACTCGAACTTCACCGGAACGGACAATCCGATAAACGTGACTTTTCGGGACGCCCTTTGAAAAGGAAAGAAGAAAATTATCCAAACGTTGCCCGTCATGCGATTCGTCAATCACAACGAATCGTACAGACTGCGGTTCCTTCTCTTTGGATCCGCCGAAAGGTTTTTGTTTTTCTGAAGAGTTTCGAGCTATTGAAGGCATATTAAGGCTATAATGTCGACCGCACGAAAAGGGATGAAAGTCCCTCTGCTTTGGTGCTGGCATCGGCATTTTAACCGATGCCGCCGTTGCGTAATGCAACACCAGTGCGCCGGTTTCTGATGAAACTGCTTTACGTCGTTAAAGCAAGTCCCAGATGGCGCTTGTACTTTTTACATGGATTAAGACCCATTCAGATCGAGTGAATTCCACTGAGGATCGTCGCGAATTTGTGCCACCTCGGTTAAAAGCAATCCGACTGACTAAATGCGTCTTATCCGCCCTGCGGAGAGAAACCGCAGGAATGCCGAGGCTCGCTGCAGGCGGCTCGGGTTGAAATGAGATTGACTGTGATGACGGGATTTGAATTCATGCTTTACTTGTCCTGCTTTCCGCATATTTGGGCGGAAGGCTCGGCGATGGCGCCCGTTATTACGCCGAAGAAGGTTTTGCGCCGGGAAGTTTTTCCCGAGATTGTATCTGCCGTCCCTCCTGATGCGCATCGACTGCGCCGAAGGGAAATGCATCCGATCGACAGATCCCCCTTCCCCGATATTCTCTTTGCCTGAGTTGTTCTGCCCGCGTCTTGCACGTATCAAAAAGCGTCTACGTTAATGGCGCTTAAAGGGGCAACAAATTGAAACGCATGCTGTTTAATGCGACTCACGCAGAAGAGACGCGCGTCTGCATCGTCGACGGCCAGCAACTCATTGACGTTGACATTGAGACTTACGGTCGCGAACAAAAGAAATCCAATATTTACAAGGGAATCATCACCCGCATTGAACCGTCGCTCGAAGCCTGTTTTGTTGACTACGGCGAAGAACGTCACGGATTCCTCCCGTTTAAAGAAATTTCGAAAAGTTACTTCAAAGAAGGCGTGGATGTTCGCAGTGCCAGCATTCGCGATGCAGTAACCGAAGGGCAAGAACTGATCGTTCAGGTTGAAAAGGAAGAACGCGGCAACAAGGGTGCGGCTCTGACGACGTTTATCAGTCTTGCCGGTCGCTATCTGGTTTTGATGCCGAACAATCCCAGAGGCGGCGGCGTCAGCCGTCGAATCGAAGGCGAAGAGCGTCAAGAACTGCGTCAGACGATGGAGCAACTCAATCTGCCGAAAGGCATGAGCACCATCGCCCGCACGGCCGGCATCGGTCGCAGCCTGGAAGAACTTCAGTGGGACTTGAATTATCTTTTAAATCTTTGGGATGCCATTCAGGATGCGGCCACTCCGCAGTACATCCTGGAAACAACCGAAGGCGGCAAGAAAAAGGTTCACTATGTGACGCAGTCCGAGCACAATGGCAAAGCACTCAAGTGCGCCAACCCGGCTCCGTTCTTGATTGTCGAAGAAAGCAATCTCGTGATTCGAGCGATTCGCGACTACTTCCAACCCGATATCGGAGAGGTTCTCGTCGACACGGAAAGCATTTACGAGCAGGCTCGCCAGTTTATGAGCCACGTGATGCCCGATATGATCGACCGCATCAAACTCTATAAAGAAGACACGCCGCTTTTCTCGCGCTTTCAGGTTGAACATCAGATTGAAACAGCCTACTCAAGAACCGTTCCCCTTCCCTCGGGCGGCGCCATCGTCATCGATCACACCGAAGCGCTTGTTGCAGTGGATGTGAACTCGGCCCGCGCCACTCGCGGTTCCGACATTGAAGAAACGGCTTTCCGAACCAACTGCGAAGCGGCCGATGAGGTGGCAAGGCAGATGCGTTTGCGTGACTTGGGCGGTTTGATCGTCATCGACTTCATTGACATGGCTGACCTCAAGAACCAGAGGGCCATCGAGCAGCGCATCAAGGAGGCGATTCGTCCCGACCGCGCTCGTGTGCAAATCAGCAAAATCAGTCGCTTCGGTTTGCTCGAACTGTCACGTCAAAGACTGCGTCCCTCGCTTTCCGAGGGCAATCACGTAACCTGTCCGCGTTGCAACGGAGTCGGCGTGATCCGCGATACGGAATCGAGTGCCCTGCAGGTTTTGCGCATTCTTCAGGAGGAAGCGACCAAAGAAGGAACCGGTGCCTTGCATGCGCAAGTTCCCGTGGATGTCGCTACATTCCTTCTCAATGAGAAGCGCGCCGAAGTGACGAAGCTTGAACACCGTTATCGCATCCCGATCATTCTGATCCCGAACACATTCCTCGAGACGCCGCACTATCACATTGAACGGCTTCGCGTCGACGATGAACGTCTTGATGACGATGTGGCCAGTTATAAGCGAGCTGAAGAATTGACGGCTGTTGCCGATGACCCATACGCTATCAAGAAAGCTGAGGAAAAACCCGATCGAGCCAAACAGGTTCCTGTAATCAAGAACATCCTTCCGAAAGATGTGGCACCCGCTCACGAAGAACAGGTTAAGAGCAAACCGGCCTCTCCCGGACTCTTTCAGAAGATTTTGGGCTTCTTCGGTTTCGGAAGCTCGGCTGAAGAAACCAAATCGAATAAGCCGAAGGAGAAACGCGAGAATTCCAAACGCAAGAATGCGCGCACTGCCCGCGAGGAACGTCTGGCTAAGAATGAACGTCGCCGTGATCGAAAGGATCGTCGTGACCGCAACAAGAAAGCCGTTGAAATAACGACAGAAACCGTTGCAGAACAAACACAAGCGGAGCCGCGTTCTCCTGAAACAAAAGAAGAAGAGCGTCGCACAAAACGTCAGCGTCGCGGACGTCGCCCCGCCGATTCACGCAATAATCAAAACGCGGCTCAAACAGCCGCTGACGCCGAGACTTTGCAGGCGCCTTCTTTTGCTCCGTCCGAGTCTGCTCCGAAGCAGAGCACGGCGGATAAGGCAGCAGAGGCTGTGACTGAAAAAGAGACTTCCGCACAAAAGGTGGAAAATGAATCGCCTCGCGTTGAGCCGACACCGACGGAAACCGTTCCGACAGAGACAACAGAGCCTGAAAAACTCGTTGAAACGACTCCTGAAACGCCCGTGATTGCTTCCGACTTGCCGGAGGATGATGCTCAGCCCGTGATAGAAAGCGAAAGCCGCCGTCGTCGCCCGAGACGTCGTCGCCCGCTTAAAACACAGGAAACTGTGCAGTCAGCCGCTGAAGTAACTGCTGTGCCGGAAGCCACGTCTGTTCAGCCTGAGGAGACTTCTTCCACGATCGAAAAGACTGTCGAAGAAAGCCCTGCGGCACCGGCAGAGGCACCGGCGATTGAGGAAAAACCGGCGAAAGACATTGCCGACGGACTTGCTGAAAATTTGAAGAAGGCCGGTCTCACACAGGTCTCAACACAAGCCGGACTCGCCTCAGAACCTGCTTATCAGCCGGTGAAATACGCAGGACGTCCGCGTCCCGTTCTCCCGCCTCTTGAAACGGAACCGCTGATTCAGGTTCAGACAAAGAAGGCGGATGAATCGGTCGAGGCAAAGTAAACATCGGCTTTCGTTAATCTCCCGGCTATCGAACGTCTAACGACGAACCTTAGACGGGAGACCTACAAAAAGCAGTGAGAGAAGAAATCTCACTGCTTTTTTAATCTTATCAGCGAGGTCTTTCTTTCCTGATCAAACCTTGCAAAGTTTCGCTCAAACACCAATAATGAAGTTGAAGGAACAAAAGACGATTAGGCAATGCACTACATTACCGGAATCCACGCTTTAAATCTGCCATGCAGCCTTCCCACTTGCGGGGATTGGCATCGTTTTGGCATTCAGTGGAGCAAACCGACAATCCGAGAATCCTCCGACAGTATTTTTGGGGATTACGGTATTGAAGACTGCACAGTTGTTCCGGGGCGCCCCGGATCCCATAAAGTTGCCAATCACATTCGAGCATTGTTGGACATGGTCGCAGAGGGCCAATTCGGATATGCTCAGGGAATGAGAAAAGACTTTATTTGCAACGATTCCTTGGACAATGAAATTTTTTCAAAAGTTTTGCTTTTGCAAAACTCTCCCCGTTGGCGAGAGATAAACCGCTTCATGGGGCGCGAATACGCCATGCGCTGGCTTCGCTTCTTAGACTCGAAGGGCTTGAAATATGACTGATACAAGTTGGCAGCTCGTCCATGGAAAAGTCATTGTTGATTTTTTATCCTTCTTGAACAAAGAAACCGATCAATTTATTCTCAAAGGTGGCACAGCGCTTTCTGTCTGTTACGGGCTTGACCGCTTTTCCGAAGACATCGACTTGGATTGCACAAAACGTGACATCAAAGAATGCGTTCGTCGATTTTGTTCAATTTATGGCTATGAAGCCACTGTAACCAAAGACACCAATTTGGTAAAGCGTTGCATGATTGATTATGGCCAAAAAGAGCATCGACTGAAAATTGAGGTTTCGTATCGACAAACTTCGATTGACCCCGATACGGTTAAAACGGTAAATGGTATTCGCGTTTATTCCCTTGATCGGCTTGCCCAATTAAAGGCTGGGGCTTACTACAATCGGGATAAGCTCAGAGATTTGTACGATTTATCCTATGTTTGCATCAAACATTTCGATGAATTAACTGAAACGACTAAAAACATCGTTCGGGATGCCTTGATGTATAAAGGGTTGGACCAACTGGAATACCTATTGCACACGCAAAAAGATCCTTTGATTGATAACGAAAAATTGCTGAACAATTTTTTGCTCATGCACGAAAAGTTAGGCCTGTTGTGTGATGAAAATGATGCCCTCATTCAGGAACCGGCATCGGAAAAAGCGGTTAACCCCTCCAACTCACACTCTCGATAAAGTTAACTACGGAAAAAGACGGCTGTTCGTCAGAAATGTTAATTCACAACAGACGACTTGTTCCAAGCTCATCTGTGATGAGATACAAGGACAGACGGCATGGGAAAGCGGTTTCGATTGAACCACTTTCCCAACCTAGAAATTAAGACCTTCCAGAGCGTTTAATCGGCCTGATTGTCGTAGATCAAACCAAAATTTCCGCATTGCGCCCGCTGCAGCAAGGCGCAATCCATCAATACGATGGCAACAAGCGCTTCCAAGACCGGAGCGGCTCGCAGTGCTACGCACGGATCATGTCGGCCTTTGGTTGAAATTTCCAAAGTTTCCCCGTTTTCGTTCAGAGTTCGAAGCGGCTTTCGAATGGAGGGCGTCGGCTTAATGGCAACGTGCATCACGATGGGAGCGCTGTTGGAGATGCCGCCCAAGATTCCGCCGGCGTGGTTGGAAGCAAAGCCGTCTTCGAGCATTTCGTCGGCATTTTCGCTTCCCAGTGACGAAACAACAGAAAAACCGTCACCGATCGATACGGCCTTGACGGCATTCACTCCCATCAAAGCATAAGCGAGTTTGGCGTCGAGTCGGCCATAGACGGGATTGCCGAAACCGGCAGGAACACCGCAGGCTTCAACGCAGATCTCTCCGCCTACGCTCTCGCCGGCACGACGAACCTCATCCACATACGCTTCAAGGTCTTTAATCTGATCCTCGTTAGCGGCAAAAAACGGATTGGCATCCACGTACTTCCAATCCTTAAAACGGACTCGCTTTTTTCCGAGTTTTGTCAATCGTGCGCGAATCGAGATTCCGAGATTTTCTAAAATCCATTTCTTCGCGACCGCTCCGGCAGCGACTGTCGGAGCCGTCAGTCGTGCCGATGAACGACCTCCTCCGCGCGGATCTCGAATACCAAACTTGGCAAAGTAGCCCCAGTCGGCATGAGCGGGGCGAAATTTATCGGCAATCTCACCGTAATCCGAGCTTTTTTGATCCGAGTTTCGGATCAGAAGAGCAATCGGCGTTCCTGTTGTGGATCCTTTGTAAACGCCGGAAAGAATTTCGACGGCATCCGTTTCTTTTCTTTGCGTCACAAAGCGCGATTTCCCCGGGCGTCTGCGTTCCAGTTCTCGTGCAATATCGCTTACATCCAATTTCAGTCCCGGCGGGCAACCGTCAATCACGCATCCGATAGCCGGACCATGACTTTCACCGAAATTTGTAACAACAAAAACTTCTCCAATACTTGAGGACGGCACTTTTAACTCCCGAGAGATCAACGGCTTGTATTGTAGCGAAATGCACTCTTTCGATTGATTCAATGCATCAATCCTTGCGTTCGATCCGGAAAACAGAGACTGTCAATCGTCATAGATCGAATGGATTCATACCTCCCATTGAGATTCCTTAAGTCTCTGAATATAATGGGAATGTCTTGATTTAAAAAAGTTTTTTGATTATCAACATCACGGGGCTGCTCAGGATTTTGAGCATACCCTTATTTGAAAGAGTCGATCGCTCATGACAGAAAAACAATTGGATGCCGATTGGGTTCTAGATGCGCTTTTAGACGCAGAAGAGTGTCTCGATCAAGCCATTCGTCTTCTTCAGGAAGATCCGAGACACATTCAAGGCGTGCTCGAGCACGAAATACCGGCTCTTTATGCCAAGCTCAATTACGCTGTAAATACGTCTCGAATCGGTCCGAGTGCCGTCAATGAAATTGACCATGACAAGTTGATTGCATGGCCTGAAGCGGAAGCCTTTAAGGTATTTTCCTCGAAGGAATGATTCGAAAGTGAGCAGTGTCTCCGAGCACTGCCCTTCTCCCTTTCTCTTCGCTCGCGTCAGCCGATTACAAGATGACGGGTTCCGGTTCTAAGATGATGTTAAAACGATTTTTAACACCCTCAGCCACCATCTGCGCCACACGCATGACATCCTCTCCGGTTGCATGGCCTGCGTTGACAATCACAAGCGGTTGTTTGCGGTACACGTGAGCATCGCCGCAGCGTTTATTTTTAAGACGGGCAACGTCAATCAGCCAAGCAGCGGATAACTTCAACCGACCCGACGTCAGGCGGTGAGCGGCAGCATCGGGGTATGATTCCAACAATCGACGCCCCTGCATTCTGGGGAGAACCGGATTTTTAAAGAAGCTGCCGGCGCTTCCGAGACGTTGAATGCTCGGAAGTTTCCTTTTGCGAATGGCCAACACTTCAGAGGCAACGACAGCCGGCGTCAGCATTTTCGGTGTGCATGAACGAAGACGGTCTGCCAGAGCCTTGTAGCGCAATTTCGGAACATAAACCTTCGAAAGAACAAATACGACGCTTAAAACGATCAGTTCCTTTCCAGCCTGTGTTTTAAAAAAGCTTGTTCTGTACCCGTAGGTGCATTCTTTGCACGACATGTTGCGAACCGAATCCGTTCGAGGGTCATAACACTCCACGGCATCAATGCATTCGGAAACCTCAGATCCGTAGGCACCGATGTTCTGCACGGCCGCTCCGCCGACGGTTCCGGGAATGCCCGAAAGGTTTTCAAGGCCTGTCCACTTTCTGCGAACCATTTGACGAACGAACTCAGACCAGTCTTTTCCTGCTCCGACTCGAAGACGAACCGTTTCTTCATTCTCCTCAATGACTTCAACATTGTTGTTGACGGGGTGCAAAATGAGTCCGTCAAAGTCCTTTGTAAAGACGGTGTTCGATCCACCGCCCAGGACAAATCTCGGCATTGTGTTTACCGTTGGATTCGAACACAGTGTTCGCAACTCTTCAAGATTTGAAAATTCCGCATAAAACCGAGCACGAGCCGGCAGACGAAACGTGTTTTTGTCTTGAAGATCTATGTTTGACTTAACTTCAGTCATCCCGTTTACTCCGAATGTGTTGCAAACATTTTTGAATGTTTTTCTCAACGCTTTGTGCATCAATGCCTGCATCGGCAAAGAGTTCTTTCGTCGATCCCTGCAGGATGTAGCGATCCGGCAAACCCACTTGCAACGTCGGTACAAGAATGCCTTCGCGAGAAAGAACCTCAAGCACGGCGCTGCCGGCACCGCCCGCGATGACGCCCTCTTCGGCAGTGACGACAAGATCGTGCGACTGGGAAAATTCCATAACTGCCTTCTCATCGAGCGGTTTGACAAATCGCATGTCGACCACCGTGGCATCGAGCTTCACAGCCAACTCCCATAGGTTTTTCACCATGGATCCAAAGGCAAATATCACGACCCGTTCGGGAGCCGGACGACTCGAGTGGCGTAAACACCGAGATTTTCCAATTTCGATGGTCTCAAAATCCTCTCCCGCCTCAACGCCGCGACCGGTTGCTCTGGGGTAACGAACGGCAGCCGGCGTGCCGAGTTTAACGGCCGTAGTCAGCATCTTTCGGCATTCCGCTTCATCGCTCGGCGCCATAATCGTCATGTTGGGAAGACTTCTCAGAAAGGCGATATCGAAAGCGCCGTGGTGCGTGGCTCCGTCTGCGCCGACAAGACCGGCCCGATCAATGGCGAAGGTAACCGGCAAATTCTGCAATGCGACGTCGTGAAGAATTTGGTCATAGGCACGCTGCGCGAAAGTCGAATAAATCGCAACAACCGGATGCATTCCCTCGCAAGCCAATCCGGCCGCATATGTGACGGCATGTTGCTCGCAAATGGCCACATCCCGATAACGGTCAGGAAAACGCTTTTCAAATTCGACAAGTCCGCTTCCTTCGCGCATTGCCGGTGTAATGGCATAAAGAAGAGGATCTTGAGCCGCCATATCGCAGACCCATTTGGAAAAGATATCTGTGTACGTCGGGTGCTTCCAATCTTTTTCGGAAGAGATCTCAACGGCCGGATCAAAGGGCGAAACGCCGTGATAGACCGTCGGATTTTTTTCAGCCGGCAGATAGCCTTTGCCCTTGACGGTCGTCACATGCAAGACGATCGGCCCCATCGGTCCTTCCAAATCGCGCAGTTTCGTCAGCATTTTCACGAGTCCGCTGAGATCGTGCCCGTCAATCGGACCGAAGTAATTCAAGTCATATGTCGAAAAAATCGAGGAAGGAGGACTTAAGAAGTTGACCGTCTGTTTTTCAACACGTTTGGCAAACTCATGCAGCGTCGGGGTGTTTTTTAAAATATTCTTCCCGAGATTACGCATGCGCCAGAACGGACTTGTGCTGACAAGTTTTCCCAAATGTCCGCACAGGGCTCCGACAGGAGGAGAAATCGAGCAATTGTTGTCATTGAGAATAATGAGCAACTTGATTCCGTCTTTGTAATCGCCGGCATGGTTAAGAGCTTCACTTGCCATCCCGCCCGTTAAAGCACCGTCGCCGATGACAGCCACGTGCCAACGATCGGAGTGCCCCTCCAGATGCGAGGCAACGGCCATTCCCAATGCCGCAGAGATGGATGTCGAAGAATGCGCCGTCCCAAAGGCGTCATATTCGCTTTCGTCGCGCCGCGGAAAACCGGAAATCCCTTTGAATTGGCGAACGTGCTTTAGCGCTTCACGCCGCCCCGTGAGAATCTTATGCGCATAGGCCTGATGACCGACGTCCCAGACGATTCTGTCATCGGGCGTATTAAAGACATAATGCAAAGCGATGGCCAGTTCGACGCTGCCCAAGGAACTCGAGAGGTGCCCTCCCGTTTTGCTCACGCAGTCGATGATGTAGGAGCGAATTTCGGCAGCCAGCTCAGGCAACTCATTGATGCCGAGTTTTCGCAAGTCCTTAGGACTGTCGATCGAGTTCATAAGGTTCTTCATTTCGTGCGTCCGATCATGTAATGAGCTAAATCTGCCAATCGCTCCAAGGCCTCGCGCTGAACGAGAGAACGATCTTCAATTGCCTTGAGAGCTCCGAGCGCCTGCTCCATGCACGCTAAAGCCAGGCGGCGTGAAGCCTCTAATCCGAGCAATGAGACATAGGTGGGTTTGCTGTTGACAGCATCCTTTCCCGCTGTTTTTCCAAGCGTTGCCGCGTCCGAAGTCACGTCCAGAATATCGTCAACGACTTGAAATCCGAGCCCGAGCGAATGGCTGTAGACACGGAGTTGTTCTTCGAGATCATCATAAATCTCGGGCTTTCCGCACAAGGCGCCCATGCGGATAGCCGCATCAATAAGCGCTCCTGTTTTCTTTTTGTGCATCTCTTGCAGCAATTCAAGCTCAAGTGGTTTGCCGACATGTTCAAGATCGATCGCCTGGCCGCCGCACATGCCGTTGCGGCCGCAAGCCTGGGCAAAGACAGTTAAGACAGCGAGTCTTGCTTTCTCAGAAACGCCAAGTTGTGTTAGAAGCAGAAACGCCTCCGGCTGCAGGGCATCGCCTGCGAGCATGGCTTCTGCCACGCCGTACTGGACGTGACATGTCGGCTTTCCTCGACGCAGGGTGTCGTTGTCCATGCAGGGAAGATCATCGTGCACAAGCGAATACGCATGGACGAACTCCACGGCAAGAGCCACTTTATCCAAATCAGGACGAGCTGCGCCGCATAGGTTTCCCGTGGCATAGGCCAAAAGTGCCCTCACCCGCTTTCCGCCGCCTGTGACGGCGTAAGCCATCGCCTCGGTCAGCGTCTTAATTTTCGCGTCACGGGTACTTAAAAGTGCTTGAGCGCCCGATTCGACTGCGTCGCGCAAGGGACTTGCCCACTCTTCAAAAGCAGTCGAATGAAAGCGATACTCGGAAATTGACGTCATCGTACTCTTTCAAAAAGGGGCATCATCGTCCGTTGAAGGAGATTTCACTTCCGACAATGATCCGTCTAAATTCAACGATTGGAGTTTCTTCTCGGCCGACTCAAGCGCTGATCTGCAGATTTGAGCAAGCTTTTGACCGCGTTGAAATTTTTCAACGCATTCGTCCAGAGTCAGTTGCCCCGACTCCATCTGCCGAACAATCGTTTCCAACTCGTCAATTGCTTCTTCAAAAGTCGGTTTTTTTGGAGAATTTCCCATGGATTAAACCTCTCGTGTAGTTCGTTAAAAACAACACAAAATGACGTGAGATTTTAGCGCATTGATCTAAGGGAAAAACGAAAAAAAAGACGAGACAAAGCAAAAAAAATCACCGGCAAACGGCGATTCTTCGTTTGGAGCGGGAGACGAGTCTCGAACTCGCGACCTCAACCTTGGCAAGGTTGCGCTC
>CAZDVW010000001.1:0-159244 GCA_964509205.1 uncultured Sutterella sp. | reverse complement strand
CCTCTATATAATCAGAACCTCATTTTTGACTGTCCAAAAATTTCAGACCAGTTCAACGCATGCTTTTCAATGGTATTTCATGTCGGGATGGCCGAATTTTGCAGCGATGCAATGTCGGTTAAAGCGATAGATGTGTGAAATTGTTATTCAAATAAAAAGGAAACGTCATGGACAACAGGCCTTTTGATCGTTTTAATGACAAGCCCCCAAGGCGAGAGCGCAGGGAAGATGATTCCCGTTTTTCTCGTCGAGGAGATCGTTTCGGATCAAAGCCGAGACGTTTTTTTGATGAAGATCGGTTTGAAGACCGGGATGATCGTTTTGGGGGAAGAAGGGAACGGTTTTCGGATGATGCAAGACAGGATCGTCGGTTTTCAGATCGCAAGCCTGGTTTTGGTCGTCCGCCGAGACGCGATTTCGGCAGTCAGTCCGGACCGCGCGCCCGTGCGTTCGATCGCCGACGCTTTACAGACCGTGCGGCTTTTGTGAAAACGGCTACGGTGCGGTTGGATCCTGATGTGGCAGAGTTTTTCCATTCCGCCGAGGCTGTGAATACGGCGTTGCGCGGTCTTGTGGATTTGGCAAAACTTTTAACTCCTCAGGAAGAACACCCTTTCCGAAAAGAAGCAGAAGAGACTCATTCGGTTCTAGAGGACTCGTCGGCGGAAGAAGCAGGCAAAGAGACGGCAAATCAAGAGGAAATGGCTGAGTCTCAGGAGTAATAGATACAAATTCTGGTAGGAGGACGACAAAGAAAGGCAAGACAATGTAGCGTTCTCAAAATTGACGCGCAATGAACAGGGCCTTTTCTATGTTGTTTTCGTTTGGTTTTTCGATTGACAATCAGGATGGTGCGTGCAATAATGCACGCCTTTCTACGCAGGAAAGAAAGACGAGGGCGTTGTTTAGTTCGGCGAACTCGTTTTCTTAGAACAAAAAGGCTTCGTCTACCGATTTATATCGGGCGCGGGGCGGTGCGAGGAGTTCATATACATGTACGCAATTATTAAATCTGGTGGCAAACAGTATCGCGTGTCAGTTGGCGACACATTGAAAGTGGAGACGATTGTTGCCGATGTCGGTTCGCAGGTTGTCTTGAGTGAGGTTCTTGCGATTAGCGATGACGCCGGGCTCAAGGTTGGCACTCCTGTTCTTCAGGGTGCTCAAGTTTCTGCTACGGTCGTTCGTCATGGTCGTGCCGACAAGGTTCGAATCTTTAAGTTCCGTCGTCGCAAGCACTCCATGAAGAGCGCCGGACATCGTCAGAACTTTACTGAACTGAAAATTAATGAGATTAAGGCAGCTTGATTTTTCAGGTGTTAGCTAAGAGGACAGAACAAAATGGCACATAAGAAAGGCGGCGGTTCTACCCGCAACGGTCGTGACTCTCAGGCTCAGCGTTTGGGCGTCAAGGTTTTTGGTAATGCAGCGGTTTCTGCCGGCAATATCATTGTTCGCCAGCGCGGTACACAGTTCCATGCGGGCGACAATGTCGGTATGGGACGTGATCACACGTTGTTTGCCAAAGTCGATGGCACAGTTGCTTTTGAGGTGAAAGGCAAACGTAATCACCAGTTTGTGAAGGTCGTTCCGGTCGCAGGCTAATTGCCGCGCAAAGTGAGTGACTCACAAAATTCGAGAAGCCCCGCGCGCTGGTTTCGCCTAAAGGCGAAATTAAGGTCACGGGGTTTTCTTTTTTCTAAAAAGGTGTTGACGTGAAGTTCGTTGATGAAGCGAGAATAGAAGTCCAGGGCGGCAACGGGGGAAACGGGGCAGCAAGTTTTCGCCGAGAAAAATTCATTCCAAAAGGTGGACCGGATGGCGGGGACGGCGGCAGAGGCGGTTCTGTGTATGCCTTGGCCGATCGAAACCTTAATACGTTGATTGATTACCGCTATGCCCGTAAGTTTTTTGCGAAAAATGGAGAAAACGGACGCGGCGCAGATTGTTTCGGTGCGGGGGCGGAGGATATCGTCCTAAAGGTTCCCGTCGGCACGCTCATCATCGATGAATTGACCGGAGAAGTCGTTGCTGATTTGACTGAGCACGGAAGCCGAATGCTCGTTGCCAAGGGCGGAAAGGGCGGACTGGGAAACCTTCACTTCAAATCGAGTACGAATCGTGCCCCCAGACAGGCTACGAAAGGTGAGGCAGGACAGTACAGGCAGCTTCGATTGGAACTAAAGGTTCTTGCCGATGTCGGTTTGCTCGGGATGCCAAACGCAGGCAAATCGACTTTTATTTCGGCTGTATCGAATGCACGCCCAAAAATTGCAGATTATCCGTTTACAACGCTTGTTCCGCATCTTGGCGTGGTTCGCGTGGGTGTCGGTCAAAGTTTTGTTATTGCAGACATTCCCGGACTGGTTGAGGGAGCAAGCGAGGGAGCCGGACTTGGGCACCTTTTTCTAAGGCATCTTTCCAGAACAAGTCTTTTGTTGCATGTTATTGACTGCGCCCCGCTTGATCCAGAGATAGATCCGGCCGAGCAGGCAAAAGCCTTGGTTCTCGAGTTGGAAAAGTACAATCCCGAGTTTGCAAAAAAACCGCGCTGGATTGTTCTGAATAAGATTGATTTGGTGGACGCAGACGCCAGAGACGAACTGATCTCCCGACTTCGCAAAGAGCTTGCCTCGGATGGACGCCCTTTCTTTGTTATCAGTGCCGCAATGAGGGAAGGCACGGATTCGCTTGTTAAAGCAATCGCTACAGAATTAGAAGAGGAAAAGAATCAGAGACAAATTGCCTCGTCTCAAGCAGAAGAGGATGTGCGTTTCTCTCGGGAAGGGAATGATTCAGGAGAAGAGAATGCGTGAATCCGTTCTGAAAGGTGCACGCCGCATTGTGATTAAAGTGGGAAGTGCCCTTGTGACGAATGACGGGCGAGGGCTTGACCGACAGGCTATTTCAAATTGGGCAACTCAGATTTCTGCTTTGCAGAAGGCAGGAAAGGAGGTTATTTTTGTTAGCTCAGGGGCAATCGCCGAAGGAGTTGTCCGCTTGGGATGGAAAACAAGACCCTGTGCCGTTTCCCAGCTTCAGGCTGCTGCGGCTGTCGGTCAGATGGGCCTTGCGCAGGCCTACGAAGAGAGTTTTTCCAAACATTCTGTTAAGACAGCGCAAATTCTTCTTACACATGCGGATTTGGCCGACAGAGAGCGTTATCTGAATGCACGATCAACACTGACGGAATTGACGGCATTGGGCGTTGTTCCCGTGGTGAACGAGAACGATACGGTTATCACAGACGAGATTAAGGTTGGAGATAACGATACGCTTGGAGCCTTGGTTGCTAATCTCGTTTTGGCCGATGTTTTGGTGATTCTGACCGATCAAAAAGGATTGTATACAGCAGACCCAAGAAAAGAGCCGAACGCGCAGTTTGTTGCACATGCACGAGCGGGAGATCCTGCTCTTGAAAAGATGGCGGGCGGTGCGGCAAGTGCTCTCTCAAAAGGCGGAATGATCACAAAAATCTTGGCAGCAAAGCGTGCTGCAAGATCTGGTGCAGCGACGATCATCGTTTCAGGTCGTGAACCTGATGTTTTGATTCGCTTGGCAAACGGAGAAGAAATCGGAACGGAATTAAGCAGTGACGATGTCCCAATGCATGCACGGGAAAAGTGGATAGCGGATCATTTGCGCAGCGAAGGAGCGGTCTGTGTGGATTGCGGGGCAGAAAAGGCACTCAGAGAGCGACACACGAGTCTGCTTCCTGTTGGTGTCACAGCCGTGTATGGTGAATTCTTAAGAGGAGATGTTGTTTCTTGTCTTAATCCAGAAGGCGTTGAAATCGCTCGCGGGATTGTGAACTATTCTTCCGGAGAGATTCGACAAATTGCCGGCTCTCGCTCGGAATCGCTTGCAGATATTTTGGGTTTCGTTTCCCACCCGGAAATTATCCACAAAGACAATCTTGTCCTTGTTCATTAGATTAGAAACCGCCCTTAAAGTTATTTTGGCGCCAAGCTTCGAAAACCGTAACCGCAGCCGCATTGCTCAAATTGAGAGAGCGGTTGCCGGGAAGCATCGGGAGACGAATGCGATGGCTTTCGGGAAAAGAATTGCGAATTTCGTCGGGCAGTCCGTGTCCTTCGCTCCCGAAAACCAGCCAGTCCCCTGGAAAAAAGGAAATCTTCGCAAACAGATCGGATCCTTTGGTGGTCATGGCAAACATTCTGTTGCGGTCGCAGGAAGACTGAAGCAGAAAGTCTTCCCAACTTTTATAGACCGTCATTGTCATAAGTTCATGATAGTCGAGACCGGCACGAATTAAGTGTTTGTCATCCAAGGAGAAACCGAGAGGTTCTACAAGGTGAAGACGGCATCCTGTGTTGGCGCACAGGCGAATGATGTTCCCGGTATTAGGCGGAATTTCTGGATAAACAAGGACGACGTTGAACACGGTTTTTCCTTCAGTTGCCGGATGAGTCTGTAAGCATGCTCGTCCGCATTTTTGCTAAAGCTTTTTTTTCAATTTGGCGCACGCGTTCTGATGAGACGCCGAGTTCCTTTGCTAGTTCCTGAAGAGTAAGAGGAGCAGTGTTTCCTTCAGAATCTTCCGCCAGCCAGCGTGCCTCTATGACGCGTCGCGAGCGAGCGTCTAATTCTGAGAGAGCTCTTTTGAGCTTGGCTTTTGTATGAGACTCGGTATCTTTTTGCTCGATATCCTCAAGCGGTGAAGGCTCTTGGGATGCCAAGTAGTCGATTGGGGCAAGAGCATCGCTTTCTTCGTCATTGCCGGAACCTTCCATTGATAGATCAACGCCTCCCATGCGTTTTTCCATCTCTAAAACTTCCTCTGGCTTGACGTCAAGCGTTTGGGCAATTTCTTGTGCCTGAGGCAAAGAGAGCGATTTGTCGCTCTCCTTCATTTGTCTGAGATTGAAGAAAAGCTTTCTTTGGTTTTTGGTAGTGGCAACTTTTACAAGGCGCCAATTTCGAATGACATAGTCCTGAATTTCTGCCCGAATCCAGTGCACAGCGAAACTCATCAGGCGAACGCCTTTGTCCGGATCGTAGTGTTTTACCGCCTTCATCAGGCCGATATTGCCCTCTTGGATGAGATCTGCATGCGGCAAACCATAACCAAGATAACCTCGAGCAACAGAAACGACGAGCCTTAAATGACTGAGGATCAATTTTTGTGCTGCTGTGAGGTCGTTCTCATCTCTTAATCGGACAGCAAGAGAGTGTTCCTCTTCAGCGCTGAGGACGGGGGCGGAGTTGGCTGCCCGAATATAGGCATCAATGTTTCCGAGGCCCGACGGAAGCAGAGCGGGTACATTTGTCCGGTATGGAACCAGTGCATCCGAAACGCGGCGAGGCTTATTCGTCTCGTCGTTGGCGGGGTGTTTCGTTTCAAGAATGTCTTCAGAACTCATAGAGCGGAAACTCTAACACGCATGCTGCTACAAAGTGATGTCAAAGCAAGAGAAATCGTATCAGATTGTGCGTTCTTTTCGGATGGCGTCGGAGGCAGCTAATGCACCAATGATGGCACCGAGACAAGCGGCCGAGAAAACGTAGACGGCACACCAGTCGAAGGCCGGCATCTCTAAGTGTACGGAAATAGAATACAGCGCAGCAAAATTCCTAACCGGTTCAGCTAAAAGCCGAATGCCGAGATAGGTAACTCCAAGGCTGAAAAGAGCAGAACATCCGAGGGTAATAAATCCTCGCCAAATGTAAGGACGTTTAATAAAACTCGGATAGGCTCCGAACAAGTGCAAGGCCCGAATTTCAGCAATCTGTGCCATTGTCGTGAGGCGAACGGAAGCTGCAATCACCAGAAGGACCAAAATGCAGACAATAGCGCCGAGAATGCCGGTGCAGATTGTTACAGCTTTGACCAAGGCACCGACGTACTGCGCCCATTTGTCATCATAGGCGACGGAGTCAACTTCTTGAAGCTTGCCGATGGCAGCGGCAAGAGTTTTGATTTGCTCGCTTGTGGCAGTGTTCTTACAGGTGGCAATGATCAGATCGGGCAGGGGATTTGTTTTTGCCTGTTTGGTTTGAATGCCGAGACTGGCATTAACGGACGCAAGAGCCTGTTCTTTTGTCACAATGCGAACGCTTTGAATGACGGGAGAGGATCCAATTTTTTGCGCAAGGGCTTCTACGGTCTTTTTCCCGGCACTGCGTTGTGCAAACACAGTGATTTCCGTAACGAGCGGAACAGAAATAACAGGTTGGGATAAGGACCAACCGAGGGTTCCGAGGAAAAAAGGAATGCTTAGCGTAAAACCTGCTAAAGACAGAGCCAGAAAGAACTGGCCGAAAGCACCAAAAATGCCGCTCATCGTTCGTGAGAAAGCCCATCGCCAGGCAGAAAAAACGCTCATAAGTCGCCTCCCTGACTTAACTGGATTGGTCTGCATGGAACAGAACTTGGGGCAAGTTCGAGGTGGGAAGCAAGGATGACGGCAACTCCGTACACAGAAAAGTCTCCGAGCAGATCCATGAGAGATTGCGCATTGTCGACGTCAAGGTTTGCCGCAGGCTCGTCGGCCAAAATTAAAACAGGATGATTAACGACGGCGCGTGCCAAACAGGCAAGTTGTTTTTCTCCGGCTGACAGTTTGATCGGCAGTAAAGAGGCGAGAGACAAAATACCGCATCGATCGAGAGCTGCCAATGCGCGCTTGCGAGCCTCGCTAAAGGATTCCTCTGCAGCAATCGCAGGCAACATGACATTTTCCAGAATGGATCGATCCTCTAAAAGGAGTCCGCCCTGAACCATGATCCCCATCGTTCGCCGCATCCAAAGTCGTTGTCGCGGAGAGAAAGAATTAATGAGTTCTCCGGCAACCAAAACTTTTCCGGAAGTTGGAGTGACAAGCCCGGCGATGAGCTTAAGCGCTAAGGACTTTCCGGACCCTGTCGGGCCGTGCAGGCAGACAAATTCTCCGCGCGTGACATTGAAGTTCAAGGGCGGAATGGGACGAACGTCTGGAAATTCGCAGACGGCGTTGACAAGCTCGACAAGAGGGGCGTTAATCACAAGGCATCGTCCTCGTCAAGACCGAGCAATGCATTGGCAAAAGCCACTGCATGGAAAGGTTGAAGGTCGTCGATCTTTTCTCCGACGCCGACGAAATAAATCGGAAGAGGGCGATCTTTTCTTTCCTCACAGATTGCGAGGATGACGCCTCCTTTGGCTGTCCCGTCAAGTTTCGTGACGATCAGGCCGCTGAGTCCGACTGCCTCGTCAAAGGCTCTGACCTGGGCCAAGGCATTTTGCCCTGTTGTTCCGTCAATGACGAGAATCGTTTCATGCGGAGCGCCGTCCATTGCCTTCCCTGCGGCTCGGCGGATACGAGAAAGTTCTGCCATCAGATGCGTCTGCGTCGGAAGCCGTCCTGCCGTATCGGCAATGACGACGTCAACGGCGCGGGCTCGGGCGGCATTAATGGCATCAAACGTCACTGCGGCAGGATCCCCTCCGGTTTGTGCGATGACGTCAATTTTGTTTCGATCACCCCAAACGTCGAGTTGCTCGCGTGCGGCGGCTCTAAAAGTGTCGCCAGCCGCAAGCAGGACGGTCTTATTGTGACTGGCAAGCCATTTTGCTATTTTGCCGATCGAGGTTGTTTTGCCGGCGCCGTTTACGCCCACCATCATCATAACGAGCGGCGTCGATTTGTTTGTATCCAGAGGCGTTTCTGCCATGCTCAGCCGGCGAGCAATCTCATCGCGCAATGCGTAGCGTACTTCATCGGGTGTGCGAAGCCCTTTTAGTTTCACAGTGTCTCTTAAACGCTTTAAGATGTCCGTTGTTGCAGTGATTCCGATATCGGCCGTGATGAGAGATTCTTCAAGTTGCTCGAAAAAATCTTCATCAATGATCGCACCGGAAAAAAGCCCTGCAAGATGAATTCGGGATCGTTCGAGCCCTTGTTTTAAACGTGAAAAAAGCCCCATTTCGTATCAGAAATCAATGAAAAAAAACAGATTGGAAACGAAGAGAAATCCAGCCGTTAGTTTAGCAATCAAGAAGCCGATGGGGGGTGTTGTGCGCATTGTCGGCGGCAGTTATAAACGTACGCCTTTGAAGGTTCGAGATTTTGACGGACTGCGTCCGACGCCGGAAAGAGTCAGGGAAACGGTTTTTAATTGGATTGCCCATTTGCTGGGCGGCTGTGAGGAAAGAAGTTTCTGCGATATGTTTGCCGGAAGCGGTGCTCTCGGACTGGAGGCAGCAAGCCGCGGAGCAAGACGGGTCCTCAGCATCGAAAAGAATCGAGAGTGCGCGAAAACGATTGAAGAGAGCGTTGAAAAACTTCAGGCAAGTGATCGAGTTGAGGTTGTGTGTGCAGATTCAGTTCGTTATTTGCAAAACTCGACGGAAACGTTTGATGTAATTTTTATTGATCCCCCGTTTGCTTCGGAGTTGCAGTTGCTGGCAGTATCGGTTGCAAAAAAACGGATGGAACCAACAGGCTTGATCTATGTAGAAAGCAATCGAGATTTCTCCGCGGAAGAAGTTCAACGCTTGAATTTGTCTGTTTTACGTCACGGTCGAGCCGGACACGTGTATTTTTTTGTCCTTGCTTCTCCTTTTTCCGTAGAATAGTCGTTCACCAAACTAAATTGAGAGAGGCATGACCTGCGCAGTCTTTCCAGGGACATTTGACCCGATGACCTTGGGTCACATGGATATCCTTCGGCGGGCAACGGGGATTTTCGAGACCGTGATCGTTGCGGTGGCCGAGAGTGCACAAAAGCATCCTTTGCTGACGTTACAGGAGCGGGTTGACTTGATCCGCAAGTTGACCGAGGGAATGGATCGCGTCAGGGTTGAGGGCTTTCGAGGTTTGTTGTGTGATTTTGTTTTGAGTCAAGGGGCAAGTGTCGTGATCCGCGGAGTGCGTCCGGTTGGGGATTTTGCTACAGAGTATCAAATGGCGGTAACAAACCGTTCTTTGATGCCTGGCGTGGAAACTGTATTCATGATGCCAGCTTCACAGTACCAGTTCGTTAAAGGCTCTCTTGTTCGAGAGATTGTCAAAATGGGAGGCAGTGTGTCGGCCTTTGTTGCGCCGGCCGCGAGTAAAGCGCTGGCGGCCAAGATTCGTGCGTGTTAATTAAACCTGCTTATCCTTTTGACTTGCCTATTTAAAGAGAATTAAAAATGCAACCCTATGATGCACAATGGTTATCCATTGTTCCGCCGATTGTTGCCATCGGCTTAGCCCTGATTACAAAGGAAGTTTTTTCGAGTTTGCTCATCGGTATCCTGACTGGTACGTTGATTTACGCATGTGGCACGGGAGCCAATATCGTGATGGGAACCCTTGAGACGGCATTTAAGCTCATGGGCGCCAAGCTCGATTTTGACATCATTATTTTCTGCTCTCTGTTGGGGGCTCTTGTTTATGTGCTCAATATGTCAGGCGGTACGCTGGCGTATGGCCGATTGGCTGCACGTGCAATTAAGTCCCGTCGCTCGTCGCTCCTTTCCACAAGCGGATTGGGCTTAGCTATTTTCATTGACGATTACTTCAGTTGCCTGACGGTTGGAACCGTGATGCGGCCGATGACGGACATGTACAAGGTTAGCCGCGAAAAGCTGGCCTACATCATTGATGCAACGGCAGCTCCGCTTTGCATTATTGCTCCGATTTCTTCGTGGGCGGCCGCAGTCGGTTCTTCTTTGAAGAGTACGGGTGCATTCGACAATGAATTGACGGCTTTTGTCTCAACAATTCCATGGAACTTCTACGCATTGCTTTCGTTGTTGATGGTGTGGTTGCTCTGTATTGGAAATCGTGATTACGGTCCGATGAGAAAGGCAGAGATTCGTGCTGAGCACGGTCAGCTTACAGAGGGAGCCGTTCAAGAAGCAAAGGTTAAGGTGAGTCCGAGAGGAACGCCGATGGACATGATCATTCCTTTGGCAGCTCTCATCCTTTTCGCCATTATGGGTCTCATGTACTCTGGTGGTTATTGGGGATCTGAAGCGGCTTACCGTGGTTCGTTTACGGCGTCACTCGGCAACAGTTCTGCATCTCAATCGCTTGTTTGGGCAAGTTTTGGCGCTTTGTTGGTTGCCTTTGTGATGTATGTGCCTCGTAAGCTTGTAAGTTTTTCAGAGTTTATGAACGGCATTGTCGAGGGCATTCGCTTGATGCTGCCGGCCAACATGATTCTTATTTTGGCGTGGACGCTCTCGGGCGTTTGCCGTGATTTGCTCTGCACGCCTCAGTTTGTTCAGACCGTTGTTTTGAATTCGGGAATGAGTGCAATGTTCTTGCCCTTCTTTATCTTCCTGATTGCGGCATTCCTTTCTTTCTCAACCGGAACGGCGTGGGGAACTTTCGGCATCCTGATTCCGATTATCGTTCCCATTATTATGGCTGTGGATCCGGGGCTCACGACGGTTGCATTGTCTGCCACATTGGCCGGCTCGGTGTTCGGAGATCACTGCTCTCCGATTTCGGATACCACGATTCTTGCCTCGGCCGGTGCCGGGTGTAATCACATCGCACACGTTTCCACGCAATTGCCTTATGCCTTAACAGTTGCGGCCTGTGCGGCGAGCGGTTATTTGGTGGCAGGTATCACGGGTGGTTCTCTTGTGTGGAGTCTTGGCGCAGCGGCCGGACTGCTTGTCGTCGGAATGATGATTTTCCATGCCCGGTCTAAGAAGAACAGACCCGACGAAAATCTTTAACAATTTTTTCTGAAGGAAAACCGCGTTTGTTTTCGGATAGACGCGGTTTTTCTCGAAAGCTGCGCAGAAAATTACTAGAATCAGGAAAAACAGCACAACAGCCAACGCGCATGATCCTTCGACGTAGTTTTCAAAACGAATTAGCCAACAGCGCCGGCGGTGTTTTCACCGTCATTTTCTCGATTGTCCTGACCGTTGGTCTGGTCGGTGTTCTACACGAAACAGCCGGCGGAAGTTACGACACAACGGCAATCTTTGAGATAACGATTTACACGGGGTTGGCTAATTTGGCTCCCCTGATGACGGCGTCACTTTTCATTGCCGTTTTGATTGTTCTTGTCCGTGCATGGCAAGACAATGAGATGATCATTTGGTTCTCTGCCGGCGGAAGAAGCCTGCTTGATTGGACGATCCCGGTCATAAAGTTTGTCCTACCGTTTATCGCTGTTATTGCCGTCTTGTCTTTGTCCGTCAGTCCGTGGGCAAAGGGACAAATTCAGCAAAGTGCACGAGCCTTCCAGCAAAGAGATGATGTCAGCCGTATTGCTCCGGGACGCTTTATCGAAGCATCCGGCGGGAAGCGCGTCTTTTTCATTGAAGAAGTTTTGGATGGCGGAGACCGCGTGAAGAATGTTTTTATGAACATTCAAGACGGAGACAAGGAAGTTATTGTCGAGGCAGAGTCCGGAGAAATTAAACGCAATGCTTTGGGTGATCGTTATGCCGTGCTTTTGAACGGGCGCCGCTATGACATGGGAGAGAATTCGGACGTTGCCTGGCGAGTTACGGATTTTAAGAGTTATGAGCTGAGACTTGATGCGAAGGCGAGCGTTATTGAGAGCAGTTCGGATGTGGATAAAGTTCCGATTCAAATACTTACTCAAATGCAAGATCCTAAGGCCAAGGGGCAGTTGTTGTGGCGTTTTTGTTGGCCGTTTGCGGCTTTGATCTTGCCGTTGTTGGCAATTCCTCTTTCGTGTACAAATACTCGAGCGGGACGAAATCTGAACTTGTTGGCGGCCGCTCTGATTTTTATTCTGTATCTCAATGCCGTTTCAATTGGGGTTGCAAGGGTCAAAACGGAAAGAATGGATTGGCTTACGGGGCTGGTTTTGATCAATGGAACGTTTTTCCTGATCACGATGGTTCTTTTTGTTCGACGAGTTTGGATGCAACGCTGGTTTCCGCAATGGCTTTGCGATTTGCCGTATCAGATTGCTGAGCGTGTTCGCCGTCGCAAGGGAACGTTTTGCCGGGAGAAGAAAAAATGAAAGTCATTACCCGGCAATTGACCAAAGAGATTCTTATTGCCTCTGCCTTTGTCATGGTTTCCCTTTTGGCGCTCTTTGCCTTTTTTGATGTGGCCGGGCAAAGCTCTCGCATCGGTACGCGTTATGACATTGATATGGCGCTGCAGTTTGCGATTCTCAATATGCCGCGCCGGTTTTATCAAGTTATACCGATTGTGGCGCTCTTAGCCGGGATATATACGCTTTCGCGCTGGGCTTCCGAGTCGCAATTTGTCGTATTGAGAATATCGGGATTGTCGGCCGTTCGTCTGGCCAAGATGCTCGTCGTCCCGGCCGTTGTGATGATGGCGCTTACCTATGCGGTCGGAGAGTGGGTCGCTCCTTACACGGACAGGGCGTATACCGATCTTCGGCGAATCAATGTGTACAACACAAATCTGAAGAGAATCCACGGATTTAAGTCTGGGGTTTGGGTTAAGGATATTGTGAAAACGAAGGATGGAAAGCCGCAGTTGGTTCGCTTTGTTAACGTCAAGAGTCTTCTTGTCGGCGAAGAAATGAGAACAGGCGAATGGCGCGTTTTTGAATTTTCAGCAACGAATCAGGCTCTAAAGAGGATTATTTATGCTCAAAGCGGCGTTCACGTTCCGACTCGCGGCTGGCATCTATTTGATGCCAAAGTCGAAACGTTGCCCGATATCGGTCGAGATGAAGAGCCGATGATCGAAAAGGCTTCCGTACAGAGGATGTCGGATTTACTCCTTGAAAGCGATATGCAGCCGGAGATTTTAGAAGTCCTGACTGTGAAACCGACAGCGATGGGAATCGGGGAATTGTACGAATATATCGGTCACTTAGAGGCGATGAAGCAAACGACGAAACGATACGAAGTGGAATTTTGGAACCACGTGTTTTATCCCTTCGTTATCCTTGTGATGTTGATGGTCGCGATGCCGTTTGCTTATCTCAATACGCGCTCCGGCGGAATGGCCGTAAAGGTTTTCCTTGGACTTGTGATTGGGATCGTCTTTTTTGGGTTTGAGAACGCCTTCTCGTTTGCGGGAACGACAAGCGCATTGCCTGCCGTTCTGGTTCCGCTTGTCCCCATCTTCTTAATGGCGACGGCAACGAGCGTCGTGCTGTGGTTCGCAGAACGACGCTAGAGCATCTTTGGTGATCAGTGAGACAAAATCTGAGCGAGGAATTTTTGAGCCCGTTCGGAGTGCGGCGTGCTGAAGAATTCGTCTTTGGGAACGTTTTCAAGGATCTCACCGGAGTCAACGAAGATAACTCTGTCAGCCACTTTCTTCGCAAATCCCATTTCGTGGGTGACTACCATCATGGTCATTCCTTCTCGGGCAAGTTGCACCATAACGTCCAAAACCTCGTTGATCATTTCAGGGTCCAGGGCGGATGTCGGTTCATCAAAAAGCATGCAGATCGGATCCATGGCCAAGGCCCTGGCGATGGCGACACGCTGTTGTTGCCCACCTGAAAGTTGTCCTGGGAATTTTTCAGCTTGATTGAGAAGCCCGACGCGATCGAGCAACTTCAGACCGCGCTCCGTAGCTTCCTCGCGGTTGCGCTTAAGCACTTTCATTTGTGCCAGCCGCAGATTGTCAATGATCGAGAGGTGCGGAAAGAGCTCAAAGTGCTGAAAAACCATTCCAACGTGGCTCCGAAGTTTGGCCAAGTCGGTTTTCGGGTCGCCCACGCTGATTCCGTTGACGAGAATTTCGCCCTCTTGGAAGGGTTCCAGTGCGTTGACTGTCTTAATCAGAGTGGATTTTCCAGATCCAGACGGACCGCAGACGACGACAACTTCGCCTTTCTCGACAGAAACAGAGCAGTTTTTCAGAACCTGAAAATTACCGTACCACTTGCTCACGTTGCGAATTTCAATCATTGCCATGGCAAAACCACCTACAGAGAACGCAGAGCCGTTCGTTGTTGAACAGCAAAAAAAAGATAGGCGGCAACGATAGCACGGACGGGGACGCAGGTACAGAGCAGAGACTTTTTGTTTGCAGGGTAGCGTTGCAGAACAGAGCCCCTTTCGTGCACCAAGTTAGTGCGGGGCGTGCAAAGAAAGGGCGCGGATAATTGGGCTTATTTGAAAAGTGACGATTTTCTTTAGGTGTTTTACTTAGTTTGCTCTGGTTTTTTCATGTTTTTTATCTGGCACGAAAGTTGCTTAGTATAGGGAGAGGCGTCAAGAAAACGTCTTGGAAAAAATACACAAGAAAAAGCTGGAGAAAAAAATGTTTAAGAAACTTATGCCGATGGTGATTGCAGGAACAATGGCATTAGCCGGTGCTGCGATGGCTAAAGATACATTTGTAACGATTGGAACGGGTGGCATTACAGGTATTTACTATCCGACGGGCGGTGCGTTGGCAAAGATCATCAACGCAAAACGTTCGACATATCACGTGAGAGCCAGTGTGGAAAGTACGGGCGGAAGCAAATTCAACATCAATGCTATTTCAACGGGCGATATGGATTTCGGCATCGCTCAGGCTGATACGCAGTACTTGGCTTATTTTGGAAAAGATGTCTGGGAAGGAAAACCGGTCAAAAAGCTTCGTGCCGTCTTTGCACTTGCTCCGGAGGCAGTGACGTTTGTTGCAGCTGAGGACAGCGGCATTCGCTCTGTGACTGACGTGAAAGGAAAGATTATTAACCTTGGCGATGCGGGTTCCGGAAACCGCATCAATGCAATGGATATTTTCAAAACCGTCGGCCTCGTTCCCGGAAAGGACTTCAAGGATGAGAAGTTAAAGCCTGCCGATGCTCCGCGTGTTTTGCAGGACGGTCGCATTGACGGATTTTTCTACACGGTTGGTCATCCGAATGGAAATATCAAAGAGGCCACGGCAGGAAAGCGCCTTTGCCGCATCATCCCCATCACAGGCATTGATAGCCTGTTAAAGAGTGCGCCGTATTATGCGATGACGACAATTGATATGTCGCAGTATCCGGATGCGACCAACAGCAAAGATAAAGTGGAAACACTTGGAATGCTCGCAACGCTCGTGACATCCTCTGACGTCCCTGATGATGTGGTGTATGCCATTACCAAGGAAGTCATGGAGAACCTTGATCAGTTCAAGAAATTGCATCCGGCTTTGAGCGGACTGACGAAGAAGTCCATGCTCGAAGGAC
Source organism: uncultured Sutterella sp. (assembly GCA_964509205.1). Lineage (GTDB taxonomy): Bacteria > Pseudomonadota > Gammaproteobacteria > Burkholderiales > Burkholderiaceae_F > Duodenibacillus. The sequence continues at coordinate 144,151 of CAZDVW010000001.1, read as the reverse complement.
TGACGGCTCCGATTCACAATGGTGCTATGCGCTACTACAAAGAAGCCGGTTTAATTAAGTAATAATTTCTTTTTAGAGAAAACGAGGGCCGTTTTCGAAGGAATTTTCGGAAACGGCCTGTTGGTCAGAACAATAACAAGAGCCAGAAAATGAGCGATACAAAAAAAATAATACTTCCTGATGATGACTATGCAGGCGGATCCAAAAACGGAAAAGACCGGGACGTTATTGGAGAATACCGACAGGAAGTCACGGAAGGAGATCACGGAATTGAAGGTGATAAGTCAGGCATTTCTACGGCGTTGACCTTCATTGTCGCTCTCAGCTGGTCGTTGTTTCAAATGTCGACGGCGAGTTGGTTGCTGCTTGATTCTCTTTACGTCAAAGCATTTCACCTTGCCTTCGCCCTCGCTTTGGTATTTTTGAACATACCGGCGCTTAAGAAGGTAGGCAACAATCGTTGGGATCTTCGTATTCTTTTGGCCATGAAGCGGGTGACCTTGTTTGACTGGCTCATCGGCATTGTGGCGGTCCTGGCTGCTTTGTATGTTTTCTTCGATTACGATGGAATTGCCGATCGAGCTGGGCAACCAAACTTCAACGATATCGCAATCGGCATTATTTTGCTGGCTTGCCTTTTGGAGGCTACCCGTCGAGTTTCCGGTCCGGCACTTCCCGTGATTAGCCTCTTTTTCATGGCGTACGTGTTTCTCGGACCGTATTTGCCGGATTTGTTCGCATTTAAGGGCGTTACTCTTTCGCGCTTTATCTCGCAGATCACGATGGATACGCAAGGTATTTACGGCGTGCCGCTACATGTGTCTGCAACGGTTGTGTTTCTGTTTGTTTTGTTTGGGACAATGCTCGATCGCGCCGGCGGCGGATCGTTCTTTACGCGCATTGCGGTTTCCGGTCTCGGTCAGTACCGCGGGGGTGCCGCAAAAGCGGCCGTGGCCGGTTCTGCTTTGTCTGGCATGGTTTCCGGTTCTTCCATCGCAAACGTGGTAACGACGGGAACGTTCACAATTCCTTTGATGAAACGCATTGGTTACACGGGAACGAAAGCAGCTGCTATTGAAGTGGCTTCTTCCGTTAACGGGCAGTTAGCTCCTCCAGTGATGGGAGCGGCTGCTTTTATTATCGCTGAGTATGTGAATGTTCCTTATGTTGAAGTGGCTAAAGCGGCGGCGATTCCTGCCTTTGCTGCGTATATGGGACTTATTTGGATTACGCGCATTGAGGCCTGCAAGCTTGGGCTGAAAGGCTTGCCAAAAAATGAACTTCCTCGGTTTTGGGTTGAAATGCGCAAAGGGTTGCATTTCTTGCTTCCCTTGTTCATGTTGCTCTATGAACTTATTTTCCTGCAGCACTCGGCGGAATTAAGCGTCCTGCGCGCAACTCTTGTTTTGTCTCTTATCATGGTGTTGCAGCCTGTTGCCGTAGCGCGCGTTCGTCACGAGCCGATTCTCCCCGCTTTGTGGCGAGGGTTTAAGTCGTTGCTTAACGCACTGGCAGCCGGTGCAAATAATATGGCTGGCGTTGCACTGGCAACGGCCTCGGCCGGAATCATTGTCGGTTGCGTTTCGATGGGGCTGGGACAGCAGATCACCAGTTTCGTTGAAGTGCTCTCGATGGGCAACATTTTCTTGTTGGTGTTTATCACGGCTGTCGCAAGTCTGTTGCTCGGAATGGGATTGCCGACGACAGCAAACTACATCATCATGGCATCGCTGACGGCGCCTGTCCTTGTCGATTTAGCCACCGGCATGAGTGTGCATGGGGTTGATATTGCCATTTCGCTGATGGGAGCTCATTTATTCTGTTTGTATTTTGGCGTAATGGCAGATGCGACGCCTCCGGTTGGACTGGCTGCCTATGCTGGAGCCGCTATTGCTCGTGTTGAACCGATTCGCGTTGGAGTACAGGCCTTCGTCTACAACATTCGAACGGTTCTGATTCCGGTTGCCTTCTTGTTTAATTCGGATCTGTTGCTCAAAGGAGTCGACAGTTGGGCGATTGGATTTTTCTTGTTTGCCATGACGAGCCTCGGCATGATGGCGATGAGTAGTGCATTGGAAGGATGGTTCATCAACAAGGTCAACAAGACCGAACGGGTGATTCTTTTGTGTGCTTCAGGAATTCTAGTATTTCCCTTCCTGGTGACGGGAGCCTTTTTACCCTATGAAATGCGTTGGTGGGGGTATTTGATTGGTGTAGCGTTGATCGGCGTTGTTTATGTTTGGCAACGTTGCCGCTATCACGAAACGCTTTTCTAGAATGTTGAAGCGTTCATTTTGATGCAAACGCCCGGCTCGCCGGGCGTTTTGTCTTAAGACGAGTTATTTCTTCTTTGCTGCACTTTTGGCAGCAGTCTGTTTGTGCGTTATGACGGGTTTCCCGAGCAGATAATTGACGGCCTGTTGCAGAGGAAAGTCATTTTTGTCGCCGAATGCATAACGAAGTTTTGGTACGGGAGCTTCGGAATTCGAATCGTCTTCAAGTATCTCAGTCTCGTTTTTCTTTTTCGTGTTTTCCGCTTCAATGTGTCCGCTAAGGTCCGCTTCTCGAATGACAAAAGACGGATAATTTCCTTCCGGAGTGTCGTCAACGGCAATGTCCGGATAGATGCCCTGAGCCTGAATGGAGCGGCCGCTTGGGGTGTAGTAGCGAGCGGTAGTCATCTTTAGGCCGAGCGTTTCTCCGCTTTTAACACGCAGCGGAATAATGGTTTGAACGCTTCCTTTACCGAACGTTCGGGTACCCATGACGACGGCACGCTTGTGGTCCTGCAAGGCGCCGGAGACAATTTCGGATGCAGAAGCTGAGGCCGAATTGACAAGAACAACGAGAGGAATGGTTTTAGCTGCCGCTGGAATGCCGTGCAGTTCATCGTTGTCGTCGTTTGTAACGGTGTAGTCGTGAACAGTTGTTTTGAAAATGCGCTCGGAAGTCTTCTCGCGCCCCTTGGTTGAAACGACTGGGACGTCTTTCTTGAGGAAGGCAGCAGAGACACCGACAGCCGCATTGAGTAGGCCACCCGGGTTGTTCCTTAAGTCCAGAACAATACCTTTAAGAGCAGAATCCTTGTGAAGTTTTATGAGTGCTTCGGCCGTGTCTTTTGTCGTTTTCCCTTGGAATTGGGAAATACGAATGTAACCAATGTGATTTTCCAGTGCTTTGAATTTCACGGAGTGAATCTTAATAACGGCACGCACGAGATGAAGAACAACGGGTTTGACGGTTCCTTTGCGGGCAATCGTTAATGTGATCGGTGTCCCGGGCTCTCCGCGCATCAGTTTAACGTTTTCGTCCAAAGAGCGATCAGCACTGACTTTTCCATCAATTTTGATAATGATGTCTCCGGCCAGGACGCCTGCACGAGCCGCCGGCGTGTCGTCAATCGGGCTGACGACGCGGATACCCTGAGGATCTTTTGTGACTTCGATGCCGAGACCGCCGAATTCGCCGGTTGTGCTTTCCTGCAGATCTTTATAGGCTTTTGCATCCAAGAATGAAGAATGCGGATCCAAACCGGAAACCATGCCTTTGATGGCGTTTTCTATGAGTTTTTTGTCGCTGACATCATCAACATAGTAGTTCTTGATTCCTCCGAAAATTTCAGCGAACAGTTTGACGTCGTCAATAGGCAAGACTGCCTCTTGACCAAAGGCCGGGCACAGAAACGAAACAGAGCAAAAAGGAACAAGGAAAAGAGAACGTTGAAAGAGCGTCATAAACTTTCCAAAACAAAAAAACTAGTGCGCAAGCCATCGAGCCGGATCAAAGGGTTTTCCTTTGTAGCGCAACTCAAAGTATAAGCCCGGGTGTTCTTCGCCACCGGAGTTGCCGACGCTTGCAATGGTGTCGCCCTGTCTGACGGAGTCGCCGACAGACTTAAAAAGGGCTTCGTTGTTTGCGTAAACCGACAAGTAGTTAGATCCGTGGTCCAAAATCATGAGGTTCCCAAATCCGCGCATCCAGTCGCTGAACACGACGGTTCCCGGAGCTGTGGCTCGAACATTTTGTCCGGCTTTGGCTCGAATCAGCAGACCGCGCCACGGAAGCGCCGAAGCTGCTCCTTCTCGACGTTGACCGAAGGTGGCAGCAATTGTTCCGCTGACCGGCATTGTGAGTCGGCCTTTCAAAGCGCCGAAATTGCCTTGAACCGGGGCAGAGGCCAGACGTTCATTGACATGTCTGCCTGCGGTCGCACCAGACGCTTTGCCGGTCGCTTTTTTAGTTGAAGCCAGTCGCTGTTTCTCAGCCGCCAGCTGTTCTTTTCTTCGTTTTTCGGCGGCAGCAATCTGCTGATCAATTTGTGTGATGAGGACGGAAAGCTCTCTGTCGTTTTTCACGAGTTGTTCGTAGCGTTCTTTCTGTGTTTTGATTTCTTTTTTCAGACGATTCAGAGCAACTGTTCTGGAATTTTTCTCTTTTTCAAGGTCTTCTCGATTGTGACGTTCTTCAGACTCGATGCGAAGCAATTCCTTGCGAGTTGCTTCTGTCCGAAGAGCGACCGCTTCAATGTTTCTTTGTCGATGTTCAAGTCGGTTAATTGTCCGGTTTTGTTCTTGGGCTAAATAGCTCAATATGGCAGAGCGGCGAGAGAGTTCATTGGGGTTTCCTCCTGTAATTGCCGTTTGCCAGGGATGGCGCATGGAATTAAGAAACTGCGCTTGTCCGATGGAACTGACGACGTCTTCGGCCTCGTTAACTTGCAGACCGACGATTTTTGCTTCTGTTTTGAGATCGGCGAGTTGAGCCGTTGTTGCTGTCTTTTTTTCCGCAAGCTCTTTGAGCGATCGATTGCTTTTTGAGATCGCTTTTTCACTTTCTTTCAGGGCGTCTTCTGCGGATTGCGCATGCGATTGCTTAAGGGCAATTTCCTGTTTGATGGAGGAAAGCTGTGTTTTCAGCGTCCGTTGCTGCTTTTCAAGAGATGTTTTTTTCTTGACAGCATCTGAAGGCTGCGTTTTTTTTGCCGCAGGGGAAGTGTTCTTACGCACCGTCGGAGAAGACTTATTTGTGCGAACGGTCGTTGCTTTGACCTTCGTGCGATTTTGAGCAGTGGAAGTTGTTTTTTTCTTTGGAACAGACTTGCTCTTTGCGAGGATTCGGGCGCGTGCTTTTTGTAAAGCCGCCGCTTTTTTCTTTTCAACGCTCGGTGTTGTTTGTGCTGCCCAAGCAGCGGGGGAAGAAAAGACTTCTCCCAACAGAAAGAGAGTTCCGAAGATCAGGCTAAAAAAGAGAAGTCGAGTCCGATTCATTGCGATGTTTATGCCACGTTGCGCCGTGCAGTGTAGCAGGGGTTAATCGGTTCTTGAGAACCCATTAACCCCTGTTTGGAAAGCTTAAGAGCCGAACCCGAATGGCAGATTATTTCTTAGCCTTTCCTTGTGCGGCAACGGCAGCCATTGCCGCTGCGATTTCGTCAGCATTCCCAAGATAGTAATGGCGGATCGGCTTCATCTCATCGTCAAACTCATAAACGAGAGGACGACCTGTCGGAATATTGAGCTTAACGATTTCTTCGTCGCTCATGTTGTCCAGATGCTTAACGAGCGCACGCAAGGAGTTCCCGTGGGCAGCAATAATCACGCGTTTGCCGGCTGCTACCTGCGGTTTAATGGTGTTTTCCCAGTAGGGAACGACGCGCTCGACGGTGTCCTTCAAGCATTCCGTAAGGGGGAGTTCTTTTTCATTCAGTTCGGCGTAGCGCGGATCATGGCCGGGCCAGCGCGGATCTTCTTTTGTCAGCGGATTGGGCGGAGTTGCATAGGAGCGACGCCAAACGAGCACCTGTTGTTCGCCGAATTTTTCAGCTGTTTCTGCTTTGTTAAGACCCTGAAGAGCGCCGTAGTGACGTTCGTTAAGTCGCCAGCTGCGGGTCACGGGAATCCACATTTGGTCCAGTCCGTCCATGACGATCCAAAGTGTACGGATGGCGCGCTTCAGAACGCTCGTAAAAGCCATATCGAAGGCATAGCCTTCAGCTTTCAAGAGGTCAGCGGCCTTTTTCGCTTCAGCTCGGCCTTTTTCCGTCAGATCAACGTCAGTCCATCCCGTAAAGCGGTTTTCCAAATTCCATTGGCTTTCGCCGTGCCGCATCAAGACAAGTTTGTGCATCTTTTCTCTCCAAAAGAAGTTTAGTTTTTGTGTCTCGTCATTCTATAATGACGCGCTTGCCCTCATCAATCGAAGGGGGCGCTTTTTTGCTGGAAAAGACAGTGAACAGTTTCCTTCTGAATAATATTCTCCTTATTGCGATCATTTTTGTCTGTGTTTTCTCCTTGGCTTGGCCTGTGATTCAGCGCCGAAAGGGAGGCTCTGAGCTCGACAGTACGTCGGCGATAGATCTTATCAACCACAAAAATGCTCAAATCGTTGATTTAAGACAACCGGAAGATTTCAAACGTGCGCACATTGCCAACTCGATTAATCTGCCGGCCACGACGATCCAGAACTCTTTGGGTAAACTCAGCAAAGAGCGCCCGGTGCTTCTTGTGGACGCAGACGGACGCCGTACCCAGATGGTGGCTCAGCTTTTGCGAGGAACGGGATTTAAAGGCGTTTTTGTTTTGCAAGGCGGATTGAATGCGTGGAGAACTAGCGGTGTTCCATTTTCCCGCTAATCGTTTATCACCCGATTTTTTCTAGAGGTTTTCTATGGCAGAAGAAAATACAACTGCTCAGACGCAGGAAAAAGAGAATCAAGCAGAACAGCCGAGCTTTCAGCTGGTTCGCAGTTTTTTAAAGGATGCCTCGCTTGAGATGCCTCATGCGCCGGATATCTTTTTAGAAGATCACGACGAACAGCCTGCTGTGGATTTCAAGTTTGGCGTGGCTGCTCGTCCGTTGCCTGTAAAGGATCTGTTTGAAGTGGTGCTTCGAGCCACGATTACGGTCGGATTTAAGGAAAAAACGATGTTTTTGGTCGAGGGCAGCCAATCGGGCATTTTCGAGTTTAAGAATTTGCCTCAGGAGGCGATCCCTCATGTTACGAATGTTGTTTGTCCCTCCCTTCTTCTGCCGTATTTGCGCGCCAACCTTTCCGACTTGATTAATCGCACAGGTCTGCCGACCGTGAACTTGCCGGAAGTGAATTTTGAAACGCTTCTGCAACAACGCATTGCCGAAATGCAGGCGGCACAAGAGAAGCAGGAAACGGTTGCAAAGGCTTAATTTGGGGCACAAAACAACCGTTAAAGGGCATAGGAGGTTTGCATGGATCACAAAATCCGTATTGCTTTAGTGGATGACCACGCACTTTTCAGAAGCGGTCTGAAGGCTTTGCTGAGCAGACAGACGGATTTTGAGATTGTCGGCGAAGCAGCTGACGGGTTGGAAGGCGTCAAACTCGTTGAGCAGGTTCAGCCGGATTTAGTGCTTCTTGACTTAGATATGCCGGTTATGAACGGGCGTGAGGCGCTTGCACAGATCTTAGAAACGCATCCGAAAGCAGTTGTTCTTATGCTGACGGTCAGTGAAGATGGCGAGGATCTGACCGAGTGCATGCGTCTCGGGGCCTGCGGTTATCTCTTGAAAAAGATCGATGCGGACTTCTTGCTTCAGAGCATTCGTCGTGCTGTTGCAGGCGACAACGTGATTTCTCCGGAAATGACGAGCGCTCTGCTGATGAAGTTGCGTTCGGGCAAACAGCAACCGGTCAGCCAAACGCCGGAGATTGATTCGCTTACTCCGCGTGAGCGTGAAACGCTTGCCTGGCTTACCCGCGGAGTTTCCAACAAAGAGATTGCAAGAGAGCTTGATTTGGCAGAGTCAACGGTTAAGGTTCATGTGCAAAGCGTGCTACGCAAACTCAATATTCGAAGCCGTGTTCAGGCAGCTGTGTTTGCCGTTGAGCATCATTTGGACAAACTCTGATTGATTCGGTTTTTGTGAAAAGAGGCGCTTTAAAAGCGCCTCTTTTTTTAAACGAAACGAGCAGATTCAAAAGCGGTTACTGTTTGGTTTTGAGATCGTTGTCAACCATCGCTGCGACGCAGGAGTCAGACCAAACATTCAGTGTTGTTTCGATCATGTCAATGACGGCATAGAAGGGAAGAATAACACCCATGAGCCCGATCGGAATATTCATGCTTGCCAGAAGACTTGCGGCCAAGAAGAAGCATCCCATCGGAACTCCGGCATTCCCGACGGCGGCCAACGTCGAAATCAAGATCCAGGCGATGACGGTCGTGAAGGTGATTTCCAAGCCAGCGTTTTGCATCAGATAAATGACGGTGATGAGAATGAATGCAGCACAGCCGTTCATGTTGATTGTTGTGCAGATGGGCAAAACGAAGCGGGCAACTTTTGGTTGAACCTTCAGATTGTTTTCTGCACTCTGCATCGTCACGGGAAGCGTAGCCGCAGAGGACTTCGAGAAGAAAGCAAGCGTTAGAGCCGGAAGCATGGCTTTCGCAACCTTGAACGGGTTAAGCCCGCGAGCGAGCAGCAACAAGGGCAAAATGACAAGCATTTGGACAAAGTTTGCTGTCAGAACAGTTGCGAAGTACGATCCGAGTCCGCCGATGTTGACGCCGGCATTGATTTCCATCATGAGTTGAGAAACAAAGCCGAAGATCCCGAGCGGCAAGGCAAGAATGATCCATTGAATCAATTTGAAGAAAGTTGCCTGCAAGCCGTCAAATAACGCAAGAACAGCCCCTTTTCCCGGAAGATCAGAGGGCAGGTTGGCCAAGGCTAGCCCGAAAGCGGCGGCAATCAGCAAGACGGCAAGAACATTGCCGGATAAGAAGGGTGCAATAACATTGTTCGGAATAGCCGAGAGCAGATATTCCATATAGGAATGCTGCACAATCCCTGCCGGTTCCGTTGCCGTCGGCATTGCAACGTTGGCCGGAGCAAACAGGAAGAAAAACAGAGCGGCAATTGAGGCAGCCAAAATTGTTGTCAGGAGCGTATAAAACACGGTGTGACGGAAAATGGTTACCGAATCTTTCGCACGCGAGGTTCTTCCGAGTGTGGCAATGATGGAAATTGCAATAACAGGGATGGCAATAAATTTAAAAAGACGCACGAAAATATTCGCGATGAGATCAGCTCCCTGAACGGTCAGAGGAACTCCCCAGAAACCGTTAAGGACACCGAGAATGATGGCAATAATGTAAAGAAGAGCCATCTTCTTCTGGCTGGAAGAAAAGCCAGGCGTAGCAGTTGCAGTCATTTTTTACCTAAAGACCAAACATGGAAAATTGGCATTTTATGCGAGAATTCTCCTTCTTTTTTTGTGGGAATTCTCTGAAGGAGTTTCAGATACTGAATTTTGGCTGGGGTTGTATCGGCAGATTTCCATGTAGAGGATTGCATTTTTCAGAGAGTTTTTTCAGCGGATATTCCTTCTTGAGAAGGGATATTTGCTAGCATTACCAGTTGAGTGTGTATCTGCAATTGGTTCATAAGTTGCATAAGATTTGAATACGAGAGAGAGCGTTTCGTACGGAGAGGAAAATGGAAGACTGTATTTTTTGCAAAATCATCCGAGGGGAGATTCCCTGCAAAAAGGTTTACGAGGATGAGGATGTTCTAGCTTTTCACGACATTAATCCTGCCGCACCGATTCATTTCTTGATTATTCCGAAAAAACACATTGTTTCATTGGCGAATGTTGGTCCGGAAGATACGCCGCTTCTCGGAAAACTGCTCGGGCTTGTTCCGAAGTTAGCCAAAGAGAACGGCTGTGCCGGCGGCTTCAGAACAATTATTAATACAGGTAAAGATGGCGGTCAGGCCGTTGCACATCTTCACATTCATGTTTTAGGCGGCCCGCACCCGTGGCGAAAAGTGGCTTAATCGAATTGAAAGTAAAAGGAGCAAGTGATGGGATCTATGTCCATTTGGCATTGGCTGATAGTTCTTATTGTTGTTGCACTCATATTTGGCACGAGCAAGCTGAAGAATGCAGGCAAGGACCTCGGCGGTGCAATCAAGGGTTTCAGAGAAGGAGTCAAGGAGGGAGAAAAAGAGGAAGAGAAGAGTGTTGCCGCTTCTCCCGAAACGACGACTGAGAAAACGGTTGTTGCAGAAGAACAAACCAAACCAGTAATGCTTGAATCGGTTCCTGCCACAGAGACGACGGCCGTTGAAAAAATCGAAGAAGCGCCGGTTGAAAAAAAGCCCAAAAGAAGAACGGTTGCACGCAAATCGACGGCTAAAAAAGAGAAGAAGCCTGTCGAGAAAAAGGTAGCGACGAAGAAAACGGCCACGAAGAAAGTGACCTCGTCTGCTAAGAAGGCTGTCGCAAAGAAGACAACTGTTTCCAAGAAAACAACAGCGACAAAGAAATCGGCTTCCAAGAAGTCGACGACGAAAAATTCCGAAGAGTGAATTGAAAAAAGACGCTGAAGTTTGACACGGGCGTGAATAGATTTTCGAATCGTGCAGCAGACTTAGAAGATGTTCGATTTCGGTTTTTCGGAACTCCTTGTTATTGGTGTTGTAGCGCTCGTGGTTCTTGGCCCCGAGCGCTTGCCTGTTGTCGCCCGTGTTGCCGGAAAGTATTTTTCTAAGGCAAGAAGAGTCATCAATCAGGTCAAAGAAGACATTGAGCTTGAGGCGGAAATGTCTGAATTCAAAGATCTTGAGAAGAGGGCTCGAAGCATCGCTGAGGAAGTTTCAGACAGCGTGCGCGGCGGGATTGATTCTGTGAAGAGCGAAGTGGATTCGATTCGACAAGAGGTTGCTTTTTCTGATCGAACTCTTCGACCGCAGGAGAATACGGCGGAACTCCCGACAAAGGCAGTTTCTTTTACCGATGATTTTGGCTCAGTGCATCCGGTTAAGGCTGAATCTTTCTCTCGCCGTTATCGAGAGGAACCAGACGTTGCAGAAATCGCCGAGCAACTTGAGCAGATCAAGCGCGGGCTTGGAGATGCGTCGCCGGTTCTTACTCCCGGGCGTCGGCGTCATTACGCCGTTCGATCTCGAGTCAGTCGAGTTCGCATTTATCGGTGAGGCCAAGGATGTCGAAGAACGAGCAAGCCGAAGACAAGTTGGATGATCCGGCCAACGAACAACCCTTGATTGCGCATTTGGTCGAGTTGCGCCAGAGAACGGTCCGTGCCGTTATCGCTGTGTTGATCGTTTTTGTGGCGATGTCGCCTTTCATGAAGGAAATTTTTGACTGGATTTCCAAACCGCTTATGGTAGCGTTGCCGGATGGGGCGAAGTTGCTTTCGACCGGTGTGGTTGCTCCCTTTATGGTGCCGCTTAAAGTCACGCTCTTCTGTGCTTTCGTGGTGGCGCTCCCTTATGTGCTCTATCAGCTTTGGGCTTACATCGCTCCGGCTCTTTACAAAAGGGAAAAGAAACTGGCTGTACCGGTTATTGTTTCGAGTGTCCTGATGTTTGCCGTCGGCATGGCGTACTGTTACTTCATCGTTTTCCGCATGGTTTTTCAGTTTATCGCCGGATTTTCACCGGACTCCGTGAATTTTGCACCGGATATCGATAGTTATTTCGGCTTTGTGATTACGATGTTTTTTGCTTTTGGCATCACGTTTGAAGTACCGATTTTTGTGGTTGTTCTCAATCGTGTCGGCCTTGCCTCTTCCGAGCGACTCGTTCGCGCTCGACCCTATGTGATAGTGGGGGCCTTCGTTTTAGCGGCCATTTTCACTCCGCCGGATGTTCTCTCGCAGTTGTTGCTTGCACTTCCGCTCGTTGTGCTTTACGAGTTCGGGATCTTGTTAGTCAAGGTTGTTGGCCGCCGTCAGGAAGAATCTGACGAAAAGCAATAGCTTCCTTGTACGCAGAGGTGTTTTCTGCAAAAGGCAATCGGTGAAAGCATGAATAGGTCGTCATCAAAAAAGACATTTGAGCCAACATTGGCTCATGTAGCGATCTTGGGGTTTACCTGTTCTTTGGGGCCTTTCGCCACAAATGGAATTGTCCCGGCCTTTCATGCACTTTCTGAGCAGTTCGGGCTTTCTCTGCCGGCTATGCAGGAAATGCTCACGGTTTACCTTGTTGCATTGGCCGTTGGTTCGCTGACGGTCGGAAGCCTGTCGGATGCCTTGGGACGAAAGCCGGTTCTTGCGGCCGGGATGATGCTTTTCAGTATTGCCTCTTTGGGAGCTCTTTTTTCGGAGTCTCTCCTGGAGATGAATATTTGGAGATTCTTACAAGGTCTCGGAGCCTCCGTCGGACAAGTCGTTACTCAGGCAATGGTGCGAGATCGTTGGGATGGTTTATCTGCAACGCGTGCTATGAGCATCATCGGAATGCTTTTTAGTATTTCTCCTGCTGTGGCTCCGATTATCGGCGGATGGCTTGTTGTTCAGATGGGATGGCAAGCTACGTTCTGGTTTTTGATTTTGTATTCCATGAGCATTTGGTTCGTAACGGTGTTTTTTTTGGAAGAAACTCTAGAAGAGGAAAATCGTCATCGAGTGGATTTCATTCATCTCCTGTTGGGTTATGGAAGTTGTCTTAAAAATCGAGCCTATTGTTTCGGGATCCTTTCAAACGGATTCAGCTTCATGGGGATGATCCTGGTTGTTGCCGGCGGCGCAGATTTTGTCGTGAATGTGATGGGGCTCGGCGTTGATGGGTTTGCGTGGCTTTCTGTTCCGCTTGTTGTGGCTTCAATTGTCGGATCTTTTCTTGCACCGTATCTTGCACAACGTCTGGGGACTCGTGTTCTTGTTATCGGTTCATTGATTGTTTTAATTGTGTTTGAAACGGTTATGGCAATTCAACTTTATGAAGAGACGCCTGATTACGTTTCTGCCATGTTGCTTGGATTCGTTTTTAGTTTTGTCGGAAATCTTATTCGGCCGGTTGTTATGACGATGAATCTTGACTACCATCCAAGGAACAAAGGACTAGCCGCTTCCGTTCAGCAGGGATTTCACACAATGGGCTTTGCCGTCAGTGCATCAGTTCTTGCTCCTCTTTGCATGGGGGCGGCTTGGAAATATGCGATTGCAATGTCGGTTTCCGGCTTTTTGGCGTTGATTTTTTGGGTGCTTGCGCTTCGCTTCCGAGAAGAGTGCTTACCTTAAAGAAAGTGTTTTCTTAAATGCTGTTGAATTCGTCAGATCGGCTTTTCTTCCGCCAAAGAAGCCCGAAGCCGAGGGCAAGAAAAACGAGCAAAAAAACAACAGAGAAAACGGCGCAACACTCTGCCATATTGCCCCATTGCAATGAGGGGATGAGGTACCAGCCGTCAGCGGCTTTGTAAAGATCGACAAAATAAGCCTGAAGTCCAGAAAGGATTGTGTTGCTCGGAACAACTGGTGCATCTATTCCGCACTCGCCCGTTGCGGCAAACCAGTCAGGGAACCAAACATCGAGCGGTAGATCGAATGGGTAGCGTGCGGAAGTTGAACAGCCTTCAATCCCCAGGAAAGCATCAGACTCCTCCGAGTGCATGGCCGCATGGATCTGAGCAAGTTGCAGGGAAGAAGAAAGACCATAAAGCGCCCCGTACAAAGAAACGGCAAGCCCCGGAAGACTGAAAAAAAAGTTAGACGGCTTCAGAGCAACGAGCAACGCTCCGATTGCAACGAGTACAAAGGCAAAACGGATATAAACGCATTGCTCGCAGGGTTCCATAAAAAGCCATTTTTGGAACACGGCGTGAGCAAAAATGACAAGGAAAACAGCAAAGCCGGATACAGCAAGCCAAGAAGATCGTTTTAAAGAAAGGCAACGGAGGCAATTCATGGGTTCTCTAGGACTTGGCAGATAACTCAGAGATCAAATCAGCTAAAACAGACTTTGAACGGACAGCTTTGTTGAGAATGAGGTATTTGCCGTTGACGACATAGGCAGGAATGCCCTGGATCGAGCCAGCTTCTTTCGATGGCGCCCAAGCCGTTCGAATGACAAGTACATCGGGATCGCTTCGGCGTCGAGCAAAGATATCGGCAGAAATTCCCGTCGCTTCAGAAAGCGTTTGGATAAAGTCTTTTTCCCCGCCTTGCCATCGCTCCTTCTTTTTGAGGTAGGCGAAGTAAAGGGCGTCTTTTGCTCGAGCAAAAAGGCTTTGAGAATCTGTGATGTCGTGCCCGTTTTTTCTGTCTTCAGCCTGACAAAGAGCCAGGAAAAGAGCTGCCGTTGAACCGTATGTTGCGCGACTTTCCAAAAAGACGGGAACAAACTGCAGATTAGCATCCTTGCAAACAGTTTCCCGAAGCCATGGGTCAATGGTTTTGTCGTAACGATAACAGAACGGACAATCGTAGGAGAAAATTTTAATCAGCGTCCTATCGGCATTCGGAAATGGCGTTTTTAACTCAAGATAGGAAGGTTCTGCTGCCGAAAGCGGCAGGCAAAAGCCGGCGAAAGTTGAAAGAACAAGCAACCGTCGAGAAACCATCGGCCTATACCAAAAGTAGTTTGAAACACGTGTAATCATAGCGATTTCTTCGGTCTTGTCGATAAACTTTGCTAGAGTGTCGCTCCGCCAGAATGATGAAGGAGAAGCAAAATGACTGTACGGGTACTCACTGGAATCAATACAACGGGAACCTTGCATTTGGGAAATTACTGCGGAGCAATCCGGCCCTGTATTCAGGCCTCAAGAAAGCCCGATGTCGAGAGTTTTTTCTTCATGGCGGATTTGCATGCGCTCATTAAGTGTCAGAACGCGGATCGAATTGAAAGAAGCCGTATGCAAATTGCGGCAAGCTGGCTTGCGGCCGGACTTGATCCGGATCGTTGCACGTTTTACCGCCAAAGCGACATTCCGGAGATTCCCGTTCTCAATTGGTTGCTCAATTGCGTTTGTTCCAAAGGGTTGATGAATCGGGCTCACGCCTATAAAGCATTTGTGGAGGCGAACGCTGTTTCGGGAGAGGATCCGGATGCCGGCGTATCCATGGGGCTCTTCTGTTATCCGATCCTGATGGCGGCAGATATTCTGATGTTTAACGCCAATCTTGTTCCGGTTGGAAAGGACCAAATTCAGCACCTTGAAATGGCGCGTGATATTGCCGTGCGGTTTAATAATCTGTACGGACTCGGAAAAAAGGATTTCTTCGTGCTTCCCTATGAGCAAGTCGATGAAGAAGTTGCGATTCTTCCGGGATTAGACGGGCGCAAGATGAGCAAGAGTTATAACAACGTCATTCCGCTTTTTGAGGGCGGAAGGGCAGCCTTGGAAGAGGCAATCAGCCGCGTTGTTACGGACAGCCGTCTCCCCGGAGAGCCGAAAGACCCGCAGAGTACGTCATTGACGCAAATTTTTGATGCATTCGCTTCGGCCGCAGAAAAGGAATCGTTCCGCAAAGATCTTCAGGAAGGTCTTGGCTGGGGAGAGGCAAAAAAACGGGTTGTGGCTCAGATTGAGAATGAAATTGGCCCGATGCGTGAGAAATACGCGTATTACATGGAACATCCGAAAGAGTTGGAAGACATTCTTTGTGCGGGGGCGGAAAAAGCTCGCAAAATCTCCACTCCGTTCTTAGAGGAGCTTCGGGAAGCAGTCGGTTTGCGGCATTTCCATGTCATTGGACAAGTGAGCAAGACAGCAGGGAGCGGAAAGAAAAAAGGGACGGCCGCTTTCAAGCAGTATCGCGAGGCGGACGGAAAGTTCTACTTCAAGTTGGCGAATTCCTCCGGAGCGATTCTGTTGCAGTCAAAGGCATTTGCCAGCGGGAAAGAAGCAGGAATGATGATTGCTGAGATGAAAAAAGGCTGGTCGGAAAAGTTTTTGCAGTATGCGTCTTTGGCCGATGGAGTCAAAGAGGAGGATGTCTGCAGCGCAATTTCTGACATGAAGCAAGCGCAATAAGAAAATTTTCTCAGAGGGATTGCTTTTTCCGCTTGCAGGTCTAAGCGGAGTTTGATACAGTACACAGCACTATGAGGCTTATCGAGAATAAATTTTTTGGCTGGTGGCTCTGGCGGTAATATCCGTCAGCGCTTGTTGCTGTTTTCGACAAACCGATTTTTTTAGCTGACGGATTGAAAGAATGTCTTTCAGTCCGTTTTTTTATGCCGAAATAAGATTTAAAAGGAGACCGCTATGGAAAAGATTCCGTACAAGACATACTTGAGCGAAGACGAGATCCCGACAGCGTGGTACAACTTGCGGGCAGACATGAAAAATAAGCCTGCTCCTCTTCTGAATCCGACAACGCACAAACCTGTGACGGCCGAAGAGTTGAATCATGTCTTCTGTGAGGAACTTGTTGCCCAGGAACTGGATGTAACCAATCCTTGGATTGATATACCGGGGGAGGTTCTCGATTTTTACAAGATGTATCGCCCGTCACCGTTGACGCGAGCCTACTGCCTTGAGAAGGCGCTTGGAACACCTGCCAAAATTTACTATAAGTTCGAAGGGCAAAATACGTCAGGAAGCCACAAACTGAATTCGGCCATTGCTCAGGCTTACTATGCCAAGAAGCAGGGATTGAAAGGCGTGACGACGGAGACCGGAGCCGGGCAGTGGGGCACGGCGCTTTCAATGGCTTGTGCCTATTTAGGGTTGGACTGCAATGTTTTCATGGTGAAGTGCTCGTATGAACAGAAACCGCAACGCAAAGAAGTTATGCGAACATTTGGTGCGACTGTGACGCCTTCGCCATCGAATACGACAAACGTTGGTCGCAAAATGCTGGAAGAATTTCCAGGTACGACTGGAAGCCTCGGTTGCGCGATTTCAGAAGCTGTTGAATCGGCTGTCAGCCGCGAGGGTTATCGGTATGTTCTCGGATCTGTTCTCTCGCAGGTGCTGTTGCATCAGACGGTTGTTGGACTGGAGGCAAAAGCGGCGCTTGAACGGTATGGTCTTGTGCCGGATGTCGTTATCGGATGTGCCGGCGGCGGTTCCAATTTAGGTGGATTGATCAGCCCGTTTGTCGGGGAAAAGATTAAAGGCAATCTCGACTGCCGCATCATTGCGGTTGAACCGGCAAGTTGCCCGAGTCTTACGCGCGGTCGTTACGCTTATGACTTCTGTGATACGGGACGAGTTTGCCCGTTGCAGAAGATGTATACGCTCGGATCGAGTTTTATTCCGTCGCCTAGCCACGCGGGTGGGTTGCGTTATCACGGAATGAGTTCCATTATTTCTCAACTTTATGCCGACGGGTTAATTGAGGCCCAAGCCGTTGAACAGACATCGGTGTTTGCTGCGGCAGAACGATTTGCCCGCTGTGAGGGCATTCTTCCCGCTCCCGAGAGCAGTCATGCGATTAAGGTAGCGATGGACGAAGCCTTGCGGTGCAAGGAAACGGGTGAAGAAAAGGTGATTCTTTTCTGTCTGACTGGAACAGGATATTTTGATATGAGTGCCTATCAGCGGTTTAATGATGGTCAGATGTCAGACAATATTCCGACAGATGAAGAACTTGAGGCGAGTTTTGCCAAGATGCCGAAGGTGGACCTAAGCTGATCGTTAGATCGCAGATATTTTGACGAACTTTTTTCAGTCGCTGCATTTTCTTTGAAGAAAAGAAAATGCAGTTTTTTTGAGAACCGAGAGTGCTTACGTTGGTTTATTCGTCAGACGGCGGTGACGGATGACTGTGGTGACTTTTTGCCGAAAGATTTTGGCGAGTTGATCGGCGATGTAGACGCTGCGGTGTTGACCGCCTGTGCACCCAATCGCAATGGTTAAGTAATGGCGATTTTGTTGCTCAAAGGAGGGAAGCCATTTCTCAATAAAGTGGACAATGTCCTGAAGCATGTCTTGAACTTCCGGCTTTGAATCCAAAAAGTCTGCAACGGGTTTGTCTAACCCAGTCAGTAAGCGCAACGATTCATCGTAGAAGGGGTTTGGAAGATTTCTGACATCGAATACGAGATCGGCCGCAACCGGAATGCCGTGTTTAAAAGCGAAGCTTTCAAAGGCAAGCGTCATCGAAGAGGCTGGAATCCCGGCAAATTCTGATACCCAACTGCGAAGTGTATTAGGCAGTACTCGAGTTGTGTCAATCACGTGGGCGAGTTCGACAATGGGAGAAAGCAGATCCCGCTCTGTACGGATGGCCTCAGAAAGAGTTTGCTCGGTTTCCGTTCCGCGCTGGACCAAAAGCGGATGACGACGTCGTGTTTCGGAAAAACGCTTGACAAGTTCTGTGTTGGAAGCTGTCAGAAAAAGAATACGGAGATCGACATTCTTTCCTCGGAGAATTTCGAAGCACCGGATGATTTGCTCTGGGGTGACAAGTCCTCGGGCATCCGCAGCAACAGCGATTCGTTCAATACCGCGTTGACCGAGATGTTCAATAACAGGAATGAGAAAATCAATCGGAAGGTTGTCCAAACAGTAGTAACCGTTGTCTTCCAACTGACGGATGGCGACGGACTTACCAGATCCAGAAAGTCCGGTAACGATGATAAGGCGCATTTGCGAATGAGTGATTGTCATCTTAAAAGTCCTCTCTAGTGTGTTGTAGGTTCCCAATCAGTAATGACTGTGACGATTTCACCGGGGGATTCCGCTTTCATCAGGGCTGTTCTTGCATTGGAATCCTGCAGAAGGCTGGCAATTTCGGAGAGAATGTCCAGGTAGGCTTCCGGGGAGTTCTCTGGAATGGCGATAATGAAAAATAACTGAGCAGAGGTCTGGGCCGGGCCGCCGAAGTCAATTGGTGCGCTGGTGCGTATCAGGCATAAACAGGGATCCACGACGCCGCAGATTCGAGCATGCGGAATGGCCGCTAACTGGCCGAGACCGGTTGATCCAAGTTTTTCGCGGGCAATCAGCGCATCGAAAACATTTTGAGCCGGAACGCCGGCCGCAGTAGAAAGAACTTTGGCCGCTTCTTCGAAAAGGCGTTTGCGGCTTGAGACTTCTGCCTCGAGAAGAATGTTCTCACGAGGGTTCAGTAATTTTGTAATGTGGTTCATTGTCAGAAATGAAATCTCTCCTCTGTAAAGAGTATATAGAAACTGTAGAAGATGATTTTTCTGCCCCTGTCGGGTTTTGATCTATGGGAGCAGACGAATCCGCTCCGATTTGGCAGGGATTTTTTCCATTTCTCGATACTTGGCGACGGTGCGGCGAGCAACGCAGATGCCTTCGGCCCCCAACTTCTTTGTGATCTCACTGTCGCTTAGTGGGTGTTGAGGATCTTCCTTTTCAATGAGGAGACGGATACGTTCACGCACATTTGTGGCACCAATGGTTTCAGAAGAATTTGTCTTAATGGCAACTGAGAAAAAGTGCTTCAGAGGGAAAAAACCAAAAGGCGTTTCAATGTATTTTCCGGATACGGCGCGGCTCACAGTTGATTTTGAAATACCGGTTGCGTCAGCGAGTTCTTGCATGCTAAGGGGAGCAAGAAAGCGTGGTCCTTTGATAAAAAATTGTTCTTGCGCTTTGTACAGTGCAGTCACGATGGAGATGAGAGTTTTTTTCCTTCGTGAGAGCGCCAAAAGAAAGAATTTCGCTTTCTTCGCAAAGTTCTCCATGTCTTGACGTTTCTCTCGTCTGTCTTTTTGCAAAAGCGCATACGTCTTTTGGTCGAATTGAAGTTTGGCAACATCGTCTTCATGAAAAAGGAGAACGAGATTGCGTCCCTTTTTTCGAACAGAGAAATCCGGAACGACTTGATTGTCTTTAATATCAAAAAATCGCGCGCACGGGTGCGGGTTGAGGGCCGAGAGCAGGGAGAGAGCTTCGCCCACTTCTGCCTCCTCTCGATTCAAAATTTTTGCAATGTTTTTTTTATCGTTTTTCAGCAACAGATTCGAATGGTCTCGGAGAATCGTGTCGGCAAGGACTCGAAACGGGGTCTTTTCATCCTTTGGAGCATGCTGAAGTTGCAAAGAAAGAACTTCAAGCAAACTTGTTGCCCCAACTCCGGCCGGGTCAAGACCTTGAACGGCGACAAGCGCCTTTTGCCATTTTTCCGGTTGAGCTGCGATTGGGCAGGTTTTTGCGATGGATTCCAGAGTGTCATCCAAAAGACCGTCTTCGTTTAGATTTCCGGCAATCCAAAGGGCAAGATTTTTGATTTCGTCGGACAGATCTAAAAGATTAATTTGCTGAGTCAGATGATTCAGCAGCGTTGCCGGATAACTCAAAAATTCAGCCGGATCGGATTCCTCTTCCTCAGCTTCAATGCGCTTCGTTGTTTTCTTCCAGGTTACGAGGGAAGATGAACCTGGAAATTCTGCTTCAATGCCGGCAGGTTCATCAAAAGGAAGCGGGTCGGGAGAAACGGACTCTTCGGGTGCGGTTTCCGTACATTCTAAAAAGGGATTGTTCGCCAGTTCTTCTTCCACTTTTTCCTTGATTCCTTCCCGAGAAAGCGCAAGCAATTTTGCCGTCTCAAGCAAAAGCGGTTTAGTGAGCTGCTTTTGCTTTTGAGAGATGCCGAGTTGCAAAGAAGAAGTCGACATGACGAATTACATGCGGAAATCGCGCCCGAGATAGATATCCCGAACCAGCGGATTGCTGACGATCTGATCCGGAGAGCCTTCGGCAAGAACTTTGCCTTCGTTGATGATGAAAGCGCGGTCACAAATTCCGAGTGTTTCGCGAACATTGTGATCCGTAATCAACACGCCGATTTTTCTGGATTTGAGAAAGCAGGCAATGCGCTTGATTTCTTTTACGGCAATCGGATCAACACCGGCAAAGGGTTCATCAAGCAGGATAAATTGGGGATCTGCGGCGAGAGCCCTGGCAATTTCTGTTCGGCGTCTTTCGCCTCCGGAAAGAGAAAGCGCCATGTTTGTACGCAGGTGTTCAATTTGCAGATCCTTCAGCAAATGCGAAAGCTTTTCGTCAATTTGCTTGGAAGAAAGCCGATTTCCGTTTTTATCTTCCTTTAGTTCCAAAATGGCGCGAATGTTGTCTTCCACAGAAAGGCGGCGAAAGACGCTGGCTTCCTGCGGTAAATAAGTAACGCCAAGTTGCGCTCTTTTGTAAATCGGCAGGTGAGTGATCTCTTTGTCATCGATGAAAATTTTTCCGCCGTTTGGCGGGACAAGTCCGACGACCATGTAAAAACTGGTTGTTTTTCCGGCTCCGTTCGGTCCCATCAATCCGACAATTTCACTTGTTTTCACATCAAAAGAAACATCGTTGACGACTGTGCGTGAGCCGTATCGCTTCATGAGACTTTGGGCTCTGAGCGTGTGTGTGCCGGATGAAGGTACTGTTGTTTCCATGTAACGGGAATTTCCTGTTCGTTGTGAGTTATCTGTTTCGAAGCTGCGTTTCCTCTCTCAAGAGCGGAACGTTTGAATGCGAAGGCGATTTATCGACTGTCTGTTCTTTTTTTCGAGGACTGAGGACAGCAGAGATTCGGGTTTTCTTGTTGCCGATGCGGCTTCCTTCGACGCGGCTCGTTGCGTGCAATAAGTCGTATGTAATCACGGCGCCTTCTGTCGAATCCATAATGATGCCGTTCTCACTTCGAGCAATTTTGGCGTTGTTTTGCAAAACGATGCGGTCCGTTTTTTCGCTGTAAACGGCCTTGAGCGCGTTGGCGTGTATCCATTCTTCCATGCCGGGAGTCTTTGGATCCCGTCGCTCTTTCATGCGAACGGGGCGTCCTGTGATGACGAGCGTCCGATATCCCTTGGCATCGGCGCTTAACTCCGCTCTGTCCCCGGTTACGTGCAACGTGCCTTGGCGGATCTCAACGTTGCCTGTATAGACAGCCTTTTGATTAACTTCGTCGCCGTTGAAAGAATCTGCAACGATTTCAATGGGCTGTTCTCGATCTCCGGTCTGGGCAACAACACCGGCGGATCCGATGAGAGTAGCTAAGAGACAAATCCAGTAGTGACTCATGAGTTTTTCCACAGACATTGATAGTTAATTGGGCTCATTCCTAGGCATGATAAACGTGCGGACGTCCGAATCGAGACGAATTGTGCGCTCGACATTGTCGTACGCAAAACCAATGCCTGTGCTGATGTCTCCTCCGTGCTCAAGGCGAATGGGGACGTCCCCTGTGATGATCTGTTCATCGGGTCTTACGACAGCGTGCGAAGTTGTCAGGCGAATCGGAGCCGTTTTTTTGTCACCTGCTCGAGTCAGAAGGATATTTCCCGTCAGGACGATGGTTTCTCCGTCATCCGTTGTGCTGGCCGTATTGGCCGATATTTTCAGTTGAGGCTGATCAGGAGACAATGTGACAAATCGCGGACGAATACTGACGCTTCGTCCGTCCGAGTAGTGTTCAACGTACTCTGCGAAGATTCTGTTTTTTGCGGATCCGTCGGCATCAAATTCAGTAATGACGCAGTCGCGTGTTGCAAAATCGGGAGATTCTTTGTTCGGCTCTGAAACGCCGTCTGAGAAAGTTGCTTTTATGGCGTAGTAGGCCGATGCACTGACTAAAATGAAAAGTACGCCGAGTCCGCAAAATGAAATGATCCGATCTCGCAGGTACATTAAGCCTCCTTCCGGCGCACATAGTGCTGATCAATCAGCTCATCCCATTTGCCTTGCGAACGAAGAATCAGTTCCGCAAGACTTCGTACAGCACCCTGTCCTCCTGGAAAAGGACTGATGAATTTTGCAAGACGAAGCGCTTCTTCAGAGGCATCAGACGGACAAGCTGGCAAGCCGGCGGCAAGCAACGGCGGGATATCCGGGACATCGTCTCCCATGTAAGCGGTTTCTTTCAGAGAAACGCCGAAATCTGCCACGAGTTCACAAAAGGCATCGCCCTTGAACGTTTTTCCCTGTTTGACGACATCAATTCCCAATTCGGTCGCTCGGCTGGCCGTCTGCTTGGAAACTCGTCCGGTCAGCAATGCAACAGGAATGCCCGCACTTTGAAGCATCTTGATTCCGAGTCCGTCTCGCGTGAAAAAGCGTTTAACGGTCTCGCCGTCCGATCCCGTCCAGATTGAACCGTCAGTCAAAACACCGTCCACGTCCAAGACGACGAGCCGAATTCGGCGAGCAAGCTCTTCAAGGGTTTCTTGCATCAGATCACCTTGGCACTCATGAGGTCATGCATGTGGAGCGCTCCGATAAGATGTCCCTCTTTATCCACAACAAGAAGCTGATTTTTAAGTGTTTTTTCTAGTATCTTTGCCGCAGAAGCTGCCATTTCTGCAGCCTCGATTGTTGTCGGCGTCCGCGTCATGACATCTTCGATCTTGAGTGAACGAATGTCGCCCTTCTTTTCGATGAGACGACGTAAGTCACCTTCGGTGAAAATTCCTGTGACGCGGTTTTCTTCATCAACGATTGCCGTCATTCCGATGTGTTTTTTCGTGATTTCACGGACGGCGTCCAGTACGCTCGTTCCTTCGCGTACAGAGGGAACATCGTCGCCTGAACGCATGATGTCCTTAACGTGCGTCAATAGTCTGCGTCCGAGCGCTCCGCCCGGATGCGAGCGCGCAAAGTCTTCTTTTGTAAAGCCTTTTTCATGCATCAGAGCGACGGCAATGGCATCGCCAAGAGCCAAAGTTGCCGTTGTCGAAGAGGTCGGAGCTAGGTTAAGAGGGCAAGCCTCGGAGCGCACTCCAATATCTAAACCGACATCGGCTGCTTTTGCGAGAGTGCTCTCCGGATTGCCGGTGATTGCAATCAGACGGATGCCCTCTCTTTTCAGGACAGGAATGATTGTCAGCAGTTCGTTGGTTGTTCCGGAATAGGATACGGCGATGACGACGTCATCTGGCGTGATCATTCCAAGGTCACCGTGGGCAGCCTCGGCAGCATGAACGAAAAAGGCCGGAGTTCCCGTGGATGCCAAAGTAGCAGCTATTTTGCGGCCGACATGAGCCGATTTCCCGACGCCGCTGACGATGATGCGTCCAGGGCAATCAAGGATCAGGCGGATGGCTTGAGCAAAGTTGCCGTTGTCGACGGCATCGGCCAGCGAGCGTACGCATTCTGCTTCTCGAAGAAGAACCTCACGGCCTAGTTCGACAGCACCGGTTATGTCTCGAGTACAAGTCATGGAGAGACTCCCTTCAAACAGTTCCGCCATTTTACCTAAAAGCATCGCAACGCCTTGCTGATATCCGCAGTCGGCAAAACATTCGATTACAGAAAATATTGCCGCTTGACTGAATCGGTTGGGTAACTGGTTTTTGTATTGAGATCATGACAGATGAAATTGCTGTAACAAATTGTTGCAATCTGTAATAAATTAAGGATAAGATTCAAAAAGGATGACAGATACCGAGTTTTTGAACGGTACTGCCTTTGTTTTTTTATTTCTTTACGGAAACTAGATCATGCAAGCCCTCGGTCGATTTAAGCTCCATATTTTGGCGCTGATTGTCGTAATGATCGCCGATGCCATTGGTATTCAAAAGTTCGGCATTGTCGTTTTGTTGCCGCTTCTTTACGCCATGGTTCTCGGCGGAATCCTTTCCATTCCTAAACTGAAGATCCTGTCGATGGCTGAACAGGAACGTGCCGCGCACTTCATGCCGATTGCCATGTTGTTTCTCGTCGCCTATTTGGGACTCGGCATCGGTCCGAATCTTGCGAAGCTCTTCAATTCTGGTCTGGCTCTTATCATGCAAGAGTTCGGGCACTTCTTCGGAACAATTATTCTGGGTCTCCCGATGGCACTTCTTCTCAAGATGGGCCGAGAATCGATTGGTGCGTGCTACTCAATTGACCGCGAACCGAACATTGCCATCATTGCAGAAAAATACGGTATTGACTCGCCTGAAGGACGCGGCGTGATGGGAATGTACATCTGCGGAACCGTTTTCGGCGCTGCCTGGGTGTCTGTCCTTGTTGGTGTCGTTGCTCAGCTCGGATGGTTCCATCCGCATTCGTTGGCCATGGGAGCAGGCATCGGATCGGCTTCTATGATGGCGGCAGGCATTGCTTCCATTATTGCTGTGTATCCCGACTATGCAGAAACCGTTCAAGCCTATGCGGGAGCGGCAAACCTGATGACCACAATTCTGGGTATTTATTTTGCGCTGTTCGTTTCCTTGCCCGTTATGGTTTGGATTTACGAGAAAATCACCGGCGATCGTCGTGAAGTGGGTAAAAAGGAAGGAGAATGAACATGTTTGCAAAACTGAAAGATATTGCTTTTATTCTCACTGTAACGGCCTTTTTCTCAGTGATTGCCAACATCATTGGTTTTAAGGGAACGCTGGCAGAAGGTTCTCTCGGTGCTTTGGTTCTTCTCGTCGTGACCTTTATCGGATGCGTCATTGCCAATTTGCCGGGATTTTCTAAGTTGCCGACGGTCTTTTGGGTCTCTTTGGTTGCTGTGGTTGTTTCCGTTCCTGGATTCCCGGGCGGAGATTGGGTTGTAGCTCAGGTCAAGCACATCAATCTTCTTGCGACGACAACGCCGATTCTTGCTTATGCCGGCTTGTGTGTTGGTAAAGACTGGGAGGCGTTCAAGAGCTTGTCTTGGAAGATCATTCCTGTTGCGTTGTGTGTTTCAGCCGGCAGTTTCATCTGTGCGACGATTCTTGCCGAGGTGATTCTGCGATTGGAAGGTGTTTTCTAAGAGTATGAAGGAGCGCCTCAAACTGGTATACAGTTTGAGGCGTTACGTTCTTGACGGACATCGACAGCGTGTGTTTTGATTGGGACCGTTCGATGTTGTTGGTAACGGGTACTCTTCTTTTGCAGAAGGCGACATCAGTTTTATCTTTTTGGAGCAGATATGGACAAGACGGAATTAAAGCGCAAGGTCTTAGAGGCGATCAAGGTACGTCGGGGCGACATTGAAGCAATTGCTCAATCAATTCTGAGAGAGCCGGAACTTGGGTACAAGGAAGTTAAAACATCTGCAAAAGTGCGTGCGGCTTTTGATGCAATCGGCCTTGAGTACACGACGGGTTGGGGTATTACAGGCATCAAAGCACGCTTAAAAGGCGGAAGGCCTGGGAAGACCGTTGCGGTTTTGGGGGAATTGGATGCTGTGATTTGCAGAAATTCTCCCTATGCGGCAGAAGACGGAGCTGCCCACTGTTGCGGACACAATGTTCAGATTGCCAACATGTTGGCCGTGGCTTGGGCCTTGCAAGATTCGGGCATTATGAAAGATTTGGCGGGAGACGTTGTCTTTTTTGCCGTTCCGGCCGAGGAATACGTAGAGTTAGGCTATCGAGCGGATCTTGTCAAGAAGGGGAAAATCAGCTATCTCGGCGGAAAAGAGCAAATCATTAAAGAGGGCGGTTTTGATGACATCAACATTGCTCTTCAGATGCACGTCGACATTACGGATAAGCCGAACGGGTTCTACGGATCCGGAGCAAGTTGCAACGGATTTATTGGAAAAATCGTGGAATACAATGGGCGAGCGGCACATGCAGCGGGGGCTCCCGACAAAGGTATCAACGCACTTAATGCGGCTATGATCGGCATGATGGGCGTCAATGCCATTCGTGATCGTTTCAGAGAAGACGATTACGTGAGGTTTCATCCCATTCTTACGAATGCGGGAGATCTCGTGAATGTGGTTCCGGATCACGTGACGATGGAAAGTTATGTTCGGGCCGCTTCCATTGAAGGATTAAAGCGTTACAACAACGAGATTAACCGTGCTCTAAAAGCCGGGGGTGATGCGATTGGTGCTGAATGCGTGATCCATGACATGCCGGGATACTTGCCGCTGTGTCCGGATATGAAGTTGCGCGAGGTGTTGGAAGAAAATGCTCGTGCATTTTTCCCTGCTGAAGACGTAGCGGCCGGACCGCACAACACGGCGAGTACGGACATGGGGGATGTTTCCCACTTAATACCGATTGTCCATTCTTGGGTCGGCTGTGCTCGAGGCGCTTTGCACGGAGCGAACTACGAACTTGTTGATACGACGACGGCGTTTGAAAGATCACCGGCCGTTCTTGCCTGGACGGTGATTGACTTGCTGGCAGGAAACGGTGAGTTGGCCGATGCAGTTTGTGCGAACTTCAAGCCGAAACTGACCAAACAGACGTACTGCGAGTTTATGGATTCAATCGGAAAATAATCGACCGTTGTTTCCGAGTCTATCGCGTGAAGCGTTGTGCGTCGTTGTCACGCAGACTCAAGGGCTTAGCTGTTCGGACTGCAGAGATGTCGGCTGATATGAACGTGCCGGGGAGGGTCTGCAAAAGCCTGATTTCCGAGTTAGGGGAGGGGGAAGTCAGGCTTTTTGCTTCTTTAGCCGTCTGCACCGGTTTACTGAGAGATCGGTGTTGCTACGATCGGTTGCCGAGAGTTTTTGGCGTCAGAGGCCGGCGTGCCGTTACAGCGTGTTATAAACAGAAACCGGTTGCGTTACCGTAGTTCTCGTCAAGCCGACTCAAGATGGCTTCTGCAGAGGGCTTGTAAGTTTGTGCCCCCTTTGTTTCAACTTTAAAGGAAGCGATTGCTGAGGCAAGCTGAAGTGCTTTTTCCCAACCCAAATGGTGAGAGACTGCATGCAGGAGCCCTGCACGGAAGGCATCTCCGGCGCCGACGGCATCAACAGCTTTGATCGAACAGGCTTTAACAGTCAGTTTGCCGTCTTGGGTAAATACGGTTGAACCTGCTTCAGCATGCGTGATGATGAGCGCTTTGCAGCCGGTTTTGAGAATGGTGTTTTCGGTTGCTCCCGTGATTTTTTGGATGAGACCAAATTCATAATCGCTCATAACGGCATATGTCGCTGCAGAAAAGCAACCAAGGAGCTCTTCTGCACTGAATCGCGGAGTGACTTGTCCGGGATCGAAAAAGAAAGGAATCTTGTGGGCTGAAAACTGTCGGATGCGGGCGAGCATGATTTCACGAGTTTCCGGCGCCAAAATCCCAATGTTAAAGTTTTCGTTCTCCGGCCATTGGTCTGTGCGGGCGCGAAGTGTTGCATTCGGACAAAACGAAGAAATTTGCGCACCCTGTGAGTCGGTCAGAATAAAGCACTGAGCTGTGTACTCGTTGGCAACCATGGTGATTGCGGAACGAATGCCGCAGGTCCTGAGATGCTCGATGTAGTCGGCAGCATCATTTTCCCCGGCTGCGCTTAGCAAAACAGGGTCGTCTCCAAGTACTCGGCAAGCATAGGCAATATTGCCGCCGCATCCGCCGAATCGCCGCGTCATGGCAGAGGCCGGAAAACACATACTGATGTGCTCGAGCCGGCTTTTAATAATCTGATCTCGGAACAGGCCGCTGAAGGAGAAAATGGTATCGTAAGCAACAGAGCCTGAAATACAGATCGTCATGGGTAAACCGGGGTGGCAATGCAACGCGAAGGCGTTGTGTTTGTCCGCATATTGACGTTGATGGTCAGCGAGCGGCCGGCCCCTAGACTCTTAACACTGGGATCGGCTAAAAAATCCGCCGGCGAGAGAATTTGCCGGGTAATTTCAGTGTCATTCTCATCGACGAGTTGCAACGAGAGATGAGGAACCGCTTGCGCTGTCGTCGAACCGTTCAGAATTGTTACTTCAAGGTTGTAGTTTCCCGGTGTCCCTGAATTGGTCAGCTGTGCTTTTGCAATAGCAAAGGCCTCAATATTTTTAAGGTAAAAACCGGGGCAAGTGATCTTTGTGCAAATGCTCTCAAAGAGCGGCTTCGTCGAGGGGATTTTTTCTGAAATGGGTTGGTTAAAGGCAATGCCAGCAATGACAAGAATAACAAAGGCAAGGACGCAAACAATGACAGAACCGACAGCTGAGGCCTTATGTTTTTTTGTATGGATGGCAGAAGGGATTTCTTTCGGAGAAAGTTTTTCACTTTCGTCGTTTTTAGGCATTTCCGGGGCTTTCTGCGTATCCGGCAAAGCTGCAGATGTTGAGATTCCGACTGTTGGTTCGGTGCGGCCGGAAAAGTCCGACATCAAGGTGTTGAGTTTTTCCAGCTTCTTTTTTGTCTCATCGGACAAGTCGGATGCTACGGTTGTTTCTGTCGGAGAAACAGAGGACGGAGCGGCTTGCTCAATGGCGGTTTCTTCTTCCTCAATCCTCATTAAAGCAGATTCTTCCGGAGTCGACAGCGGCTCCGGTTCGGCTGGTTGTGAGGCTGGCGTCGGAGTGGTTGCGACAAGGGGAGCAGGAGTGACTTCCAAAGCGGGCTTGATTTCTGGGAACAAGGCATCGGGGACATTAAGCATGTCGCGCGTTGCGTCAAAACACTTCTGACAGGCAGAGCACTTAGCCGGTGCCTGTTCGGCGGCATCTTTACTCGGCAAAAGCCAAACGGCACCGCAATAAGGGCAACGAGTCACATAGGCCATGGAATTATTCCCTCCGTTCCGAATTTACTCGGCAAGCGCTCAAACAAACCCAGTCTTCTTGTTGTTTCCAAACAGACAGTTTGACACAAGGATCGATTTGATGGTAGAGGCGGACGATGCTTTCAGCCTGATGAGACAAAATTCCAGAGAGGACAAGGTGTCCTTTCGGAGCCACTCGTCCGAGCAGAGCCGGAGCAAGAACCATAAGCGGATTGGCCAGTATATTGGCGATGACAATGTCAAAACGGTCATCCCCAAGCGTATCCGGAAGTGCAAAAGAAGTCGCAACAGCATTCGTTTCGGCATTGGCTTGAGCGGCTTCAATGGCTTGCGGGTCAATGTCGGTTCCCACTGTTTTTGCTGCGCCGAGTTTGGCGGCAGCAATGGCGAGAATGCCTGTTCCGCAACCGTAATCGAGTACAGAAAAACCCGGTTTGCAGTTTTTATCGAGCCACTGTAAACACATGTGAGTTGTCGGATGGGTACCTGTTCCAAATGCAATGCCCGGATCAAGGCGAATATTGATGGCCTTCGGGTCGGGCGGAGTGTTCCAACTCGGAACGATCCAAAGACGATCGCTGACTTTTGTCGGACCGAATTGGGATTGAGTCAACTTGACCCAGTCTGTATCGGGAACGACGGTGTCCGTTTCTATGGCAGGAACGTCCTCTCCAAAGGAGACAAAACTTTTTGCAACCAGTTGTGCAGGGTCAGTGTTTTCGTCAACGAGAGCTTTGAGTCGAGAACGTTTCCAGGCACAAACTCCGGGCTCGAGGCCAGGTTCCCCGTAAAGGGGTTTCTCATTTTCGCTGTCTGCATCGGCATCTTCGAGCGCGACGCTTAAAGCGCCGTTTTCCATGAGCCGATCCCCCAGTTCCTCGGCAATGTTCTCCGATACGAGCAAAGAAATCTCATGCAGCATTGCCAACGTTCTCCTTGCGGCGCAATTGCCATTCTGCAAGTTTTTGTTCCAAATAATGGATGCTTTGTCCGCCTTGCGCAAAACCAGTGTCCGCAAGGATAGCCCGCAAAAGCGGTGTGTTTGTGCTGATGCCTTCGCAGGCAAGTTCCGTTAGAGCAATCTTCATGCGGGCCAGTGCCGTGTCTCGGTCGGGGCCGTAAGCAACAAGTTTGGCAATCAGACTGTCGTAGTAAGGGGGAATGTTGTAACCCGGATAAATGTGGCTTTCTATCCGAATGCCAGGTCCGCCCGGAACATGCCAAACAGAAACGTGTCCGGGACTCGGCCGAAACGTAAACGGTGTTTCTGCATTGATTCGACACTCAATAGCGGCTCCTCTCGGAACGATGTCTTTTTGTTTGATGGAAAGGCGTTCTCCGGCGGCCAGTCGAATCTGTTCCTGCACAATATCGATTCCGGTGACGAGTTCTGTGACCGGATGTTCGACCTGAATCCGAGTATTCATCTCAATGAAGTAAAAATTTTCATTTTCATAGAGAAATTCAAAGGTACCTGCCCCTCGGTAACCGATCCTGCGGCAGGCCTCAACACAGCGTTCTCCGAGTCGCTCTATGGTTTTCCTTGGGATTCCGATGGCAGGACTCTCTTCAATGATTTTTTGATTGCGCCGCTGCATGGAACAATCGCGTTCACCCAAATAGACGGCATTCTGAAAGTTATCCGAAAGAATTTGAATTTCAATGTGCCGAGGGTTTTCGAGATACTTCTCCAAATACAATTTGTCGGAGCCGAAGGCGTTCTTGGCTTCTGTTCGTAAAAGCGCAATGGAATTAATGAGAGCGGCCTCTGTTCTTACGGCGCGCATGCCTCGACCGCCGCCGCCGGCACACGCTTTGACAATGACCGGATAGCCGATGTCTTTGGCAATCTCTGCGATTTTCTTCGGATCGTCCGGCAATTCGACAAGGGAGCCGGGGACGCAGGGAAGGCCGGCTTTGACCATCATGCGTTTGGCATTGATTTTGTTTCCCATGAGCCGAATGGTGTCGCCTCTCGGACCGATAAAAGCAAAGCCGCTCTTTTCGACACGATCTGCAAAATCGGCATTCTCCGAGAGAAAGCCATACCCGGGGTGAATCGCTTCTGCATCCGTTAACTCGGCAGCAGAAATGATCGCCGGGATGTTCAGGTAACTCATTGAGGGAGCCGCCGGACCAATGCAAACGCTTTCGTCGGCTAATCGAACGTGCATGGCATCTGCATCTGCCGTTGAATGGACGGCAACGGTCTTGATGTTCATCGTGCGGCAGGCGCGAAGGATTCTCAATGCGATTTCTCCGCGGTTGGCGATGAGAATTTTTCCAAACATGACCGAAGAATCCGAATAAGGTTAGCGGCGAATTTCAAAAAGCGGCTGACCAAACTCAACAGGAGCGCCGTTTTCAACAAGGACTTTTTCAATGACGCCGTCGAATTCGGCCTCAATTTCATTGAGAAGTTTCATTGCCTCAATAATACAAACGGTTTCCCCTGCCTGAACATGCTGGCCGACGGAGACAAAGGGTTTGGCTCCCGGAGAAGGTGCTCTGTAGAAGGTACCGACCATCGGGGAGTTAATAGTCTCCGCATCTTTTGTTTCGTTGGCTGAGAGTTCTGCGGATGTCGGCGTTTCTTCTGAGAGAACGGGTGTCTGGGACGTGGGCGCAGAAGCAACGGCAGACGGATTGTTGACAATGCGGACGCTGTCTTCGCCTTCCGTTAGTTCGATTTCGGCAAGGCCTCCTTCTTTCATCAAATCGATAATGCTCTTTAGTTTTCGTAAGTCCATAGCAACGATCCTCGGACAGCGTCAGAATGTTTGCTTAAAAGTTAAAAGAACGCCATTTTCCGCCGAATTAGCATCAATTTCGTTTAACTTCGTTTAATTTTCATTGAAGTGCTTCAGCGGACTGCAGGCGGAATGATATACAAAAAGCGCAGTAAGGGAAAACTCTTTGCAACGAAACAGGCAGAAGGTCAGCAACCGATCCTCTTAGCCAACTCTTCGGCGCGAATTCTTCCGCAGGCTTCCCAGGGCTCTTGCCAAGCATCCGGTTTTGTTCGTCTGGGATTTCGTGAACGGTAGCGAGCGGGGAAAATTTCGATACGGACGGCCTCTAGATTGTTTGACGGGGCTGATTTCAATAAAAATCCGAGAGATTGTGTTGGTTCCGGCATGGGGCCGGGTTCGTTTTCGATGGCTTCGACGTCAAGTCCCGCATCAATTAGAGAAAGAAGAACGGCTTTTTCGTCTTCTTCAAAAACCTCAATACGGATGGAACTTTGTGAACCGGCGCAACCGTTTAGGACTGATCCGCACAGAAACGCATCAAAGGAATCCAGGTACTGAAGGGCTCTCAGGGCAATGCGGCGTTTTTGCAGAAGCATCGTGCGGTGAATTTCCGGTTTGAATGTCGCCCAGGTCTCCCGAACGGCAGATTCAATGAGATCGGAAGAAGGGATATCGAGTCCTGCGAATGTGTCCGCAGCCTTTTCTCGGGCAAGAGACCAAGGCATTTCATCAAAAACAATAAAACGGGCAACGGCAAGAGCACTCTCTCGCAATCGGCGGGAAGCGGCGTACATAGGTCAAGGGCTGTAAAATCCAAAATCTTCCTTAACGATTTTAAAGAATTTCAGATGCACATCCATATTCTTGGAATTTGCGGTACGTTTATGGGGGGTGTCGCCCAGTTGGCGAAGGCGGCAGGCCATAGTGTGACCGGATCGGATATCAACGTTTATCCCCCGATGAGCGATCAGTTGGCTCAGGCCGGAATCCGCGTTGAACAGGGTTATTCGGCTGATCAGCTTGCAGTGAAGCCGGATCTTTGGGTCATCGGCAATGCCATAAGCCGCGGCAATCCGCTTTTGGAAGCAATTCTCAATGCCGGAGATCCGTACACGTCCGGACCGCAGTGGATGAGTGAGAATATCCTGGCAGGGCGTCATGTATTGGCAGTCGCGGGAACGCACGGAAAAACGACGACGACATCTTTTTTGGCATGGATTCTGCAGTGTGCAGGGAAGAAACCCGGGTTTTTAGTCGGAGGTGTTCCGGTTGACTTCGGTTGTTCTGCACGCCTAGGAGAAGGTCTGCCGTTTGTGATTGAAGGCGATGAATACGACACATGTTTTTGCGACAAGCGAAGCAAATTCGTTCATTACAAACCGCGTACCGTTATTCTGAATAATCTTGAATACGATCATGCTGACATCTTTGAGAATTTAGCGGCAATTGAAAAGCAATTTCACCATTTGGTCCGCATCGTTCCCGGCAACGGTTTGGTTGTCTGCAACGCCAAGTCCGATGCTCTCGGACGTGTTTTGGCCAAGGGACTCTGGAGCCGATTGGAATATTTTGATGATCCGAAGGGGTGGCTGATTGACGAGAAAGGCATTGTTTCCAAGTGCGGACAAGTGATCGGAACACTTGACCTTTCTTTGGCCGGCAGACACAACCAACTGAATGCGCTTGCTGCCATCGCTGCCGCTACAGATGCAGGAGTCAGCCCTGAGGAGGCGATTGAGGCTCTTTCTTCATTTACGGGAGTAAAACGGCGACTTGAAATCAAGGGAGAGCGTCGAGGCGTTGTCGTCATTGATGATTTTGCTCATCATCCGACGGCTATCCGAGAGACAATTGCTGCGTTACGCGGTCGGATGAAGGGAAAGGGGCGCATCCTTGCCGTCTTTGAGCCGCGAAGCAACACCATGAAACTCGGAAGTATGAAAGACAGGATGGCAGAGGCACTTTCCGGGGCAGACATGGCTTATTGTTATTCAGGAGCCGGCGTCGGTTGGGATGCCTCAGAGGCGCTTGCCCCTCTCGGGAAAAAAGCAAAGTGTTTTTCCGGCAATGTTGATTCGCTTGTACAGGAAGTGGCCGAGGAGGCGCGCTCCGGCGACGCTGTCCTTTGCATGAGTAACGGGGCATTCTGCGGTATTCACGGAAAAATCCTCACGGCACTTGAAGGGTGAAGTTGATTGGTTGAAAGCAACAGGCGGCGCGGGCATTCTCTTTTCCGTCGTTTAGGAGGAGAAAATCGTGCATTAAACGGGACTGTGCGCTAAGTTTCACAAACAGCGGACTTTCTTGTATCAAGGAAAGGTTAAAGCAAGATGCAGTTGTTTTTTGAAGAGGACGGTAACTATAAATCGGGCCTGATCCTTAAGCACGAAGGGAATGCTTATCAGGTTGAACTTGAGAGCGGAAAGCGAACGAAGGTCAAAGGCGGACATGTTCTGTTCGAGTTTGATTATGACGGTGCAAATTTTCTTGAAGCTGCCAAAAAGGTGGAATCGGAACTCGATCCGGCTTTCCTTTGGGAAGCAAGCGGAGGAAATGAATTTGACTGTGCGACGCTCGCCGGGGAGTATTTCGGGACGCCAACGCCCGTTGAGCGTGCAGCAACGTTTCTTGTTCTGCGCAACAATCCGGTGTACTTCTACAAAAAGGGGCGCGGAATATTTAAGCCGGCGCCGAAAGAGACGCTGGACCGAGCCCTAGAGGCACTCGAAAAAAGAAAGCGGTTGGAAGCCGAGAAAAAAGCGATGACGGCGGCAATGCTTTCGGGAACAGTTCCTGAGGCCATTCGCCAAAATGCCTTCTCGCTTTTGTTGCGTCCGGATAAGAACTCGATTGAGTGGAAGGCGTTAAACGACGCTTCCAGCGCAGAGCGTGTGTCGCCTTTGGGGTTGCTCTTGCAGTTAGGAGCGATTCGAAGTCCTTATGCTTGGCATGTGGACGGGTTTTATTTTGAGTATTTTTCGCATGGGAAGAGTTTTCCGAAATCGCTTCCGGCTCCAGAGGTCTTTGATGAGAACTTAACCGAGTCTCAGGCAAGAGCCTTTTCCATCGATGATTCATCCACAACAGAGATCGATGATGCCGTCAGTATTTCTGCGTTGGAAAACGGACGTCTTCGGCTTGGAATCCACATTGCAGCACCGGCTCTTTTGATTGAAAGGGATTCTCCGCTTGACAAGATAGCTCGCGAGCGTATGTCGACTGTGTACGGCCCCGGAATTAAGACGACGATGCTCCCGACAGAGTGGGTTGAGGCGGCCAGCCTTAAAGCAGGAAGCAGTGTTCCGTGCGTTTCTTTGTACGCTGTTTTGGACGAAGAGACAATGGCTGTTCTCTCGACGGAGACCTGCGTGGAGCGGGTGCGAATTGAAGCGAATCTGCGTTACGACACGTTCGAGGAAGATGTGACGCAGGAAGCGATTTTGGCCGGAACTCTCAAGATGGCGTACGCAGCGGAAATTGGAATGCTGTGGCGGTTTGCGAAGGCAAGACAGCATGAGAGAGAGCTTGTTCGAGGTCGTCCGGAGACCATGCAGAAAGAATGGTACTTTGTTCTTGACGGCGAAGGGGAAAATGCTCGTGCCGTCGTCAAGAGCCGTGTGCGCGGAGCGCCGATTGATTTAGTGGTTTCCGAGTTAATGATTTTTGCAAATGAAACCTGGGGGCTTTGGTTAGAAGAACACCATGTCGCCGGCATCTATCGAAGCCAACGTCTGGGACGCGTCAAGATGAGTACGACTCCGGGGCCGCATGACGGACTCGGTGTTGAGCGCTATGCCTGGTCGACTTCTCCGCTTCGCCGATATGTCGATCTGCTCAATCAGCGACAGATTGTTCGAACAGCGATGGGACGCACTCCGGCCTACGAAGCAAAAGATACGGATCTTTACACGGCGGTGACGGCTTTCGAGTCGGCGTATGAGGCATACAACGATTTCCAAAGAAAAATGGAGCGGTATTGGAGCCTGCGCTGGATTGAGCAAGAAAAAAAGACGCAAGTTACGGCGCTCGTCGTCAAAGACGAACTGGTTCGGATTGAAGGACTGCCGATGATGCAACGCATTCCGGGGTTGCCGGAATTGGAGCGAGGACGCAGGATTCGACTTCAGATACTCGGTTGTGACTACATTGAATTGGTCTTAGAAACGAAACTTCTGGAAGTTTTGGATGACACAGGCTTCGTTGAAGAAGAACAGGATATGTGTGCACAGACCGAGGCGAGCGGCGAAAAAGATGTTTCAGAAAAAACGTCTGTCGTGACTAACGGTGAAGTTAGAGTGGGGGCAACGTCATGAGTCGGCTTTTTTATGTGATCGGCAACCCGATTGAGCATTCGCTTTCTCCGATGATTCATGCTTTCTTTGCTGAAGAAACTGGTATTGACATCGTTTACAGAAAACAGCGATTTGAAGCAGAAGATTTTGCCGGGCAAATGAAAGCGCTTTTGGCAAGCGAACGAGTAGTCGGGGCTAATGTGACGGTGCCCTTTAAGACGGATGCAGCACGTTTTGCCGACTCTCTGACGCAGCGCGCCAGACATGCCGGAGCCGTTAATACGTTGGTGTTTGACAGCTCATCCGGTATCTTGGGAGACAACACGGACGGCATCGGATTCGTTCGTGACGTTGAGGTTCGGTTCGGAATAGATCTTTCAGATGCGCGTATTCTGATTCTTGGAGCAGGGGGCGCGGCTCGCGGTCTTTTGGCGGCATTGATTGACCGAACAAAGCAAATCACGACTGCCAATCGAACGGACCTTCGAGCAAAGGAACTCGCTTCAGAGTTTGGTCTCTCCGCTATGTCGCTACAGGAAACAGCACACGGCGCATGGGATATCGTCGTGAATGCGACGAGTGCGAGTCTCCAAAAAACGGTTCCGGCTGTTGCCGAATCGGCATTGGCACAGGCGCAGCTTTGCTATGACCTCATGTATTCCAAACAGCCAACACCCTTTATGGAAAAGGCATTGAAGGCAGGTTGCCCGAAAGTAGCCGACGGTCTTGGAATGCTTTTGGAACAGGCGGCGGAAAGTTTTCGATTGTGGAATGGCGTTCTGCCGTCGACTAACCTTGTATACACAAGACTTAAAGAGCTCGGATAACCGAAAAGATGTGGGGTTGCTGAGAGAATAAGTAAGAAGATTGCTCAACAAGTAATAAAATATTAATAGAAAAGCGTCAGTTTTCTATGTAACTATTAATATATTCTCATTAAACAGGTAGTGTTTTTGTTTTATTCTTGTATTATTGAGGATATGACAGTGCTTGTTTTATTGTGGCAAAACTTTGCCGACCTTCGATTATGAGTGTACTCGATAATCTTCGTTCTCCTAAGCAAATTCGGTGCGATATTGCTTTGCGCATGAAGAAAGTGCGGTTAAGTCAAAACATCTCGCAGGCTCAGTTGGCGGCGGAGTCTGGTGTAACGCTTTCGACCGTGCGACGTTTTGAGCAAACAGGAGAGGTTTCGTTAAAGTACCTCGTCAATATGGCGATTACGCTGAATCGTGCAGAAGATTTTTCAGAACTCTTTCGTGAGACACCCCCTGTGAATCTATTTGAGAAGGAGCCGACGCCACGAGTACGTGCATCAGGGGCAAGAAAATGAGGGTACGCGTTTATCTTAACTGCGAAGGAATACGCGATTTGGCAGGGATTCTTGATGACAGGAATAATGAAATTGTTTTTCAATATGCGCCGGTGTTTATCCAAAAGAAGTTGCAACTCTCTCCATTTGGGGCTCCGTTGGGAACGCAACTTATAAAGGGAAAAAGTCATGCTCGAGGGTTACCGGGATTTATCGCAGATAGTTTGCCTGATGGATGGGGGAATTTACTGCTTGATCGACAACTCCGTCGCTTAGGTCTCAGGCTCGATCTGGTATCTCCTTTGGAGCGTC
Source organism: uncultured Sutterella sp. (assembly GCA_964509205.1). Lineage (GTDB taxonomy): Bacteria > Pseudomonadota > Gammaproteobacteria > Burkholderiales > Burkholderiaceae_F > Duodenibacillus. Next base: position 106,395 of record CAZDVW010000001.1, on the reverse strand, counting down.
TTTGTTGGATTGGACGGCAGGGAATGGGTGCCTTGGAGTATGAGCCAGAATCCTCTTTGCGGGAAATTAAGTCCGAGTCAATAGCTCTTGATGTTCTTGCCGAAGAGGCCAGCTTGTTGCTCCAGAATGGAGACATTGAGGAACTTGACGACTTGTGCGAACTCAATGGTTCTTCAGGAGGAGAGCGCCCCAAGATTGTGTGCTTGGTTAATGAAAAAAAACAAAAATCATCCGTGGAACATTTGCGCACGATGGTTTTGTGCCGTGGATCATCAAATTTCGCAGTACGTACGATGCTCCAGACCAAGGGGTACAAGAGTACATTTGTTCCAAATTGGCGCGCAAGGCCGGTATTGATGTTCCTGATTCTCATCTCTTTTCCTCAAAACGCGGGAAAGGATGGTTTGGTTGCCGGCGGTTTGACCGCACACCGCGGGGAAAGTTACATACAGTCACCGTTGCGGGATTGTTGGATTGTGATTTCCGTTTTCCGTGTCTTGATTGGGAATCTGTATTGATTCTTACAAGAAGGCTTGCTGGACGAAGTGCGATGCTTGAGCAACTAAGACGGTGTGTTTTTTCCTATATGGTTGGCAATGTGGACGATCATGCTAAGAATTTTTCCTTCCTAATGAATCGGGAAGGACGGTGGCATATTTCCCCAATGTACGATTGTGTGCCGACTGACCAAAAGGGAGAACACATGACAGCTATTCTTGGAAAAGGGAGTCGAATTGGGCGCAGTGACATTGTTGTTTTGGCTGAAAAATTTGACGTTACGACAAAGCAAGCCGAAGGGATTATCGATGCCGTTGCACAGGCAGTATCTTTCTATCCCGCATTCGCTAAGAGGTATGGCGTGAAGGTTCCCGAGGGTGTTCAAGTTTTTTAGTATTGAGGTCAGAGCCGCTATTTCCAGATCACTTTCAGCACAAAAACTCCATTCCGGTAAGGGGACGTTTTTTTGTTGATGGACTTCTCTCTTCAGTGCCTAACCTTGAGGGAGACTTCTCCTACAGCATTGAATTTGAAGATATTATTTTGAGGCTGTTTTTTATGGGCTCCGATAGGAAAGCCTTATAATTCGGCGCGTGGTGGTTTGATTCCTGCATCATTTCTTGCCTGTTGCACTTAGGCTCTCGGGCAGGAAGGTCTTTTGTTCATTCTTCGGGGGCAGTCTCATGCGCGAAGGCGATCTTGAAAAAGTAGGTCAGATCGAGCGTCAGCCCGAGACGGAAGAAGTTGCTGCACTTGCGCCCGAGGAGGCAAGCCTTGCGCTTGCTCAGATTACGCAGATTCTGGAGCAGGAAGAGCAGAGTCAGCAAAAACCTTCCGTTGACCCGAAACATCCGTTGGCAAAGCCGTTAAGCGACAAGGCCAAATCCGCACTTCGCGACATATTAAGTACGCTTCATCCGGCCGACGTTGCGTATGTGCTGGAAGCATTGCCGCAGGATGACCGTTTAGCTGTCTGGCAGTTGGTTGACTCGGAAGACGAAGGCGATATTCTTGTCGAAGTCAGCGACGGCGTGCGTGAAACGCTCATTGACGCCATGACGACCGATGAGTTGGTCGATGCTGTCGAAACACTTGATACCGACGAAATTGCTGACCTGGTCGAAGATCTTCCGCCTGATGTTATCGCCGAAGTTCAGGAAGGTCTTTCTCACGAAGAGCGTGCGCAGTTGCGTGCGGCGATGAGTTATCCGGAAAACAGCGTTGGTGCCCGGATGGACTTTGAAATGATTTCGGTCAGACAGGACAGCACATTGGAAGCTGTTCTCATGTATCTGCACAAGTTTGAAAGCCTTCCGGATCACACGGATCAGCTTTTTGTTGTGAATCGGCAGGGAAAATTCATCGGCGTTCTTCCCGTTAGTCAAATCTTGGTACATGAGTCATTTGTGACGGTGTCGGATCTGGTTCAGACGGATATCTTGACGCTCAATCCTTTGGACGATGCCGAGGATGCAGCTCACGCTTTCGAACGATACGATTTGGTGAGCGCACCTGTGATTGATGAAACAGGGCGCCTTGTCGGTCGTCTGACGGTTAATGACGTCTTGGATGTGATCCAAGAAGGAAACAATGAGGATGTTCTTGCATCAGTCGGTTTGAGTGATGATCAGGACATTTTCGGTAATGTCTGGGAAACGGCGAAAAATCGTTGGCTTTGGCTCGGCGTGAATCTTTGTACGGCTTTTTTTGCATCGCGGGTTATCAATGCCTTTGACGGAACGATTGAACGCGTGGTTGCTTTAGCTGCTTTGATGCCGATTGTGGCCGGGATGGCAGGAAATTCCGGCAATCAAACATTGACGCTTCTTGTGCGCTCTCTTGCCATGGGACAGGTTACGAACGCCAACCAAGAGGACATTATCAAGAAAGAGATTTGGATTTCCGTGATTAATGGTCTCGTTTGGGGTGCCATTTCCGGTCTCTTTGTTTGGGCATTGTATTCGGACAGTCCCTATGGAATGACGCTCGGACTTGTGATGTTTCTGGCGATGGTTCTTAATTTCGTTGTCGGAGCAGCTGTCGGATTGGCCGTCCCGTTGCTTCTCAAATATTTCGGACGAGACCCGGCGATGGGCGGATCGGTTCTTCTGACTTTCTCGACGGATTCCGGGGGTTTTTTAATTTTCCTCGGACTGGCAAGCATTTTTTTCTCGAAGTGAAACGTTAAGTTTTGTTAGGATTTTTTTCGGACAGTGTCTTTCCGAGCACTTCTGTCGTTTGTGCGTTACAGTTTGTTTAGCGGTGCAGAACGACAATTTTTACCGAGTTGAAGGAAGGGAAAATGAAAAAGAATTTCGTAGTAAGTGTCGCTGCGATTGGTACGTTGCTATTGGGCGGATGCCAATCATCGGGGGATCTTTATCGCTCGGATACGTACTATGCCTCTGCTGTGAATCAGGCTCAAGAGGTTAAAACAGTTCAGATTATTGCGGTAATTCCGGCGCGAGTAGCTGTTCCGAATCGCTCCGATCAATCGAAGGCTCAGGCTGTTGGCGCCGTTTTAGGTGCGTTGGCCGGGATTGCCATCGGCAACCAAGTACACAATGCCGGAAGAAGTGATCGCGTTATCGGAGGCGTTGCGGGCGGTATTGCCGGTATGGCCTTGGCGGACGCGGGTTCAGGCGATCAAGCGCTTGTCGACGGCGTTCAGATTACTTTCCGTTATGGGGACAAACTTTTTAATTCTGCTCAGGTCGGTCGCACGTGCGAATTTAAGACGGGAACTGCCATTATGGTTTCGCCGAGTCCGAATGAAACAAGGATTCAACCAAACAATCCGGCGGGATGCCCCAAGCCCGAGCGTTGAGGCAGGAGAGAGACGATGAAAAAACAACTGTTTGTGTTGGGAAGTCTTTTGTTTGTGTCGGCGGCTTTTTCCCAAACCGTTCCGCCGGATTATCCGGCTCAACAGAATCCGTCGCTGGAATCTCAAATTGAATCGGTTCGTCTGAACTACGAGGATGTGAAGGCCAAGGCTGAACAGAAACTTGCCAAGGAAAAAGCTGAGGCGGCGAAGGCAAAGGCACAACAAGAGGCTCGTAAAGCGGCAGCCGCTAAGAAGTTGGCTGCACAAAAGAAAGCGGCGGCTCAAAAGAGGGCGGCAAGACAAGAAAAACTCGAGCGCTACGCAGATGAATCCACGGAACTTGATTTGGAGTTAAAGCGCCTGCAGGTTCGTCAGGCGACGGCACGGACAAAGCTCGATGAAGCGGCAACAGAAGAGCAAATCAAGCGCATCAACGAGGTTGTCGATATCAAGTTACAAAAGGGAACGCAAAACAAGTAAGAATTATTTCGAGCGAAATAAGGCTTCGAGAGCGTCGGATGTGCGGGCTTTTTTAGCCTTTTGTTCCTCTTGTTTTGTCTGCGTTGAACTAATTTCAGAGGACGGATACTCGTCCTCGATTTCATCCCGAAGGTGCGAAAGCGGTTGCGCTGAGCAGAGAAATCGCTCGGCAATTGCCCTTCCAACACCCTCGTAGCGCACAATTCGATGTGTGTCGAACTCGACATCAAGAAAGCGGCGATCGCTGTCGTACCCGGCAGAAAGGATTCCTCCGCGATGGATAGGTTTTCGACGCATAGCAAACTCCGAAGAAAAGGATCCTTCTTTCGGATTATAGAGGGCTGGCTTTTTTCGATCAGTTTTTGTTTTGTAACAAATTCAGTTCCCTATTTTGTGAGTTTTCAAAAAATAGCGAGAAATCTGTGCTAATGTTCCGCGTCCCGAAAAATCTGGTTCCGTACTTTATTAGAGTACAAGAAGAGAACATCTAAATTTTCCAGTCACTTTCAACTGTCCGATCTGTTCGGCAACTGTTTTGCCGAGCCAGCGGCCCAAATGAGAGGATGATTTATGGCAAAAAAGAAGTTGCTTACCGAGAAAGAAATTCTCGCGATGCCTAAGAAGGACTACATGAATGCGCAGCAGGTGGAGTTTTTCCGCAATCGTTTGCAGATGATGGAAGCGCAGTTAAGAAGTAATGCAGATCAAACAACGGAAAACTTGCGCGAGACAACAGTCGTTCCTGATCCGGCGGATCGTGCTACGCTTGAGGAAGAGCGGACGTTTGAATTGAGAACCCGTGATCGCGAACGCAAACTCCTTAAGAAGGTTCAGGCAGCGCTTCGACGCATTGATGAGGGAGAATACGGTTGGTGCGAGGAGACAGGTGAGCCGATCGGAGTCCCAAGACTTTTGGCGCGACCGACGACGACTCTTTCCCTTGAAGCGCAGGAGCGTCGGGAGATTCGCCAGAAGATGTATGGTGATTAAATCCCGAAAGGTGTTTGCGGTAGTTTTTGATTCAGAGGAGGACGTTGGAACCTCCTCTTTGTTTTTTTAGTCTATCGTCCGAGACGTTTTGTTTACATTCAGATTTGAAAGTCAGTTATGGAACAGTTTCACGGAACAACTATTTTGTGTGTACGGCGCGGCAACATCGTTGCCATGGCCGGAGACGGGCAGGTAACGCTTGGCAACGTCGTCTTCAAAGGAACAGCCAGAAAGGTCAGACGCATTTACCACGACAAGGTTATTGTTGGCTTCGCTGGCGCAACGGCGGATGCCTTCACATTGGTAGAGCGATTTGAAGGCGTTCTCGAGAAACACTCCGGCAACTTGATGCGGGCGGCTATTGAGTTGGCTAAACAATGGCGCACGGACAAAGCACTGCGGCATTTGGAAGCTATGATGATTACAGCAGACGCCTCTATGACGCTCGTGTTGTCTGGAAATGGGGATGTGATTGAACCGGAAAACGGGATTGCCGCCATCGGCTCAGGCGGATCGTACGCATTGAGTGCGGCTCGGGCATTGGCCGAACACACGCAAATGGATGCTGAAGCAATCGTTCGCGAATCACTCAAAATTGCCGGAGATCTCTGCATTTACACGAATCAGAATCTTACGGTTGAAGTCATTAAGTCGTAGGGGTAGGAAATGACAGTTGAATCCATGATGAGACCTCGTGAGATCGTCAGCGAATTGGATAAGTACATTGTCGGACAAGACGAAGCCAAGCGGGCTGTTGCGATTGCATTGCGCAACCGTTGGCGTCGAGCCCGAGTTCCTGAGCCGTTGTGTTCAGAAATTACTCCGAAAAACATTCTGATGATTGGACCGACAGGCGTCGGAAAGACAGAGATTGCCAGACGTCTTGCCAAGCTGACGGATGCGCCGTTTGTCAAAACGGAAGCAACAAAGTTTACGGAAGTCGGTTATGTCGGCCGCAATGTTGAGTCCATCATTCGGGATCTGATGGAAGCCGGAATGAAACTGATGCGCGAACAGCAAAAGCGTCGAGTTCGCGTACGAGCTGAAGAGGCGGCGGAAAATCGTGTTCTTGATCTTTTGGTTCCTCCGACGACGCAGGTGACGAATTCAGACGGAACGCCTGTTGCTCCTGTCGAGGGGGTTGCGCGCCGCCGCTTGCGCGAGGATTTGCGGGCGGGGCGTTTGGACGACAAGCTTGTCGAGGCAGAAGTGCCCGCTACTGGACCTGTTTTTAACATGATTGCTCCGGAAGGGATGGACGACATGGAGAATCAGCTTCAGAGCGTTTTTGAAAAGCTTCAGCAACAGCAAAAAGAAAGACGGCGTTTGAAGGTGAAGGATGTCCTCTCCATTTATGCTGAGGAAGAGGCCGGAAAACTCATCGATCAGTCTGAGTGCATGCGAGATGCCGTGGCCAATGTGGAAAATAACGGCATTGTCTTTATTGACGAGATTGACAAAATCGCCCGTGGCGGAGAGACAAACGGAGCAGACGTTTCCAGAGAAGGCGTTCAGCGTGATTTGTTGCCTCTGATTGAAGGGACAACGGTAAAGACAAAATACGGTTGGGTTCGTACGGATCACATCCTTTTTATTGCATCAGGAGCATTCCATTTGTCAAAGCCGTCGGATCTGGTGCCGGAATTGCAGGGTCGGCTTCCGATTCGTGTTGAGTTAAAGAGTTTGACCAGCAAGGATTTTGAAAGAATTCTTACGGCGACGGATGCTTCGCTCGTTAAGCAGTATGAGGCATTGCTCGGTGCAGACGGATGTAAGCTTTCTTTTGATGAGGAAGCGATTCGCTTGATCGCACAGTATGCTTGCGACGTCAACGAACACACGGAGAACATCGGGGCAAGACGCCTTCATACAGTGATGGAGAAACTGTTGGAGGACGCCAGTTTTGATGCCGGCAATTGTTCGGAATCCGTTGTTCGGATTGACGCAGCCTATGTGAAGAGCAAGCTCGGAGATATCGCGCAGAACGAAGATTTGTCGCGTTATGTCTTATAGCTGTCTGTGAAAATGAGAAGGCAAATAGAGGTCAGAGGCGGACCAGGACATCTTTTGGGCGAAGTGTCCTTGTGGCTTTTTGACCTCGACAACACGCTTTACGATGCAGATGCCGGTGTTTTTGACCAGATTCATCAACGCATGGCACGTTTCATTGCGTCGCATTTAGGGGTCTCTCTGAAACAAGCCGAGGAGATTCAGTACAACTATTGGGCCAGTTACGGGGCAACATTCTTGGGTTTGGAACGTTTTCACGGGATCAGCCCCGAACTCTTCTTTCGCGAAACACATTCGTTTGATTTGGAACCGTATATCAAGCCGGTTGCTTCAGCGCACACGCTGTGTAGCCTGATTCGTTCGCTGCCCGGAAGGAAAGTGGTTTTGACAAACGGGCCGCATGCGTATGCCGAACGGGTTCTTTCCTTTTTGGGGATTTTCGGTCTTTTTGATGCAGTTTACAGCCCTGAGCAGATGAGAGTCCCCGGGCGATGGCGCTGCAAGCCTCAGCGAGAGGCCATTCAGATTGCCTTAGCACGCAGCGGTTTCTTGCCGCAAAAAACGGTTCTTGTTGACGATGGATTAAATAACCTTCGAGCGGCTAAATCGCTCGGAATGAAGACAATTCGTTGTGTCGGTCATTCGAAGCGACTCATTTCTCCTCAGCCATGTTTTGTAGACTTTTCTGTGCGCGATGTCACAGAACTTGCGAAAATTGCATCTGTCGGCAATAGGATCGTACGGGAGATTTGCCATGTGGAACGCGGTTAAATGGTTTGGGTCACGCGTTTGGAAGGGGTTTGAATTCGCGCGACAGGCAATCGGGAATTTGCTTCTTCTGATTCTTGTCGTGTGCTTCTTTGTCTTTATTTTTCGGAATGACACAGTCAAGATCGATCCCAAGACAACGCTTGTCATTCCGCTTTCGGGCAAGATTGTTGAACAATCAGCGCTCGGAAGTCGAGAATCGGCCTTCGCTTATGCCGTGTCAGGAGCCGAGCCGGAAACTCGGCTTCGGGATGTAATTCGCGCACTGAATACGGCAAGAGACGACTCGCGAATTGAAAGTGTCCTCATTCGTGTCGACGATTTGCAGTCTGCCGGATTCGCCAGTCTTCGCGAGATCGGCGAGGCGATGGATCGCATCCGGGAAACAGGAAAGAAAGTGACCGTTTGGTCAAGCTCCTTCTCCCAAAGTCAGTACACCGTTGCGTCACATGCGAGCGAAGTATTCATTCACCCGATGGGAAATGTTTTGTTGACGGGCATCGGCAATACGCGCCTTTATTGGGGAGAGGCGCTCAAACAGCTTGGCGTGACGGTTCACGTTTTTAAAGCCGGAGCCTATAAATCTTTCCCGGAGACCTTTGTTCGAAAGGCTCCGAGCGAGCAGGCACTCCGTGCGGACCGTTTCTGGATGAATGATGCGTGGGCACAGGTTACAGAGTCGATTGAGGCTTCTCGCGGATTGATGCCGGGTGCGGTCAGCAACTTAATTGCGAACTTTGAAAATGAGGTCTTTCGTGCGCAAGGCGATATGAGCCGCGTGGCGCTGAATGCCAATCTGGTTGACGGAGTACGAAGTGCAGACGAGGTACGAGCTATTCTGATTGAACGTCAGGGCGGGAAGAAATCGAACGGCAGTTTGCGCGCCGTGGATTATTTGGATTATCTCGATGCTTGCCCGGAAGATAACTCGGATGGGCGAGGGATTGCCGTTCTTACGCTCGAGGGAGATATTCGGGACGGAGCCAGCGGGCTCGGCATGATCGGAGCTCGCAGTGCGGGCGAACTGATTCGGGAGGCGAGAGAAGATGAAAATGTAGCCGCTCTCGTTGTTCGCATCGACAGCCCGGGAGGAAGTGCTGTTGCCAGCGAGATGATTCGACGTGAGCTTGAATGGCTGAAAAAGAGCGGAAAACCCGTTGTTGTCAGCATGGGGGATATGGCAGCAAGCGGCGGGTATTGGATTAGTCTTGCTGCCGACTGCATCGTGGCAGACCCCATGACGATTACTGGCTCCGTGGGCGTTTTCGGAATGATGCCGACGTTTGAAAAGACACTGGGAAAGTTTTCTGTCGGATCGGGCGGAGCCTATACGGAGTGGCTTGCCGGAGTAAAGAGCCCAGCTCTTGCTTTGGATCCTCGATTTAAAAACATCATGGAAATGACTGTTGAAAGAACATACAGGGATTTTCTGAAGTTAGTTTCCGATGCACGCAAGATGCCGATTTCTAAGATTGAACCTCTCGCTCAGGGTCGCGTTTACACGGGGCGTCAGGCTCAAAAACTCGGTTTGGTAGACAAGCTTGGAGGAATCGAGGCGGCACAGAATGAAGCGCGTCGCCTTGCCGGGCTTAAATCGTCTGCTCCGGTTTATTGGTATGAACAATCACCCAATACCGTTCGCAATTGGATCGAGAAACTCTTGGTGCGGGCAGAGGGCTTTGGCGGTTCTGTGGAAAAAACGATTCAGAGGGCTGTTGTTTCTGAGGCCAGACAAGCGGATAACTTGTTGAATCTTGTAAGCAGTCCTTTGGAACCGCTTGCGCATTGTCTTGTTAAGCCATGAGGAGAAAAGGTCGCCAGATTTATTCCGGCGACCTTTCGATAAAATCAATAGTTGTATCCTTCTTTAAGCCACCGAGCGACATCCAGGGCACAGTACGTGAGGATGCCGTCAGCCCCGGCGCGTTTAAAGGAAATCATCGACTCCATCGTGATTTTCTTCTCATCAATGCAACCGGCTGCGGCCGTGCACTTAAGCATCGCATACTCGCCGGAGACATGGTAGGCAAAAGTCGGAGCCTTGAACTCATCCTTGACACGGCGAATGACGTCCAAATAGGGAAGTCCGGGTTTGACCATCACCATATCCGCGCCTTCGGCAAGATCTAAACCAACTTCCCAGAGTGCTTCGTCACTGTTGGCGGGATCTTGCTGGTAGACGTTTTTGTTGGATTTGCCGAGATTGGCACTGGATCCGACGGCATCACGGAACGGACCGTAGAAGGCGGAAGCGTATTTCGCTGAATAAGCCATGATGCGTGTGTGAATCAGCCCGTTTTCTTCGAGAGCGCGGCGGATTGCACCAATTCGCCCGTCCATCATGTCGCTCGGGGCGACGACGTCAGCACCGGCTTTTGCCTGAGTCAGCGCTTGGACAATCAGCATCTCAACGGTTTCATCATTGAGAATGTAGCCTGTCTCATCGATGAGTCCGTCTTGGCCGTGCGTTGTGTAAGGATCGAGCGCGACGTCGCACATTACGCCGAGCTGAGGATAGTGTTGCTTGATGGCTTTGATGACTCGCGGGATCAGCCCTTGTTCGTTGGCAACTTCAGCCCCGTCTGGGGTTTTGAGAGAAGGGTCAATTACCGGAAAGAGTGCAATCATCGGGATACCGAGTTCCGTACACTCGCCGCAAACCTTTAGGAGTTCATCCGGGCTGTACCGAACGACTCCCGGCATTGTTGGGACAGGTTCCCTTTCGCCGTTGCCTTCCTTGACAAACACGGGAAGGATCAGATCGTTGACCGTAACAACATTTTCCCGCATGAGACGACGGGAAAAATCATCGTGACGCATGCGGCGCATGCGTACCTGTGGAAATTGACCAAGTGTTTGCATAGAACCTCTTGTGAAGTAGGATTTTCTACGAACGGAAACGCCCCTGAGGGTCGATCCATTGCAATAAGGTATCTGAAAACTGTTCGAGACCTTCTTTTTTTAGGCCGGAAAAGAGTTGAACGGAGATGTGGTCGCCTGTTTTTTCAGCACGAGCACAAGCTATCCTTTGTGCATTAATACGTTCGCTTCGGTTCAACTTGTCGCACTTGTTGAGAAGCCAAAGCTGGCGCACGTGAGTTTTGTCGGAAAAAAAATCGATGAGCCAGTCATCTGCTGGCATGAAGGGGCGACGCGAGTCCATCACGATCACGATGCCGACCAAAGAGGGACGACCTTCAAGATAGCCGCCGATTAGTTGAGACCAATTGCCTCGAGTTTTCGGATCGGCTTTGGAGTAGCCGTATCCGGGCAAGTCGACGAGGAATCCTGCATCGTCCTTTTTCTGCGAAAGGCGGAAAAAATTAATCAGTTGTGTCCGTCCGGGAGTTTTTGAGGCGAAGGCAAGCTGTCCCTGACGGGTTAGTACATTGATGGCTGTAGATTTCCCTGCATTGGATCGGCCGGCAAAAGCAATTTCAGGCAACGCCGGGGCCGGAAGTTGCGAGAGGCTTGCGGCCGACGTGAAAAATCGAGCAGAATCGAAAAGGCTCACAATAAAAATCCTCGTTTGAACTCGGTCAGCTCCCAAACTGGGTACTTCTGAGTTTAATCGTATTGATAAAGCCGCCTCCCAGACAAACCTCTCCCTGGTAGAGCACGGCGCTTTGCCCGGGCGTCGGAGCCCACTGCGGCTCGGGAAAACAAAGATGCAGACTCTTTTCTTTGTCACTTATTTGCGCAATGCGGCAAAGACCGTCCGGAGCACGGTAGCGGGTTTTTACAGTGACGTCGTCATCAGGATTCGGCGCAATGCCGGAAATCCAATTTGTGTTTTCTGCGGTTAGTTCGTCAGCAAGAAGCCAGGGGTGATCATGTCCCTGGACGACCCAAAGCGTGTTGGAGGCCATGTCTTTCTTGGCAACAAACCAGGGTTCGCCGTTACCCTCTCGGCTTCCTCCGATCCCGATTCCTTTGCGTTGACCGAGCGTGTAAAAGCTCAAGCCCATATGTTTGCCGATGATGTCGCCCTTTTCATTTTTAATGGGGCCTGGGTGCGTTGGCAAATATCGATTGAGAAATTCTCGGAAGGGTCTTTCTCCAATAAAACAGATCCCCGTGGAGTCTTTCTTTTGCGCAACAGGGAGGCCGATTTTCAGTGCTAGAGCTCGGACGTCACGTTTCAGCATGTCTCCGACAGGAAACATCGCTTTGGAAAGCTGCGATTGGTTGAGACGGTGGAGAAAATAACTTTGATCTTTTCCCGGATCAACGCCGCGAAGAAGCTCAAATCGACCGTCTCTTTCTCGAACACGGCAATAGTGTCCTGTTGCGATGTGTTCGGCGCCCATGCCGATTGCGCAGTCCAGGAAGGCAGCAAACTTGATTTCTGAGTTGCATAAAACATCCGGATTCGGCGTTCGGCCGGCGGCGTATTCTGCAAGGAAGTTGGAAAAAACTCTTTCTTTGTATTCTTTTGCGAAATTAACGGCTTCTAAATCAATGCCGATGACGTCGGCAGCGCTTGCCGCATCAATAAAGTCTCTGCGACTCGAGCAGTACTCAGAATCGTCATCATCTTCCCAGTTTTTCATAAACAGGCCTACAACGTCGTAGCCTGCCTGTTTTAATAAGTAGGCAGAAACGGCGCTGTCGACGCCGCCGCTCATCCCGATGACGACTTTGTCCATAGAATAGATACGATTGAAAGAAAAGAGGATTATAAGAAACAAAGAGGGAACCGTTTGGTTCCCTCTTCGTTTGTCGCACCTCTCGGGTTGCTTATCGGATGTGCGAAGTGTCCCTTGTTACCGTTTATACAAAGCAACCGACTAGATGTACCCGTAGCAGATGCCAAGCATGTAGCCGACGACGGTGGCTGTACCAACGCCGATCAGGCCGGGCACAATGAACGAGTGGTTAATAACGAACTTACCGATGTGCGTTGTTCCGGAGCGGTCAAACGTGATGGCCGCCAGATCAGAAGGATACGTCGGGAGAATGTAGTAACCATAAGCGGCAGAAGCCATTGCCAACACGACTCCGGGAGGCGTTCCGATCTGCAATGCGACAGGAACGACGATCGCCACGGCGGCTGCCTGAGAGTTCACTAACTTGGAAACCAGCAAAATAACGATACCGAATGTCCACGGAGCGGACTTCACCCACTCTGTTAAGCCCGCTTTCAGAGCCGGCAAGTGGTTCGAGAACATCGTATCAGACATCCAGGCAACGCCGTACACGGAAACGATAGCAACCATGCCGGCAACGAACACGGACGTCGAGCTGACCTTCTTCTTGGGCTGGCAGAACGCGAGCATGACGAAGGCAGATGTGATCATGAACATCTGAATAACCAAAGTCATCGAGAGGCGCTTCGTGCCGACGAGCGGACGCAACTCCTTAACGGCGCCCAGCAAGGCAACCAAGGCAACGGTGGCCAAGAAGATCCAGAGGCTGGCCCATTGTTTCTTCGTGAACTTGACGCCGATAAGGGTCATCGTTTCACCGTAAACGTAGAGCTTTTGTTCCGGATCAGCAATCAAAGCCTGGAATTTCTCATCCTTGTCAAGGTCCTTGCCGCGGAACACAGAATACGTTCCGACGAAGAACAAACCAACGATTGCGGCAGGCCAAACAATGAATCCAAGGTGGAACATGTTAAACGGCTGACCGGCAATAAGGTAGTTGCCTTTCTCCATGAAGCCGACCATGGAAACGAAAGCCACGGCAGCCGGAGAGCAAATCACGCCCATCTGGGCGGCAATCGTTGAGGCTGCCATCGGACGCTCTGGGCGAACGCCGTTTTTGATAGCAACGTCATAAATAATCGGCAACATCGTGTAGACGGTGTGACCTGTTCCGCAAAGGAAGGTCAGGAACCAGCAGATGTACGGAGCGAGATAGCAGACAAAACGCGGATGTTTACGCAAAAGTCTTTCTGCAACCTGCAACAAGCAGTCCAACCCTCCGCACGCTTGCAACGTTGCAGAAGCGCAAACCACGGCCAAAATCGTGAGAATCACGTCAACCGGAGGTTTGCCAGGCTTCATATGGAAGCCAAAGATAAAGATGATTAAGCCGACGCCGCCGATCATACCGAGCGTGAAACCACCGCGCGGAGCGGCATAGAACAAGCAGGCCAACAGAACAAATAGTTCTAGCCAAAAGTCAAGCCCTAAATCCATAAAAATTTCCCCTTCGAACTTAGGTAAAAAAGGACATTTGGAATATTGCTCTATTTGTAACGAAAAGTGAATGAAAATATAGGATGAATTTGATTTAAAGCCAAAGTTCGGCCGTTGGTGGTAGATATCGGGTAAGTACTATTAGCCAAAAGTAGTAGGAGAAAGCGCCTAGGAAACACGGGGCTCTACGGGACATGGTGCGGAGAATGACACAATTCGGTAAAGGTTTCTGGTCTTTTTGACGACGTTTTTTGGAATGCAATATTCCTTAATTCGACGACCTAATTCCGCCTAAAAATTTTCTCGAAATGGAAATTCTTGCCCCTTTGTCCGGGGACAGCCGACGATTTTGCTAAAGAAAAATCATTGAGTTTTCGTATGGCTCCAAAGCGGAACCAAGGGGAAGGGGCAAAGTGCTCAAGATCTACTCTGTCTAGATTATACAATTTGATAAATATCAAACATTTAAGCGAGCGAAAGAGATAACCTGCAATGTGGGGGATCTTCACTTAGGAGGAAAGGACGCTCTTTTTCATTCTTGGCCGTTTCATAGGAGTTTCTATTAATAGGAGTTTCCATTATGAATCGAAAATTCAAGGTTGTTTGGAATGTGAACAGAGGGCAGTACATCGTTACAAACGAGAAACAAAAAACGGTAGGCAAAGCAAGTAAGGCATTAACAACTTTGGCGGTGGCGGCTTTTGCTCTGCTGACGGGAACCAGTGCTCCGGCAGCCTATACAGAGCAGGGAAGGATTGGCAACGCTGCCTCGTGGGAATCCGCTGAATACAAAAAAGATTGGGGCTTGGCTGCCATGAACGCATCGAAAGCGTATTCGCTGGGTTTTCATGGCCAATCTGTTGCGGTAGGCGTGATGGATTCGGGGGCACTTTTGCAAAAACATCCGGAGTTAGCCGGCAGCCGCTTCTCTTTTACCCATGTTACGGGGCACTATACAACGACAGGGAATCGTTATCCTCAGGGAGCCTCTTCTCAATTTAAGGCCGAGTATCGAAAAGGAGAACCATACGACGTCACAGGCAATTGGACGCTAAACGTCAATGATTCACACGGCACGCATGTCACAGGTACCGTTGGTGCGAATCGGGACGGAAGTGAATTTCACGGCGTCTCTTGGGGTTCGAACATCATTGTCGGAAACACAGGCGGGACGGATAGTTCTAATTACGGGCCGTTTCTTGATCCGGGGTTTTTCCTGAATGCTTGGGGTACGCTGGCCAATGAAGTCAATGCGGTAAACAAGGGAAGAGGCGGCGTTATCAATAATTCCTTCGGTACAAATATCCGCATCAGGCTCGATTCTATTCCGACCACAGAGGCTGAAGCGAATGCGGCGAATGCTCTTCTGACTGATGGAAGACGCTGGATTAGAAATAGCATGGGGCGATACGTTCTTTGTGGGTGGGACGGCGGATCTGTGAAGGGACATTTCCCGACGAATACGACAGAACAGACCGAGTACGAATATTTCCTCTTTAATAACCAGTATGGAACGGCAACTGACGGCACGCTTCATAAGAATTTTGTGGACTCGGCCTGGGAAGCCGTCAAAGGGAAGAAGGTTGTGCAAGTTTTTACAACCGGCAATCGCGACAACGCTCAGCCGTTTTTCCGCCCGCTTTATCCTTATTTCAATCCTGAAGCAGAGAATCAGTGGATTGCTGTGGCGGGTCTCAGTCAATCAAAAGATGCCAGCGGAAATTGGAATGGTCGGTATGAGTTGATCCGAAGTTTCAATGAGGCCGGCAATGCCAAGTGGTGGACGTTGTCGGCTCCTGGTAATGCGATTTATTCGTCAGCGGTCGTGGAAGGCAGTTACATCATGCCGGGCTATGGGGAAGGCGCGGGGAAACAAGTGGGAGAGTACACGTATGCCTCATGGGGCGGAACTTCAATGGCGGCGCCTCATGTAAGCGGTGCTTTCGGGGTGTTGATGTCTCGCTACAGTGAAATGGATGCTCTTCAGGTGCGCGAGGTTCTTCTGACGACGGCAAAACATACCAATCCGGACGGTTCCTTGATTGTGGGATGGGATGCCGCACTGCGGGAAGGACAGGTGTCTGACCGATTAGGTTGGGGTGTTCCGGATTTAGATAAGGGCATGTATGGTCCGGGGCAATTGCTGGGAGAATTTGACTACAACATGCGAGAGGGATCGTTGGACGTTTGGTCTAACAACATTTCGCAAGTCGCTCTCGAGCAACGCAAAACGGAAGACATTACTTGGCTCAAACAGGCAACAGGCAGTGAAACGGATTATCTGACTGCAGAGGTTAAGGCCGAGAACGGCGGAGAGTACATTCTGGGAACAGATAACGGTTTCACGATTGTTGGTTTGGAAGGTAAATCCGTGATTCGTGAAGCGGATGCGAAGAAATGGCGTCAGGCGTACTACGACAAACGGGCCAAGGTTATTCGGAACAAACTTCAAAAGGGCTTGTACAACGGATCCCTCGTCAAAAGAGGAGAGGGGACGTTGGTTCTGACAGGGGAAAATACCTTTGAAGGCAAAACAACGGTACAGGGCGGTACGTTGCTTGGGTTCACTGAGTCGTTCGGCAAAAACGGCGGAGATGTTCAGGTTTCCGGCGGCAAGTTCGGACTGCTCTCTTCGTACAACGATCAACTGACATTAAAGGGACATCTTCATTCAACCGGTGTTACCAAAGCGAATGTGACGGTCAATGCCGGCGGCACGCTTCTTTTTACGGAAGGCCAAAATGTTGAAGCCGGAAAAGTTCGTTTTAAAGAAGGAGCCAAAGTGGCTGTTGCGGCGGAAGACTTGAAGGCTGTCTACAAAGGCAGGGATGTTTCCGTGAATCTTGCGGCAACGACAGTCACAGGTTTGGATTTTGTGAAGACAGACAATAGTTTGGCTTTCTTTACGACATCAGTTGAAGCAACGCATCCGGCGACGCATGCGGCAGGAACCGTTATTAAGGCAACGCTTTCTCGAAAAGCCGGAGTGACGATGACTTCTATTGCTACGACGGAAAACGGACGAGCAATTGGGACGGCTCTTGAGTTGTCCGGGAAAGGGGTTGTCTTTAATACACTGCTTGGCGCGACGCACAAACAGGTGGCCTCTGCTTATGACTCGTTGGGAAGTGATGCGTTCCTTAATGCGCAAAACGCCAGTGTTGTGAATACGCTGACGCTGACGCGAGCCGTTCAAGATCAGGCAACGGGCATCGGGCAGGGACGGGTTATTGAGTCCGTTGACGGTTCCGGGCGTCTGTGGGCAACCGGAATTGGCTCTTGGGGAACTGTGGATTATGGTCAGACATCCGTTAATAATCACTTCTATGCCGGGCTCATCGGCGGCGAAGTTCGTGTGACGGATGCTTCCAACATCGGCTTGTTCTTCGGAGAAGGTAAAACGAAGTTCAAGGGTGGCACGTATGGCAAGATCAAGAGCAGGGATGTTCACTTCGGCGTTTACGGGGTCAGTCATCTTGCCGATGTAGTGACTGACTACGGGATGACGTTTACAAAGCAGTCTCGTGATCGCACCCGTACGCTTGCCTTTGGTTCTCTGGTCGGTACCAATGCAACGAGCGGGCATGCCAATATCCTGCAATTCTTCGCGGAATGCGCCTACACAGGGTTTGACACTGATCACTATTCGGTTGAGCCTTATGTGGGGTTCAATTGGCTGAACGTGAAAGAGGGTAATTTCGTTGAAACTGTCGGTACAACGATATTCACAACGAACAATAAGAGACAAAATCTCCAGATTGCGACCTTGGGCGTGCGCGGAGCCGTACCGCTCACGGCAGGCAATGCCAGAGTCTCTCTTAAAGGCAATGTTGGTTGGTCTCACTTCTTTGGCGACGCAAAGGCCGAAGCGACGATGGGGCTTGGCGGATCTGGCTTTGCCGTGATCAAAGGCGGTAAGCTGAAGGATCAGGCCAACGTCGGTTTGGGTATTGAAGCGCACTTGACGAAGAGTGCGACGCTTGGGGTCTCCTACATCGGTGCTTATAACGGGGATGTGAGCGCAAGTGGAGTAGTCGCCAAACTGCACGTTGCTTTCTAACCCATTTGTCCGTTGTTGAATCTCGGCGGGAAATTGGCATCTCGCCGAGTTTTTTTTAGAAAAACAGCGGCCGGTCGATGCAATCAGCGAGAGGAGTTGTTTGCGTTTGGAGAAATTCGTCTTCAAAGTTGTATAAAAAAACGTTCTTTTTTCGTTAATCCGCATTGGGTTGCAAAGAGCCCTTATGTTGCATTTTGGTAAAATATCCGCGAAGGTTTTCGTCGGTTGTTTTCTAAAAGGCGACGCACCCTTCAGAGGGATAAATATGAACGCAGCGGCAGACTGATGTCTGTTGAAAAGGAGGCAAGCAATGGCTGCAGTACCGGAATTCAAGTACGCGCCGATGTTTCAGGTCGGCAAGGATGACACAGAATACACTCTGATCACGAAGGATTATGTGAGCGTGGGTGAGTTTGAGGGCAAGCCTGTTTTGAAGGTTCAGCCTGAGGCGCTTACTGTATTGATTAATACGGCATTTCACAATGTGAACTTCCTGTTGCGTCGCTCTCACAACGAATGTGTCGCAAAGATTCTGAAAGATCCAGAGAGTTCGGACAACGATAAGTATGTTGCTCTGACAATGTTGCGCAATGCAGAAATTGCCGCCAAGGGAATTCTTCCCGTCTGCCAAGATACAGGTACGGCCATTGTGCACGGCGAAAAAGGACAGTACGTTTATACGGGTTTCTGTGACGAAGAGGCCATCAGCAAGGGTGTGTATAAAACATACACGGAAGATGCGTTGCGCTATTCTCAGAATGCACCGTTGACCATGTACAAGGAAGTGAACACAAAGTGCAATCTTCCTGCACAGATCGACATTGAGGCGGTTGAGGGAAATGAATACAAATTCCTTTGCGTCGTCAAGGGAGGCGGTTCAGCCAATAAGTCGTATCTTTATCAGAAGACAAAGGCTATCTTGAATCCGGATGCGTTGGTTCCGTTCCTCATCGAACAGATCAAGGACTTGGGAACCGCGGCTTGTCCTCCGTACCACATCGCGGTCGTCGTCGGCGGAACATCCGCAGAAAAGACGATGCTCACGGTGAAGCTTGCGTCGACGAAGTTCTATGACAATCTTCCGACGACAGGCGACGAGACCGGACGTGCGTTCCGTGATCTTGATCTGGAGAAAACGCTTCTTGAAGCAGCCAACAGCATCGGTCTCGGAGCTCAGTTCGGCGGTAAATACCTTGCGCACGACGTGCGCGTCATCCGTTTGCCGCGCCACGGTGCTTCTTGCCCGATTGGTATCGGCGTCAGCTGTTCTGCCGATCGCAATGTCAAGTGCAAGATCAATGCAGAAGGTCTTTGGATTGAGAAACTCGACGCCGATCCTGCCAGCCTGATTCCGGAAGAGTTCCGCAAAGAGGGCGAAGGAAAGACTGTGAAGATTGATCTTTCCATGCCGATGGACAAGATCCGCGCCGAGCTTTCTAAATACCCGGTTTCGACGCGCGTTTCTCTTACAGGTACCATTATCGTCGGACGCGATATTGCGCATGCCCGCCTGAAGGAACGTTTGGACAAGGGCGAGGGCTTGCCCGATTACATTAAGAACCACCCGATCCTTTACGCTGGTCCGGCAAAGACACCGGCCGGGTATGCTTGCGGGTCAATGGGACCGACAACGGCTAACCGTATGGATCCGTATGCTGATCCGTTCATGGCTGCCGGCGGCTCGTTTGTTATGATCGCCAAGGGCAACCGCACGCAGGTGGTGACGGATGCCTGTAAGAAGCACGGCGGTTTCTATCTCGGAACGATCGGCGGAGTGGCGGCAGCGCTTTCCGAGGCGGCTATCAAGAGCATCGAATGCATTGAGTATCCGGAACTCGGTATGGAGGCTGTTTATAAGATTGAAGTGGTTGACTTCCCGGCCTTTATCCTTGTGGATGACAAGGGCAACGACTTCTTCAAGCAGTTAAAGCCTCGCTGCTGCTGTAAGTGCACGAAGTAATCGGCTTTACGCCTTGTTTTTTGTAATGGAACGCGGCCGGCATGTGTGTTAAGCCATGTCGGCCGAATTGTTTGCTTTTTGATCTTGTAAGGACCGACAGAGTGAGCACCATCAGACAGAATGATTTGATCGAGAGCATTGCAGAGGCATATCAGCTAATTAACCGTCAGTGTCCTTCCGACTATAAAAAGGCACTTGAAGAGGCGGTTGTCCGTGAAGTTAATCCGAGACGCAGAGACATTGTCCAGAAATTCCTGATGCGTTGTGCGAAAGCGCCTTCTGACGGAAGTTTGATCCATGTAAACCCGGAAATGGCAATTGTTTTTATGCGCGTCGGTCAGGATGTTCGTTGGTCTGGGTTCACGGGGACGCTTAAAGAAGCCGTTCATGAGGGAATTGCCCGAGCTTGTTCCAATCTCGAAGTTTTGCCCAGTGCCAAGACTGTTCCGGTCTTTGTCCATTGGTCACTTGTTCCGGGGGAGCAATTGGAAATAAAGGTTGCGGCTCGTTCTGCAGAGGCGGAGAGTCGGACGCGTCTCGTGATGATGGATCCGAAGAAAAGCATTGCCGATGTCGTTGTTTCCGAGGTTGAATTATTCAAGTCGGAGTTTCAAACGCCGGTTGTTCTCGGAATCGGCTCGGCCGGTACCTCAGAGAAAGCTGTCTTGACGGCTCGAGAGTGCCTGTTTGATCCGATCAACATGGAGGAGCTTCAGAATCGCGGACCGCAGACAACTGTTGAAAATTTGAGAACAGAAATCTTTCATCGCATCAACGGACAATCAGCAACGTCCGATGGTGCGATTCGAACACCTGTTTTGGATGTCAAGATCCGTTTAGCTGCGGCAACGGTTTCCGTGAAACCGGTCTGCCTGATGTTTGAGACGGATGTAGCGAGAAGAATTCGATTTGTGATGGACGGAAGCGGCCCGGTCTTTTTTGATTGACAGAAAAAAAAGAGCTCAACGATTGGATCATTAAGCTACGGCGTGACCAATTTTTGTCGTGAAAATAAAAACAGGCACTGAAATTTTCAGTGCCTGTTTTGTCAAGAAGTGTCGGAAAATTTCCGAAATCACATTAGCTTAAAACACGGTTTGCAATAAAGAGAATCGCAAGCACGTACATGAGCCAATTGAGTTTCTTCGCCTGACCGGTGACGATCTTCAGAGCGACGTAGCTGACGACGCCGAATTCAATGCCGACGGAAATTGAGTAGGCAAACGGCATCATAAAGAGAGCAATCATGGCCGGGAAAAGTTCTGTCCAGTCAGAGCAGTCAAGCTTCGCAACGCCAGAGACCATGAAGGCACCGACCATAATGAGAGCAGCGGAGGTTGCGCAGGACGGAACAATCATGAAAAGCGGGCTGAAGAAGACAGCCAGAAGGAACAGGATGCCGACTGTTAATGCCGTAAGACCTGTACGACCGCCCTGTTCAATACCAGCGGCGCTTTCGACGAATGTTGTAACGGTGGACGTTCCGAGAATGGCACCGGCGCTGGTCGCAACGGCGTCTGAGAGCAAGGCGGGACGAGCACGGGGCAGGCAACCGTTTTTGTCAAGCATGTCTGCGCGAGAGGCGCAACCGACAAGAGTTCCGACCGTATCGAAGAAGTCCACGAAGAAGAAAGCAAAAACGATGACCCAGAAGTTAAGAGTCGTGAGCATCGAGAAATCCATCTTCCAGAAAATCGGTGACAGAGACGGGGGCATGGAAACAAAGCCATCGGGGATTTTTGTGACGCCGACGGGGATACCGAGAATGGTCACGATGATCATGCTGAGCAGAATGCCGCCGCGGATGTGTTTGACGTGCATGTAGACCATGAGGAGAACACCGATGAGCGTGAGAAGCACTGTCCAGGTCTTGAGATTGCCGAGACCGATCAAGGTTGCCGGGTTGTCGACAATGATGCCGGATCCGCGCAAGCCGATAAAGGCAATGAAAAGACCGATGCCGGCAGCAATGCCGATTTTTAGAGCCGTCGGGATGGAGTTCACGACTTTTTCTCGAATACTGGTCAGCGTCAGGAAGATAAAGATCAGGCCTTCAATGAAAACGGCTGTCAGTGCCACCTTCCAAGAGATGCCCATCGTGAGGCAAACCGAGTAAGTGAAGAAGGCATTGAGTCCCATTCCTGGAGCGAGAGCGAACGGATAGTTCGCAAGGAAAGCCATTAAGAAGCAACCGAGAGCTGCACCCAAACAGGTTGCAACAAGCACGGGGCCATAAGGCATTCCGCTTTCGGAAAGAATTCCCGGGTTAACGACAATGATGTAGGCCATTGCCATAAACGTTGTGATGCCGGCAGAAATTTCCGTGCGGACGGATGTCCGATTCTCGGAAAGCCGGAATTGATTTTCAAGCCAAGACATGATGGTTCCTTGATGGAAAAGTTGAAGAATGCAAAAAAGAAAGATGGCGCATTCTAGTACTGGGGATTTCGTTGTTCTTTGATTGAACAGAAAAAGTCTCTTTTTTGTTGCA
Source organism: uncultured Sutterella sp. (assembly GCA_964509205.1). Taxonomy (GTDB): domain Bacteria; phylum Pseudomonadota; class Gammaproteobacteria; order Burkholderiales; family Burkholderiaceae_F; genus Duodenibacillus. The sequence goes on along the minus strand of CAZDVW010000001.1, from coordinate 84,165 downwards.
TTTTTTTCGCCAGAACGCTGTTTTGGAAAAAGCCGTTTTTGGAACGATTCGCATTTCGACGCGAATGGTGAGTTTTTTTCCTCGGTGCTAATCTCTGCGACGATCTTTGAAAGGGAAAAGACATGCCGGATTTTTTCGCCCAGTTTTCTGTTCAATTTGCTAAGTCGGTTCCGCTCTTTTGTTTAATTGGGCTCGGGTATTCCTTGGTTTGTTGGTTCGGGTTTGGAAAGACGGAAAGTAACGCAGTCGTCAAGTTTGCATTCAACGTATCGCTTACGGCGATGTTGTTTCGCTTGTTGTCGCAGCAATTTCTCAATGAAACGCAGACGGATCTGAGGCTGCTCATTGCTTTCTTCGGAGCATGCCTTGCATTGCTTGTTGTGAGTCGTTTTTTTGCCATGAAAGTGCTCAAGATTGATCCTGTCGGGGCTTCGGTTTTCGGTACCGGATGCGTGTTTTGCAATAACGGACTTTTGGGACTGCCTCTGGCTGTGGCAATGCTCGGCGAGATCTATCTTCCGAGCATCGCCTGCGTGATTACTTTTAATGCGTTGATTCTTTGGACGGCTGTATCCATTCTGGTTCAGCAGGGCAATCAGCGTTTGTCGTTGCGAACGTTTGCTCAAAGTCTTGTGAGTGTGTTTAAAAACCCCCTCATTATTTCCATTTTTGCCGGTGTTTTATGGAATTTCACCCGCATTAAATTCCCTTTTTGGTTCGATGAGCCTTTGCGTCTTGTGGCGCAGTCGGCCACTCCGCTTTCTCTGATTGCTGTCGGAATGGGATTGGCAGAGTACGGAATCAGTAAGGGGTTCGGTGCGGGGATTGTTTTGAGCGTCATCAAGTTATCGATTCACCCTGCGGCTGTCTTTCTTCTTGCGTCGCTTATCGGGCTCGGACCGATTGAGAAAACGGCTATCGTGTTTCTTGCGGCCTTGCCGTGCGGAGTCAATGTTTATCTTATGTCGCGTACCTTTCATGTGGCAGAGGCAGAAATCGCAGATGCGATGTTAATTTCGACGCTTTTAGCGGCTGTGACAATGCCTTTTGTCGTTACTTTGCTTAAACAGAGCGTCTAAGCGACCGTTCTATTCGGAAGGGATGTTGTTTTTACATTTTGGGAGTACACTCCCAAAATAGACATCTTTTTTGGGAGTACGATCCTAAAATGCAAAGCTTTCCCTATATTTCGAGAACCATCGAACGAGAACTCAGAGAAGGAACACCGGGGAATCGAGCAGAAGTCATCCTCGGACCGCGACAAGTTGGAAAAACCACTTTGTTGGACCAGATTGTTTGTTCACAACAACATATCAAACTGACGGGGGAAGACGAGGATGATCTGGCTATTTTGAAGGATCCCAAAGCGTATCTTTCCCTAACAAGGCAATATCCGAACATCATCATTGATGAAGCGCAATTTGTTCCGAATATCGGACGAGTTGTTAAACGTCTTGTTGACAACAATTCAGAGGGCGCTCGCATTTTTGTCACGGGTTCCAGTGCTTTGGATATCAATGGGATAATGAAGGAATCTGCGGCCGGGCGATTCAATTCGTATCGTCTTTGGCCTTTTTCTCTGGAAGAATTGGCTGAGAATTCTGGTTGGATTGAAACCAAACGCCAAATGGCCGAACGCTTGATTTACGGTTGCTACCCAACAGTGGTCAATGATCCCAAGCACGCAAAGGAATACCTTTTGGATTTTGCAGATTCGGTTCTTTATAAAGATCTTTTTCAACTGGCAGAGGTGCGAAGGCCTTCTGATCTGACGAAACTGGTTCGCTATCTTGCCGCCAGCGTCGGATCTGAAATTCGCTATGGTTCTGTTGCCAATGAACTTGGCATGCAAAATAAGACTATTGAGCGGTATGTGGACCTGTTGTCGGCGTGTTTTATTATCAAAGTGGTACCTTCTTTGTCGAGGAATCCGATTGCAGAATTAAAGTTGAGTAAAAAAATTTACTTCTGCGACAACGGGATTCGCAATGCGCTCTTACGGAATTTTTCTCCGTTGCCCGTGCGAGCCGATACAGGTGCTCTTTGGGAAAATCTTTTCTTTACTGAACGACTTAAACGTCATGACTTCCGCAGAGACGGAGGAGAAATTTACTTTTGGCGCACGCGGCAGCAACACGAGATGGATTTCTTGGAGATTGTGAACGGAACGGTTGCTGCATTCGAGTGCAAAATTGGGAAGAAACAAAATTCCGACTCGATACGAGCGTTTAGGCGAACCTATCCCAATATCCCCGTCACTGTCGTTTCCCCGGATACTATCGACAAGCCTGATACGCCTGCGACAGACATTGTCTCTGCATTTGAGCGATAAGGAAGTGCGTCGTGTCTGCGCACCGTGCCGGAAACATGGCTTTTTTTGTTCGGGTTTTTATTCAAGAGCTTCCCGCCGCAGCCTGATCTCCAAAGTTTCATATTTTTTTGAAAAAAATATGAAACTTGCTTACTATTTCGTCACTTTTCATGACCAAATCGGTTGTGATGAATAGGGAGTTCTCAATGGTAAGCAATCGGGCTTTTTCAAACACTTTTTTTTCTTTGACAGTCGGTACCTTAGCCTGTGTTTCCGTTGCTGATGCAGCGGAAGAACAGGATTTGGGCGAGGTTCTTGTAACGGCCGAGAGCGTGCAAACGCCGGCAATTCCCCAAACGACGACTTACGGGACACAACACAATGTTGTCAATCGACAGCAAATTGAGAACCAATCTGCGATGGATGTGAATCATGCCTTGAGCATGGTTCCCGGAGTTCTGACGCGCTCGGAGACGATGATCGGAGGTCAGACCGGACACGGCATCTATGTCCGAGGCCGCGGAGCGAGTCATCCGAGTTCGGAGGTTTCTATTACGTTCGATGGTGTTCCGCGTATGGGTTCTTTATACGGACAAACGCTTTTTGATGGCGTCAGCCTCGGGAGCGTCGAATCCGTTGAGGTGTTTAAGAGTCCTCAGCCTTCGCAGTTCGGAAGCGGTTATGCCGCTGTCAACCTGCAACCGAGAAAAATGACCCAGGAAGGTTTTGCCGGAGATATTGCACTGGTTGGCGGATCTCACCAGACTTTCAATGAAGGTCTTTCTGCGGGTTATAAAAAAGACAGTTTTGACATTTATGCCGCACAGGATTGGACGAGTACGGCAGGGCATGTTGCACACTCTCGTGCCCAACAACAAAACTACTATCTCAATACGGGTTGGCAAGTGAGTCCGAATCACGAAATTCGGTTTTTGGCGAACCAGACGAAATCACAGACTCTGCAGCCTTCAAACGCCGCAGGTCAGCGTTCGGCTGATCGCTATGACACCGACACAACGTTTTTCACGGTGACGCTTAACAATACGTACGAAAACTCTGACGGTTTTATTAAGGCTTACTACAACGATACGGACTATGACATCCGCAATGAGCGGAGCTCTTCCGGGGCACTGAGTTCTTCTGTGCAAACGATGAAGCTTTACGGCGTGCGGGCAAAGCAAAATTGGCGCATCGGCGACCCCCTTGAACTTTCTGTCGGTTTTGATTTAGATCGTTCGGAAATGTCCAACAGAAACTTGGTGCATGCAACACAAACGACGCGATATTGGGACTTCCCGAAAACGACGCTTTTCTCTCCTTATGTCGGAGCGTCTTACGCCTTTTCCCTGGATGATGTTCGCATCACGCCGTCTGCAGGCCTTCGCTTTTACAAACACAGTGAATTTAAGGATGCGGTTTCCCCGCAAGTGGGTGTCGTCGTAAATTCCGGAATCGTGCGCTGGAACGCCAATTACGCACGTGCAGTGAACTACCCGTCGCCGGTTGTTTTGCAAGGCTATGTTCGTCGCGGAGCGGCAGGGGGCGATTGGACGGGATTAAAACCCGAAGTGGCAGATCACTATGAAACGGGGATCGGCTTTTCCTTTAACGAAACGGATTCTGTCAACGTGACGGTGTTTCACGATCGAGGGAAAGATCGGTTCCGTGTTTACATGAGCCCGGCCGCTTTACCTGTTTGGAACGACCCGATTGGACGTTATAAAGTGACCGGTGCAGAATTGAGTGCTCAGGGAAAACTCATGGAGGCTCTGGATGCTTTCGCTGCGGTAACGTACATGGATGTACGGGCAATGAATCAGGCCGGAAGGACGGAAAAGCATATGCCGTATTCACCGAAGTGGATGGTGCAGGCCGGTGCTTCTTGGCAAATGAATCCGGTTTGGAAACTCTATGCGGATGCGCTTTATGTGTCTGATCTTTGGGGCGGAACAAACGCCAGGCCACAGGGCTTTGGTTATCGATCCGGCAGTACAAAACTCAAGGATTTCCTCTTAGTCAACCTGAAGCTTTCTCGCACAATACAATGTCCTCAAGGTTTCTCGAAAAATGGCGAAATTTACCTAACCATTAATAATTTGCTCAACAGAGACTACTCTTGGGAGAGCGGTTATCCGATGCCCGGTACAACGGCATTTGTGGGTGTGAAGTTTGGTTTTTAAAGCATGTAAAAATGGAAAATCTGACGCAAGAGGAATTAAAAAAAGAATCGGAACGGCGGGCATTCTTTGATGCGCATGCCAGGGGTTGGGAAGAGCATGGGTATCCGACGCAGGTTCGTGAACGACTGGTCGAACTTGTGGATCGCTTTGAATTACAAAGCGGAGAAAAGGTTCTCGATGTCGGTTGCGGAGAAGGGGTGCTTGTTCCCTACCTTCTGGATAGACTCGGCTCGCAGGGATTCGTCGTTGAACTGGATAATTCGCTGCAAATGCTTAAAGGGGCTGCGAAAAAATCCGCACGGCAAATTCAATGTGTGTGGGCAAGCGTCGAGTCGATGCCGTTGCCTGACGAGGAGTTTGACCGAGTCATTTGTTTTGCCTCTTTTCCGCACTTCTCGAGCCCGTTAAAAGCATTGAAACAAATTTGCCGCGTTTTAAAACCGGCGGGAACGCTTGTGATTGCACATCTCTTGAGTCGGGAGGAAATTGCGAGACATCACGCTAAAAGTTCGGTAGTCGTCGGCGATGAGTTGCCCGAGGAATCGGTGATGCGGAGCCTTTTAGAAGATTCTGGTTTTTGTCTGTCCCGTTTGGAAGACAAGCCCGGTCGCTATCTTCTGTTGGCTCGTAAGGAAGAAAAGTGATTTCAAGACGGGAACTTTTATTGGCAGGAATCGTTTCCGGCGTACCGTTTGCGGCAACCGCTTCATCCGAACGCCGTTCGTATATGCTCGGCTCCTCTCTGATTGAGGATATTGTCAAAGACTTAACGGATGGAGACGCCGCAACGCGTCTTTTTGTTTCCGGTTCAGCTTGCCCGGGACACACAGATGTCAAAGCATCCGATCTGATATTTGCGTTGCATTCAAACGGTATTTTCGTTCATCCGCCGCAGATCAGATTGTCGACGCTGTCGCAGATGTTTGCTGCAGAGTCGGCTATCCGAGAAAAAACCCATGCTGTCGATGTAGCCGGCAGTTGGCTTATCCCGACAATTCAAGCCCAAGCGAGTTGCCGAATTGCCGAACTTTTGCAAGAAAATGAAACAGCGCCTTTTAAGTCGTTTGTGAAAAGACGCCTGAAGCAACGGTTGGAAAAACTTGCCGACTTTTCTTCGGAATTGACTCTTCTCAGAGAGCGTTTTTTGGGAAAGACGGTCATTGCGTCTGCCATGCAAAAGGAGTTTCTTACCTGGTGCGGATTGAATGTGGTAGCAGTTTTTGGTTCGGCCGATTCATTGGATCCGAAAACGCTGGTTAATCTCTTCAGAGAGGTCAAAGGAAAAAAAATAGACGGCGTTGTGGATAATTTACAAAGCGGATCAGAAGCTGGTTTCCCCATAGCATCAGAGCTCGGTCTCGGACGCGTTGTCCTTTCCAATTTTCCCGGATCGGCTCAAAATGTTCCCGATTACTTTTCGCTTGTTCGGGAAAATGTGAGACTTCTTCTGTCACTGATTGGAGCGTAGGCTTGTGCAGTCCTGTGTTGCGCAACTGCAAAATGTTTCAGCTTGCCTCGGAGGCAAAGAGGTTCTGCACGCCTTGAATTGGTCGATTCATGCCGGTGAGTTTTGGGGATTAATCGGACCGAACGGAGCAGGAAAGTCCACTCTTCTTGGGCTTTTTAATGCCATGACGCCGGCTTCGTCCGGTCAAATTTTTTTCCAAGGTTCAGAGCTTCGAAAGACGACTCTTCATTCGGTTCGTACGCAGGTCGCTCACGTTTTTCAGATGGTTGAAGTTGATCCGCGCGTTCCGGTGACTGTCTATGAAACGGTTTTGGCCGGGACCTATTCCAAACTCGGGCTTTTCCGCAGGCCGGGCGATCGGGAACGAAAAGTGGCGCTTGAGGCGATTGAGCGCGTCGGACTGACTGAGGTGTCGGATCGCCCGCTCGGGCGTATTTCCGGCGGGCAGAAGCAAAGGGCGGCCATCGCACGGGCTTTGGCGCAGGAGCCCTCATTGATGTTGCTTGACGAACCGACGGCGGCATTGGACTGGCAGGCGCAACGCGATATTCTTGATCTCATCGGTTCTTTGCAACGTTCGATGGGGCTCACGGTTGTGATGGCCACGCACGACTTAAATGCGGTTTCACACATTACAACACACACGGCCATGCTGAAATCCGGATCCCTCATTCACGCCTCATTAACGCAGGACGCGATGCGCAGCGACGTTCTTCAGGCTCTCTACGATACGCCCGTGGATGTGTTTGAACACAAGGGACGCTTTGTAGCGTTGTTTTAGACAGGAACGGCAATGGAGCACCTCTTAACATACGAATTCATGCAGCGCGCATTCGCCATGGCTGTTGTTTCCGGATTGACCTGCGGACTGCTTGGTGTTTTCATTGTTCTTCTTCGCATGAGTTTTATTGGGATTTGTGTGTCTCATGCGGCATTTGCCGGGGCGTTGATCGGCGTTTGGCTCGGATTCCCGCCAGCAACATGCGGTTTTGCCGGAGCACTGGGCGTTACTGCATTTGTCGGTTCGTGGAGCCGGCGACTAAGGGTGTCGGCCGACACAATCGTCGGTGTTATTTTCTCGGTGATGTTAAGTCTTTCGATGCTTGTTCTCGGGCTTTTGCCTGGATCACGTGCAGAAGGACTGAATTTTCTCTGGGGCAACCTTTTGACGGCCAGCGGGACGGATCTCATCCGCATGCTGATCTGTGCCGTTTTGCTTTGCGGTTTTATTTTTGCCTTTTTTAAAGAAATTCAGGCCGTCATCAGCCAGCGAGATGCCGCAGAGGCAAGCGGAATTCCCGTGCGCGCACTTTCCACAGGAATTATGTTGTTAATGGGACTTGTGATCGCATCGGCACTGAAGGCTGTCGGAGGCGTTCTCATCTATGCATTGATCGTGACGCCGGCAGCGACAGCACTACAAACAGCAAAAAGTCTTAAAACAATGTTTTTTTTGTCAGGGATGTGGGGCATTGCATCCAGTGTCTTCGGGCTGATTTTTGCCTACTTTTTTTCCATTCCGACAGGGGCTTGCGTTGTTTTGACGGCTACAGGCTTTTTGGTTCTCGTGCGCCTTTTTAAAAAGGGATCGTCATGAGGATGCCTTTACGAGGGTGGGTTTTGTGCGTTGCCGCAGTTGTCCTTGCCCACCTTTTGGTTCTTTCTTTTTTCTATAAAGCACCGCAAGTTGCATCCGGGAAGAATGCCTTGTTTTTTGAGGTGATAGGCGTCCGTGTTGTCTCGGAGCAAACGGGCGAAAGGCTTGAAAAAAAAGTGCAAGCTCCCAAAACAAAACGTATTGTTCTCCCGGAAAAACCTAAGGGGCGGGTTCACAGGGCGATTCAGGAAAACGCAGAAAAAAAAGCCGTTTCTGAGAAGCCTTCAGAGCCTGAAGAGACTTCTTCCGGAGCGCTTTTACAGGCTCCGGAACTTGCCTCCGGACAGGAGCCGTCTGCGGCCGTGGCCGCTAAACCTGTTTTTGCTCCGCGCCCTGCGTATCCGGATTCGGCAAGACGGCGAGGATTGGAAGGCAAAGTTAAGATGGCACTTCTTGTTGATGAGCAGGGCCACGTAAAAGATGCCAAACTGCGCGAGGGAAGTGGTGAGCCGGCCTTTGATGCGGCGGCATTACGTACGGTGATGCGTTGGAAATTTATTCCGGCAAAGGATAAAAACGGCCGTGCGCTGGAGAGATGGTGTACGGTTTTGATACGTTTTCAGATGAATCGTTGATCGGCGGAAATTTGTTTATGACAGAAATCTTTGGTTCTTTTATGGCCTTTGTTCAGGCAAGCGATTGGCTCATTGTGTCAGCGGTTTTCATATTGTTGATCATGTCGGTTGCGGTTTGGACGCTCATTGTTGTCAAGACCATTCAGTTTTGGCGGTCGTTTCAGCAGAAAAAGGAGGCGTTTTCTTGCTATGAGAAGGCGCAATCCACACGGGCCATGCTTGATGCAGCGCCGAAAAATGCTTGGGTGCAGTTCGGAACAGCCTCTCAAGATGCCTTCCACTCACTCGACGGCAATCGTGTTCTCATGGATGAACAAAGAAAGGTGCATCAGGCTAATTTCCTTCGCCCTTACATGGCAGGCCTTGGCGTTCTTTCGACGATTGCAGCAACGGCTCCCTTTGTTGGTCTGTTCGGAACGGTCGTTGGTATTTACCACACCATGACGTCGCTTTCGGCGCTCGATGTTGTTCCGAGTATTGCGCAGGTAGCCGGCCCAGTCGGCGAAACGCTTGTGATGACCGCCGCCGGCATCGCTGTTGCCGTGCCGGCAGCCATTGGATACAACATGTTTGTTCACGCTACACGGTCGCTTTCTGCAGATTTGACGACGTGGTGGGTGAAGTTGCATTACTGGAAGCGAAGCGGGAAGAAGGTTGAAACTGGGAGTTAAGGCATGCCAGACGACGTACGAGATTTAAGTGAAATCAACGTGACGCCTCTTGTGGATGTTATGTTGGTGCTTCTTGTCATTTTTATCGTAACGGTTCCCGTCTTACGCATGAGTGTTCCGGTTGATTTGCCGCAGCTTGCGGCGAATCCGATTGAGGAAAGCACTCATCGCATGGAAATTGCCTTGAAAACGGACGGCTCTTATTGGCTTGACGGTAAGCAGCTGGATGCAAAAACACTGGAGACTGTTTTAAGAAGTGCTGCCAGTAATCCGAAAACCATTGCAGAGATCAACGCCGATAAAGAGTGCCGATACGGAATGGTGATGGATCTTCTCGGTCTTGTGCGAGAATCGGGCATTCACAAGGTGGGGTTCGCAACAAGACGATAGACCGTCGTTTTTGGCGTGTTATGCGTCAATAAGATAGGAAGCATCGCACCAGAGGTTAATCGAACAAAAAGGGATATTGCGTTTGTAAAATCGGAGCTGTTTCGGAGAACCTTCTTTATGCAGTCAAGCCTTTTGGTATTCACGGATTTCGTCGGCATTGTGGCATTTGCGCTTGCCGGTATTTTGGCGGCCGGCGATAAGGATGTGGATCCTGTCGGGGTTTTTGTGATGGCTTTTACGACCGCATTCGGCGGCGGAATTCTTCGCGACATCATTATTGACAATCGTCCGATGTATTGGATTGCGCATCAGGAGTACGTTTGGGTGACGTTGGTAATGACGTTGTTTGCTCCATTTTTCGTCCATCGTTTCCGAGAAAAGTTTCTTCGAGAACTTTTTGTGTGGTCCGATGCCGTCGGGCTTGGTTTTTTTGCTGCCGGCGGTACATCTCTTTCAATCTCTGCGGGGCTTCCCTATTTGCCGGCCGTGCTTTTGGGAGTCTGTACCGGTGTATTCGGCGGGCTTTTGCGTGATGTTTTCCTAAACCGCATTCCGATGGTGCTCTCGGATAGACAACCCTATGCGTTGTCTGCGTTTATTGGTTCCTGGCTTTATATCCTGATGAAAATGCTGGACCTTTCCGAATTTGTTTCCCTTTTTGCCGCTACATTTTTTATCGTCGGATTTCGGATGGTTTGCTGGTACAAAAAACTTGAAATCGTTCGATATGGAAAATAGCCTCATTGGGAAGGTCTTGACGAGCCTTTACAGAACGAAGACGTTTCCGGAACTGGGACTTACGGCATTTTTAAAGACGGGGACGCGATCGGTCGGTTTTTCTCCCGCGGTATAAAGATAAGGTGCTGTCCAAGGGGCAACCTCAATAATTTGCGGCGCGATCGTATTGCGGAAACATTCGCAGGCAGCGGAGGCAATTTGCGAAACGAGTTCTGGACGATTTCCCTTGCGCGCGATGACGTAAACCTCACGTGAGGCAATCGGTTTCGGCATGGGACGCACGTCAACTTCTTTGGCAAGATTAGGATGTTGCAACAGTGTCGTCGGACGTGAAAGTGCCCATCCGGCACCGTGAGCAACGTAGTCAAGGAGCAATGCGTTAATATCGACTTCGAAGCGATTAACGAAGTTGAGTCCGAGTTTGCCGAAGAATTTTTCCTGAAGTTTTCCGCCGGAGTTTTGATTGTTGTACTGCAGGATCGGAAGGCCGGAAAATTGCAAACGTTCCCAGGTCAACTCTTTGGGAAGAGAAGAGTTTTTCGGCAGCAGAATGATGGACGGTTCTCGAAAGATAAAACAACGCTCGAGGTCATTGCGGTTTGTAAAGGGATCCGGGCAGACAATGGTGTCAACGCAGTCGCGATCGAGAAGTTGTAAAAGATAGGTACTGATGCCTGTGAGTACCGAGACGGTTGAATAGTTTTTCCGAACCTTTTCGATTACCGACCAGCTCATTGTGCGGGCAATGGATTCGACAAATCCGATTCTCAAGGGGGAGAGCAGGGCGTTATGAAGTCGAAGTTCTCCGAGTTGGCCGTCAATGCGGTTGAGTTCAGACGTAAGAAAACGATACAAAGACTGGCCGGCAACAGTCGGGCGAATCGGGCGAACGGAATGATCAAAAAGGGAAACTTTTAGGTCTGCTTCTAATTCGGCGATTGTGCGGGAGACGACGCTTTGACTGATGTTGAGCAACTTAGCGGTCGTCGTAAAACTTCTTTTCTCACAAAGCAGACAAAAAACGCGAACCCGAGTCTGAAAAAGCATCATGGATAGGTTGGCATCAGTAAATGCGACTCCCATAGTGTTCTCCATTCAATTTCCCCGCATTATCGCATTTACTGGCTGAGAGGAAAGACTACTTTAAAAAAGCAGCAATACCTGTAAACATCATTTGGCAGGAAAGAGAGGCGAGGATAAGTCCCGTTAGCTTGGAAAGCATGGAAATACCGCTTCGGCCGATGAGCCTTTTTAGCTCAGCAGAAAGATATAAAAGAACGCCCACACAAAGGCAGGCGCCGACGATAGAGAAAGCGGTATACAGTTGAGCTTCCAGACTTTTAACTTCGGAACTCATCACAACGAGAGCGCCGACAGACCCGGGGCCGAGCGTAACGGGGATGGCAAGAGGGACGACGGCGAGGTCAAGCGTTGAGCGCTTAGAGTCGGGTACCTGTACGTGTCCGTTAACGAGTGAAACCGCAGAAAGAAACAGCAAAGCACCTGCGCCGATGCGGAAGGCATCGACCGTGATGCCGAGCAAATTAAAAATTTCTGCGCCGCCGGCAAAGAGGATCAGGCTGATAACAATGACAGCCGTCGTGATGCGAATGGCCAGTTTGTGCCGTAACTCAACAGTTTCATTCTCTGTGAGCGCAATGAAGACGGCCACGATAAAAAATGGCGTCAGAATGAAAAAAAACTTGACGAATACGGCAAGCATTTCGGTTGAAGTCACAGTGGCCTCTGTCAAAAACTAAGACTGTCCTGCAACCACGAGGGGAAGTGCGGTTACAGGACAGAACCCGGAGGGTTAGAAGAAAATTGCCTTGATGCCGAAGGCTAGTACAACGTTGGCAAACGTTGCAACAAGTCCTGGGATCAAGTACGAGTGATTAATCACATAGCGCCCGATCTTTGTCGTTCCGGTTTCATCAAATGCAACGCCGGCAAGAAGCACGCCTGTTGACGGGATGACGAAGTAACCGCAAACGGCCGGGTACATGCACACGAGAACGAGAGGATCAATGCCGAGAGAAAGTCCAAGCGGCATCAAAGCTGCGACCGTGGCACCCTGCGAGTGCGTCAGAGCCGAGACGAAGAACAAAGCGAAGGCAAAGAGCCAAGGGGCATCCTGAACGACGAGGGACACCGTGGACTTAATGTAAGGAAGGTTGTTGGCAATCCACGTATCGGACATCCAGGCCAATCCAAACACCGTAACAACGCCCATCATGCCGGCGCGGAAAACGGAAGTACGGATGACATCATCGGGTTTGGCTTTGCAAAAGAGAACCATCAGGGCAGATACGACCAGCATGATGAGTTCGATCATGTGCGTCATGGAAACCTGAGAGGCTTTACCCGCGGCATTTACGACATGCGGGCGAAGTTCCGGGAAGGTTCCGACCAAAACGACGGTAAAAGCAGCCAGCAGGAAGAAAACGACGGAGATTTTCGCAGAGGTCGTGTCTCCGCCTTTTGTTCCCATGGCTTGGGCCTTGCTCTGGCTGGCAAAAAGGCCTTCCTGAACTCGGCGCACGTACTCAGGATCGTCAGCCAATTCTTTGCCCATCTTGCAGACTGCCAAGGCACCGACCATAAGACCGAGCAAAACGGCAGGGGCGACGATCGCAAGAATCGTCAGGACGGAAACGCCTTTCGCTCCCAGCAAAGCCACCATGGCAACGGTAGCCGCTGAAATCGGGGAGGCGGGGACAGCGTGCTGAGAGGCGATCACAGAAATTGAAATCGGGCGCTCCGGTCGTACGCCGGCTTCACGAGAAACTTCAGCGATGACGGGAAGAATCGAGTAAAGAACATTTCCCGTTCCGGCCATGAATGTAAAGACGAAGGCGATGATCGGAGCGATAAACGTCACTGCTTTAGGACAGGCGCGCAGGAGTTTCTCTGCTACACGCACAAGGAAGGCCATACCGCCGGAACTTTGCAGTGTGGAAGCTGCCAAAACAACGCTCATCATGATGAGCATGACTGCAATCGGAGGATTGGCAGGAGCGAGTCCAAAAATAAGAATCAGTGCGAGCAACCCGAGGCCACCGCACATGCCGAAGAAGACACCGCCAAAGCGAGCGCCGAGAATCATGGCTGCGATGACGATCAAAAATTCATAGAAAAACATCCGGTTTCTCCTTGGTTGGTAAAAAGCGGAAGACTCCTTATAGAAGGGGAGGGAACGGAGTCTTCCGCGGGAAGCGACAAGAACTAAGCTATGGCTTTCTTCACCTCAGAAGCGAGCAAGTCATCGGCGCCGGAAAGCTGCGCCTTGCGCTCGGCCAATGCGGCTTCGTCTGCCTTGATTTGTTCCTCAATCAAGTCAAGCTGGCGCGTGACTTCATCGGGAGCCGTTCCTCCGATACAGGTCTTTTCATAGGCCACACGTTTCGGATCCAATGCCTCGCGGATCAATTCGTCCGTGAGTTTTGTGTCAAATCCGTAGAGTGCTTTTGTAGCCTTTTCAACAGCAGCGCGATTGATATCGGCGGCTGTCAGTCCGGCATCGTTCATAGCGCCGACAACGTGCGCAATGATTTCATGAGCTTCGCGGAAGGAAATGTTGTCATGGCGAACAAGATAGTTGGCCAGTTCCGTCACGGTGCAGAAGTTGCGGGCAGCATTGTCATACATGCGTTGTTTGCGCACAGAAAGCGTATTGATCGTGACGGTCAACAGCGCGAAATCAGCTTCCATCTCTGAGAGGGCTGTGTAGAAATAGCGCGGCGTTTCCACGCTCGTATCACGTCCGTGCGAGAAGATGACGTTCTTCATCGTGTTGTAGGCGCCGATCATGAAGCCTTCCATGTGTGCGGCCTTAGCTTTGACATGCTCGAGCGTAAACGGATTTTTCTTCTGCGGCATAATCGAAGAACAGACCGCGCAGCTGTCATCGACTTCGATGTAACCGTATTCGGGCGTCGACCAGTTGTAGAGGTCAAGTGCCGTACGGCTCATGGTCATGGCCGTTTGCGACAAGGCCGTCAAGATTTCGAGGATATAGTCGCGACTTGCCACGCAGTCAAGACTGTTTTGCACAGGGCCGTCAAACCCCATTAACTTGGCCGTGAACTTGCGATCAATCGGGAACGAGGTGGATCCCATCGAACCGCCGCCGAGAGGACACAGATTCAGAGATTTCCAGGCGTGGCTGTAGCGATCGTAGTCGCGGGCAAGAGCCGCAGAAACGCCGGACAAATAATGCGCGAACGTAATGGGTTCTGAAGGCTGCATGTGGGTGTAGCCCGACATGACGGTATCCAGATTTTTGCGTGCCAAGTTGAGATAAGCGCGACGCAGGTCAATAAACATCTGCGAGAGCTTCAGGAAGACTTTACGGGTGTCAATACGAATTTCTGTGGCAAAGAGATCGTTGCGAGAACGCGCCGTATGTTGCTGACCGCCGACTTCAAGCCCTGTGAGCTTAATGAGGTAGCGTTCCAGATTAAAGTACAGATCCTCGACATTTGGATTGATTTCAAAGGAAGGATGATCCTTTTCGCTTTCAATCTGCAAGGTTGCCGCAAGCAACTTCTTGGCAACGTCACGCGTGATGATGCCTGTTTCTGCAAGCATCAAAATGTGTGCCTTGTTGATATCAAGAATTGTGTTGTAGGAACGTTTCAGATCCGCTTCGATGGCGGGGCGGATCAAATATTGAACAACTTCGGCGGCAGGTGCTTTCTTAATTTTGCCGCGCTGAATGGTATCGGCCATTACGATTCTCCTTGCCCGTTTGGCGGGCGTTCGTTGCGATAAGGGAATTGTCTTAGTTCTTTATGGCTAAGGAAAACGAATTGCAATGAGATGTATTGAGTTATGCTTAGTACGAATAATGCGCTATTTGCATAGTAGATTTGCTTTTTGAGAAAAGCAGCGGCGAAAGGGACATTCTTAGAGCGTAGACAAGCATTCCACAGGAAAAAGAAGCGAAATGATAGTACACTATTTTTCTTTCTGGATGCACTATCTATGCGCCAATCTCTTTGGATGCTTGCAGCTGCGTTTTTCTACGCTTGTATGTCGGCGCTGGTCAAACAATGCTCTGTTGAAGTCGGAACCTTTGAAATTGTCTTTTTCAGAGCACTTCTGACTCTCATTTTTATCTATGCGCTTATGCGCATGGAGCACATCGGCGTGGCGACTCAGTATCTTGGTCGGCATCTGTGTCGTTCTATTTGCGGTGCGGTTGCATTCACATTGTGGTTCGCTTCGATGGGACATCTTCCGCTCGGAACATCTGTGACGTTGAGTTACACCGGGCCAATCTTTATCGCGTTGACAACGCTCGTCCTTTGTCTGATACACGGAAAAAAATTCCCCTGGCTACTTGTGGCAGCCATTTTCCTAGGATTTTTAGGGATTTGCATCATGATGCACCCGACGCTGAATCCGGGAGCATTTGGTTGGATGTTGATGGCGCTTTGTACGGGATTGTTCGCCCCGATTATTTTTATGACGATTCAGCGTCTTGGGCAGTTGGGAGAGCCTTCGTCTCGGATTGTTTTCTATTTCATGCTAGTCAGCACGATTTGGGGTGCTGCCGGGATGTTGTTGCTCGAGGGCGGGTTGCATGAGCACAGTACGTCGATTTGGGTGATGCTTTTCGGCGTCGGCATCTGCTCGACGCTTGCCCAGCTTTTTATGACGCGGGCGTATGCCAAGGGAAACCTTCTTGTCAGCGCCTGTTTTCATTTTGCGACAATTCCGTTTGCGGAATTGTTCAGCGTCTTTGTATTTCGTGAGTCTCTTTCGCCGGATGCCTTAATCGGCATGGGGTTGATCTTGACGGCCGGTGTGATTGCAACGGTTTCTAGTAAAAGCAAACACAGACACCACTGATGCGAGATTGCTTCGGTTTTCTAGCGGTTTCTGCCGGCGATTTCGCTCAATGTCAGACGGTTGATTTGCACGATCAAGATAATCGAAAAGTTTTTAGGAAAGAACATAAGTTGCGTGCGTTTTCTACTAAGAGGAATTGCTGTGATAACAACATCCATTTCGCATGAAAAGGTGCTGCTGCCAGCGAGCACCTTTTCGGAGTGGTTGTCACAAGAGTCTTGCCTCAATTAGTCGGAGCTCATCTTTCAATGAAGAGGATATGGAGTCGTCTTCATTTTTTTTCAGAGAGTCAATGAACTCATAGTGTCCAAGAGCAATGGCTTTGTACTTAAGATATAGCCCGATGGGCAAGTCTGACGAATACGGTGACGCCCACGATCGAACCATTCCAAGGAAGCCCAATCGATCAATCTCCCTGTCGAGAGCTTGGATGTAGAGTTTGCAGAGTTGCTGAAAAGGGATGAGAAACTTAATGCTTTTTTCACCTTCTTGACAGATTTCAAGTTGGATCAGACAGTTGTATGCCTCTTCTAATGAATGTGGGTTAGAACCGGATTCTTCAGAGGGCTCTATTGCAACTTTTGTTATTTGTGGTTCAGCATCAAAACTCAACGTTGAGGGATCGTCTTCGTTGTCGAGTCTTTCAAAGGCGATAAGGAAATCGAAGGGAGAATCGCCAATGTAGCTGGCGTGAAATTCTCTGCTCCATTGATCGGAAGAAAAGCACAGGGTAGACCATCCGTAGCCTTCGAATGTGATTGTGAATGTTAAGTTTTGATTGATCATAAAATGCGAGGCGCTGTTTCAGGAAAAATTTGAAATGGAAACGAATTCTTAGAAGACGATATCAGAAGATATTAACTGTCGCTCGGTTAAAGTTTTTGAGGTGGTTCTCCTGTTTCACTTGAAGTTCTAACCATTTAATGTAAGTTGAGTATGCCTTAAAATTGCCCCATGTCGACGCTTATTTCGAGAGCCGTTATGCTTGATTTCACACGATTGCCGCTGGCTGTTTCTTCCTTTGAAACGCTTCGTCGGGACAAACTGATTTATATCGACAAGACTGCTCTGATTGAGAAGTTGCTGGGAACGTACAGAACGGTCTTCCTTTCTCGACCTCGCCGTTTTGGTAAGTCGCTCCTGGTTTCGACTTTCGCATCTCTTTTTGAGCATGGGTTGCGTGATTTCCGAGGTCTCGCTATCGAAAAGAGCTGGAAAGACAAGCAATATCCTGTTGTTCAGCTTGATTTTTCTTTGGTCTCAGACGCTTCTGACATCGTAACTTTTCAGGCGCGCTTTAATCGGTTGTTGCGTGATGCTTTTGCGACCATTGGTTTTGCATGTGATCTAAGCAAAGAAGATGATTTTTATGCTGCCTTGCGGGATTTTTTTCGGGTTAGACAAGCAAATTCACAGCCTTTTGTTTTGCTGATTGATGAATACGACTCTCCCCTGACTCACAATATCAACAATGAGCCATTCTTTGACGAAATCCGTATCTATATGAGTGGCTTTTTCTCGGTGTTGAAGGCCTATCCGGGGGCGTTGCGATTCCTTTTTATTACAGGAATTACAAAGTACAGACAGGTGAGTGTTTTTTCTCTTCTGAATAATTTAACGGATATTTCGCTCGATCCTGAGTACGGCGAATTATTAGGTTACACGCGTTCGGAGATTGAACAATACTTTCCAGAATTCTTAGAAAATGCTCTCGTTCAATTTAATACGGTGCGAGCGCAAAAGAATGAATGCTTATGCACGAAAGAGTCTTTCATGCAAGAAATGGTTGCGAACTACGATGGTTTTAGTTTTGATGAACAAGCTAAGACGCATGTTTTTGCACCATGGTCTGTTCTCAATTTTCTTTCAGCACCGCAAAACGGCTTTAAAAACTATTGGATTGGTTCGGGTGGCGTGAGTGCTTGGTTGTCACAATGGATTCAAGCTAACGGAACAATTGATCCGGCACAGTTTGACGAGCCGGTCGAACTTGATGCTAGCCAACTCGAGGCCACTTCAGTTCCCTCTGATGTTCCTCCGGAGGCGCTTTTGTTTCAAACAGGGTACCTTTCTATCCGTCAAGCCATTAGTTCCACATTGACTCTCGGATACCCCAATAAAGAGGTTTCCAGTTCAATGGCCAAGTTGTATTTCAACTTGTTCGTTAAAAATACACACTTTGCTTCCGCTGATATTTATCAGCCTTTTAAAAACGGGGACATTTCGGGTGTTATCGAGAGATTCAATGCGGTGTTTCTTTCGGTTCCATATGATCGATATCCGCTTGTGAGTGAAGCGGCCGTGCGTGGCGTTGTTCTGTCCTATGTGATGGGTGCGGGTCTTGATGTGAGAGCTGAGACCCATAACGCTAACGGAAGAAGTGATCTAGAAGTTTTCATTAATGACAAACACTGGATTTTCGAATTCAAGTTTGTCGAGAAAGATGTCGATGCTCCGCGAGAACTAAAGCGAGCATTAGAACAGATCAAAGTGCAATGTTACGGAGAAGGCCACAAGCAAGGGACGCTCATCCGCATTGGGATTGTTTTCAGTCTAGAGCGTCGTCAAGTCGTGGCCTATCAAGAGCTTTCATCGGTATAAAGATTTGTGTCCTTTGGCTTAGGGAATCTTTCTGTGGAAGGTCTCCTTGTTGTGAGCTTTGTTAAAAAAATGCGAAAATTTAATCATGCATAGCTGAGTATGTTAAACGGGTTAACATATCCGCTCATGTTGCGCGAGTAGTTAGTATCCTCCGGTGCACAGCTTTCCTGACGCTTGACATAAAAAGAAAACCCGAGCGAAAACCATTCGCTCGGGCAGAAATTGTGGTGCCCCAAGTCTGACTCGAACAGACGACCTATCGCTTACAAGGCGATTGCTCTACCAACTGAGCTATTAGGGCGACGGGCGCAATTCTACAGAAATGTCATCAAAGTTTGGTAAATACCGGAATATTCTCGTCGTCTTTGCGATTTTTTGGCTTTTCACAGTCTAAAACCGGAAAGTAACTAGCAAGATCAGTATTTTCCTTTGGATAAATGGCCTTGATTCTTCCTAACGGAATGCAGAGCGTGCAAATGGATTCTCCGAAACGGGTTTGAAAGCGCATCGCTTCCTTATCCAAATCGAAATTATGCGTTGCCAGTGCTGATACGCAAAGAACGATGGAATTGTCCGGATTGACATATTCCTTCGGAACAACGCAGGAATCGTCAACATCAACCATTACATAGGGCGTGTAACCTTCTTCTTCACACCAATCCAAAAGGGCGCGCACAATGTGAACGCGAAAAGACGGTTTGGAAAGGGGACTGACAAACGTATCACTCATAATCACACTCGCATTTGTTCAGCAGACGGGCACTAGCGACGCATGACCTTTTCTGAAGGCGTCATTGAATCGATAAAGGCATTGCGAGAGAACACGCTTTCGGCGTATTTCAGCAACGGGGCTGCCGTTCTCGGCATTTCGATTTCATAGTGATCCAGGCGCCAAAGAAGCGGAGCCAGCGTAATGTCGAGCATTGTGAAATCTTCCCCCATCAGGAATTTGTTCTTCGCAAGGACGGGAGAAAGCTGCACAAGTTGCTCGCGGATTTGTTCGCGAGCGACGGATTTTCTTGCCTCTGTTTCTTCACGACGCTCCAACACGCGCACAAAACTAAAAAGTTCGCGCTCAAATGTGTAGATAAAAAGACGTGCTCTGGCGCGCTGAATGGGATCGGCCGGCATCAGTTGCGGATGCGGGAATCGTTCATCAATGTACTCGTTGATGATATTTGATTGGTAGAGCGTCAAGTCGCGTTCAATCAAAATGGGAAGTTCTCCGTACGGGTTCATGGCATCGATTTCCGGAGGCTTATTGAACATGTCGATGTCGTTGATTTCGAAATCGCATCCTTTTTCACAGAGCACGAAGCGGCAACGGTGGGAAAACGGGCATGTTGAGCCTGAGTACAAAACCATCATGGAGAAATTTTCCTTACAAGAACAATCATCAAAACGCAACTGACCTGTCTGAAGGCTTCAGGTCAGAGAAGTGTGCAATTATAAGAAAGAGAGAAAAAATCGGCTGAAATCTCGATTTAGTGCATTGATTTAAATTGAAAAACAGCTTAAGCCGACTTTTTGTGGTTATGAAAAACAAAACCAGATGAGAAAGTCTTATGAGAAAATTTTTTATTTGCTCTGATGTCCAAATTTTGGGACGTTATTTGCCTATCACAGTTTTTAATAATCTGCATGGTTTTCTTGTGTGAACTGTGGCATTTGCGCACAGCGTTTTTTTGGTTAAGTGTCAATGCGTGACGATGAAACTAAGGGAGGGCATAATCTTTTTTGTCTCTTCATGGATTCGAGAAAAGAGTTGCATGTTGGATTTTGCATGCGCTGACGGCTTGAGTCCTTATCTGCTGTCCTTTGGGGAAAGGACGGCAGGGTGTCTTTTTTAGGACACTGTGCGAGGGGAAGAAAATTTGCCATAAAACACCTTCCAGTGGAGGTGTCATTTTTTTGAGAGGGAGTACTCAAATGAACAAGACTTTTAAAGTCGTCTTCAACCGTGCCCGCTCTGGGCTGATGGTTGCCAATGAAATTACCAGTTCAGTTCAGAAAAAAGGCACTAAAACCGTATTGGCGGTTGCTGCTTTGTCGTTGATTGCAGGTTCCAGCTTGGCTGCCGAATACGATATATCCAATGTGTGGCAGGATGCTCAGCCGACTTTATCCAATAGTGATATTTCCTATGATAGAGACGATGTTGACGGCGCAATTGGTTTAGAGATTCTCGCTGGTGCTTCAGGAAAACTTGAAAATGCCGCCATTAATTTGACGGCTAACTCAGGAAGCGGTGCTCACGTTCTCGGAATTCGCAATTATGGATCGGACGGCGTTGAGTTTGGTGGCGCGAGACTTGATGTAACCGTTGAAACAAATATTTCCGGAAGGGGTAACCAGCAGGCCACGGCGATGGAACTCACTAAAGATACGGTGATTAGTGCGGACACGGTTAATTTGAAGGCAACATCTTCGAACAGTGCAGGAAAATCCGTCTATGGAATCGGGATAGGACAAGGCGGCGAACTAAAAATTACTTCACAACAACTCAATATTGAAATAAATACAGCTACGGAGCGTCTTGCCGACGGTGCTCAAAATACCTATAGTGAAACGATCGGCCTTGATATGCATAGTCAAGGTACGGTGGATGCTACGGCTTTGAACGAGCTTGTTATCACGGGAAGATCTACCGGGGAGACTGTGACGACCAATGGCAGAGATGGAGCCTCGTCCATCCACGGACTTGTTTTTGAGGGTGGCACCGGAAACTTTGGCGGTTCTACGAAGATTGATTTGTCTGCTGTCGGCGGCAACGCGATCGGCGTGAAGACAACAAATTACTTCTACAACACGTCTTATGGGGAAACCTGGGGAAGTGCAACTGCCACGTTGAACAATTTAGAAGCGAAGGTGCATTCAGAGAAAGCGGCGGCTGTGGGTGCTGACATCAGCTATACAGCCGGTGACGTGAATACGGTGTTGCTTGCAGTCAATGGGAATGCCAAACTCACAGCCTCGTCAGAAAGTGGAACTGCCTATGGTATCAGACTTTCGGGGAATACGACTTCTAAATTCCTGGGAGACGTTGAGATTGACTCGAGCTCTAATGGACAAGCCTTCGGTGTTAAACAGACAGGTGGCATATTAGAAATCGGTTCTGCTGGGAAAACAGTATCGATCAAGGCAAACGGTTTCAATGATGAAGAAAGTGGGCCTACGACCAAGGCAGTAATGCTTGAGGAAGGCGGAGAACTCACAATCAGTGGAAAAACGATTTCCATTGCCTCGAGTGGTCGCGGACTTCAGGCTTCTGAGCCTTCTGTGATGGAGGTCGGAAGCAGAAATGGAACGGAGCTCATTTCAATTGAAACCGACAGCATGGGTGTATTCGCACTTGCTCAGGGAACGATCAATATGCAGGCAGAGACAATCAATGTCGTCTCGAAAGCTTCTGGAATTGGTGCGATACACGCTCAAAATAATAATGAAGACGGAACGGCGCCTTCTGATGCGGCTTCAGTGAAAATTGATGCTGGTACTCTTTATGTGGAAAATACAGATGCAAACGGCGCTGGTTTTTCAGCCTTTTCTCACGGGCAACTCGCTGTTGATGCTGACATAACTGTTAAGGCGACGAATGTAATAGATGTACGTGGCAACTCCAAAGTGTCTCTCAACGCAAGTGGCGAGCACACGACGAATTTGACAGGCGACATCATTTTTGAGACACCTAACGAAGAAGGCGGAGCACCACACGGAAGCGGTAGACTCATTAATGCCGATGTTGATGTCACTTTGTCTGGTGCTGATTCGCAATGGACAGGTCGTTCGTACTGGGAGTACGGTAACAATGATGGAACAACAACTTCTGGCGTTGGAGCCACAAACAACAGTTACCATGGTGAAGTTACAGGATTTGAACTTAATGTAGCTAAAGGTGCGACATGGACTCTTACAGGGGATAGTTTCGTCAACAAGTTAACGTTGAGCGAAGGCGGTCACGTGGACGCAAGCCAAGCAGCGATTTTTAATGCCGGCGAAATGACCGTTTCAGGAGAAGGAAACAGTCTGACTCTTAGAGCGGATGCGGCGTTTAATGGAACGATTGCCATGGAGGCAGGTTCCGAGCTTGTCACGCCTCTAGATACGGCATTTAAGGATATTGTTAAGCAAGACGATGTGGTCACTGGTGCCGACGCTCGCTTGACGATCACCGGTCAAGGTACGTTGACGATTAATGATTCGTTCACGCTCATGGATACGGCGTTGGGCACGTTAAGCGGTGCGTACAACACGACCGGTAGCGGCAACTCGATTGCTCTTAACTTTGCCAATGCAACGCTGAAGTTTGCTGATACGACAACCGAGCCATTTGATTTAGCCGCTGACGTCACGATCGGCTCCGTGTCGGGTGAAAAAGACATTAATCTTCTCAACCATAAGTTGACAATCGTTGGAACGAATCAGATTTCGAATATTGGGACGTTGAATTCTGGTGAAGGAAACCTTTCCATTCAGGAAAATGCCATCGTCAATATTGACGAGTTGACAGGTGTCGGTCACATTACTGTTGGCAATCCTGAGGGAGCCGGCGGCAAGTTGATTATCAACACGTTGAATATGGCAGGCGGACGAATCTTCGTCGATCCGCTTGTTGATCACTCTGTGCTGGAAATCAACAGCCTCGCAAGCGATACGCTCAACACGAGCATCATCGCAGGCAATGGTGCCCTTGTTACGATCGGAACAGGAGAAGCGGCAGCGAGAGCCGCACTTGCCAATGTTGACGGCATTGACTCTGCCAGAGCGGTGGTCTTTGCTGGTCAGGCAATGACGCTTGGATCCGCCGGAAGTCTTTTCATTGATCCGACGGCAACAGCTGGAACTGAACTGACGGCACAAAGCGTTGTTATCAGAACAGATGGCTTGTTGGCTGTCGATCAGGCGGCTGTTGGAACGAGCCCTGTGTTTGCCGATGCCTCTAGCGTGGTCTTCGATGGCGGAAGATTGGCGATTGTGAATGCGACGGCCGGAACGCTTGATATGGGCGGTGCACTCAGCGGAGAATCCATCGAATCCAGTATTTTGACGGACAACCCCTTTGTTGTCGTAAGCGGAACAACGGGCAGTACGATTACACTGGAGAACAGCACGACATCTGCGGGTCTTTCGACGGTTGTCTCCATGGGTATTCAGTCGATGATTCGTCGCGCAGACATGGTGTTGGCTGAGAGCATTGCGGATCGCACGGCGCGTGACGTGGATGTCACCAAGGGAGCCAATCTCTGGGTTGATGTCCGTGGCGAACGCTACGAACAGAATCGCCTTGGTTCTGGTGCAGGCTTCAGAGCTGATATCGGTTACGGAGCCTTTGGTGTCGAAATGGCGCCGACCGAGACCACAGAACTCGGAGCAGCTTTCCAGTACGGCAGAGGTTCGCTCAAGGGTGATGTTGCCAATGTCAAGAACAAGACGAAGGACTACAGCTTCACGCTTTACGGCGGTGCCAAGTTGGCTGACACAGGAATCAAGGTTGTCGGCGAATTGGCCTACACGAAGAGCAAGAATGACATCACGTCCAATTTCACGGCTCTGAATCAAAAGGTGGATGCCACGATGCTTTCGGCTGGTCTGAGAGCACAGAAGACGTACGAAGTCGGTGCGTTTGATGTGACGCCGAGTGCCGGATTAAGAGTCTCGCACATTAAGACGGATGCGATGAAGGCGGGTAGCCTGACGATCGGCGAACAAAAGCAGACGCTCGTGCAAGTGCCTTTGGCTGTTCGTGTGAATACCAAGGCCGTGCAGACGAATGACGGCTGGATGGTGACGCCGAAGTTCAAGGCAGCCTTTGTCCCGACCTTCGGCGACAAGTCGATCGAGGTGTTCGGTGCGAAACGGACGGTCATCGATATGAGCCCGGTTCAGGGATCGTTCGGCGTCAGTATGGAAAAGGGCAAGGTTCAGGTTGACGCTGCGGCGAATGTCGGAACCGGATGCCATGGAGCGGCGACGGTCGGTGCGAAGGTTGGCCTGACCTATCGCTTCTAAGCTTTAACGTCGTTCAAGTACTGTAAAGATCTCGGCGGGAGTTGATCCCGCCGAGATATCTCAATCAGAAGGCAATGTCGTTTTGATCAGACGGGGTTGTCGATATCGATGAACTCAACATCGATTCCGAATTGATCGTGAACTTTCTCTCCCAGAGCCCGAATTCCAAAGCGTTCTGTTGCGTGGTGTCCGCAAGAAAAGTAAGGGACGCCGGTCTCTCGTGCAATGTGTGTTGTCCGCTCGGAAATCTCACCAGACAGAAAAACATCGGCTCCGGCCTCTGAAGCTGCCTCCAAATAGTCTTGTGCAGCGCCCGTGCACCAGGCAACGCGTCGAATGGGACGACTCTCCGAGCCGACGATAAGAGGCGTCCGACCGAGAACGGTGCTTACCTTTTTCGAAAGATTCTCAACGGTTGTGGTTTCATGAAACGTTCCGATCCAGCCGAGATCGTCTTCGCCAAAACGCCCCTCGGGGCGAAGACCGAGAACTTTTCCGAAAAGGGCGTTATTGCCGAATTCCGGATGGTCATCCAAGGGAAGGTGGTAGGCGACCAGTGCCGTTCCCGATTGCAAGAGCGTACGTATTCTGTTTCGCCGAATTCCGATGATTCTTGGGTCGTCGTGCTTCCAAAACCAACCATGATGCACGAAGAGAGCATCAGCTCCTTTTTGAATGGCCTCGTTGACGGCAGCCAGTGAAGCACTGACGGCACAACAGATGCGCTGAATGTCTCGACCGTCGCCTTCGACTTGCAATCCGTTGGGCGCATAGTCTTTGTAGCGATTCGGCTCGAGCAAACAATTCGTGTAGTCAAGAATTTGAGTGAGTTTCATGGTCGCCTCTTTTTTAATCTTGGTTGCGCTTTGCGGCATATGTTACGCGTTCATTGCCGCCAAGATCACGAACAGTTTTTGCCTGAGAAAAATCTCCTGATTCGGCAAAGAGCATCCGCACGGCCTCACCCTGATCAAATCCGTGTTCAAGAACAAGTGTTCCTCCCTGCGAGAGGTAGGAACTGGCCTGACCGATGATGGCTCTGAAGCAGGCGAGGCCGTCTTTATGGTCTGTCAGTGCAGATAATGGCTCAAAAGCGAGCCTTTTTAAATGAGGATCCATCGGATGGATATAGGGAGGATTGGAAACAATGTAATCAAACTGTTGATGGTTGTCGATTGCGTCGAACCAGTTGCTTTGCAGAAACGTGATGCGAGCGTTTAGTCGACTCGCATTGGCCTTCGCAACAGCAATTGCATCGGGGCTGATATCGGTTGCTGTGACAGAGGCACTCGGAATTGCCAAAGCGAGAGTTACGGCGATGGCTCCGCTTCCTGTTCCTAAGTCCAGAATTGACGGGGAGACTGACTGTCGTGACAGTTGCAGCACCGTTTCAATGAGCGTTTCCGTATCCGGTCGCGGGATGAGAACGGCTGGCGTGACGGAAAAATCGTATCCCCAAAAAGATTGAACTCCCAAAATATAGGTCGCCGGGAAGCCTTTCTCAACGCGGTTTATCCAAATTTTGTATTGGTTCTCGACGACCGGAGGAACGTCCTTTTCCGGATGCGCAATCAGCGTTTCCTTTGTACAGTCCAAGGCCTTTGCAAGAAGCAAAAGTGCTTCATTCCTTGGAATGCTCCTGGAAGCGTACTGCAACAGGTCGCCTGTTTTTGTCATGCGCCTTCGCTCATTTCTGCGAGAAGTTCAGCCTGGTGTTCGGTTGTCAGTGCGGTGATGATTTCATCTAAATCGCCGTCCATGATCGCATCGAGCCGATAAAGCGTCAGATTGATGCGATGATCCGTGACGCGCCCTTGCGGGTAGTTGTACGTGCGGATGCGTTCGCTTCTGTCGCCGCTGCCGACCAAATTCTTTCGTTCGTTCGCACGGTCGCTTCGCTGTTTCTCAACTTCGGCAGCGTAAAGACGACTTGCGAGAATGGTCATGGCGCGGTCTTTGTTTTGGTGCTGGCTTCGCTCATCTTGGCATTCAACGACCAGTCCCGTCGGCAGATGAGTGATACGAACGGCAGAATCCGTTTTCTGCACGTGCTGACCGCCGGCACCAGAGGCACGATAGACGTCAATGCGCAGATCGGCCGGGTTGATTTTGACGGCCTCAACTTCATCGAGTTCGGGTAAAACCGCAACCGTACAGGCGGAGGTGTGAACGCGGCCTGCGGCTTCTGTTTCGGGAACACGCTGAACGCGGTGCCCGCCCGATTCGAATTTCAACTTGGAATAAGCCCCTTCGCCGACAATTCGGCAAATCACTTCTCGGTATCCGCCAAGGTCGCTCGCGTTCTTACTGGAAATTTCGACCTTCCAGTTCTGACGTTCCGCATAGCGCATGTACATGCGAAGAAGATCGCCGGCAAAAAGGGCGGATTCATCGCCGCCAGTTCCTGCTCGAATTTCCAAAAAGATGTTTCGCTTGTCATTGGGATCCGTCGGCAAAAGCATCAGTTCAAGATCTTTTTCCAGCGTCTCCAATTTGGCTTGACCGAGTTTGATTTCTTCCTCAGCCAACTCCTGCATATCCGGATCGGATCGGAGTTCTTGCGCGGCTTGAATGTCGGATTCGGTTGCTTCGTAAGCTTTCATTTTGAGCGTGAGCGGCTCGATTTCCGAGCGTTCACGCGACAAATCGCGGAATCGGTTCATATCGTCGGCCGCGTCGGGTGCGGCCAACATAGCGTCAATCTCTTCAAGTCGGCGGCACAGGCTGAGAAGCTTGCCGCGCATGCTGTCTTTCATCATGGCGAAAAAGGGAAATTCTTTAACAGAGACAGGGAAGTATAAAGGGTCAAAAACTAGCTTTGCCGGGGCCGATAGAAATCTGCCACATCTTTTTTTCGTTCAGAAGCTGTTCTCTTGGCGGCCTCTCTCAGGTAGACGGTCGGAGCATGCGCAAATTTGTTCGTTAGCGCACGCGTGAGGCGTTCAACAACCTTCTCAGGTGCAGTTCCGGCGGCTAGAGCCTTTTTGGCACGTTGAAGCTCTTCGTCAGCAATTGCTTTGGCGCGTTCCCTGAGCGTGATAATCGCTGGAACGGACTCGCGTGTTTCTTTCCACTGCGCAAATTGCTGAATCCTTTCCTTGACAAGTTCTTCTGCTTTTTGAAGCGCACCGGAGCGGCTTTCTTTTCCGGCTTGAACAACGCGGCCGAGATCGTCAATCGTGTAGACGAATACATCCGAAAGATCGCCAACTTCCGATTCGACATCGCGCGGCACGGCCAGATCAATGATGCAGATGGGTTCGTGATGCCTTTCTTTAACGGCTCTCACGACCATACCGAGGCCAATGATGGGAAGCGAAGAGGCCGTACAGGAAACGATAATGTCAAACTGAGAAATTTGGTTAGGAATGTCCTGCAATCGCACGGCCTTTCCGCCGAATTTGGAAGCGAGCGCCTGACCTCTGTCAAGGGAGCGGTTGGCAACGGTGATATGAGCCGGGTGTTGCGCGGAGAAGTGAGCTGCGCATAGCTCAATCATTTCTCCGGCACCGATGTAAAGCACGTTGCGTTTGGAAAGATCTCCGAAAAGTCGCTGAGCGAGCCGAACGGCTGCGGCGGAAAGACTCACAGTATTCCGTCCGATTGCCGTGTGGGATCGAACGAGTTTTGCTGTTGAAAAGGCCTCTTGAAAAAGGCGATTCAGAAAAAGCCCGAGGCCGCCAGCCTTTCTCGATGTCAAGACGGCTTTTTTGACTTGCCCGGCAATTTGTGTTTCGCCGAGAACCATCGAATCGATTCCTGCCGTGACGCGAAAAGCGTGTGCAGTGGCCTCGTCGCCGAGAAAACTGTACGTGTAGGCTTCCAGCTCACTTTTGGCAACGCCCTTAATTTCGGCGAGCAAAGAAAGCAAGTTCTGCAGGAGCACATTGCCGTTTTCAGCAACGGCATAAATTTCCATGCGGTTGCAGGTTGACAGAATAAGGCTTTCGCAGATGGCTCCTTTTTCTTGCGGCTTTAGTCGTTGAAGAAGCGTCGGAACGGAGCTTTCAATTTCGGCTTCGGAAAAAGCGACGCGCTCGCGCATGCTCAAGGGAGCTGTTGTGTGGTTAAGTCCGATGCAGATAATGTCCATAACAGGCGTAACGTCAAAAAAGAGCGCGCTCTTTGTACTTTTTTTAGAGAAACTTTCGAAAACAGCGACAAATTATAAAGAGGAGGAAGAAAAGAGCTTTTTTGCTTTATTGTTTATCGCAAAGAAATTTGAAAAAAAAGATAAAGACAGATATAGTTCGCCTTCTCAAAAGTGGCCAGATAGCTCAGTTGGTAGAGCAGCGGACTGAAAATCCGCGTGTCGACGGTTCGATTCCGCCTCTGGCCACCATAAGCGCCTTCGGGCGTTTTTTTGTCTGTTCTGTTTGTTCAGCAGAGCGGGAATGATTATGCACAAAACAACAATTGGCATCACGCTGGCAGGCATTGCAGGCTTGTCATGGGGGTCGATGGCGGTTGCTGCTCAGTACCTCTTCGAACATTTTTCATTTGCCTCAACAGATCTTGTCTGCGGGCGTCTTTTGGGCGCAGGGTTGCTCATTTTGGTTTTTGAGCTCCTGCGCGGCGTCAATGTACTGGACGTCGGAGGCTTGAGAAATTGGCGCGACCTCGCCATCTATGGGGCCGGGTTGCTTTTCTCTCAGTACTCCTTTTTTGAAGCGATTAAGTACACGAATGCCGGAACCGCTGCCGTTGTTGTGGCTGTCGGACCTGCGCTTGTGCTTTTTTATATGCGCATTTTCGAACGCTACGCAATGAATTTGAGCGAAATCTCGAGCGTGATCTTGTGCTTTATCGGCGTGGCTTTGCTCGGAACGAAAGGAAGTCTGGACACTCTTGATCTTTCTTTTTTGGGACTTTGCTGGGCGCTGGCCTCGGCGGCAAGCGGGGTTTTCGGAACGTTGTTTTGTCGGCACCTTTTGATGCGCGTCGGTGTTTTGAAATCGGTCGGCTGGGCGGGCGTTCTTGCGGGATCTGTGATGTGCGTTCTTTATTCGCCATGGAGCAGCACGGTTGTTTGGGAGCCGGTGTCAATAGGGTGCTACTTGTATGTTGTGATCGTCGGAACTGTCGTTGCTTTCTGTTGCTACCTCGGGAGCATGCGTTATGTCACGGCAAATGTCGCGAGTCTCCTCGGTTGCCTTGAGCCGCTGTCTGGACTGGTTCTGTCGGTTGTTATTTTGGGCGTTTCCTACGGTTTGGCCGAAGGAATCGGGGCACTGCTTATCCTTGCGGGCGTTGTCTGGCTTTCTTGGGCAAAGAGAAGTTAAAAAATAGCGCTCAGAGAAACGCCCGTGCAGACCGTGTCTTAGCGAACCAGCGTCAGAATGTCTTCTGCCCGACGTCGCTCAGATCGAAAATCATTGATCGGATGCTTTTTCTCGTAGCCCAAGGAAATGGCGATTGCAATGGCCTGCGTGTCCGGAATGGGAAGGTTGTTGCGGAGAATGTCCGGGTATTTCACAGGATTCCATGCAACGATTGAAGCAATGCCTCTGTCTGCGGCTGCCAACATCAGCGTTTGCGAAAAGGCTCCCAGATCAAAGAGCATGAAATGGGAAAATGTCTTGGGAACGGTCAGAAAGCAAACGGCCGGCGCATGAAAGAGTTCCGCCTGCGTTTCGAGTTTCACTTGTTCGAGTCCCGCATCACTGCGCGCCTGAAGAAAGCGGCGCATATTTTCAAGCGCTTCTGTTGAGAAACTTTCGCGGTGCGTGACGGGGATGTCGCTTGTGCCTTCGATATTGGCTTTCACCCGCGCAGAGAAGGCATGGCGAATAGTCTCAAGTGTTTTTCCAAGCGCAATGTAGACTTTCCATTCCTGAGCATTGACCCAACTCGGAGCCTGTGTGGCATCACGAACGATGTCGAGTAAAAGCGCTTCGTCGACGGGCTTTTCTTCAAAGAAACGGACGGAATGGCGAGCTTTGAGGGTTTCTGAAAATTGCATGATTTTCTCCTCCAACAGTGAGTTTTAAAGCGACGTTTTTTCCGTAAAACGCTTGGTCAATTGGACAAATCCCGGAAGCGAAATCATCTCTGCACGCATCCCCGGATCAATCCCGCAGGAACGAATGTCGGATTCTGTAAGAACGGCAGAAAGGGCATTTCTCAGCGTCTTTCTTCTTTGCGAAAAAGCCCGAGTCACTATATCAGAAAAGACAGAAAAATCGACGTCAGGAATCTCTTCGGGCGGTTTCGGACGCATGCGAACAAAGGCACTCGTCACAGCCGGGATCGGTCGAAAGGCACCGGCCGGAACATCGAAGAGCTTTGTGATCTTATAGCGAAACTGCAGCATCACGGAAAGACGCCCATAGGTCTTGCTTCCTGCGTCGGCTGCCATGCGGTCGACGACCTCGCGCTGAAGCATGAAATGTTGATCCTGTACGCAGTCGGCAACGGGAAGAAGGGAGAATAAAAGAGGGGAGGAAATGTTGTACGGCAAATTGCCGACAATGCGAAGTTTTTGATCTGCCGGGACGAAAGCTTTCCAATCCAGAGTTAAAGCATCTGCTTCAGTCAACTGCAAAGACTGCGGCGGGAATTCGCTTTGAAGCCAAGCGGCCAAGTCGCGGTCAATTTCAACAGCACGCACAAATCCGGCTGCCGCAATCAATTTGCGTGTCAAAGCGGCTCTTCCGGGGCCGATTTCGACAATGGCATCGCCCGGAGCCGCATTAATGGCTCGGGCGAGTTTTTCAATCCAAAACTCATCGACCAAAAAATTTTGACCGAATCGTTTTTTTGCGCGGTGACCTTCAAGTGACGTCATAGCATCAAAGGTTTTCTTCACGAATCTCGACGTAGGCCTGATCTCGGAGTTCCCGTTGCCAATTGGTGAAGGCTTCGGCGAGCTTTCTTTCGCGCAGGACGCGTTGGGCGTCATAGCGCGAATTCTCGGAGTCGGCTTCTTTTTCGCGCCGGTCGATGACCTCAATGAGGTGATAGCCGTATTTTGTTTTGAAGGGTTCGGAAATCTCTCCGATTTCGAGGCGGTTTACCTGCTCTTCGAATTCTGCAGGAAGATCTCCCGGTCGCAACCAACCGAGATCGCCGCCGCGCGTAGCGGAGTGATCAACCGAATTCAGTCGCGCATAAGTAGCAAAGTCGCTTTCTTTCGCAAGAATGCGTCGGCGAATCTCGTTTAAGCGGCTAACAACTTCTGCTTCCGGCGTGATGTCGGAAACAAACATCAGGATCTGCCGCACGTGCGTCTGAGTGACCGGGACGCCGGCAAGCTTAGCCTTAACGCCGTCGCGTTCGCCGGCGATGCGAATGACGTGAAAGGCCTCAGGCGTTCGGATAACGGCAATTTTTCCCCTGCTCGGATCCGACTGAAGAGCCTTCCAAAAAATGGACGGCATGCGTGAGGAGTCTTTCCATCCGAGATCGCCGCCTTCGAGTGCGGTCTCAGCTTTTGAAGTCTCTGCGGCAAGTTTGGCAAAGTCTTCGCCGTTTCTTGCCCGTTCAAGGACAGAGTCGGCTAGCTGTTTTGCCTTGGCGCCGTTCTTATCGGATGACTCAATCGGAATCAAAATGTGAAACAGGTGATACTCTGTGGTCTCATCACTGGCAAAACCAGCCTTTTCTGCCAGATAGGCGTTAATTTCGCTTTCGGGAATCAAGATTTTGGAGTCCACTTCGCGCTGACGCAAACGCTGCAGGAGGATTTCCTGCCGAATTTGCTCACGGAAGGCACTGTAGGTCGTTCCGTCGTCGCGCAGTCGGTCTCGCAGTTCTTCGACCGTCATGTTGTTGTTTTGGGCAATTTGCTCAATGGACGCATTGACCATTTGCTCGTCGACGCGAATGCCGGTGTCTTTGGCGCGTTGTTCAATGGTTTTTTCCAGAATGAGTCTTTCCAAAACTTGGCGCCGCAACTGGTGCATGCCCGGCAGCTCAATTCCTTGCCGTCTGAGGTTAAGCGCAACCTGATGAACTCTTGTCTGCAGTTCGTATTCCGTGATGATGTCCCGATTGACGACAGCCACAATTCGATCAAGCGGGCGGTAGTCATCTGTAGCTTGTTGTGCGGCAACATCCGACGAATCTGCCGAAGCGCTCAGCGCAACGGGAGAAACGGCAGCAAGGAGCGCGCACGAAGCGCCTACAAAAAGAAATCGTGAAGGAATCATCATTTTTCTTACAGGGCAAAGGTATTTAAAAATTTCGGTTTCATTATGCACGAGATGACGGAAGCTGACATCAACAGATTCGCGGAAGCTGTTCACCGTTGAGCCAGTCAACGAGTCTGCGGCCGCCGAAAGGCGTGATCATTTCAACCGTTCCGGGATTGGAGGTCGTAATGGTTCCGATGCGGGCGGCATCTTGACCGTGCGGTGATTGACGCATAATCCGAAGAGCTGATTCGGCTTCTTGTTCGGGCACGATCACAATGAGTTTGCCTTCATTGGCCACAAAAAGAGGATCTAGACCAAGAAATTCGCAAACGGCGCTGACTTCCGGCCTGACGGGAATCTGTGACTCGATGAGCTCAATGCCGACTTCGCTTTGATGGGCAATTTCATTGAGCGTGGCCGCCAGGCCCCCGCGCGTCGGATCCCTTAAGACATGGATCGAGCCGAGGGATTGTAAAAGCGACTCGATCATGGCATTTAAAGGTGCCGTATCGCTTTGAACGGACGAGTCAAAGGCCATGCCTTCGCGCTTGCCTAAAACAGCAGTTCCGTGATCTCCCAGCGTTCCAGAGATGAGAACGGCATCTCCTGGAACGGCTTTCTTTCCGGAAATCGAATAGTTAACGAGTGCCTCCCCAATGCCTGTCGTTGAGATGTAAATCCCGTCGCCGTGACCTTTTTCAACAACTTTTGTGTCACCCGTGACGATGGCAACGCCGGCCTCTTCAGCCGTCTCAGCCATTGAGGCAACAATGCGGTCGAGATCGGCCAAAGGAAAGCCCTCTTCCAAAATAAACGTGGCCGCAATGTAAAGTGGTTTTGCTCCGCAGACGGCAACATCATTGACGGTTCCGGCAATGGCAAGGCGACCGATGTCGCCTCCAGGGAAAAAGAGCGGACTGACGACGTGCGCATCACAAGAAACGGCAACCGGATGCTTCAGAGGCGGCAAAAGGGCGCCGTCATGCCCCTCGTCGAGCCACTTATTGGTAAACC
Source organism: uncultured Sutterella sp. (assembly GCA_964509205.1). Classification (GTDB taxonomy): domain Bacteria; phylum Pseudomonadota; class Gammaproteobacteria; order Burkholderiales; family Burkholderiaceae_F; genus Duodenibacillus. The sequence goes on along the minus strand of CAZDVW010000001.1, from coordinate 50,560 downwards.
GTCTGGCGAAGATTTCTTCAATGAGTTGCACCGTTGCGAGTCCGCCCGCTCCGTGCGTCAGGTTCACGCAATCGGTTTTAAGATTTAATTTTCGAACGTAGTGGGCAGGAATTGTCATTGGGATACCTTTTTGCTTTTCGGCGAATAACGCCAGTAAGCCGCACAGGCGCCTTCGCTGCTGACCATGCAGGCGCCGATCGGACGAGCCGGCGTGCAGACTTTTCCAAACAGGAGACAGTCCGTCGGCTCTTTTTCGCCGCGCAGAATGGCGCCGCACGCACAAGCTTTATTGTCTGCAACGGGTTTTTCAATCAGATGGAAGCGTTTTTCTGCATCCAATTCGGCAAATTCCGGTTTTAAACGCAAGGCCGAGTGAGGAATGCTTCCAAGTCCGCGCCATTCAAACGTAGGGCGTTTTTCAAAGACCTTATCCATCAGCGCAATTGCGACGCGATTTCCTTCCGAGGTGACGGCTCTGGAAAACTCGTTTTCGACGTCGTGCCGTCCTTCATTGACCTGTTCGATTAGCATTAAGATGGAACCGAGCATGTCAAGCGGTTCAAAACCGCAAATGACGACAGGCATTTTCCACTTTTTCGCAAAGGCTTCGTAAGGCGCACTGCCGATTACGGTTGAAACATGCGCGGGACCTACCAGACCGTCTAAGCGAGGTGTTTTGGACTCAGCAGGTGCCGTTCTGAGGATGTGCTCCATGGCAGCCGGAGTGAGTACGTGGCTGACAAGAAGCGAAAAATTGCGAATGTTTTGCGCCTTAGCCGCCAGGGCAACAACGGCAGTCGGCGGCGTTGTTGTTTCAAAGCCGATGGCAAAAAAGACAACTTCGCGATCCGGATTTGAACGGGCAATTTCCAGAGCATCACTCGGCGAATAAACCATGCGGACGTCTCCGCCCTCGGCTCGACATCCGTAAAGCGTTCGACCGTGCGCGGCCGGTACGCGAAGCGTGTCGCCGTAGGTGCAGACAATGACCTTGTGAACAAGCGCCAATTCGATGGCCAACTCAATGCGTGCAATTGGAAGCACGCAAACCGGACAGCCGGGGCCATGGATCATTTTGACATTGCTGGGCAAGCAATCCGTCAAGCCCCAGCGAGAAAGAACATGCGTGTGACCGCCGCAAAATTCCATGAAACGGTACGTACGGTTCGGGTCAGCTGCCTTGGCAATGGCGGCCGAAAGAGCCTTAGCTTTGACGGGATCTCGAAACGAGTCAACATAGTTCATGCGGGAGTCTCCGCAGAGAGCGCCCCTAAGAGCTGAAGCGTCCGTTCGGCTTCTTCGGGTTTAATTTTGTTTAAGGCGAAACCGACATGCACGATGACCCAATCTCCTTCATCGGCATCGGGTACGAGGGAAATGTCGATTGTTTTTGTAACGCCTCCCATGTCGCAAAGAGCCTGCGAGGCGGTTTCACGCCGAAGAATTTTGGCGGGAACTGCAAGACACATGACTTACTTTTTCCTAAAAGAATGTTCTTTATATCCGTGCTCGAAGCAAAGCGCTGCCAGCCACAACTCTCCGAGCGACAATCCGCCGTCTCCCGGCGGAACCTGTTCGGGAAGGAGAGAACAAATCCCGAGGGATTTTAAATCGTCGCAGAGAGCGCGTACCAGAAGCCGGTTAGCCGCACAGCCGCCTGTTATGGCGACAGCGGCTTCGCAACCCGTATTTCGGATACCGAGAACGGCCGCTTCGGCCAAGGCTCGAGCCAGCGTTCTGTGAAAGTCTGCAGCGGCCTGCGCGCGATCTTTCTCATCCAAAATCGTTTTGAGTGACCCGAAAAGGTTAATTTCGCCGTTTTCGACAGACCATCCGTCAATGATGCGTCCTTGGCGTGTTTCAGCCAGCGCTTCAAGCCGCATAGCGGCCGTTGCTTCGTCGTGTTGAACGTCACACAGTCCGAGAAGGCTAGCAATACCGTCAAAGTAGCGACCGAGAGCACTTGTGCGGCGCGTCAGCCGCTTGTTGGCGGCGGTCTCGGCAAAAAGCTGCACGTAGGGGTGGTTCCCGTAGCGTTTCACGACTTCATCGGGACGTTCAAGTGCGCAAAGTAAAGCCGCACCCATTCTCCACGGTTCCGTGGCAGCTTTGTCGCCTCCGACAAGGGCAAGTTCGGAAAGGTGACTTTCACGAGAAAATCCGGCCGCATCCACGAGAAGAAGTTCGCCGCCCCAAATGCCGTTTTCCGGACCAAGACCGGTACCGTCTAGTGCAAAACCGAGAGTGGCTTGGCTGCGTCCGGTTTCTGCCATGACAACGCCGATGTGCGCCGCATGGTGATAGATCGGAAAGAGCGGGAGATTTTTCTCTTCAGCCATTTGTTTGGCAAGCCGACTGGAAAAGAAATCCGGATGTGCATCGCAGGCGATGACTGCCGGTTTAACTTCTAGGATGGAGCACAAGTGATCAATCGCCGCTTCGAGTGTTTTTTCACTAGCTGTGTTGGAAAGTTTTCCGATATGCTGGGAAAGGAAAGCCTCGTTGCCTCGGTTAACGGCCATTGTGTTTTTCAGATACGGGCCCGTTGCCAGCGATGTTGTCATTGATTGGGAAAGTTTGACGCACCGCGGCGTGTATCCCCGAGCGCGGCGAATAAAAACGAAGGATTTTCCCATGGGGCGGATGACGGAATCGTCGCAGCCGACGACAATGTCTCGGTTGTGCATGAGAAAGACGTCGGCGATGTCGCGAAGACGACGGAGTGCTTCGTCGTTGCCGGTTACAAGCGGTTCATCGCTCGGGTTGGCCGACGTCATCACAAGTACGTCCGGAACAACTTGATCGTCTGTCCATTGGACGCCGTCGGGGCGCTCAGCAAATTCATGAAAGATTAACCAATGAACCGGTGTGTACGGGAGCAGAACTCCAATTTCAGAAAGATTGTCGGCAACGCCAGTCAGAGTGGTTTCGCCGTGTTTTTTGAGCAAGACGATCGGGTGTTCCGTTCCGTTTAAAAGACATCTTTCAGCGGCAGAAATTTCCACGAACGGTTCAGCGCTTTTGGCGTTGGCAAACATGACGGCAAACGGTTTTTCATCACGTCGTTTGCGGAGTCTCAGCGTGTTGACGACGGAAGGATTTCTCGCATCACAGGCCAGGTGGAAGCCACCGAGTCCTTTAATAGCGGCGATTTTTCCGGCTCGGATTGCACGGACGGTCTCTTGAATCGGATCGCCCGGAATCACTGTTCCGGTGCGGTCAACCAGCGTCAGGTGCGGGCCGCATGTCGGGCAGGCATTCGGCTGGGCGTGAAAGCGCCGATCGACGGGATCAGCGTATTCGGCGGAACACGCTTCGCACATGGGGAACACGGCCATGGACGTTTGTCGTCTGTCGTACGGCAGTGCCCGCGTGATGGTGTAGCGCGGTCCGCAATGCGTGCAGTTTGTAAAAGCGTATCGATAGCGCCTGTTTTCGGGATCAAAAATGTCCGCTAAGCAGGCTCTGCACACGGCCGCATCCGGCGTGATCGTCGTTTTGACGTTCCCGCCGCGGCTTTTCGTGATGACGAAATTCGTGTAGCCCGCAGGGGGAACATCGGTAAAAGAAACCGAGTCGATTCGGGAAAGGGGAGGCGCGTTGTTTCTTAACTGCTCTTCGAAGGAGTCAAGAGAGGTTTTCTCTCCCTCGAGCAAAATCCCGACTCCTTCGGCGTCATTGAAGACCTCGCCTTTGAGGTTGAGGGCAATGGCGATGCGGTATACGCAAGGGCGAAAACCAACGCCTTGCACGAGTCCGGCGACGCGAAAATAACGACTCAGAATCGACATAGAGAACTACAGTGCGGCAAGTGCTCGTTCGACTTGAAGCCATTTCAGCCAGATGTCCATCCCTTCACCGGTGGTTGCGCTTGTGCGGATGATGCGAATTTTCGGATTGACGCGCCGCGCATAACACTCACATTTTTCAATGTCGAACTTTACATAGGGGAGCAGGTCAATTTTGTTGATGATCATCACATCGGATGCACGGAACATATCCGGATATTTAAGCGGTTTGTCTTCGCCTTCAGTCACAGAAAGAATGGCAACTTTGTGGGCTTCTCCGAGGTCAAATTCGGCCGGGCAAACGAGGTTTCCTACGTTTTCGATAAATAAAGTGCTGGCATCCGCAGGATTCAGGTGGCTCACGGCATGTTCAATCATGGCGGCGTCAAGGTGGCACCCTTTTCCGGTGTTGATTTGAAAGGCCGGAGCGCCGCTTTGACGAATTCTTTCGGCATCGTTTGCCGTCTGTTGATCGCCTTCGATGACCGAAATCGGATAGCCCGAGCCGACAGCGCGAACCGTTGCCGAGAGCAACTCTGTTTTTCCGGAACCCGGGCTGGAAACGAAATTAAGTGCCAGGATTTTCTTCGAGGCAAAAAAAGCACGGTTGCGGGCAGCAATTTCGTTGTTGCGCGACAAAATGTCTTCTTCAACGCGGATGGCAGAAGAGTCTTCGTGCGTGTGCGAGTGCCCGTGGTCATGATCGCCGGCGTGCTCGTGCGTGTGTTCGTGTGTATGTTCGTGCGAATGGCCGCAACCGCAAGTAAGACACATATGTTTGCTCCTTCTTTGAATAGGGTTTTATTCCGTTTTGGCGGGAATGATGTCAATCACGCGCATTTCCGTTCCGCCGTTGGCAACTAATTGGTATCCGCCGCAGTCCGGACAGGGATTTCCGTAAGCGGCGAGAGGAATCGTTTTCGAACAGTCCATGCACCAGGCGGTTCCGGGGGTTCGTTCAATCACGAGTTTTGAATGTTTGGCAATGCCGTTGCGCGTGACAGATGTCCAGGCAAATAAAAGAGCGTCCGGATCGACGCCGGCTAGTTCGCCGATGCTCACTCGTACGCAGGAAACGGCAGCAATGTTGTGCTTTCGGGCCGTCTTTTCTGTGATTTCAATAATGCCTTCTGCCAAGGAAAGCTCATGCATCGGCTTGCTCCTTTGTCACGATGACTTCAGCGCAGGCATCAAAGGCGGCAGCGATGAAAGCGATCTGCTCGCGGCTCGCTCCGGCTTGAAAAGCCTCTTGTACGAGCGTTGTTAATATGCCTTGCGGCTGAAAAACCCATTCCGTCGGTGCAATCCAGTCGACCCAAACAGGCGTGTTTCTGTCGCGTTCGACAAAGTACATGAGGACGCCTCGTGCAGTTTCCACAAGACTGACTGCGCGTTTGCCGCCGAGGAAAAAGGTTTTGTGATTGCCGAGAAGACTGGATTTTCCCGATATGAGCGCAGCGATCTCGTTGATGCGTGCGTGGAAAATTTCTCCCGGAGAAATCAGTTTTTTTCCAAGCGGAAGTCGGCGAGCAACGGCACCGACGACGCGTGCGCCCCCGAGTCTTGGCGCTAACGCAAACTGAGGGCAGTCTCGGAGCGTTACGGAAAGAGCCGAAAGTGTTGCCGCATTGGTCAGTTCGTCATTTTGCAGAACAGCTTCGGTCGGTAAAGTGAATTGCTCGATTTCCTTGCTTCGATCGAGAATAGCTTTAAAGAGATCGACTTCTGTGGCCAGCCACAGGCGGGCAAGGTGTGCCGTATCGCTCATGAGAGCCGAGTCCGTTTGTCCTTGCAAACTGGAAAGCAGACGCAGCCTCGCTTCTGAGAGTTTGGTGAGAATGGAACGATCAGCTGATCCGAGACCAAGGGACTTTCTTAAATCCATCGAGAAAAAGCGGATTGTCTCGAGAACGGCTTCAATGCGCGTGAGGATGGAAATGCTCTGCATCCCAAGTCCGGATTCGGCCGTCTCGAAAGCGCCTGTGAAGGCGCAAATGTGTGCGGCCGGACACAAGGCGAAAAGCGACGGCATGAGAGCGATGATATCTGAGGCATCGCGTCGATTCAGCAGCGAAGAAAGCCGATTGGTGCGGGTGCTCTCAAGATGAACGCTGTCACCCTTGAGGATGATGCGGATTTCTGTTGAGGATTCGCTCACTTCCAGTACCTCGTAAAAAAGCTCCGACGGCTCGTGTTGGGGGATTCTTTGATTGTCTCGGTTTCAGAAGCGGCGCGGATCGGCACAACGCGCTTAATGGGAGTTCCCCGTTCTTCGGGGACTTCCGGCATGTCGCTTAGCATGAGGCGAAAGGCACTAAGGGCGATGGCGCGAGCCGTTGCTTGGTTGGCAACGCCCTCTAAGGGGCTCATAAGACTGCAGGCTTGATACTCGCCTAAGATCGGATCGTTCATGCCGAGAAAACTGAAATCACCGGCAGGCAACTTGACGGCGCGCACAGCCCCCGTTGGGATTGATGTCCACGTGTCTTTGTCGCCGCAGGCCAGTATGACGAGAATAGACCACGGCGTCAGGACAACGCCGAGCCAGTGTTTTTCAAATTGGCGAAATTCAAGCACTTCGGTCGTGATGTCGGTTCTGCAAATCGGAAGACCGGCCATGCGCGTTGTTGCGATGCGCGAAAACCCCTCGGCAAAGAAATCTGCCGGCGAGTGCGTGTGAATGCGAAGTAAAGACGAAGCCATGCCGTGTTGCCTTTTTCTGTATTCCCGATAACTATAGAGGAAAGCGTCGGAAAACGCTTCGACTGATCTGCTCATTCGTTTGGATTGAGATCGTTCGATTGTGTTTTTACGCTACTACTTTTGGGTGAAGAAATCGTTGTAAATCTGCGTACAATGGGCAAACAAGAAAGTCGCGTTGATCTGCGTCCTTTTTCTGCAGGAAAAGGATGCGGTTTCTTTATATGTTGTCAAGGAGTCCCTCATGCAAGAGACGCAATACCAGGCCTTACGGCGCCAGGGGATAAGCCGTCGAAGCTTTTTGCAATTCTGTTCGCTCACTGCCGCCAGTCTCGGACTTGGTAGCGCCGGCGCCAAAGATATCGCCACGGCGATCCAAACGAAGCCGAGAACTCCTGTGATTTGGTTGCATGGTTTGGAATGCACCTGCTGCACAGAATCGTTTATCCGTTCGTATCATCCGGTAGCCAAGGATTTGGTTTTGTCCATGATCTCGCTTGACTACGACGATACGATCATGGCGGCAGCCGGTCAGCAGGCAGAAGACGCCCTTGCTGAAACGATGGAAAAATACAAAGACAACTACATCGTTGCCGTTGAAGGAAATGTGCCGCTTCATGACGGCGGCGTGAACTGCATTCCGGGCGGAGAAACGTTCCTTGAGAAAATCAAGCATGTCTGCAAACATGCCAAGGCCGTGATCGGCTGGGGCTCTTGCGCGGCTTGGGGTTGCATTCAGGCAGCTAAGCCCAATCCCTCGCAGTCTGTTCCCATCACGGACATTATTTTGGATAAGCCTGTTGTTCTCGTCCCCGGGTGTCCTCCGATTCCAGAGGTGATGACGGCTGTCGTAACGTACATCCTGACGTATGACCGTATTCCGCCTTTGGATCGTCTTGGTCGTCCGAAGATGTTTTATGGTCAGCGCATTCACGACAAGTGCTATCGGCGCGCGCACTTTGATGCCGGTCAGTTCGTCGAGAAGTTCGACGATACGGGCGCTAAGCTCGGCTACTGCCTTTACAAGGTCGGATGCAAAGGCCCGACCTCTTACAACGCCTGCTCGACGGTTGAATGGAACGAGGGGCTTTCTTGGCCTGTGAAGTCCGGTCACGGATGTATCGGATGCTCGGAACCGAACTTCTTCGATAAGGGGTCGTTCTACTCCCACGAAACAACGATTATGCCGCCGGGTTGGGGCGGTATTGAGGCGACGGCTGACAAGGTCGGTTTAGCCACGATCGGACTCGTGGGCGCGGCTGCTGTTGCGCATGCCGCCATGAGCGCAGTCGCACAGGCTCGTGCGAAAAAGAACAACGGCGTCATCGGCAAGGAGGAATAAATGTCAATGAATGAACGTCGGGTCGTCGTCGACCCTGTGACACGTATCGAAGGCCATCTGCGCGTGCAGGCGGTTTTAAACAAAGATAACGTTATTGCCGATGCCATGAGTACGGGAACGATGTGGCGCGGACTTGAGGTGATTCTCAAGGGACGCGACCCGCGCGATGCTTGGGCTTTTGTCGAGCGCATTTGTGGTGTTTGCACCGGTATTCATGCTTTGGCTGCCGTGCGAGCTGTTGAGGACGCTATCGGCATCAAGATTCCGAAGAATGCCAACATCATCCGCAACCTCATCAATGCGACGCTTTACACGCATGACCACATCGTGCACTTTTATCAGCTCTCTGCCTTGGACTGGGTTGACGTTGTGGATGCACTGAATGCAGATCCCCGTGAAACGGCAGCGCTGCAGCAGAAAATCAGCCCGCATCATCCTTTTGCAAGTCCCGGCTATTTCCGCGACGTGCAAAATCGCTTGAAGAAATTTGTCGCCAGCGGTCAGTTGGGCATCTTTGCCAACGGCTATTGGGGACATCCGGCGATGAAGTTGCCGAGTGCGGTCAATTTGCTTGCGACGGCACACTATCTCGAAGCATTGGATTTCCAGCGTGAAATCATCAAGATTCATACGATCCTCGGCGGCAAGAATCCGCATCCGAACTACCTCGTAGGCGGCGTTGCCTGCCCGATCAACATGCACGATTCCGGTGCGGCTGGCACGATGGTGAACGAAGTGACGATGAACTACATGCGCGATATCGCCCGCCAGTCCGTCGAGTTCGTTGAAAACGTGTATTTGCCGGACGTGAAGGCCATTGCTTCGTTCTATCCGGACTGGTTTAAGTATGGCGGCGGACTCGTTAAGAAGAACGTACTTTGCTACGGCGACTTCCCGGAAATCGCTAATGACTGGTCGGATAAGAGCCTTCAGATGCCCTCGGGTGCCATCATTGACGGCAAGCTCGACGAGGTTCTCCCTGTTGATTTGCGTGATCCTGAGCAAGTTCAGGAATTCGTTGATCATTCCTGGTACAAGTATCCGGAAGGCAAGAAAGGGTTGCATCCGTGGGACGGCATTACGGATCAGGCCTATGAGTTGCCGAAGGGATCTGTCGGTACAAAGACGAAGTTCAGCTGGATCGGCTCTGAGGGCAAGTATTCCTGGGTCAAGAGCCCGCGCTGGAAGGGTCATATGATGGAAGTCGGCCCGCTGGCTCGCTTGATCGTTTCGATTGCAAAAGATGTCAAACACTTCAAGGAACCGGCACTGGATCTTTTGAAGGAACTCAATCTTCCGCTCGAAGCCGTTTACTCGACGCTCGGTCGCCATGCGGCTCGTGCGTTGGAGTGCCGTTGGAGCGCCCACAAGATGGTTCAGTATGTGGATGACTTGACGGCCAATATCCGTGCCGGCGATGAAGCGGCGGCCAATATGGATTTCTGGGAGCCGAAGACATGGCCTAAGTTCTGCAAGGGCGTCGGCTTCTGCGAGGCTCCTCGCGGTGCGCTTGGTCACTGGTGCGTTATCAAAGATACGCGTCTTGAGAATTGGCAGGCCGTTGTTCCGACGACATGGAACGCTTCGCCGCGTTCGGATGAGGGGCAGCAGAGTGCCTTTGAGACAAGTCTTATCGGAACACCGATGGCTGATCCGAAGCGGCCCTTGGAAATCATTCGCACGATTCACAGCTTTGACCCGTGTCTGGCCTGTGCTTCGCACGTGTTTGATCCGGAAGGCAAGGAACTTTGCAGCGTTAAGGTTCGCTAAATAAACGAGGAGATCATTATGGTCATTGATCCCGTCACATTTGAAGTCACAGGCGACGGCCGGCCGTTAAAGCCCGTTTATGTCTGGGAGGTTCCTGTTCGTTTGTGGCACTGGCTGATGGCCATCTCAATGGTGGTCTTGATCCTCTCAGGGCTGCTGATCGGTGATCCTGTCACGTTCGGAAGTCCTGATACGTGGGTTGTTTACGGATTCGGTTATGTGCGTCTTGTGCACTATATTGCTGCGATGATCTTTACGGCGCTCTTTATCGGGCGTGTGTATTGGCTTATCCCTGGCAACCGCTATGCGCGGATGATCTTTATTCCGCCTCTTTGGAGCTTGAAGTGGTGGAAGCGCGTCTTCACGCAGGTGGGGTATTACCTGTTCTTTATCCGTGAAGCGCCGGAATACGCCGGACACAATCCGCTTGCGCAGCTGGCAATGTTTTCGATGTTTGTTCTCGGAAGCGTCGTTGTCATTATCACGGGCTTTGCTCTGTATGCGCAGGCCTGGGGATGGGACACCGGGTGGATGTTCTTGTTCGGCTGGGTCTTTGACCTGTTAGGCGATGCGCAATGCGTGCGTACGGTGCACCACGTGATGACGTATGTCTTCCTGCTCTTTTGCGTGGCTCACTGCTACATGGCGATTCGTGAAGACGTCATGGGCGGCGCAACAACGCTTTCTTCAATGGGAAGCGGTCTGAGAATGTTCAAAGAGACAGAGCATCACTCGTAATACAATTTCTAGACTACGCACGATTCAAAAACTCCCGAAGCCAGCAGTGGATTTCGGGAGTTTTTCGATACGGAATACGAAAGCATTGTTCTGCATGTTGGAAAACAAGTGAAACTGTTATAGTCACGTGCAGAAATGAGGGAGAGCAGTGAATGCAAGAAGCGTTGGTTTTGGGACTCGGCAATATTCTGTGGGCAGATGAGGGATTTGGCGTGCGTGCCGTTGAGGCTTTTCACGCCCAGTACAAAGATCGCGACGGAATTGAGGTGATGGACGGCGGAACGTTGGGGCCGTATCTCTTGAATGCCGTTATGGATGCCAAACGTCTTCTGATTTTGGATTGCTGTGAATTGAAGGCAGAGCCCGGAACGCTTCGAGTTCTTCGCAAAGAGGACATTCAAATCTGGTCCAGCACGAAAATTTCTGCACACCAGACAGGGATGAACGATGTTCTTGCCAAGGCAACGCTGATGGGCTATGAGCCGCAGGCCATTACGGTGATCGGCGTTCAGCCCTGTGAGCTTGAAGACTACGGCGGAAGTTTGACGCCGAGCATTCGTGCGAAGGTTCCCGAAGCCGTTGCTTTGGCAGCCGCTGAGCTTGAAAGCTGGGGATTGCCTGTTCAGAAAAGAGAGCCGGGAGACGAAGTTTCGCCGCTGAGTTTTACGGCGCTTTCCATGGGCTCTTACGAGGGCGGCCGTCCGAGCGAAGAAGAGGCGCCGCGCGAGGGCGATATTCGATTCATGCCGAAAAGGAAGTAAAGATGTGTATTGCAACACCGGAAAAATTGTTGTCGGTTATTGAGTCGGCTGCAGGACCGATCGGAACGATTGAGCATGCAGGAAGAAGGATTTCTGTCGGCTTGTCGTTGGTGCCGGATGCGAAGGCGGGAGACACGGTTCTTTGTTTCCGCGGCAACGCCATTCGTCGCGTTGATGAGCAAGAGGCCGACAAAATTCGCTCGGCGCTTTCTGCACTTGCGGACGTGATGGATGGAAACGTGTCTGAAAAAACGATTGAAGCGGGCTTTGCGGATTTGATTGAGCATCCGGGGCAATTGCCGCAGCATCTGCGTGCACAAATGGAGAAGAAAAATGCCGACCGGTAAGATGAACGACGTAACGCGTCTTGCCGGCCACATCGACGTGAAGACGCATCCGGCTTTCCAGCGGCTTTTTGAAAAAGAGGGTTTTTCCTGGATCGATGAAGACGGGTTTGCTGAGTTTCTCGCCAGCGAAGGCTTTAAGATGGTTATTTTTGCCGACGAGCCGAATGCCAAACGCGTTACGCTGGATGTGGCTGTTATTGCGCCGGAATTAAAAAAGGCGTTTGCCGGGGCACTTTCTCAGACGGTTTTTTATCGTTTTGAAAAAGCACGGGCCGCAGCAAGTCGTTACGGGATCACGGGATTGCCTGCCGTTGCGCTTTTCTGCGATTCGGTCTATCTGGGAGCCGTCGAAGGGCTGAAAGATTGGAACGAATACTGCCGCCAGTTAAGTGAAATCGTTGTTCGAGAAAAGGCACCCGTCAGACGCGTTGCCTTCATCGACGCTCGGAAAACGCAACAGTGTTCGGATTAGGGGAGTCAGCATGAGTATGGGGTTCGGAGTTTCATCTGCTCGCTGGGCAGATATTCATCTTGATAAGGAAACAGAGCATGCAGCCGCTCAGGCTACGTTGGCTTTCCTGAAACGCGTGCACAAGTCAGTTACGGCGGCGCTTGAGTTGTCGGGACAAGATGCGCTTAGAGAGCAGTTACGCGTGAGTTTTGACGAGTTTGATCCGGCGCATTTGGATTTCGTTTTGGCGACGGTCGCTTCCGGCGAAGTGAGAATTTCTGCCAACAAGGGAAAAGTGAAGGCCGAGGAAACGCAAATTACCGGGCTGTGGCGCGTTGAAGAGAACGGCCGGCAATATTTTGTTTTCGGATCAATTCCTGATGCTATTTTGCAGGCAGTCCGACAGGGTTCGCAAAAGCTTGAGATCCCGGAAACAGCGCCCGAGGGTGTTTTTTCTGCTCCGGCCATTCTCAAGGAATTGGCCTCGGCTTTGTCTGAATGCAAGGCTGAAGAAGTCGATTTTGATCCGCCTCACATGGTTGAGCTGACTCGGCAACCGGTTGAAAGAATCGACATGCAGTGGCTTAAGACGGTCCTCGGTCAGGGCGAAACAGAGGTATGGCTTTCCGGCTTTGCCAATGCACGGATGCAGAGCACAAATTACCGGTGTATTTGGCGAAGCACGCTTCTGAATAAGGCAGGTAAGACGCTTCTCGACAGTTTCATCGTGACGCTTTTGCCGCCGGAAATCCCGGCTTCCCCGGATGAGTTTTCGGATGCAGAACGTCAGTGTCGAGAAATCATCGATTGGCTTGAAGGTGATTTGGCGCGCGGAGTTCTTTAACGATGAACAACGAAATAGCGCCCGGTCGCATTGATTTGCTTCTGGATAAACTTAACCGAGATCGTGCTGGGGCATCAACGAAGATGCAATGCAAGGTTTGTTGGTATGTCTACGATCCCGCCATCGGTTGTGAGGAGTGGGACATTGCTCCGGGAACGCCGTTTAATGAGCTGCCTTCGCATTTCGTCTGTCCGGATTGCGGCAATCCGCTGAGTTCTTTTATCCCGTGCCCGGACGAAGTGAAAGAGAACAAGTAAGCACTGAGTGCTGATTCTCTAAATCGGATGGAAGTTTGGCGGACAAAATGCCAAATGGTTTGTCTTAAACAAGCCAAATAGTTTGTCGAAAATAAGCCAAATGGTTTGTTCCATTCAAAAAACTTTTTAAATTCAACATGATGACGTATCGTCCGCGATTGGTCGACGGCATGCTTTCAAGCTTGCTTAAAACAATCGGAGCCGTTCTTATCGAAGGGCCTAAACTTTGCGGAAAATCGACAACGGCTATGGAGCAATCCAAAAGCGTCCTTTTTATGGAGTCAGGGCAGACGCTGCAGATTGCTGCCATTAATCCGAAGTTGCTCCTCGAAGGGGAAGTCCCTCGTCTGATTGATGAATGGCAACTTGCACCGCAAATTTGGGATGCTATTCGAAGAGAAGTGGATTTTCGCGGAGGCAAATCAGGGCAGTTCATTCTGACGGGCTCGGCCGTTCCGGCTGATCGCAGTGGCATTATGCACTCAGGCACAGGTCGATTTGGTTGGTTAAGAATGCGCACTATGACGCTTTTTGAAACCAACGAATCAAACGGCGGTGTTAGCCTCGCCTCTCTTTTTGCCAAAAAACTCGATATTGGCTGCGTCAATTCACTTTCGATTGAAGACATTGCTTTTATTGCATGCCGCGGAGGATGGCCGACAACTCTGCAGCAAACGGGAGATATGGCGTTAAAGCATGCGTTTACGTATTTCGATGCCATTGTGCGAGAGGATATTTGTCGTGTTGATGGCGTAAAACGTAAAGAGGACTATGCGCGCCAACTTTTGCGATCCTATGCTCGTGCACAAGGTTCGCAAATCTCTGCGCCTGAGATAGCCAAAGATATGGGGAACGGAATCAACGATAAAACCGTTCTCAGTTATATCCATGCGCTGCGTCAGCTTTTCGTCATTGAAGATTTGCCCGCATGGAGTCCGAATCTTCGTTCAAAGACAGCCATCCGCACGTCAGATACGCGCTATTTTGTGGATCCGTCCATCGCTGTAGCAGCATTGGGTGCCGGACCGCGTGATTTGCTTCAGGATCCCCAAACATTTGAGTTTGTCTTTGAGACACTTTGTGTGCGCGATCTCCGTGTTTACGCAGAAACGCTTGATGGATCTCTTTATCATTTCCGAGACAAATCCGGACTCGAATGCGATGCCGTCTTGCACCGCAGGAACGGTACATACGGGCTGATTGAAATTAAATTAGGAAGCGCTAAGGGGATTGAAGACGGGGCGAAAACTCTCAAGGAACTAGCCAACAAAATTAATACCAATGTCATGCCGCCCCCGTCGTTTATGATGATTTTGACCGCAACAGGCGATTACGCCTATCGGCGCGACGACGGTGTTCTCGTTGTTCCAATTGGTTGTTTGAGGCCGTAATCCGAAAACAACGCTTCAGAAGGAAGATCGAATAAAGGCGTTTCAATGCGGGGAGCGCTTTATCGGTCGTTTTTAGAGTCGTCGACGGCAGAATCCGTAAGCGGCCGGAAGCGTTACGCATGCCATTGCAACAACGGGCCACAATGACTCGATAATGTCGCTCCATCCTGCACCGGCCAGATACGTGCGTCGAATCGTCTGCAATCCAAAGCGCAGAGGATCAAACCAAGTTAGGGCCTGGATCCAGTCGGGCATGTTTTCTACGGGTGTGAAAAGACCGCCTAAAAGCACCATCGGCACAAGAAAGACGATGACCAAAAGCAGGGACTGTTGCATCGATTGCGCAACAGCCGAGATGGCAAGACCAAGACCGACGACGGCCAGCAAAAAGACAATATCAATGACCAAAAGTTGCAGGAACTGACCCGCAAACGGGATGTCAAACCACCAAAGAGAAGCGGCTAAGATCAGGCCGCCTTGTATGACGCCGACGGTACATGGAACCAATGTTTTGGCCAAAATAACTTGCCCTGTTGTCAGCGGTGTGACGCACAGTTGCTCGAAGGTTCCCTGTTCGCGCTCTCGTGCGATGGAAAGAGAGGCAAGAACGACCGTTTGCAACATGCCGATCATCAGAATGAGTCCTGGCATGATGAACCACTGCGTGATGTTGTTGACGTTATAAAGAAGACGCACGGTTATCGATGGATTCGTTCCAAAGTGATCTCTGTTGAAATTCGACACAATGGTTGAAAGATACCCTGCCGCCAATTGGGCTGTCGTGGAATTACGTCCGTCTACAAGAAGCTCAACGGGGGCTTCTCTTTTTTCACTGAGGCGCCGGGCGAAATCGGGAGCAATGACGGCGATGACAAGTGCGTTTGTGTCTTCCATGGCGCGATTGGCCTGCGACAGGGTTGTGAGCGTTGCTGTCCGATGAAAAAGACCGCCGGCTTCTATGGATCGGATCAGTTCGGCTGAGGCGGCTGTGCGCGATAAATCACAGACGGCATAGGGGATGCGATCCAAATTGAAACTGGCGATATAACCGAAAAGAATGATGTACAACACGACCGGAACGATGAGAATCATGCGGCTCTTCTTGTCTTTTAAGACAGACAGGAATTCCTTTTTGATCATCGCCGTTGTCGAGGCTGAAAATATTCCTTCGTTCATTTCCGAATCCTTTTGGCGCATACCGTGTAAGAGAGAAACAGAAACAACAGGGCAAATCCCGTCAGGACGATAAAGTCGCGCACGAGAAGCGTTTTCATGCCGCCTGTTAGGAATCCAATGCGCAACAACTCCATGTAGTACACGGGCGGCAGACAGTGAGCAATGGCATCGGCCCAGACAGGGGCGCTTCTCAGGTCAAAAATAAAGCCGGACAAAATAACGGCAGGAAGAAATCCGGCAATCACGGTGACTTGGCTGGCCATAAATTGGGAACGTGTTTTTCCAGACACAAAAAGTCCTAATCCGAGACTGACGAGCAGGTATAGGACGGAACTTGCGACGACCACGGCAAAACTGCCTCGGATCGGAACGTCGTATAAAAAGACGCCGGCTGTTAAACACAACCCCCAGCCGATCAGACTCAGGAGAAAGTACGGGATTAATTTTGAAAGCAGTAGTGCCAGAGCAGAGACAGGCGTTGCCATCATGGCCTCCATCGTTCCTCGTTCCCACTCGCGTGCGATCACAAGCCCGGTGAGCATCATGCCGGTAAGCGTTAACACGACAACCATCAGACCTGGGACTAAATAGCGCCGACTTTCTGCACTTTCATTAAACCAAATTCGTTGTCTGACCGTTGCTCCGGCAACGGAGTCGTTCTTTTCGGCGAAGACGGCAAGAGCTCCAGTGACGGCATTTTCTACCATGACGGCGCGAGTGGCATCGATGCCGTCTACCGTGAGACTTTTCTTGAGTTCGCCGGATTCAAGCGTCAATACAAGAAGGCCTTCTGCAGAAAAATTTTTTAGTTGTGCCTCGCCTTCTGCACGAGTCTTCACAGACGTTAATCGAAAAATCGGATTGTGCGCGAGTGTTGTCGTCAGCGCTCGTGCCTCTGCCGTTCCTGCCTCGTCTGCGACGGCGATGCGGACGTCGCGGATGTCAAACGTGATGCCGTATCCGAAAAGCAGAATGAGGATCACGGGCATGACGATGCCCATCAGAATGGCACCTTTGTCGTGTACGATCTGTCGAAGTTCTTTGCTTGTGAGCGCCGTTGTGTGGCGCACTAAGTCCTGTAGATAACTCACTGTGCGTTCTCCTTTTGCTGACGAGATGACTGCACAATGCGCACGAAGGCATCATCCATTGTCGGGGCTCCGGCTCGAACAGCTTCTGGGGTTCCCGTAATCAGTGTCTTTCCCGCATCTTGAATAATGAGTCGATCACAGTACTGAGCTTCTTCCATAAAATGCGTTGTGACGATAATAGTGGTGCCGTTGGCGGCAAGTTCCGTCATCCATCGCCAAAATTGACGCCGTGTCGGGACGTCCGCTCCGCTTGTCGGCTCGTCAAGGAAAAGAATCGCCGGCCGATGCAAAAGGGCAGCGGCCATGGCCAGGCGTTGTTTGATGCCGCCAGAGAGCGAATCGGCGCTTTCTTCTTGGTATGTCGTGAGGTGAAATGCGGCCATGAGCGATGTAACACGTGCGGCCGCTTCCTCCTTTCTTAGACCGTAAGCACCGGCAAAAAATTCGAGGTTTTCCCGAACGCTTAATGTGCCGTAGAGCGAAAATTTTTGCGACATATAGCCGAGACGCCGTCTGCTTTCTGCGCGCGATCGTCTGACGTCCGTGCCGGCGACAATCAGTTCTCCCTCGGAGACTTCGATGAGACCGCAAAGCATACGAAATGTCGTTGTTTTTCCGGCGCCGTTCGGTCCCAAAAGACCAAATATCTCTCCGGGATGAACATCAAATGACGTTTGATTCACGGCTGTAAAGTTACCGAAGCGCCGAACGATCTTTTTCGCATGGATAACGGGGTCCATAATCTCGCCGGTCGCCCGTTCCTCCGTGAGTCCCGTGTCCATCTTTGTACGTCCGAGCAAGGCTGCGCGACAAACAAGATAGCCGTCCTCAAGTCCCGGTTGTGTTGGGATAATGCGATAGTCCGGATAACAATCGGATAAAGTTGCCGGGCTTGTTCCTTGAGTGAGAAGAACGTGTACGCCGCCAGCAGCCGGTACGGCGTCCAAGACTAAATCGTCCGTGTCAGCCATTTGTGCCTGTAAGTCGCGTAGCTTCATGCCGGGTTTTGTCACAAGGCATGTCCGTCCGTCGGCAGCTTGGGCGATCGCCTCAGGCTGGTCTGCCCGATGCAGGATGCCTTTTTCCAAAAGAAGAACCTTGTCGCACAATGTTGCTTCATCCATATAAGTGGTTGCAACAAGCGCTGACATTTTTCCGGGGCCGACGTTTTTCTTGAGAATTGTCCAAAGTTCTCGGCGCGACAGCGGATCAACGCCGACGCTGGGTTCATCCAAAAGCAAGAGTTTGGGTCGATTCAAAAGTGCGCAGGCAAGTCCCAGTTTTTGTTTCATACCGCCGGAGAGTTTGCCGGCCGGGCGTTGAGAAAACGCTCCTAGGTTTGTCATGGCGAAGAGTTCTGAAAACCGTTCTTCTCGCTCTCTTTTTCCCAGACCGAAGAGATCGGCGTAGAGAAGAAAATTCTCCATCACCGATAAGTCCTCGTAGAGTCCGAATTTCTGCGGCATATACCCAACGAGTTGCTGGGCGTTTGAGTGCGTTGCGTAGAGTTGTTCGTCAAAGACTGTGATACGACCTTTCTGGGGTGCAAGTATTCCTGCGGCTGCCCGCATCAGTGTGGTTTTCCCCGCTCCGTCTGCGCCGACAAGGGCGGCGAGAGTTCCTTCTTGCAATTCAAAGGAGATGTTCTCAAGGAGCGGAGAACTCAGCCCTTTTTCAAAACGGGAAACTTGATCAAACCGCAACGCCGTCGTCATCGCTTTACTCTGCCTTCAGATGAACGGTAACAGGCATACCAAGGCGCAAGAAGTCCGATGCTTCCGTCACCGTTATCCGCACCTCGTAGACCAGTGAGGTTCTCACAGCTTCGGTCTGCACGGACTTTGGTGTAAATTCAGCTACGGTTGACACAAAGCCGACAGTACCTTTGAATCGACGTCCTGGATAACTATCGCTTTCGACAGTGACCGACATTCCAGGCTTGATTTTGTCCAGATTGACTTCATCGACCCAAGCGCGTACCCACAGGGGATCCATCAGAGCGACTTCCAAAACCGGCAAGGAGGCACTGACCATGTCGCCGGGCTCCTTTAACCGTGCCCGAACAATGGCCTCCGTCGGTGCTCGCAGAAGACACTGATCTAGGGCTCGCTGCGCTTCTTTTATTTGGGCGCTGCTTTGTGCGACCTGTGCGCGCAGAACTTCAATCTCTTCGGGGCGTGTTCCGGCAAGCAGTCGATCCAATTCTTTTTGTGCAGAGAGTTTTTGTGCCGCATCAATTGTTGCCTGAGAACAGAGTTGATCGCGGCGTTGAATACTGGTGGCGGCACCGAGTTGTTGTTCTCTTTTGCAGGTGCGTTTGGAGAGTGCCTCAGTTGCCGTGAGTGCTTTGACGCGCGCTTGCGCCGCGGCAATGTCTTCTTTGCGACTTCCGGCTAAAGCGAGATCCAGATTTTTCTGCGCAACACGGTGGGCGGCTTGAGCGTTTTCCAAGGCGATTCGATAACGGGTGCTGTCTAACTCTCCGATAACGTCGCCGGTCTTCACATGCATGCCTTCTTCAACAGTCAGTTTGGCCAGTCGACCGGCTTCTTCAAAGGCGAGCCGTACTGTGCGTGTGTCGACGCTTCCGTAGATTTTGCTGAAGGGTTCTTGCTTTTGCAGATAGGTGTAACTTGCAATGGCAACGACGAGAATGCCCGCCGCAAGTACGATGGTTCGAATTTTTTTCATACGGATTTCTCCTGTTTTTGCACGCTCTTTATTGCGGCTAAGGTTGCTTTGACGGCTCTCTTGACGAACTGTTCGCGATCGGAACGTGAGCAATTGCTGTTGCGCGCTAAAAGCAAACGAATAAAGACTGCAAGCGAATAAAGGACCTCATCGTCTTCGGCAGAGAAGTGTCCACCGATACAATTCTTTTGGAGCTGAATAAATTGCGGTATTTTTTCTTCAACGGTCGAATCAAGAGCAGATCGTCCTTGAGTGGTTCGGATCATTTCTGTCAGATGTTCCGGTGCTTGGGCTATATAGTCTGACAACCCCATCAACAGTGCTGTCAGACGCTCTTCAGCAGTTCCCAACGTCGGCAACGGCGGTGCCGCCAAAAAATCCAAGATGCGTTTTTCGGCAGTTAGAATGCTCGCTGCAATCACGACAGCTTGAATCCTTCTCATGCGGATTTCTCCTGTTCTTGCACGGCTTTCATGGCGGCGATGGTTGCTTTGACGGCTCTCTTGACAAATTGCTCGCGCTCGGAATGCGATCGATTGCTGTTGCGCGCTAAAAGCAGGCGAATAAAGGCTGCGAGCGCATAAAGAATCTCATCGTCTTCAGCAGAGAAGTCGCCGCCGAGGCATTGTTTTTCGAGTTGAATAAATTGCGGTATTTTTTCTTCAACAGCCGAGTCAAGAACGGCTCGCCCTTGCGTGGTTCGTATCATTCCCGCCAGATACTCCGGAGCCTGAGCCATATAGTCTGACAATCCCATAAAAAGCGCTGTCAGACGCTCTTCGGCAGTTCCCGACGTCGGCAAGGGCGGTGCTGTCAAAAAGCCCAAGATGCGTTTTTCGGCAATGGCCGCCATCAGGGATTCTTGGTTGGGGAAATAGTGATACACCAAACTGCGAGAAATTCCCAGACGACGAGCGATATCAATAAGAGAAAGCGATTTGCGTTTTTCTTCCAGACACTGCTGGCAGGCTTCCTGGAGAATGAGCTCCCTGCGTTCGTCCGGGGAACTGCGTTGGGCTCGTTGTCTGTTATTTTCAATCATCACTCGAATAGTTCTATTATTGTACTCTAGTACAATATGTTATTGTATGCTAGTGCAATAACAATGTCAAACAGAAATTCATTCGCTTGTTTTCGAGATGGTTCAGAGCATCGAAGAGGATGGCGATATCTTCTTCGGTGTAGAAAAAGAACGCAGACTTGTTTTTATAGACGAGTGAGTTCTCAGAAAAATCAGGCGATGCCCTTGCGAAGCATCGCCTGCGATTCTGTTTGATAAAGTCTCAGAACGTATTCTTTCAGTGGTAGTAATCGAAGGAACCGATTCGACCAGGAACCAATGTGGTTCTTTCGTGTTGGTAGCCCGGAATCCCTTCTTGCAAAACGGTCAGCGGGCTTGAACCGACGCCGCCTAATCCCTTTAGTTCAAGCTGGATGAAAAAACGCATCTCATTTTTATCGGAGCTTGTGATGTAACGTTGTCCGACAAGCCGCAATGTCCAGCAGTCAGCGTTGTATTCGAGGCCGGCGAGTGCTTCAACCCAACGCTTTTTCAGCAAAGAGTAATTGAGCCGCGAGAGGACATACAGGTTGCCAGTGATCGGCCACTGAGCAGAAAGATCGATTTGCTTGAAATTCAAGTCTGAGTTGGGATCCAGCACATGGTTGTAGCGGTAATAAAGACCAACGACGCTCATGGGCTTGGGTTGCCAACGAAGACCGGCACTGGCTCGATTCAGTGCATGACGTTCGTAACTGTATTGACCAAATCCCGTAATCGTCAGACTTTGAAACAGTTTTGCTCCGAGACTGGCCAGAAGATCGGCTTTGCGGTTTTCGAGGGCTGCGCGATGTCCGGAGTAGGCGATTTCGTGGCTGTTTAAATAAAAGCGCTGTCCGACGGCGGCGCGAAACCACTCGCTTCCCGTCTCATCATCCAGAAACCGCGTTGTCAGAGCTGTTGTAACATGATTAGCCTCGTTGATTCTGTCGTAGCCTGACCAGGTGTTTTCTGTGAAAAGCTGCGCAAAGTTCATATCCGAGAGGCTCGTATCAAAGATGGGGATGGCGCTTTGATCTTTGTAGGGGATATAGGCGTAAAAGAGCCGCGGCTCGAGCGTTTGCGTCGTTGAGCGGTCGTTGACGGACAGGTTTCGCTCAAAGGTAAGACCCGAGTCGAGCGAGAAAACCGGAAGAACCCGCGAAGGATGTTTTTCCCCTCCGATGGCAAGTGCTTTGTCTAAGTTGTACCAAGTGCCGATGAATTCCGCTTTCGGCGTCAGGAACCAACCGGCGCCGCGCAAGGGATAGGAAACTGTCTGATCAAAAATAAAACGGTCGCCTTCGAGCTGATTCGGATGTTTAAAACGCGTTGCATCCACAAATGAAGACAGTTCAAATCCTGCCAAATCAGCCACGTAACCGTTCAGACTGATCTGCGGAACTTTTTCATAGGGTTTTGCGTAGGTTGTTCCGCGCACGTTAAGCGTTTGGTTCTTTCGTACGCTGATTTGTCCGTTGAAGTATTTTCTGGAAAAGTTCATCCAGAAGTCTTGCGTGAGTACGGAGTCTGAACTGTCTCGAAGGTTGTCGCCGAAATCGGCAGTGAAATCATCATCGGAAACGCGGTTGTAATTGATGCCGTAACCGATGCCTGCCGTGCTCCCGGAAAGTTTTCCGGTAACGCCCCAACGTCTGTCTTGCGGTGCGGACTTCGATCGATCGTGATGCAGATAATCGCCGGAAACTTCAGCAGAGAAATCTTTCGTCAGAAGACGCATCTCGTTTCCGATCATGAGGCCGGAGCCGCTCATGATGCGCGGCGTGATGGTGTAGTCGTAGTTCGGTGCAATGTTCCAATAGTAAGGAACCGTGATGTCGAGGCCGCGGCTTTTGCTGATGGAAAGACTCGGCGTCAGCACGCCGCTTTGTCGTTTTCCAGAAGCCGGGAAGGCAAACCACGGAACGCCGAATACGGGAACGCCGCCTAACTTCAAAACGGCATTTCGCCCTGTTCCGGATTGGTCATATTCATCAATCGTGAGTTTGTCGAGTTCAATCCACCAGCTTTGATCCCCTTTGCGGCAAGTTGTAATGACGGAGTTTTCCAGTTCGGTTATTTCTCCGGATTGGAAGCGTACGCATGAGGCTTCGCCGCGAAGGCGGTTCGGAGCGTATTCAAACTCAACATCGTTGGCTTCGCCAGACTGGGAGTCAAGTCGGTAAACGATTTCAGGAGAACGGAATGTCAGGCCGGAGCGGGAGACCGAAGCGTTGCCTGTTCCGCGCGCTAAATCTTCGTACTGGGTGTAGACGATTCTGTCTGCTTTAACGACAGAACCCCGGCGTCGGATTTCCGCGTCGCCCTTTAGTTCGATTTGTGTTTCCGGAGATCCGCTTATTTCGTCAGCAAACGCCAAAACGGTTTCTTCGTTCTCATTATTTTTTGGCGCTTCAAGGCGTATTTCACTTGCCCAGGGAATGTCTTTTTGCTGAGCGACAGCAACCGGCGGCTTAAGCGTCGGCGGGATGTCTGAATCGTTCTGCTCGGCTTTGGCCGAGAACGAGCAAGCCGCAGCAACAGCGGCCGCAATCGTCAGGAGGCGGTTGTGGGGGGACTTCCGAAACATAAACACGTTATAGTTGCGCAACTGCGTCTAACCGAATAGTCGGATTATAGGCAAGCGCATTGTTTTCGAAGTGATGCCGATGCGAAAAGGAGAGAAAAATGACCGAACAAGATCTTCGGCTCGAAGAGATCAAGAAGTGGCTTTCACTTTTTGCTGAGAAGTACGCACTGCAGGAGAGCACGCTTTCCGTGGCAAGTGCAGACGCCAGCTTCCGACGCTATTTTCGAATCGGCTCAAAGTCAGGAACAACCTACATCGTTATGGATGCACCGCCTGCGCATGAGGCGATCGCGCCTTACCTTAAGGTGCAGGGATTGATGCAGCAAGCAGGCGTTCATGTGCCTGTCATCTTTGAAAAAGAGGAGAAGGCCGGTTTTATTCTGATGAGCGATCTCGGCACAAAAACGTACCTTGACGTCCTCAATGCGCAGAATGCTTCCGACCTGATGGAGCAGGCTGTTGAAGAACTTTTGCTTTGGCAGAAAGCGACGCAGCCGAATGTTTTGCCGCCTTATGACGAAACGGTTCTTCGTCGGGAATTGTCGCTGTTTCCGGAGTGGTACATTGCCAAACACCGCGGTTTCACGCTGTCAGAGAAGGAAAACAAAATGCTCGAGAAAGTCTTTTCGAGCATCGTAGAAAACAATTTGAAAGAGGCAACGGTTTTTGTGCATCGCGACTACATGCCGCGCAATCTAATGGCTTCGACAGAAGGTTTGCCGGGTGTTATTGATTTTCAGGATGCGCTGACGGGGCCCGTCAGCTATGACATTGCTTCGCTGTTAAGGGACGCTTTTTTGAGTTGGCCCGAGGAGTTTGTCATCGACATCACGATACGTTATTGGGAAAAGGCGAGAAAGATCGGCATTCCTGTTCCGTCGGATTTCGGTCAATTTTGGCGCGATGTTGAATGGATGGGGTTGCAGCGACATCTGAAGGTGCTCGGAATTTTTGCAAGGATCAACTATCGAGACGGCAAACCGAAATACTTGGCTGATACGCCGCGTTTTGTTAACTATGTTCGTCGTACGGCCAACCGCTACGACGAATTAAAACCGCTTAATCGAATTCTTGACCTGTTTGAACCGATCAAAACGGTTGAAGCCGTTACGTTCTGAGGATAGTTCCGTGAAAGCACTGATTTTGGCAGCGGGTCGGGGAAAACGCCTAAGACCCTATACGGATGCGGTGCCGAAGCCGCTTTTGCCTGTCGGGAACAAGCGGCTCTTTGACTGGGAATTGGCTGCCTGTGCACGAGCCGGAATCCGCGATGTGGTTGTTAATACGGCCCATTTGGCAGATGCCTTTGTCGGCATTCCAAAAGAGTATGAAAAAAAAGGATTTCGCATTGTTCTGAGCCGCGAGGGCAACTCGGCAGAGGAGGCCTTGGAAACGCTGGGCGGGATCGTACGGGCGCTTGCGCTTTTGACTGACGGCAAAGAGCCGTTTTTGGTACTCGCAGGCGACGTTGTCCACGATTTTGATTTGAGCCAGTTGACGGCTAAACGAGAAGCGATTCTTTCCGGTCGGATTGACGCTCATCTCGTAGCGGTTCCGAATCCGATTTATCACGCCGCAGGAGACATGGATATTGCCGAAGACGGCGCTGTTAAGCCCGGAGCGGGGCCTTATACCTATGGTTGCCTTTTGATTGCATCGCCCCGCATCTTTACGGGGCTTAAAGCAGAGCGCAGCAAACTGTTCCCCTGGCTTTGGAAGCACAAGGTGACGGCTCAGGTTCATCGCGGGTTCTGGGGGAACGTAGGGGATGCGGCGGAATATGCGGCTCTTTTGAAGAACAGTGCCGCACAAGAGTTGGCTTGTTTCTAAGGGGATTTACAGGATGTCGATCAGTTTTGATGAACGATTCGAGGTCTTAAAGCGTTTGCACGGCGAAGAGGGAGTCGCAAAACTGCGAGCCTCGCAGGCTGTCGTTATCGGCGTCGGCGGCGTCGGTTCTTGGGCGGCTGAGGCCATTTGTCGAAGCGGCATTGAGAGAATTCGATTGATTGACATGGATACGGTGGCCGCCAGCAACACGAATCGGCAGTCCGAGGCCGTTGACGGCGCCTACGGACGGCCGAAGGCTCAAGTGTTGGCAGAGCGTTTTCACACGATCAATCCCGATGCGTCTGTGGAGGTTCTTCAGGTGCGCGTCACGACGGATAATGTTTCTCAAATGATCCCGGAAGGTGCCGTGATTCTCGAGTGCGTGGACGATGTTGATGCGAAAGCGGCCATTGTCGCTCAAGCAAAAAAGAAGGGAAATGTTGTCATTGTTTCAGGCGGCGCCGGCGGCAGGACGGATCCGACGCAGATCCGTCTGGCGGATTTAACGCAGGTTGCAGGCGATGCCTTGCTCTCGAAGCTGCGGTACACGTTGAGAAAAAGATTCGGTTTTCCTGCAGGTTCCATGAAACGCTCAAAACCCTTCGGGGTTTTAGCGGCCTTCTCGCCCGAGCCGATGCGGCAAGGACCGGGCGGCGTGTTTGGCACATCCATGGCTGTCACGGCTGCCATGGGAATGGCTGTGGCTTCCGCTGCGATTCGAGCCGCTCTTGAAAAAGGAGCGGAGAAGTGATGAAACTCCGAGAACGCACCGCAAAATTCACAAGCCGATTCGGAATTGAGCTGCCGATCATGAATGCTCCGATGTTCGGCGTGACGACTCCGGAGATGGTTGCGGCAGTGAGCAATGCAGGCGGTCTGGGCGTGCTTGCCGCTGATTTTCTGACGGCCGAAGAGATCGGCTCTGCCGTCGATCAGGTTCGGCAACGGACGAAACGTCCGTTTGCTGTGAATCTGCGCATTCCTGTCAAAACCGATGAGAAGGGTGTGTCGTCCTTGACGGAAGCGCTTTCCGATTTGCGTCAGGAACTCGGATGCGAGGAGCGCTCGTTGTCTCCGGATTTTGAGGAACAGTTTGAAGCGGTTCTTCAGAAGGACATTCCGATCCTCCGAGTTTGTTTCGGCGGTTTGCGCGAACTGTATGCCGACAAGCTCAAAGAAAAAGGGGTTCTTGTGATCGGAGCGGCGACGACTTTGCGAGAGGCAAAGGTGCAGCGCTCGGCAGGAGCGGATGCTGTTGTCGTTCAGGGCGCAGAGGCGGGAGGCCCTCGTCTTTCTTTTGAAGATTCGGATGAAGTGCTTGTCGGATTGATGAGTTTGACAGAGCTAGCAGCTCGAGCCACTCAATTGCCCGTGATTGCTTCGGGCGGAATCGCATCGGCTCGTCAGATGGCGGGGGCTCTCATGCTCGGGGCAAGTGCCGTGGAAGTCGGAACGTATCTTGTGAGAACGAAAGAGAGTGCCATGCAAGGGATTTACGAGGAAGCGCTCGAGTTTGCCTCAGAGACGAGTCCTCGTTTCACGCGGCTGATTTCCGGACGCTTAACGCGAGCTGTTCCTTCCGGACTGATTGAAGCACTAAAAGCGGCTGACGTTTCCCCGATTTCCTACCCTGTTCAGTACGAGTGCATGCGCCCTATTTTTCAGGCGGCTAAGAAGTTATCTCGTGCGGATCTGGCCGATCTTTCCTGCGGGACAAGTATTCCCGTTCGTCCGCCGGTTGAGACGAAAGAAGCGATTTGTACGCTTTGGAGTCAGTGTCGGCAGCTTTTGACGGAGGAGTTTGAATGAAGGCTCTTATTGTTGTGGATGTGCAAAACGATTTTTTGCCCGGCGGATCTTTAGCTGTTGCCAAAGGGGATGCGGTGATTGAACCGGTTAATCGACTGATTAAAGCGTTTGTTGCATCAGGAAATGTTGTTGTTTGCACAGCGGACTGGCATCCGAAAGATCATGTCAGTTTTGCGGCCAATCATGCCGGAGGCAGAGTCGGCGAGGTTGTCAAGATAGGCGCTGTCGAGCAAATGCTTTGGCCTGCGCACTGCGTGGCAGGAACTGCGGGCGCTGAGTTTTCGGAAAAACTTCTTTCTGATCTGGCCGTTGCCGTGATTCGCAAAGGAATTCACAGCGACTGCGACAGTTACTCGGGGTTTCTTGAAGCTGACCGAAAGACAAAAACGGGGCTTGCCGGATTCTTGAAAGAAAAAGATGTGGATGAAGTCTGTGTCTGCGGTTTGGCGCTTGACTTTTGTGTATCGTGGACGGCGCTCGATGCGGCATCTGCCGGGTTTCAAGTCAGTGTCGTGACTGACGCCAGCCAAGCCATTGACGTCAATAACTCCCTGCGCTCAGCGCAACAGGCGTGGAAAACGGCAGGAATCTGTGAATGTACGGTTGAAGATGTACTCAAAATGGTGGATCGCAAGGAGTGAGAAAGTAAACAGTTTTGAGTGTCGTGTTGACTCTGAAATGTCCAGAAAGAAAAAAGAAGGGGATCCATGACATGTGATTTGGTTTCGTGTCAGCACGCACGATGATTTCAATGAATAGATAAGCCTCTGATTTCAAAACATTCAACCGAGCGCTAGAAAGCGAGTTTGTCTAACATGTTGGCTCAAGAAACAGTGAGTTAAGCCTAAAGAGAGCCACGCTATGAAGGATCAACTTGAGTTAAATAAGACGTTATTCAGTGCCGTAGAATCCTGCAATTTCGAAAAAACGGAACAACTTTTGAAACAAGGTGCGGATCCGATTGGGTTTATTGGTCGCAGTGATGACACTGTGTTGGGCGAATTATTTTTTGAAATGGGGAGTAACGAAAATTTAGACGCCGCATTCCCTGACTTTTTACAACTTTTCTACAAATATGGAATGAATATTGCAGGGAAGTTTCCTCCTTTCGATAGTCCAGAATGCGATAAAAGTCCGTTATGGATATTGGCGTTCTGCACAGATGAAGTTGGTCTGCGAGTTTTGCACACAATGCTGGAGAAGGGTTTGGATTGTGATTCTGCTGAGGTATTGCTTGCCCATGTTTTATCCGACATGGAAATGTTTGGTGATCAAGGAATTGATGATGACGAAGGCTTGCAACGCATTGTTTACGGATTAAAGATGGTTATGCTGGTAGCTGCTTACCCTGATGTCTTAGAAAAAAGTGCCAATATTCAGGAATGGATATACCTTGCAAAAAACGATGCACGAAGATTAGCCTATTTCCGCAATTGGAATGAATTTGACTACGACATCGATCTTTCAACCTGCTCGGGCGCAGGCGGATTGATGGATGCGACCGTAATAATTCAAAATAAGCAAACCAAGGAAGTTGTGTGGAAGATGCTTATATGATGGACGAAGATTAATTTTTCACAGTGAAGTAACTGCCATAAAAAGAGCCTTGCACACCATGTGAAGAATAATCGTGTCCTTCTTTACAGCACTAGAGATGTCGCATTTAATTCGATTCCTCTCGCTGTTAATCAATTAACAAGAAACAAGATGTGCAAAACCAACATGTAACCTTAGCGGATGATGAAAAGCGGCACCGTACCCTGAGCGGCTACGCGCATCACAACAGAACCGGCGAAAGCAGATTCAACGTTTGATCGCCCGTGACTTCCCATGACCAACATGTCAAGCTTTTCCTTTTCAGCGTAGCGAGCGATTTCATCTCCGGCATTTCCGTGAAGCATGACTTCAGAGACATTGCCAAGGGCGTTAAAGTCGTCGCGAAGAGGAGACATAACGTTTTCGTAAGCTTGCTCTTCCAGTTCCTTTCCGCTGGCCTCGCTTAAAAGCGCAGCTTGAGCCAAGCCTGCCGTGCGGCCGGAGGCGGCGAGAGACGCAGCTCCTAAAGCGCCGAACATAAAATCGTCGGCACTCTTGCTGACGTAAATGGCACGGAATTCGCAAGTTTTCGGAAAGAGCGCCCTGTTGGCGATGAGATACTTCAGCAGAAGGTCAGATCGCTCGGATTCGTCAACGGCGATTCCAATCTTTTGAATCGGTCTCGAGGAATTGTGCGGTGCTCGAATGATTAAAACGGGTGTTTTCGTGCGCGAAAGCACGCCGACAGTCACCGAGCCGAAGAAAAGACTCTCGAGCGACGTCAAGCCGCGTGATCCCATCAAAAGATACGTCGGATTAATGCTTTCGGCTTTTTCTGCGATCTTTTCAGAGGGCTTCCCGACAGCCCAATCAATCGTTGCTGGGATGCCTGCTTTTTTCAATGTGTCGCGTGCTGGTTCCAGAATGCTCAAAGCAAAGGTTTTAAATTGCTCTGTGCCGGCCATGCCGAGCCGACTGAGAACTTCTGTCGGAAGACTTGGTTCGATCACCGTAAAGAGCGTGATTTCCGGTTTGACGGTTGCGTTGGCCGCTACGCTGGAAAGGAAGTTCAGGACATTAACGGCATAACTACTGTTATCGATGGCAACAAGAATTTTTTTCATGGCCTTTCTCCCAACGCTTTTGTCTTTTCCTTCGGCAACAAGCAATGTTGCGCTTTCTGGGAAGTTTAATTCGTTTTTGACGGGCAGGCCTATATCAGCAGGCAACTTTATCGCTGTTAAAGTGCCCATTTTTTAGGCAACACGGCTAAAATGCCGATCTAAATTGAGAAGAGAGGAAGTTCCCGTTTTTTCGCCATGCAGATTGGAGCCTATGCGCTAGAGAATCCTGTTGTCCTTGCTCCGATGGCTGGAGTGGCTGATGTTGCTTTTCGAAGCGTGTGTCTTTCCTGCGGAGCAGGACTGGCTGTCGGAGAAATGGTTGCAAGCAACCAGCTTTTGAGGAAAACGGTAAAGACGGAACGGCGCTATCGGGTTTCTTCGGCAGAGAAGGTTCCTGTCATTCAAATTCTCGGAGCCGATCCGGGATGTATGGCAGAGGCCGCTTCCTACGCTGAGTCCTGCGGAGCGAAGATTGTTGATGTGAACTTCGGTTGCCCGGCTCGAGTTGTATGCGGCAAGGCCTGCGGGTCTGCTTTGATGGCGGATGTGCCGCTGGCTGTTCGTGTGTTGCAGGCTGTGCGAAATGCGGTTTCAGTTCCCGTAACTGTGAAGATGCGTACGGGATGGGATGCAGAACATAAGACGGTTTTGGAGCTTGCCAAAGCGGCTGAAGAAATCGGATTTTCGGCTGTAACGGTACACGGACGAACGAGGGAACAGCGCTTTTCGGGTTCGGTGGATTATGAGACGATCGCAGAAGTGGCGTCTTTGATTTCCATCCCGGTTATTGCCAACGGCGACATTGATTCTGGAGCGAAAGCGCTTCGCGTGATGAAGGAAACGGGAGCCGCCGGCGTGATGATCGGGCGAGCCGCATGGGGAGCCCCGTGGATTTTTCGCGAAATCGCGGATGTGTTGGCTCGGCGAGAAACGAGAGCTGTCACGCTCGAAGAAAAACGCCAAATTATTTTGGCGCATTGGCAGGCTCACGTCAGTGAGTTTCGTTCGGAGTCGGAGGCCGTTCGTTCTTTTCGCAAACATGTGTTGCACTACCTGAATCCGTTTCCGGAAGGTAAAGTTGCGGCACAACGAATTTTTAAACTGGATAAAGCCGACTTGGTACGGCGAGCATTGGAAGAATTTTTTCAAGAGCGGTTATGGACAGCGTAGAAAAAACCGACGAACCACAAGAGACGGATGAACTCGCACAACTCATTATTTCGCGAGTAGAGACGTATGTTCGTGACTTGGATGGAGCCAAAGGTCTTCCTATCCACGGGATGATTGTTTCTGCCGTAGAGCGACCGCTTTTTCGGTGGGCGATGCGAAAATCAGGACAGAATCAGAAGCTCGCCGCAAAGATTTTGGGAATTAATCGAAACACGCTTCACAAAAAACTCCGTGAACAGGGTTTTTGGGAAGTTTCTTGATATAAGGAAATTCAAACTATGCGTAAACAAGCACTCATCAGTGTGTCAGATAAGACCGGCGTTGCAGAATTCGCCCGCGACCTGGTTGATTTGGGTTATCACATCCTTTCAACAGGAGGAACCGCTAAGCTTTTAGCCGCACAGGGAATTCCTTGTCAGGAAGTGGCAGATTACACGGGATTCCCTGAGATGCTTGACGGGCGCGTGAAGACGCTTGATCCGCATATTCATGCCGGCATCCTCGCACGTCGCCCCGTTGCCGAACACATGAAAGCCTTAGCCGATCACGGTATCGATCCGATTGACATCGTTTGCGTGAATCTTTATCCGTTTGAGCAAACGATTGCGCGTCCGGACTGCACATTTGAGCTTGCGGTTGAAAACATCGATATCGGCGGGCCGACGATGATTCGGGCGGCGGCCAAAAACCATGAATCGGTTGCCGTGATTGTGGATCCGACCGATTACAAGCGGATTATCGATGAGATTAAGGCCGAAGGAGCAGTGTCTGCCAAGACGCGGTTTTCGCTTGCCAAGAAAGTTTTCGCACACACGGCCGCCTATGATGCCGCCATCACGAACTATCTTACGAGTCTGGATGTCGAAAAGAATCCGACGAAGAAGTTCCCGGACGTGTTCACGCGTCAGTGGGTTAAGGTTCAGGATATGCGCTATGGGGAAAATCCTCATCAGCAGGCTGCTTTTTATCGGGAACACTTTGTGGCTCCGGGACTGTTGGCCGGATACACGCAGTTGCAGGGAAAGGAACTGTCTTACAACAACATTTCCGACAGCGATGCGGCTTGGGAAGCCGTTCGCAGTTTTGACGCACCGGCCTGCGTCATTATGAAGCATGCCAACCCGTGCGGCGCCGCCATCGGCGTCGGCGCAGGCGAGGCCTATAAGAAGGCTTTTTCGTGCGACCCGAAGAGTGCTTTCGGCGGAATCATTGCTTTCAATCGCGAGGTCGATGCGGCGACTGCTTCAGAAATCGGCAAGCAGTTTGCCGAGGTTGTCATTGCGCCGGCGTATGCCCAAGAGGCATTGGATGTGTTTGCGCAGAAAAAGAATCTTCGCATTCTTGTCGTAGCCAACGGCGCTTCTCATAACGATTTTGAATTCAAGCGCGTCGGCGGCGGTCTTCTTGTGCAGACGCCCGATATCCAGCTTTGTTCGGAAGAAAACCTTAAGGTTGTGACGAAGAAGCAGCCTTCGTCGGCACAAATTGCAGACATGATGTTTGCATGGAATATCGCACGCTTTGTGAAGTCGAACACAATTGTGTATGCCCACAACGGCATGACGCTTGGTGTTGGTGCCGGACAGATGAGCCGCGTTGACTCTGCCAAGATTGCGGCGATGAAAGCCGAAGAGTTCGGCCATTCTCTGAGCGGTTGCGCTGTTGCAAGCGACGCATTCTTCCCCTTCAGAGACGGTCTTGATGTTGTAGTCGATCACGGCGCAACCTGCGTCATCCAGCCGGGCGGATCCATCCGTGATGCGGAAGTGATTGCGGCTGCCGATGAGCGCGGCATCGTGATGGTTTTTACCGGCGAACGCCATTTCAGACACTGATCCTGAAAAAGGAGTCCATATGACACAGATTCACCGCATCAGCCGCCGTACGTTTCTTGCCGGGACATGTGCCCTCGGCGGCATTGCGGTTGCGCCTGCGGCGTTTTCTCAGTTGCAGATTCAGATCACGGGAGTCGGGGCCAACCGACTTCCTATTGCTTTGCAGCCGATGAACGGCACGGCGGAGACAAAAATTGATCTTCTCTCGGTTGTTGCATCGGATCTGCAAAGAACGGGTGCATTCAACTTGATCGGCGTAACGCAGGAGGCTTCCCTCGAGGAAGCATTGAGACCGAATTTCCTGCATTGGCAAGAAGTCGGCGCCAATATTTTGGTGACGGGAACCATCGTTCAGACGGTTGACGCTCGTTACGACGTGCGTTATCGGTTGTTTGATTCCGTCAAAACGGGAGACCCGATTGATCAGGGAGCTTTCGTTGTAACGGGGCGCCAGCTTCGTCTTTGTGCGCACCGAATTGCTGACCGCATTTACAACAAGCTTACCGGCTACGGGGCGATGTTTGCTTCGCGTTTGGCCTATGTCGTGCAGCATTCGCAAACAAGTTATGAATTGATTGTCGCCGACAGCGACGGCGCTAATCCGCAGCCGGCATTAAGAAGCAGTGAGCCGATTATCTCGCCGGTGTGGTCGCCGGACGGTCAGAGGCTCGCTTATGTGTCCTTTGAGGAGAAAAAGCCTGTCGTGTACGTTCACACGGTTGTTACCGGAAAACGTCAGGTCATTGCCAACTTCCGCGGCAATAATTCGGCTCCGGCTTTCAGTCCGGACGGCAAGACGATCGCAATGGCACTGTCTCGCGACGGGTTTACGCAGATCTATTTGATCGGCACGGACGGCACGAACGTACGGCGATTTACGCGCTCGCTTGCCATTGATACGGAACCGGTGTTTTCTGTGGATGGTCGCTATATTTACTTTACAAGTGATCGGGGCGGATCTCCGCAAATTTACAGGCAGAACATTCAGACCGACGAGGTTGAGCGCGTGACGTTTGCAAGCGATTATGCCGTCAGTCCGAGCGTGAATCCGGAGGGGACGTACCTAGCGTATGTCACGCGCGTTGACGGCCGCTATCGGATTGCACAAATGGAGATTGCGACGGGACAGGAGACGATTCTTTCGCAGACAAATGCGGATGAAAGCCCTTGTTACTCTCCAAACGGCCGCATGATTGTGTATGCCACTGAAGAAGGGCGCCGAGGGGTGCTGGCTACCGTCAGTGTTGACGGCGCCGTCAGTTCTCGGCTGACAGGATCTTCAGGAGACATTCGTGAGCCGACTTGGAGTCCGCTTATTCCGGAGTAGGCAATTGGATATCAGAGAGGAATCGAACCTGTATGATGCGGTTGAGAATGGTTCCTGTCTTAAAGATGGAGAAACGAAAGTGAAAAAAGTTATTTTGGCAGCTGCACTGGCTGCAACAATGGTTCTGGCCGGCTGCTCGAGCGTGAGTTTGGATGAATCTGCCAAGGAAGGAACAACGCAAACGGCGTCTTCTGCAACAGGGACTGCCGGCAACGGCACAGCTTCCGCTCTTACCTCTGACAAGAGCGTGTACTTTGCTTTTGACAGCTATGCGGTCGACAACAAATACTTTCCGGTGATTGACCGACAGGTTCGCGCCATGATGGCCAATCCGGCTCTCGTTGCCCGCATTGAGGGCAATACGGACAGCCGCGGAAGCCGTGAATACAACTTGGCGCTTGGCCAAAAGCGTAGCGAAGCCGTCAAGGGACTCATGCAAATTCGCGGAATTTCTTCTAAACGTCTTGAGGCAGTCAGCTTCGGACGTGAAAGACCGATCGAATTGGGCGAACATGAAGAAGCCTGGGCGAAAAACCGTCGAGCTGACATTGTTATTTCTAATTAAATGAAGCAGTGAGGCCATTCATGATCAAGCTTTCCCGTGCGCTTTTTGCCGTAACGGCGGCCGTTGTGTTTTTCTCTGTTTGCGGCACGTCGTCGGCTTTTTCTGACGACGAGGCTCGCCGTGCAATCCTTGAGTTGCGTCAGAAGTTGAGCGTTGCGCAAAATGCGCAACTCGAGTTGCTCGGGCAGATCGAACAACTTCGCTCCCAGAATGCAGAGATGACGGGAAAGATCGAACGGCTCTCTCATCAAATCAGTCTTTCGCAGCGTTCTTCGCGGGATCTCTTCGTGAGTCTTGATAAGCGACTGGCGGCTTTTGAGTCCCATGTCGAAAAAGGGGAGAACGGCACCACGTTTACGGTCGTTCCGGAAGAAAAACGGCGCTACGATTTGGCACTTGCTCTCTTCTCAGAAGGCGAGTACGAGGGCAGTCAGAAATTGCTGGAGTCGCTGGCTACAGATTTTCCGAAGTCCGGTTACATGGCCAACACGCTGTACTGGCTCGGCTGTGCTTACTACGTGCAAAACAAGCTTGAATCGGCTGTTGAGGCGCAAAAGAAGTTGATTGAGCGCTATCCGGAAAGTTCTCGAGTGCCTGAGGCGATGCTTTCGCAGGCAGCCGCCGAAGAGCGTCTCGGACGACGTGAAGCGGCCAGAACGCTTTTAAATTCTGTGATTAAAAAATACGCCGGAACGGAAAGCGCTCAAACAGCGACTCAACGCTTAAAGGCTCTTGGCCCAGCGCCGAAAGCGACGAAGCCGAAGAAAGTTTCTTCGAAAAAATAACGTGAACGCGGAAAGTGAAAAAGCGATTCTGACGTCTTCGGCGGCGAGCAGCGATTCGACGCCGGATACGGTCGACGGCATTGCCATTGCCAGGCTTTACGGCGAACCTCTGTTTAAGGTTCCGGACGGTCTGTACATTCCGCCCGATGCGCTTGAGGTGTTTCTCGAGAGTTTTGAGGGTCCGCTTGATCTGCTTTTGTACTTAATTCGCAAACAGAAATTTGATGTGATGAATGTGCCCATGGCGCTTGTGACTGAGCAGTACATGGGATACGTTGAGCTGATTCGTAAATCCAATCTGGAACTTGCCGCAGAATATTTGGTGATGGCCGCTTGTCTGATGCAGATCAAAAGTCGGCTTCTGTTGCCTGTTACCCGCATCGATGATGATGAGGAAGTCGAAGATCCGCAGGCTGAGTTGGCGCGGCGCCTTCTTGAGTACGAAAAAATGAAGTTGGCGGCGCGCGACTTGGATCAGATACCGAGAAATGGCCGTGATTTCTGGAAGGCATTCGTTCTGATTGAACAAACGCAAAGCAAGATTCTCCCGAATGTGAGCGCAGAAGAACTTGCCCGAGTTTGGCAGCAGGTTTTGGCAGATGCCAAGCTTCGCGTCAACCATAAAATTTCACGCCAAGAACTGTCTGTGCGTGAATTTATGTCGAATATATTAAGGCGTCTTGCGGAAAAACCATTCGTGGAATTTCAGAATCTGTTTGAAAAGGGCTGCGGGATTCAAGTGGCTATCGTGAACTATTTGGCGATTTTGGAGCTGGCAAAGGACGGCTTAGTTCGGATTACGCAGGCTGTTCCTTTTGCTCCGTTGTATGTGGCTCGAACAGGGTCGGGAAAGGGGGAGGCATGAGTTGTAAATACTGCGCTGAATACATCCGCCGAGCTCTGAAAACCGTCGAAAATTTTGAACGCGCCTGTGTGCTCTTGCGATTGGATCCGAAAAGGAAGCAAGACGAGGAGGCCATTGTGAAAGCGTTGGTCGGCATCGGACAGTTCGGTGCGATTCGCCTTGCGCGCCGATATCCGTGGATTACCGATGAGGCCGAATTTCATCTCGTGACCATTGCGGGGCTGCACTTTTATTGGCTCACTCTTGACGCTTGGGAGGAGTTTCGGGCGGCAGAGGCAGCAGAGCGTGAAAAAAAGAAGTAATTTCCCGTGAGTTCCGTCTTGTTTCTGAAGCGGGTTGTCCTGCTTTTGCTCGGCATGTTTTTGATGGCGTTCGGCATCGCCGCGCTGGTCTGTGCGGGTGTGGGCACGACGCCGATTTCGACTCTTCCTTTGGTTGTCTCGAATATCTTCGATACGTCGCTCGGCATGGCGACTTTCTGGGTCAATGTCGGTTTTGTTGTGTTGCAGGTTCTGATTCTCCGAAAACACTTTCGAATTTACAGTCTGGTTCAGATCCCGCTGGTTTTTCTCTTTGGGTTCTTTATTGACCTGTGCATGGGGTTTGTCGGCGTTTTCTTCGGAGAGCTCTACTGGGTTAATTTGGCGCTGAGTGTATTTGCCAATGTTTTCCTCGCTCTCGGCATTTTGGCTCTTTTGTTGTCCAATATTTCCATGATGCCCGGCGAGGGGTTTGTTCTTGCCGTTTCTGTCGTGACCGAAAAGGATTTCGGCTCCCTTAAAATCGGATTTGACGTTTCCATGGTCTGTCTCTCGGCTGTGCTCGGATGGACAGTATTAGCCGGTCCGGTCGGCATCCGAGAGGGGACGCTCATTTCCGCATTGACCGTCGGATGGCTTGTCAGGCGACTGAGTCCTTTTGTTCGCCCGGCGGTCATGCGGTTCTTGCAGTGAGAAGTGCTATTCGAGGTTTTGAATCTGTTCTCGCATTTGTTCGATGGTGAGTTTTAAGGCGAGCGAAACGTTTGTCATCTCAATGGCGCTGGCTTTCGAGCCGAGGGTGTTAGCCTCGCGATTTAATTCCTGCATCAGGAAGTCCAACTTGCGGCCGACGGCACCGCCCGTTTTGAGAATTCTGCGAACTTCGCCGACGTGCGTGAGCAGTCGATTCATCTCTTCGTCAACATCCATCTTCAGCGCGTAAAGCGTCAGCTCTGTCTGAATTCGGTCGTTGATTTCTTCGCGCGAGAGTCCTGAGGCGCTTGAGAGCGGTCCCTCGAGGGCTTCTTTGAGCCTTTCCTTCATCTTGTCTTGAATGGACGTGAGAATCAGAGGAAGCTGCGGCTTTAACTGCTCGACGACGGATTGAATCGTATCGCAGTAGCCGAGAAGAACGGCGCTGAGTGCCTTTCCTTCTCGGGTTCGGCTTGCCTGAAAGGCATCCAGTGCGGCATGCAGGACGGCAGTGATCTGTTCGTTGACTTTTTCTTCATTGATTTCCGGAGAAGAAAGAACGCCTGGGTACTCGAGAATGTTGATGACGGAGAGTTTTTCGGCATCCGGCAGTACGTCGAGAATCTGTTTTTGCAAGGATTGAAGCGTCTTGAGTGCCTCAGGGTTAGCTTGGTTTCCCGCAACGGCTGGGTCTGTTTTTAACCCGATTCTGCACTCGAGTTTTCCGCGGCGCACGCTGTTTCGGAGAATCTCGCGCAGAGTCGGTTCTGCAGAACGCAATTCATCCGGGATGCGGAGAATGAGGTCAAGAAATCGCGAATTAACGCTTCTGAGTTCGATGGTGACGAGGCCAAGAGCTGTTTGGCCTTGAGCGGCGGCATAGCCCGTCATGGAGAGAACGTCGGACATGATGATTTTCCTTTTTTTTCATGCCGCTGCCGAATGGATTATTTGTCGGCGGCAGGCGAACGAGATTTTAATGAAAGACACCCGAAGGGAGGAGGAAATTCCGAGGTAAAAGAGGTTTCGTTCAGGTCGGAGGCTTCGCTCAGTTCATGGATTAACTAGGAGAGTCGTGTTTTTTATAATACGCAGACCAAATTTTTTACGGGAACGGAAATGACTCTTCGGCATGACGGTCGGACGCCAGACGCAATGCGTCCGATTCAATTTACGCGTGCTTTTACTTGTCACGCAGAGGGCAGTGTGCTCGTTTGCGTCGGCAAGACGAAAGTGATCTGTACGGCAAGCGTCACAGAGGGCACTCCTAAATTCCTTGAGGGACGCAGCGAAGGCTGGGTGACGGCCGAATACGGGCTGCTGCCCCGGGCGACGTCGACGCGCTGCGAACGCGAAGCGGCTAAGGGTAAACAAACAGGTCGTACGCAGGAAATTCAGCGTCTGATCGGACGCAGTCTGAGAGCCGTCGTGGATCGATCGAAGATCGCAGGGTTTACCATCAAACTGGACTGCGATGTGATCCAAGCCGACGGCGGAACGCGGTGTGCGTCTATCAGCGGAGCGTACGTCGCTTTGACCGATGCGGTCACTTGGATGTTGGAAAACGGAAAGATTGCGGAAAATCCGCTCTTAGACACAGTTGCTGCCGTCAGCGTCGGGATGAGCAACGGAGTCCCCGTACTGGATCTTGACTACGTCGAAGACAGTGCAAGCGACACGGATATGAACGTTGTCATGACGGGATCGGGGCGCTTTGTTGAAATACAGGGAACGGCTGAGGGAGAGCCGTTTTCTTCGGAAGACTTAAATAAGATGCTTTCTCTGGCTCGCTCGGGCTGTGAGAGAATCATGCAGGAGCAGGCACACACGCTTGGGAGATCGTTGACATGTCAAAAGAATTAGTCCTTGCCTCAAACAATCCGGGAAAGTTGCGGGAATTTAAGGCCATGTTTTCTGAGCGAGATATTCAAATTCTCGGTCAGGGCAGCCTCGGCGTCTCCGCCTGCGAGGAGCCGTATCACACGTTTTTGGAAAATGCCTTGGCCAAAGCGCGCAACGCCTCGAAAAAGAGCGGCTTGCCTGCGCTGGCCGATGACTCCGGGATTACGGCAGATGCATTAAACGGCGCTCCGGGCGTCTTTTCTGCCAGATATGCCGGGGCCGATTGCGACGATGCAGCCAATAACGCCAAATTGGTGGCAGCGCTCAAAGACAAGGACAACAAGAAAGCACACTACACCTGCGTACTGGTCGCTTTGCGCTATGCAGACGATCCGGAACCGATTGTCATTGAAGCCCATTGGGACGGTGAGATTGTCGCAGAGCCGCGCG
Organism: uncultured Sutterella sp.; assembly: GCA_964509205.1. Lineage (GTDB taxonomy): Bacteria > Pseudomonadota > Gammaproteobacteria > Burkholderiales > Burkholderiaceae_F > Duodenibacillus. The sequence continues at coordinate 11,493 of CAZDVW010000001.1, read as the reverse complement.
GGTGCGGCGGGTTTGGCTACGACCCGTATTTTTATTTGCCGGAATTCGGCAAAACGGCGGCAGAGTTAACGGCGCAGGAAAAGAATGCCGTCAGTCATCGCGGCAAAGCGCTTCGCGCCATGCTCGATGCGATTGCGGAGCGCTGGAGTTGGTAGCTCCGCTTGCTCTTTATATCCACTGGCCCTGGTGCATACGCAAGTGCCCGTATTGTGATTTCAACTCCAGGGCGGGAGCCTTCGAGCGAGAAGAGCCGCGTTACATTGCAACGCTTCTTCGCGATTTGTCGCATGCGGCGCAAGAGGTTGAGCGCCCCGTCACGAGTGTATTTTTCGGCGGCGGAACGCCGAGCCTGATCTCAGAAGCGGGTTTTGCTGCGTTAATGTGCGGAATTCGCGAACGGGTCAGCCTTGCCTCGGATGCGGAAATAGCGCTAGAGGCCAATCCGGGAACCGTGACGGAACGAAAATTAAATGCCTTTGCCGAAGCCGGCGTGAACCGACTTTCCCTGGGCGTGCAAAGTTTTCACGATGCCATGCTTTCTCGAATCGGTCGTATTCATTCGGCTGATGAAGCCAAAGCGGCTGTTCGGATGGCAAAACAGATTTTTCAAAACATCAATCTGGATCTCATGTATGCGCTTCCGGGAGAAACGATTTCCATACTCAGAGACGATGTCGAACAGGCGCTGTCTTTTCAGACGCAACACCTCTCGTTTTATGAACTCACTTTGGAGCCCGGAAGCCTTTTTTTCAAGCATCCGCCAAAGGATCTTCCTGATCCGGATATGATGTCTGATATGAGCGATCTGATTGAAAGAGAAACCGCGCAAGCCGGGTTTGATCACTATGAAGTTTCCGGCTATGCCAGACCTGGGTTTCATTGCCGGCACAACAAAACGTATTGGACATACGGCGACTATCTCGGCATCGGCGCAGGAGCTCACGCCAAACTCACTTTGTCAGGAAGGATCGTTCGTGAACAACGTGAGTCCAATCCGCAGCGTTACGAGGAAAGCGTTGATCAAGGCACTTTTGTTCGGGTCAGACAAACGGTTTCGAAAGAAGACATTCCCTTTGAATTCATGTTGAACGTGCTAAGGTTAAAAGAGGGTGTCCCTGAAGCACATTGGACCGAAACAACGGGGCTTCCGATGGATGTTATTTCGGAGAAATTGTCTCAGCTTCGGCAAGAGGGTCTTCTTGAAGGAGAAGGGCGCATTGCGGCTTCCCCCATGGGACGTCGTTTCTTAAATGTTCTTCAGGAACGGTTTCTCCCTTAATTTGGCAGGTGTTATGAAACAATTGACAAAACTTTTTGCGTTAGCACTGTCGGCACTGTTTCTTCAGTCGTGCACGGGGCCGATTCTGAACCGGGGAGACGTTCTGACAAAGAAAGACGCAAAAATCGTTCGTGTAAAGTTTTCTTCGCTTCCCTCGACCGAAAAGGAAGATTGGGAAAGAACTCTGCAGGCTTTTTCTCTGTCGTGTAAGCGCATTGCCGGACGAGCCGGTTGGAAAGATGTCTGTGAAAAGGCGGCGAATTCTTCCGCAGACGCCAAAGAGTTTTTTCGAGACAACTTTGACGTTTGGCGCGTGTATTCTGTTTCCGGACAGGACAAAGTACAGGATAAGGGACTCATGACGGGCTACTACGAGCCTGTCATTCAAGGGTCACGCGAAAAAACAAACCGTTTTCGCATTCCGCTTCATGCCGTTCCGGATGATTTGCTGACGGTTGATCTCGGATCGGTTTATCCGTCGTTAAAAAAAATGAATCTTAAGGGCAAGATTTCGGGAAGCCGCGTCATTCCCTACGATGCACGCGGAGCCATCATGAAGCGTCAAGATTTGGATGCCAGTGCGCTTTGCTGGGTGGAGGATCCAGTTGAGGCCTTTTTCCTTCAGATACAAGGTTCCGGACGCATTCTTTTGGAAGACGGTACGTTTTTGAGGCTCGGTTATGCGGACAGCAACGGACACCCGTACCGAGCCATTGCCGGATGGCTTGTTAAGAATGCTCGAATGAAGCCCTCGGAAATGAGCATGCAGCGCATCAAACAGTGGGCTCGCGAGAATCCGAAACGTGTCCACGAACTCTTAAGTTACAACCAGAGTTATGTTTTCTTTGTTGAACGCATTGCAGCTTCCGATGACGAGGGACCCATCGGCAGTCTGGGCGTTGCACTGACGCCGCAGGCTTCGGTTGCCGTTGACAGAAGTTATTGGCCGCTTGGAATTCCTTTTGTGACGCAGGTGAAACAGGAACGACCGAGTCTTTCCTTTGCGCGCCCCGTTGTTGCACAAGATACGGGAAGTGCCATTAAAGGGCCGATTCGATTCGATTACTTCTGGGGACACGGAGAGGAAGCGGGAAGGCAAGCCGGCGGACAAAAGAGCGCGGTTGCTGCATGGGTCTTAAGTCCGAAGGGCGTTTCGCCGTGGGACCTTTAGCCGCAAACGACTATAATCCGAATCTGTTTTCAAAGAGTCATCAGGACTATGGAAGAGACTGAAAAGAAAGTGCCCGAAGCGGCTTCGGATCCGATCAAATTTACGGATGCCTGTGTTGCAAAGGTCAAGGAACTGCTTTCCGAGGAAGAAAATCCGAATATGCCTTTGCGCGTCTTTGTACAAGGAGGCGGTTGTCAGGGGTTTCAGTACGGATTCCAGTTTGAAGAAGCGAAAGAGGCCGACGATACGGTGATTCTGTGCGACGGCGTTACCTTCCTCGTGGATCCGCTTTCCTTCCAGTACCTTGTTGGTGCAGAAATCGATTTCAAAGATGAACTGGAAGGTGCGCAGTTTGTGATTCGCAATCCCAATGCCGTTACGTCGTGCTCGTGCGGCAGTTCTTTCTCCGTTTAAAGCGTCGGCAGAGAACTTCTGACTGACGTTTTCTCTTTAATTGATTCAAGGCCGAGCCGTTGATGTGTTCGGCCTTGTTGATTGGAAGGATTCCTTTTAAGGGAGATAACCCACAGAATTCTTCTCTCGGCATCCAAAACGAAGAACTAATTTTTCCGCTTGAAGTAAAGCGAGGAAAAAAGACCGGCTAAGAAGATGGTTACAGCACCGGCAATCGTCGGCAGGTCCGGTTGTTCTTTAAAGGCAATCATGCCCACGAGGACGCCGAAGAAAATGCCGGCAAATTGAAAGACGGCATTGAGAAGCGAGTTTCCCTTTTCCCAGGCGTAAGTCCAGCACATTTGGGCAATCAGCGCTGTTGTCATGACGCCGATCAACGGCGCAATCCACTTGCCTTGCGGCAGATGAATGGGATTCGGATCCAAAGATAGGCCGATTAGACTCATCAGAAGGCCTGCGAGCATGAAGTAAAACACGGCTCGTTCTTTCGGTTCTCCCTGGCGACCGAGGTCGCGCAGAAACCAGCTGACGCAGGCGCCGGCAAAAGCCGCAGACAGCGCCAGAAGAATACCGATGAGGTCAAACGTATTGCTCGACGGTCTGACAATCATCAGAACCCCGATAAAACCGACGATGACAGCGCCGATGACAGGCCAATCAATGCGATTTCCGGCGCGTTTTGATGAGACAATGAAAAAGAAGCAAAAAATGAGCGGACTGAGGTAAGAGACAGACTGTTCGACAGAAAGCGGAAGTCGGCTCAGAGCTAAGATTTCCAAAGAAAAGCAGGTAACGCCGGCAAGACTGCGCTTGAGATGCGACAGCGGGTACTTTGTCGGGAAAGCGATGCCCTTATGAACCATGACGAAAAAAAGACAAACAACGCCGAAAAGGGAACGCCAAAAGAGAATTTCAAAGGGCGAGAAGTAGCCGGCGCACATCTTGACCGACATGGATGTCAGGGTAAAAAGAAATCCGGCAACAAGAATCCAAAGGGAAACCGCAGGCATCAAAATCTCAAAGAAAAAGACCGACTGACAGGTTAACACCCTGAAAGGGATTTGGGTCAGGAAGATGATCTCGATAAGAAAACGGCATCGGGTTGCGTTCCGATGCCGTCTTTCAAAAGCGTTTTTCTATACTTAACTTAAACGCATTCCCGGTTCGGCGCCTTCAAAAGGCTCGATCAGGTAAAGTTCAGAGGGCTTGCCGTCAGATCGGCTGGCGCAAAGGAGCATGCCTTCGGAAATGCCGAAGCGCATTTTGCGCGGCGCCAGATTGGCAATCATGATGACGAGTTTTCCAACGAGATCTTCGGGCTTGTAGGCGGCCTGAATACCGGAGAAAACTTGCCGCAGGCGACCCTCGCCGAGATCAAGTTCAAAGCGAAGCAACTTGGTCGATCCTTCGACTCGTTCAGCCGTGACGATTTTCGCCACGCGCAGATCAAGTTTTGCGAAATCGTTGATCGTGCACTCAGCAGCGATGGGTTCGCCTCCCGGAATCTGTTTTTCTTCGACTTGAGCGTGCTCGGGAACGAGAACGTCGAGTTGCTTTTCGCGATCAACGCGTCCCATAAGATGCTCGAACTTCGAGATGGGTTTTGCGCTGGAAAGAACAGAAGAAACGTTTGCCCAGGTCAATTCGCCGCAATTGAGGAATTGTTCAACCTTGTGTGCCGTTGCCGGTAAAACGGGTTTTAAGTACAGGGTAAGCAATCGGAATGATTCCAAGGCAACGGAGGCGACGCGCTGCAGATCCGCTTCTTTCCCTTCGGTCTTGGCAAGCTCCCACGGCTTTTCGCGATCCACGTATTCATTGACGGAATCCGCCAGTTCCATAATGCGGCGCAGGGCCTTGCTGAATTCTCGGTCCTCATAGAAGGATTGGATTTCCGGAGCAGCTTTGGCGATTGAAACAACCAATGCATCGCTCATGGCCGCATCGGAAACTTTGCCTTCAAAGCGCTTGAAGATAAATCCGGCTGAACGGCTTGCGATGTTGACGTATTTGCCGATGAGATCGGAATTCACGCGCGCCTGGAAGTCGTCTTTCGTAAAGTCAATGTCTTCGACGCGGCTCGTCATTTTCGCAGCAAGGTAGTAACGCAGCCATTCGGCGTTCATACCGAGTTCAAGGTATTGCAAAGGACTAATGCCGGTTCCGCGAGACTTGCTCATCTTCTGACCGTTTACGGTGACGAAACCATGAACGTTGATGTGATCGGGAATGCGATAGGGGCTTCCGGCAAAGTGAAGCATCGCGGGCCAAAAGAGCGTGTGAAAGTAAATGATGTCCTTGCCGATGAAGTGGACTTGTTCGGTATCCGGTGCCGACAGAGTCTTGACAAAGTCCATGCCGTTTTTTTCGCAGAAAGCTTTAAAGCTTGCCAAATAGCCGACCGGAGCATCGAGCCAAACGTAGAAATACTTCCCGGGAGCGTCCGGAATTTCAATGCCGAAGTAAGGCGCGTCGCGCGAGATGTCCCAATCGGCCAAATTGCCGGACTCGCCGAGCCATTCTTCGTCTTTGGCGAGCACTTCGGCCTGAACGCGCGGTTTGCCGTCAGCGCCGTTTCCTCTCGTCCATTCGCGAAGGAACTGAATCGCTTTCGGATCGGAGAGTTTGAAAAAATAATGCGTGGACGTTTTCATAACGGGCGTCGTGCCGGACAGGACGCTCTTCGGATCTTTTAAGTCCGTCGGCGAATAAACGGAACCGCAGACTTCGCACGAATCGCCGTACTGGTCAGGCGCGCCGCATTTCGGACACGTGCCCTTGATGTACCGGTCAGCAAGGAACATGCCTTTTTGCGTGTCATAGAACTGTTCAATATCTTTGGTATAGATCAGACCGGCTTGCTTCAGTTTTTTGTAAATATCCTGAGAAAGGAACGTATTTTCCGGGCTGTCCGTGCAGTGCCAGTGATCAAACTGAATGTGAAAGCCGTCCAAATATTGTTTGCGACCGGCCGCAATTTCTGCGACGAATGCTTGAGGCGTGATGCCTTTTTTCTGGGCGGCAATCATAATCGGGGCGCCGTGCGCATCGTCGGCGCCGACAAAGTACACCTTGTTGCCGCTCATTCGCTCGTGACGAACCCAAATGTCGGCTTGAATGTATTCCATGATGTGGCCGATATGGAAAGCCCCGTTGGCATAGGGCAAAGCAGTTGTCACAAAAATCGTACGTTGTTTCTCTGTCATGGCTGTGCCTTGAAAATCAAGCGCCGCAAAGGGAATTTCCGGCGTAAACTCAAATTGTAACGCTCAGAGAGGTATTTTTTGAAAAGTTAAAGCAATGGCTTTAAGGAGTGTCTCCGTATGAGTTCGCCGGATGGTTTTCGCAAGGCAATCGGATCGGTTGTTGAACCGATTACTGGCAAGACGTTGGATGACCTGCGTGCGGTTAAAGAAGCGGCCGTTTCTGAAACGAAAACGCAGCTTTGCATCAAGCTTCGATTCGGATTTCCCCAAAAAAACGCAGAAAGGGAAATACGCCGTCGTCTTCTTGCCAAAGTGAAGGAACTCGGGTTTGAATCGCTTGATCTTCACGTCGAGTCTGGAATTGTTGCCCATCGGGTCAAACTCGGACTGAAACCGTTAAAGGGCGTTAAAAATATCTTGGCCGTCGGTTCGGCTAAGGGCGGCGTCGGAAAGTCGACCGTTGCTCTGGGCTTGGCATTGGCGCTTTCAAGACAGGGCGCTCGCGTCGGGCTTTTAGATGCCGACATCTACGGGCCGTCGGTTCCGATTTTGCTGGGCGCACGGGAAAAGCCGGAAATATCAGACGGCAAAGCGATGCTTCCTGTTGCGGCGCACGGCCTTCAAGTCAATTCGATTGGTTTCTTTGTCAGCGAAAAAGAACCCCTCGCATGGCGCGGTCCGATGGCATCGAATGCCATTCGGGAGTTGGCAGAGAAAACGCAGTGGCAAGATCTGGATTACCTCGTTGTTGATCTGCCGCCCGGAACCGGTGATATCCAACTGACGCTTGCACAGTCAATTCCCGTAACGGCGGCGGTTGTTGTAACAACGCCGCAGACATTAGCTTGTGCAGACGCTGCCCGAGGCCTTCGCCTGTTTGAAAAGGTCGGAATTCCCGTTGTTGGTCTTGTCGAAAACATGGCGTACTACAAGTGTCCCGACTGCGGCCGGGTTGAACGGATATTCGGATCGGGAGGCGCTGAACAGCTGGCAGAAAGTTTCGGTGTTCCCATTGTCGGATCGCTTCCAATCGCACCGGCTGTCAGCGGTTGTTGTGATGTCACAGAGGCGAATGCGTCAAGTGACTTTGTTCAGGAAATGGAAAAGGCCGCTCTTCGAGTAGCCGTTTCCGTTTCTGCGATGCCGAGAGACATGACGAGCGTGATGCCGTCGGTCAAAGTCGAACCTCTTGACGGCAGCCAAGATCGCACATAGACCGTCTGGCAGAAAAACCGCTCTTTCGAAAAACGAAAGAGCGGTATTGATTACCTAAAACTGTAATGGGGCTGCATCAAGATCAATACTGATCGAAATAGGTTTGCAACTTCTTAAAGTCGTGCGTTTTTGTCAGTCCCAGCATGAGAAGAATGCGTGCCTTTTGGGGATTGAGCGTTCCGGAAGAGACAAAGCCGTATTTGTTATCGTCGATTTCCGCATCCTTTGTGGTTGCTCCCGTTGGGATTCGCGAGCTGCGAACGACAGCAATTCCATCTTTAGCCGCTTTCTCAAGAACCGGGAAGGTGGATTTGTGGATGTTGCCGTTGCCGACGCCCGCATTGACGATGCCGTCGTAGCCGGAATCAACAAGGGCTTGAGCTTGAACATCTTCTGCGCCGGCATGCATATAGACAATGCCGACCTTCGGCAATCGAGTCAGTCCCGTCACATCAAAAGGCGTTTCGCTCGTGTGTTTGCGAAGAGGCTTTCTCTCGTAAACCACTTTGTTGTTAAAGATGGTTCCGGCTTTTCCAAAATTGGCCGGGGTAAATGTTTCCAGCTGCACAGTGTTGAATTTTGTAACGTCGCGCGCATTGAGGACAATGTTGTTCATCGCAATCACAACGCCTTGCTTGGCCGTTTCCTTTTCAGCAGCCGTCAAAACGGCGTTATAAAGATTGCGGGATCCGTCGGCTCCGAGACTGGTCGGCGGGAGCATGGCGCCTGTCAAAACGACAGGTTTCTTGCAACGCAGAGTCAGATTCAAGAAATAAGCCGTCTCTTCCATGGTGTCCGTGCCGTGCGTGATCACAAAGCCGTCGTACTGGCGGCACTCTTCATTGATGAGCTTGTTGAGCTTAAGCCACACGTCGTCTGTCATATCTTGCGAGCTGATTTGAACGACTTGTTTGGGGGTGACTTCGGCAATATCCGCCAGTTGCGGAACGGCAGCGACGAGATGGTTGGCGGATAGTTTGCTGGCTTGATAGGCCGATCCCGTGGCCGATTCTCCGGCACCTGCAATCGTGCCGCCTGTGGCAAGGACGGCAATCTTAGGAAGGGCAGCAATGGAAGTTGCACAGATGCCTGTTGCGGCAAGCGCAACGATGGTTTTGATCAGTGTCATGAGGTTCTCTCCGATTGTTTAGGAACTACATCTACTGTTCCGCTTTCCTGTTTGGTTCAGTCGCTAATGACACACTTCTGACCGACAGCATCCCTCTGAGAACAGGATGAACGGTGCGTGCTCATGTCGGAATTGGCCTTGTCGTAAGGGGTAAGTCCGACACTCGCTTTGATATGTTAACTGGTTTGACAAGAAAAACATGTAACAAGACAAACCGGCTCATGAATTCAGTGGAAACGTGAGCGAGCAAGGCAAGCCAAACAAACGAGGCGCCGCAAGCCGGGGAGCGGAAAGGCAGGTTTGCAACGCCTCGCTGATGGTCAGGAGCACTGTTTAAACGGAAGTTTCGTTGCCGCCTTCATGACTGTCACATAGTCGGTGAGTTCCTTGAGCATGGTCGGAACATCCCCTAAATGCTTTTCGATGATCTTGACGCAGGCAGAGCCTGCGATGGCTCCGGCCGCTCCAATTTCCAGTGCTTGTTTGACGTGCTCCGGGGTCGAAATGCCGAATCCCAAAATAGGGAGCGCTCCATGCAAGGCTTTGAGTCGCTTGATGATGTCGACGGGGCGGCCGAGAGAATTCTCTGTACCGGTTGTGCCGAAACGAGAAAGCACGTAGACATAACCCTTGGATAGCCGTGCGATTTTCTCGAGAGTTTCTTCCGAGGCATTGGGAGGAGCAATGAGTACGGTGTTGACGTCGTTGTCCTCAGCACATTTTAGGAAGTTCTCGTGTGTTTCGAGCATATCAACGGGGACGTCCGGAATGAGTACGGCATCCAATCCTGACCGGTTGGCTTGTTTGAAAAAGTTCTCAGTACCGTGCGCTGTGACCACGTTGGCGTATACCAAAATCGACATCGGAATGTCGGGGTGACGTTCTCGAACAGCGGCGATTAAATCAAAGAAGTCAGCCGTCACTGCGCCTGAGTCTAAAGCGCGTTTGTCCGCATTTTGGATGACGGGACCGTCAGCACAGGGGTCAGAGAAGGGAAAACCTAATTCCAAGGCATCGGCCCCGCCCTTGATCAGTGCTTCAAGAATTTGGAGCGAAGTTTCCTTGTCCGGGTCGCAAAGCGTGGTAAAAGGCATGAAGCCGCCTTCATGACGAGCCTGCAAAGAGGCAAAGCGCTTTTCAAAACGATGTTGCATTTTTTTCTCCTTAGTCCTTGAGCACCGAGGGATCAATGGTGCCGTCACTGCGAATGCATCCTAATTGTTGAAAATAATTGGCAACGCTGAAGATATCTTTGTCGCCGCGACCGGAAATGTTGACTACCAAAATCTGTTCCTTATCGGGGTTTTGACGCATCATCCTGATGGCATGAGCCAGCGCATGAGAGGATTCAAGCGCGGGGATGATGCCTTCCTTTTCTGAAAGCAGTACAAAGGCTTCCAGGGCTTCCTTATCGGTTGCTCCGACGTATCGGACGCGCCCGATGGAATCAAGATAGGCGTGCTGAGGTCCGACGGAAGGGAAATCAAGACCGGCGGAGATGGAATAAGACTCCTTGATTTGTCCGTCAGGGGTTTGCAAGTTTTTGGATAAAGCTCCGAAGAAAATTCCGTCGGTTCCGCGCTGAATCGTGGCGCCGGTTTTGCCGGAATCCAGTCCCTTCCCGGCGGGTTCGACGCCGTACAAAGGCACGTCGGTATCTAAGAAGTCCGTGAACATGCCGATGGCATTGGATCCGCCCCCTACGCAGGCGATGCAGGCATCGGGCAGACGTCCTTCTTCTTTTAAGATTTGTTCGTGAATCTCTTCGCCGATGATCTTTTGAAATTCCCGCACGATAGTCGGGAAGGGGTGGGGGCCGGCTGCGGTGCCGATCATGTAGTGCGTGTTTTCAAAGTTGGCCGCATAGTCGCGCAAGGCCTCGTTGCACGCTTCTTTTAAAGTACCTGCACCGACAGCAATGGGACGAACTTCCGCTCCCAACAGACGCATGCGAAACACGTTGGGTTTTTGACGTTCGGTGTCTTTGATGCCCATGTAGATGCAGCACTTGAATCCGAGCAGTGCACAGATCAGTGCCGTGGCCACACCGTGCTGACCGGCTCCGGTCTCAGCAATGATTCGAGTCTTTCCCATGCGTTTTGCCAAAAGCGCTTGGCCCAAGACTTGGTTCGTTTTGTGTGCTCCTCCGTGCAGGAGGTCTTCGCGCTTCAGATAAATCTTTGTTTTGGTTCCGGCCGTCAGATTGCGGCACAAAGTCAGCGGCGTGGGACGACCGGCATATTTGTTTAAAAGATCGCTGAGTTCTTTTTTGAAGAGCGGATCCTTTCGAGCCTCAATAAACGTTTTTTCCAGTTGATCCAAGGCGGGAATCAGTACCTCGGGTACGTATTGTCCGCCGTATTTACCAAAGAAAGGATTCAAAATAGTCATGATGGTTGTTCCTCTTTAAATGGTTTCGTGAATGATTTCGAGTGCGTTTTTGATGAGCTCCGGATCTTTCATGCCTTTTTGCTTTTCTAAAGCCGAGTTCATATCAACGCCTAAAAAGCCTTGTGCCAAAGCCTCTTTCAGGTTGCGGCAGCCGATGCCGCCGGAAAGCAACGTTCGATGGCGGTCGACCGTTGCCGGAATGCGTTTCCAGTCAAAAGAGGTTCCTGAGCCTGGAGTGCCCGAGTCCAAAAGCATCAGATCGCACAAGGGAGCATATTGAGAGTATGCGGCAAAGTCCTCGTCGCTACGGATGCGTAAAGCCTTGATGATGCCGACAGAAGGCAGTGCAGCACGCAACTTAGCGATCGTTTCAATGCTTTCGTTTCCGTGCAGCTGCACGTAAGAGGCGCCTGTGAGTTTGACGAGCTCAACCATGGCAGTAATCGGCATGTCCGCAAAGACGGCGGCTAGTTTGATGCGTCCCTTGGCCATTTGGCTTAACGATAGTGCCTGCTCCCGAGTGAGATTTCGCGGTGATTTTTCGCAGAAAATCAAACCGGCGATGGCCGCATGCCCGGCGATGGCCGCCGACAGCGCCTCCGGGGAAGTGATCCCGCAGATCTTGTTGAGGCCGTAGAGGATAGAATCCGCCGCAAAGTGAAGGTCTGAGGCTCCAGACAAGGAAGAA